>NZ_JBMPOS010000010.1:0-275363 GCF_049340345.1 Undibacterium sp. Di27W | reverse complement strand
CGCCGAATTTTTTCGACAAGACTGTTGCAATCGCTGCTGTCAGTGTGGTTTTGCCGTGATCAACGTGACCAATTGTGCCAACGTTTACGTGCGGCTTGGTGCGCTCGAACTTACCTTTTGCCATTTTGGACTCCTAACGATTTTGATGAGAATGCTCAGGCACGCGCCCGACAAATCAGACTTGAAAACACCAGACTAAATGGTGCCCTTGACGTGGATTGAACACGTGGCCTCTCCCTTACCAAGGGAGTGCTCTACCACTGAGCTACAAGGGCAGCTTGCTGCGCAAAACCCCGCGCAAGTAAAACTGGAGCGGGTGAAGGGAATCGAACCCTCGTCATAAGCTTGGAAGGCTTCAGCTCTACCATTGAGCTACACCCGCAAAGGCCACCACTTCAGCCGCTAATTTCTTAATTCAATTCTTTACCTGTGGTGGAGAGGGCTGGATTCGAACCAGCGTACTCGTAAGAGAACAGATTTACAGTCTGTCGCCTTTAACCACTCGGCCACCCCTCCGCAGGGAACCCCGGATTATGGAGATACTCCCTCCATCTGTCAACACCTATTTGCAAATTCCTTCTCATGATGCCTGAAGCATTCGCCAAAAACAACAATAAGTGCTTGATTTTATTCAATATTATTAAAATGATATGAATGAAGTAGCTCAACTGGAATTTCAAGCGCAATAAAAAAATGTCTTCTTGCACTCACGTGTTTGTTGTAATTTTCCCTACAGGCGCCAACACGAATAAGATCAAGCTATGATGCAGGCAACTATCGAAAACTGACAATATGGCCCGCACCCTCGCATCCGACTATCAATTGCAGCGCGACGATATCCTGGAAAAGGCGGCCACCGCCTTTGCCAACCATAGCTACCCCGGCACGTCCATGAGCTTGCTGGCGCAAACCTGTGGCACTTCCAAGGCCAGGCTCTACCATTACTACCCCAGCAAAGAGGCGATCCTGTTCGATTTACTGGATCGCTATACCAGAGTCTTGATCAGCCTGGCAGAAAGCCATGCTGACTTGCCTGCCTTGATCGCAGCCTTCCTGGCCGAATATGAACATTCCCAGACCCGGCATATCGCTTTGCTGAATGATGTGAAATTCCTGGAAGCACCGCAACGCCAGTTGATACTCGATGCACAGAGAAAAATTGTTGATTTGTTTGCCGCCGCCATACAGCGCAGCTTTCCCGAACGCACCACGGCACAAAACCGCAGCGCCATCACCATGCTTTTGTTTGGCATGATCAACTGGACTTTTACCTGGCTAAAACCACATCAGGATGCCGATAAAATTTCCTATGCCGACTTTGCTGTGCTGGTAACGCAGATTTTCATGCAGGGCATGTTGGGATTGCCTGCGACGACAGAAAAAAATCCTTAAGCAGCCTGCCTTTTTGTGGTCATGGCTTAATTACGGGCATGCGCAATCTGGTAGAACTCCATCCCCTCAAACGCGCCCAGTTCCAGCGACAATTCGCTGATGCGAGTGGCCAGTTTACGGCTCAGGCCCACAGCGACAAAACGCCATTCTGCGCGCCCGTCGCGGCAACTGATGTTCAAAGTACCAGTAGCAATTTCATAACCGCGCTCCAAAGCCATTTTGCGCAAGGCATCTTCTCTGGGTATGTAGCCTTGCTTGAATTGCATGGTGATGGCTACTGCGGGCCGTGACGGCAACCACGACTCCAGCCTGGATACCCAGATCATGCAGGCGGCGGATAAAAATGCCAGCAAAATGGCGGCCGCATAAAAGCCCACGCCGACCATGACCCCGATCGCTGAAGAAGCCCACAAAGAAGCGGCAGTGGTCAGGCCGCTGATGGTAAAACCCTCACGCATGATGACGCCAGCACCAAGAAAACCTATGCCTGTGACTATGCCCTGTATGGTGCGGGAAGGATCAAGATTGACGGGGTAAAGTGCCCGCGCACCAAACCAGAAATCCGGGTAACCGGAAATCACTACCAGTGCCGCCGAAGCCATGCAGACCAGACCATAAGTACGCATGCCAGCCGCACGGCCATGATAAGAGCGCTCATAGCCAACCACAAATCCCAGCAGCATGGCACCGGCCAGATTCAAGAAGATAATGGCATTGGCGTGCAATTCAGAAGCTGACCAAAAACTCATGAAATAACTGGAGAGAGATACGCTCATAAGTCCGCCCTGAAATTAACTAACTTGAACATCATTTAAAATGTTAGAAACATTGAAAATAGAAGCGCATAAATAAATTGAGGCTCGTTAGTTTATACACTTAAGCAGGCAGCAGATGGAAAAAATCATCAAAAAAATTGAAAAGAAATTCGGCAAATTACCAGAGGCATATCGCCAATGGATTTTACTTGGCGTGACCAGCGACGAAAGATTTACCTTGTGTTCTGTCGACTGGATAGAAGCTGCCTCTGTACTGGACGTGCATGTCGTGCAAGAGCCGGAACAAGGATTACCAGGTATTTTCCCCATCGCCTCGTTTTATAGTGTTTGCCTTTGGTGTATTGATAATCACATGGGTGGGCGCGTCATTCTTTGCCCGCATGATGAGGTGATGGCGAAGCTGTATGCGCCTTCCGTTGTCGCATGGGCATACAGAATGGGTCTTGAAGAGGCCGCCAATTTTACCGATGAGGACGATATCGTCAGGGGAAAGCTGGTACTTTGGGCTGGCTTGATACAAGACAGTCAGCCTGAGTGGGCTGCACACATCGTCCAGCTGGCTGGCTTGCCGGAACAGAGATTTGAATATGGCACAGGCGTGATCAGCCGCCAGGAAGTTGACGAGATCATCCTGAAAAGCTTTGGCCAGGTATATCTCGATGGCGAAGTTGAATTTTTGCTGCCGGAAGAGGAAGATGATGAATACAGTGAGGAAGACGATGATTAAGGTCAGCCTGGTGGCATGGCCTGACTCCCGGGCAGAATAAACTGAATAAGGCGGGCATCTTAATTGTATGCATGATTTATCTTGATAGTGTAGCAATCAGGACCCTGCAGAACCAGTAAAACATCGTCAAATCAATCGACTGCTGACCTGTCGGTGAGTATGCGTTATAATCGCATCTCTCTTTCATTGGGGAGTAGCCTGCTCCGGTTTAATCCGGGGAAGACGCATCAACATACTTGGCCATCTGGTCATGGTGCGTTTGATACGATGAGCAGCGATGATGCTGACCGTATTGGGCAAGACCTTTGATAGTTATATTTCTGCTGACCAGGGATGGGGCGGGATATGGCTGTCATTGGACAAATCGCCCCATCCCGCCTATATCCATGGAAGCTTTCCTCGTCTCTGCACTCGCTGTCACCGTTGGCGAAATTGGTGATAAAACACAATTACTGGCCCTGTTATTGGCAGCCCGCTATAAAAAGCCCGGCCCCATCATACTTGGCATCCTGGTAGCCACATTGGCCAACCATACTCTGGCTGGTTTGTTAGGGCAATTGGTTGCCACGCATATCGATGCTACAGTCATGCGCTATTTGCTGGGTCTGTCATTTTTGGCAATTGCCGCCTGGACGCTGAAACCGGATGAGATCGATGATGGTGGCATCAGCGAAAGGCCTTATGGCGTTTTCATGCTGACTTGCGTGACTTTTTTCCTGGCAGAAATTGGCGACAAAACCCAGCTGGCAACCGTGGCGCTGGCGGCAAAGTATAGCGACCTGACCATGGTCATCGCTGGCACGACTTTGGGCATGTTGATAGCCGATGTACCGGCAGTCTTCCTGGGCAAGATCGCGGCACCGAATTTCCCTTTCAAATACGTGCGCTGGTGTGCGGCGGCAGTGTTTGCGGTACTCGGCGTGCTGGTATTGTTGGGCATGGAACTCAAATTTTGATAAGTAATGCAAATAAGGTAAATAAGCCATGTTGACATGGCGACACCATAGAATGATGATAGATAGATGATTACGATTTACCACAATCCACGCTGTTCCAAATCGCGCGAAACCCTGGCGCTGGTACAGTCCTATGCCGATCAGGCACAGTTAAACCTGCAAGTGATTGATTATCAAAAAACACCTTTGAATTTTGATGAATTACAAAAACTGCTGACTGCATTGGGGACAGGTGATGACAATGGTGACGTGCAGGCCATGCTGCGCAATAATGAGCCTGAATATGCCAGCCTGAACCTGGCAACTGCCGATACGGCAAGCGCCTTGTCTGCCATCGCAGCCCACCCGCATTTATTGCAAAGACCGATCGTCAGCTATCAAAATAATGCGGCCATAGGACGTCCGCCGGAACACGTCCTCTCTCTGTTCAAGAAAGCCTGAGCCGTCATGTCAGAATTCAAACTTGCCGCTGGCAGTCATATTAAATTTGGTGGCATTTCCACCCAGCTCTACCCTATCTTGCGTCAGGGTTTGGCAGCAGACATGCCACACCAGAATTTCCAGGAAGAAGAACCAGCCGCCCATGGCATCATGGTCGGCGAATTGATGGCTTATTTTGCTGCCTGCGCGGCATTTTGCAAAGCCACCAGCAAGCTGCATCATGAACATCAGCAAGTGCTGGGGGAGTTCGTTAATGCCCTGCAAAATCAGCTGGGTGAAAAACCACAGATGCCAGAACTGGAAAACATCGCTGTGGGTGCGGGCTTGCCGGTGATACTGGAAATAGAACTGCAAGAAGATTGCGTGCTGCTGGCAGATACGCACTTTGTGGCCGACAATGAAGCAGAAAAAAGCTGGAAGCTGTGGCGTAGCGGGATCTTGCTGCGGGAAGGCGGTATACCGGCAAGCTGGATCAATAAGTTTTACTTCCCGCGCCTGCTGGATTATCGTGACGTTGCCAGCTCACGCAGCCCGCGCTCGCTGGAACAAACGACCGATACCGCCTTGATGGTGGGTGGCCTCATGCAATCCTGGCATAAGGATACGCCAGCCGATTTACTGCATGCCTTCCGCAAGCAGTATGGACGCATCAACTTTTCTCAGCATAGCAATTTTGATGAAACGGCTCTTGAGCGTTTCTTCAATTTAAATCCCATGCTGGATCCGGCAACACGCCTGTTGAATCAAATGACGATCTGGCAAGACATTGATGCCCTGGCCAAGAAACAGCAGATACCTCTGGCTTAAGAAGCGGAAAAAATGCCGCCGTGAGTTTTTTCACAGCGGCATTTTTTAACTGGCTGGATTGCGCTTGACGAAGAACAAGGCTGTGCCTATTGCCATCAAGATTCCGCCAAAAAAACGGTTCTGGCTCTTCAGCCATTTGGGGTCGCGAAAATAACGCTGCATGCTGGATGCTGCAAAGGCTTAGCCATGCATGACCACCAGGTCTATCGCGCACATGGTCACGCCCAGTATCAATAACTGCGGCAAGAGCGGTGCATCGTGCGAGATAAATTGCGGTAATACCGCCACCATGAAGATGATGCCTTTGGGATTGGTGGCGTTCGTCAAAAAGCCCGTCAAAAAACGTTTGGACATGCTGGGCACCGGATTACCGGCCATCTGAGTGGCATCATTTTCTGCCTTGACTTCCACCCTGGCACGCCATTGATTGATGCCCAGATAGATCAGGTACAGTGCACCTACGGTTTTAACCACACTGAAGGCCATTTCCGAAGCCATCAGGATAGAACCCACCCCGGCACCAGCAATCGCCAGTATCAGCAATAAACCTGCCTGCAAACCCATGATGGTGCCGCTGGCTTTTTTAAGTCCATAGTTCAAACCATGCGACATGGATAGCACGGCACCGGAACCGGGTGAAATAGCGATGACGCAAGCGGCAAAGAAGAAAGTGAGCCAGGTAGTGAAGTGCATGGAACATCCTTTAAGCATGAGGTGAAAACATTGTAAGCCACCCACCTCATTCTTGCAGTGCGGCTATCACTTAACCTCGCATCATGGCTGCCAGCAATTGGCTTTTCAGGGTCTTGATGAGCGCGGTTTCATCTGGTGGCACGCCTTCATCGGCATTAACCGCTCGGTCTGCATAAAACAGGCCCAGGGGTTTTTTCTGTATCACCAGGGGCAGGATGATGAAGCTGCGTGCATCCGGCAATAATTGCTTATGCCAGTCAGGTAACAGGTTTTGTATCTTGGGGACAGAGGCATCGGAGATCATCAGGTCGACATTATTGCTCATCGCCAGATGGAACAGGTTTTGGTCAGGCTTACCGCTGAAGGCAAAGCCTCTTTGCCTTTCCTGGTAATTTTCACCTATGGCCAGCCTGGCCACATAGCGTACCGTTTGCAGGTCGCGCAGGCAGACGGTGGCAAAGCGAAAGCCCATGCTGCTGTACAGGGTTTCCAGTACCAGCAGGATCAGGTCATTCAGTTTGAAACTGTCAGATGCCAGCATTTGCGTGACATCCTGCACACCCGCCAGCAAAAGATCACGCGCATGCTTGGGCTTGCCACTGGCATGTCGCTCATCATTCTGGATTTCACCCGCTTCATAATTCTTGAGCAAGAGGTCATTCGGCACACCATTGGTAGTATTCGCATCGGCGTCACCGATATGAATATCCCCCATGGCGATATCCATGCTCTTGGCTAATTGCCTGGTCTCGGTTTCCACCTTGCTGAGCATCTCATCGAGGATAGCCTGGTCGAAATCCAGTGCCTTGCCATAACGCTGCAACAAGGTTTTGGCTTTTTCATTGAGATTGCCACCACTGGAACTCATGATCATGGTCGCCATCGCATCGCTGAAGCTGGCGACCTGCCGTAGCCACTCGGCACGGGTATTCACCTTCTTCAATTCACCAGCGGGCAGAGGGACCAGCGATTGTATGATGGTGTCCGGTATCTTCCATTCCTGCAAAGCCATTTCACCAAAGCGTTCATAGCTGCAGCCCAACAGTGTGGAGGCAGCTTCCTGCGAGGTGGTCTGCCCAGTCTGCAGCATGGCTTGTACGCGGCTGTACAGGGGATGATCAAAGGAAGCCACCAATATCTTGCCGACATTCTTGAACAAGGCCGCCACTGCCGCTTCTTCGCCATCCTGGAAACGTCCGCGCTGGGCCATTTCGCGGCCGACTATGCTGGCGCACAGTGCTTGCACCAACTCGCGCCTGACGCTATTGGCGTGGCTTTTATCCTTAAAACAATCGACCAGCAACATGGCCATGGCACTGGTCTTGATGCTGTTAAAACCCAGCAGGAATATCGCCCTGGAAATAGTAGTGACGGGAGCGCCAGAACTGGTGCGGTAGTGGATAGTATTGGAGAGTCTGAGTATTTTTTGCGTCAGGGCAACATCGGCCAGTACAAAATGCGCAAGCTTGGCCACCGGATCTTCGCTGGAAGAAGTAATTTCCACCACCTTGGTAATCGACACCCCCAAAGTCGGCAAATTACTTTCTTCATTGATTTGCTTGATCAAACGGTCACGCGGCAGTTCTGGCGCGTGTTGATCCAGGTGTACTGATGATTGTATGGCCATGGTCTCCGCAACTACAAATTTATACTAAGGAACCTCTGATTAAGTTACTGCGCGACGCTATTTTGAGCCTGCGATGCTCGCCGTACAGTCGTACGACTGCGCTTCCGGGTTGTCAATGCGTCAAACTAACGCCGCTCGCTACACTTAATCAGAGATTCCATAATCCATATTTGAACCTGATGATTGATGTTTTATTTTGTTACACGGGCGGTATTGATACCGTATTTTTTCTGCAATTCATCATACAGGCCGCGTATCGCTTTCAGGCGTGGGTTCATGGGGTCCAGGCGACGGGCAGATTCAATCAAATTGCGCGCCAGCTCACCGGTCGCATGATCCCAACCCATGTTTTCCAGGCATTTCAAGGCGGCCAGTGCCGCATTCAAGATCACTTGCGGATTATCCGGTGACTTGCGTGCCGCTGCCGCCATCAATTCTACCGAGCCACGGAAATCGCCCTGCTTGGCTTTTTGCACACCCATGGCCACCAGATCCATGACTTCTTTCTGGCTGCGTTGTGCCAATTCCTTGCCCAGGTGGCCTTTACCAGCGCTCTCAAATACCCCCAGTGCCTTATTCATGACTTGCTGGTTGCTGGCGTTTTTCATGACGTCGAGAATAATCTCGGAAGCATTGTCTTCCTGGTCATTTTCAAGACAACTTTTAGCCAGGCCCAGCTTGGCATCGGTAGACAGGCCTATATCTTCGCGCGAAGCCGCCACGGCATTACCCAGTTCTTCCCCCAACCTGGCATCACCCGTCTTGGCATGGATCATGGCAGCAGAAATGGCGCGCACCGCCGCCGTTTTCTTGAGGCCGGACATATTCTTTTCCAGGTCACGCACAACGGACTTGGCTTGTTCCATATCGCCTTTTTTAACCAGAGCATCGACCAGGTTCAAATGATCTTCAGGGTCGCGGAATTCAGAAAACTTGGCCTTGCTGACGACTTTTTTCAAGACATTTTCAGCCGTTTCTATGTCACCGGTTTCCAGCGCGATCTTGCCCAGTTTGCGCAAGCGCCTGACTGCATGCGGCGAAACGCTGACAGCAACATCCAGCACCTCTTTTGCCTCTGGCAGCTCGCCCACCATTTCATGGGTCTTGGCCAGCCAGTCATAGGCATCCATATACTTATTGTTTTCTGCCACCAGGTTTTTCAGTATTTCTTCAGCTTCCTGGTATTTGCCCTGCATGAACAGGGTTTTCGCCAGACCCAGGCGGGCCCAGGCGACGGCTTTTAATTCAAATAAATATTTATATAATTCTTCAGCCTCGGGAGCCTCACCCTGCACCACATGTAACTCTGCACGCAGACGCATGAAGTCAATGGCATATTTGGGGTGGTCGCGCTCACCATGATGACAAGCCATGATGGCTTCAGGGATGGAACCCTGCTCCATGAGATTATGGACATCGACAAAGGCCTTGCGCTTTTCCAGGGCGCGGATGACGCGCTCCAGCAACATGTCGGCGGTGAAGGGCTTCAGCAGATAATCGGAAGGGGCCAGTTCGGCAGCGCTGACTACCTTGGCGTAAGAGCGCTCTGCCGTCACCATGATGAAGATGGTCGACAAGGGGGCCAGCTTATGGTGGCGCATGTCTTCCAGTAATTGCTGGCCATCCTGGCCTACACCCAGATCGTATTCGCACAAGATCAGGTCAAACACCTTGGCTTGTATGGTGCGCACAGCTGTACCGGCCGACAGGCCGTGTTCTATCTTGGTAATGCCGCACAGATTCAGCATATTGTGCAAACTGACCCGCATGCCTGCATGCGGTTCAACGAGCAATGCCCTGATATCGCTGAGTTCGCTCATTTCAACCTTTAGCGTAATTTATTGTTGATCTCGCTGTAGTGCGTACCAACCTGTCATCCCCGGCCGGCAAACCCCGTCAAGCCTGAATTGGCCGATATGACCTTATATGACCATTTCATTATATTAAAGTGACGGCGCATTGATATGGAAACTTTACCCCCTTGCGGCAACAATGTTGCAAGGCTTTAACATATTTAACGGATTTACTTGAATATCCTGGCTAATAACAGCACGAACAGGGAAATCAATATGGTGGAAGCGAAAGGAAAGGAGAAGCTGCGGCCAAACAGTTTAAAACGTACATCACCCGGCAAACGACCTATGCCCAGCTTTTCCAGCCAGGGCAGCAGGCTGGAGAACACCACGACAGCAATAAAGATGGTCAATACCCAGCGTAACAAAGCCTGCTCCTGTTTAATTGCAAAAAGGCAATTTACTATGATTTAAATCAATTCCCCAGCCATCATAAGCGGTGACTGCGGTCCAGGCGCAATAAATTTTCTGGCAATTCCACACCATGTCCCATCACCAGCACTTTGAACAACTCGCCCATTTCTGCTGGCGATACCAGTTTTTGCAGGGCATTTGCCTGTGGAAGATAGGCCATGACTTGTTCTGCCGGGGTGCGTGCCAACAACTCGGCAATGCCTGCCGCCGTCAAGAAACTGGCCTGGCTGGTGTAATTCAATAAGTCCAGCCCCGCTGCCAGGCCTGCCCTGACCATGGCGGTAAAGTCAACATGGGCGGTGATGTCCTGCAAGCCAGGCAAATAGAAAGGATCAGGGTGGGCATGATGGCGGTAGTGGCACATCAAGCTGCCTTGCAGTCGTTGCGGGTGATAATACTCGGCTGCCGGGAAACCATAATCTATCAGTATCGCTGCTGCCGGCTTGCCGCTGGCGAGCAGCATGGATGCCAGGCTATGCATGAAGCCGCTTGCGATCGCATGGACTTCCGTCAGATAACCGGCTGGTAATTCATCGGCATAAGGAATTTGCGCAATCTTGTCAGGACTGCATGCCTGAGTCTGGTCACGGAAAATCAGTCTGGGCATACTATCTTCATCCACCACTGCCACGCCGACTTCATGCCAGCCATCTGCCGTCTTGATGACGAGATCAACGGGCATGGCATCGAGCACCTCATTTCCCAGTACAATGCCAGAAAAAGAGTCTGGCATTTTTTGCAACCATTGCACTTGTGGAAAGTCTTTCAGCAATTCTTCCTGACGTGCGCGCAGTTCGCCGGACAATTCCACGATAAAATAGCGGTCTATCGCGATTCCAGACAATTGACATTCCGACAAAAAATCCAGGGCCAGCTTGCCCGTGCCTGCACCGAACTCCATGACTTCGGCCGCAGTTTGACTGAATAACTGACTTGCCAGCCTGGCCAGGGTGGCAGCAAATAGCGGCGACATTTCCGGTGCGGTTGTAAAATCACCGTCTTTGCCTAATTTTGTGGCACCACCGCTGTAATAGCCAAGGTCGGGCGCATATAGCGCCAGTTCCATGTAGCGCGAAAACGGTATCCAGCCCTGATGTTGGTGGATGTCGTCGATAATCAGTTGTTGCAAAGCAGATGAGGCAGCCAGCGCATCATCGCCAGGCACAGGTAGAGATAATTTATGCATAGCCGCATTGTATTGAAAACGCAGTAATCCTTGTTAAGAATTTCCATGAACGACATAACAGGTAATCAAACCACAAACCGCACAGCACTGATCACAGGTGCCGCCAAACGTATAGGGCGGCATATCGCCCTGCATATGGCGCGGCAGGGTTGGGATATTCTTGTGCATTATGGCAATTCAGCAGCAGAAGCGCAGACCCTGGTGACAGAAATCCAGGCGTTGGGCCGCCGCGCACTTGCCTTGCAGGCCGACCTGGCAAATGAAACAGCAACACATGCCTTGCTACCCGCAGCGATAGCTGCCATGGGCAAGATAGATTGCATCGTCAATAATGCCTCGCTGTTTGCAGAAGATGATGTACACAGCTTCAGCCAGGCCAGCCTGGACAGGCATATGCATGCCAACCTGGCCGCGCCCATCATACTGGCGCAAGCCCTGCATGCAGCAACCGCAGATGGCGAACAGACTTGCGTCATCAATCTGCTGGATCAAAAGCTGTACAACCTGAATCCCGACTTTTTGTCATACACCTTGTCCAAGGCAGCACTGCAATGTGCGACGACGACACTGGCGCAGGCATTGGCCCCTAAAGTGCGGGTCGTTGGTGTTGCGCCAGGCATCACCATGGAATCCGGCCATCAAAGCACGGCAGATTTCCAGCAGGCGCACCAGGTCACGCCGCTGGGCAGGTCCAGCACGCCTGAAGATATTGCCCGTACCGTCTGCTTTCTGGCGGACAGCCCTGCCATGACCGGCACTACCATCCTCGTTGATGGTGGCCAGCACCTTATTCCCTTGCAGCGCGATGTCATGTTTCTGGCGACTGCAAATCAAGCTATTTCACCTTAATCCCGGGACCACCATGTTATCCATCCTGCACCACCCCCAGCTCTCAGACTGCCGCCGCCTGTTCTTGCGCAATTATGAAATCTCCATCAACATCGGCGTGCATGAGTTCGAGAAAAAGGGCGAGCAACGTGTGCTCTTCAATGTGGACCTGTATATTCCGCTGGCCCTGTCTACACCCAAGGATGACCAGCTGGAAGAAGTCGTCGATTATGACTTCATGCGCTGCACGATAGCCGACCGTATTTCCAAAGGCCATGTACACCTGCAGGAAACCCTGTGTGATGATGTCGCAGCTATCATGCTGGCACATCCGAAAGTACGCGCCGTGCGCATCTCTACCATGAAGCCGGATGTCTACGCAGATTGCGAAGGCGTAGGCGTAGAAGTATTCAAGATCAAAACAGATATTTAAACATTATCATGCAAGCCCTTACTGAAACACTCACTGAAACATTGATGGACGCCCCGGCTGACGCAAAAGCCACGGCCACCACTACCGCCAAATCACAGGAAAAAATCACCTACGAAAACAATAAGCTGCACAAGCGCTTATGCCGCCTGGTTGGCCAGGCGATAGGTGATTTCAATATGATAGAAGAAGGCGACAAGGTCATGGTCTGTCTGTCTGGCGGCAAGGATAGCTATGCCCTGCTGGATATCTTGATGACCTTGCGTGAACGTGCGCCCATCAATTTCGATATCGTCGCCGTCAATCTCGATCAGAAGCAGCCTAACTTCCCCGACCATATCCTGCCAGCCTATCTGGAAAAACTGGGCATACCCTACCATATAGAAAATCAGGATACCTATAGCATCGTCAAGCGTCTGATCCCTGAGGGCAAGACAACCTGCTCACTCTGTTCACGCCTGCGCCGTGGTATTTTATACCGCGTGGCCGATGAACTGGGCGCGACCAAGATCGCGCTAGGCCATCACCGTGACGATATCCTGGAAACTTTTTTCCTGAATATGTTCTTTGGTGGCAAACTCAAGGGCATGCCAGCCAAGCTGCAATCTGACGACGGAAAACACATCGTCATCCGCCCCCTGGCCTATGTCAAAGAATCTGATACTGAACGCTATGCCGAAGTCAAAAACTTCCCCATCATCCCCTGCGATTTATGCGGCTCGCAAGAGAATCTGCAACGCAAACAAATCAAGGGTCTGATGCGCGAATGGGACAAAAAATTCCCTGGCCGCGTGGACAATATTTTTGCATCCCTGTCCACCGTCGCACCTTCACATTTGATGGACAAGAACCTGTTCAATTTCACTGATTTGAAAGTTGATGGCGAAGCGAATCCAAATGGCGATATCGCCTTTGATGATGAGCCTTGTGCAACACCTGCTGCGGGTGTGATTTCGCTGCATCTGGATCAGGACTGATTTAATACTTGAAATTAATCGCCATAAAATCTGAGACACAGAATCATTTCAGTTTTTCTCTGAATTTTCTCTGTGTCTCTGTGCCTCTGTGGTGAGAGGTTTTAGGTTTTAATCGATTCAAGCAATCCTGTTACCGGCTTTCCACACACCCATAACCACAGGAATACCGCTCACCACGCGCACACGCATATAGTCAGCCCGCAATCCCACGGCAATCTCACCCCTGTCATGCAGCCCTATCATGCGCGCCGGATTACGCGTCACGGTCGCCACAGCTTTGGGCAAACTGAAGCCTTCATTTTGCAGCAGGAAAGCTGCATGCAAAAGACTGGCTGGTACATAGTCTGAAGACAGTACGTCCAGTAAATCCAGACGCGCCAGTTCTGCTGCAGACACATTGCCGGAATGTGAACCACCGCGCACCATATTTGGTGCGCCCATGATAATGCCCAAGCCCTGTTCACGGGCAGCCCTGGCGGCAGCAACGGTGGTGGGAAATTCAGATATCGTCACACCATCATCGACACCTTCAGCCACATGTTCTACCGTTGTATCATCATGGGTAGCCAGTGGAACTGGCACATCCAGTTCACGGCAACTGGCGACGATGGCGCGGCGGTTTGAGGCGGCATACGCGACTTGCCTGAGTAACAAACGCTCCAGCATGGAATCGACTTTTTCTTCACTCCAGCCACGCTTGCCGGAAACATAGACACGGTAATGCGTCAGGTCTGTCCACTGTCTTTGGCCGGGCGTATGGTCCATCAGGGAAACCAGCTTCAGGCGCTCGTCATGCAGATAAGGGGCGAACATGTCCAGCAAGCCTTCTTCTGCCAGCTCCAGACGCATATGCAAAAAGTGGTCTGCGCGCAAGATGCCTGAGTCTGCTGCCATGCGCAAACCTTGCGTGCATGATTCGAGGCTGTCATTACGCAGACTGTCAGAATCGATATCACCGACTGAAATTGCGTCGAGCACGGTGGTGATGCCGGATGCCGCGATCTGGGCATCATGCGCCAAAATAGCAGGTAGTGTAGGCCAGACCACCTTGGGACGTGGCATCAGGTGTTTTTCCAGATTGTCGGTATGCAGCTCTACCATGCCGGGCAAGAGATAATCTCCCTGCCAGTCATCTGTACCTGTAACACTGGAAGTACGAGCTGCCTCTGTCAAATCAGCTATCCTGCCCTGCTCTACCAGCATGGAGCCGCCGATGACTTCATCGGCCAGGACAATTTGTGCATTTTCTATTCTGTTCATCATGCTGCCACCAAAGAAACTGCTGCGGGGATGGAGAAAATTCTGGTTGCCAACGCCTGGCGTACTACTTCATCATGGAAGATGCCGACGACAGCAGCACCGCGTTCACGCGCGCCATTGATCATGTCGATGACGGTGGCGCGATTGGCTTCATCCAGCGAGGCAGTTGGTTCATCAAGCAAGAGTATGGGGTAATCGTAAATCATGGTGCGGGCGATATTTACGCGCTGTTGTTCACCGCCAGAAAAAGTCGCAGGCGGGATTTGCCACAGGCGCTTGGGTATGCGCAGGCGTGACAATAATTCTTCGGCCTGTTCATAGGCGGCCTGCTTTTCTACGCCGCGCATGAGCAAAGGCTCAGCCACCAGATCGAGTGTGCTGATGCGTGGTATCACGCGCAGGAACTGGGTCACGAAACCCAGAGTACTATGTCTGACTGCCAGCACCTGTTGCGCAGGGGCAGATTGTACATCGACCCAAGCGCCTTCATCAGAGTCACTCTTGTGCCAGATCTTCACACTGCCACTGCTGGCGCGATAATTGGCATACAGACAGCGCAACAGAGTACTCTTGCCTGCACCCGATGGCGCGTGGATGACCACGCATTCACCGGCATCTACCTGCATGTCTATTTTGGACAGGATGGACATTTCCTGCCCGCCTTGCAGATGCAGGGTAAAGTCTTTGGACAGAGCTTCAACTACGATACGTTTCAACATGTGTTCCTCAAGCCTGCAAGACGGATGACACCAGCAACTGGGTGTAAGGATGTTGCGGATCATCGAGTACCTGATCAGTCAAACCCTCTTCGACTACCTGCCCCTGGCGCATGACCATGAGGCGATGCGCCAGCAAACGCGCCACTGCCAGGTCATGGGTGACGATGACGGCGGCTACCTGCAATTGCGAAACCAGCTGGCGCAATAAGTCTAGCAAGCGCGCCTGCACAGAAACGTCGAGGCTGGCTGTAGGTTCATCCATGAAAATCAGACGCGGTTTGGTCACCAGGTTACGGGCGATCTGCAAGCGCTGTTGCATGCCGCCCGAGAAATCGCGTGGCAAGTCATCAATGCGGGCAGCATCAATTTCCACCCTGTGCAACCAGTCCTGCGCCTCGGCGCGTATCTGGCCATAATGCCGGGCACCAACCGCCATCAGGCGCTCACCGACATTGGCACCGGCAGAGACTTCTACCCGCAGACCATCCCTGGCACTTTGGTGGACAAAGCCCCAGTCTGTGCGCGCCAGCAAGCGGCGGCGTGCCTCGCTGATGGTGAACAACTCGACCATGCCTTCATCGCGGGTATTGAACAAGACTTCGCCCTGCTCTGGTTGCAACTGGCCTGCCAGGCAATTCAACAGGGTAGATTTGCCGGAGCCGGATTCACCAACTATGCCAAGCACTTCACCGGGATACAGGCTCAGATTGACTTGTTCGCAAGCCGTCTTGCCGCCGTAGAATTTGCTGACATTGCGTGCCTGTAGCAAGGGTTCGTTGTTATCCATATTCTTATCAATATTCATCTTGCTCATGCCTGTTCTTCCCTGCGGCTGCGGCAATAATCAGTATCGCTGCAGACAAACATGCGTGAACCCTGGTCATCGACGATAACTTCATCAAGGAAGCTGTCGTTCGCATCGCACATGGCGCAGCGGTGATCCCAGTGTTCTATCTCGAAAGGATAATCTTCAAAGTCCAGGCTCTTCACTGGTGTATAAGGCGGCACGGCGTAGATGCGTTTTTCGCGGCCTGCGCCAAATAATTGCAGGGCGGGATTCTTATCCATCTTGGGGTTATCAAACTTGGGTATTGGTGAAGGGCGCATCAGGTAGCGTTCATTGACGATGACAGGATAATCATAGGCAGTTTCTATCTTGCCCAGCCTGGCGATATCTTCATACAGTTTGACGCTCATGAGACCATAGTCGGCCATCGCATGATATTTGCGTGTTTCTGTTTCGCTGGGTTCCAGCCAGCGCAGGGGTTCAGGGATAGGCACCTGATACACCATGATCTGGCCTTCAGCCAAAGGCGTTTCCGGGATACGGTGGCGGGTTTGTATGACAGTCGCCGCCGTGGTTTTTTCCGTCGTTGCCACACCCGTGGTGCGGCGGAAGAAGCGGCGTATATTGACCGCGTTGGTAGTGTCGTCAGACCCCTGGTCTATGACTTTCAAGACATCATCCTGACCTATGATGGCAGCAGTGACTTGTATGCCGCCTGTGCCCCAGCCATAAGGCAGGGGCATTTCACGCCCGCCGAATGGTACCTGGTAACCGGGTATGGCAACTGCTTTCAAAATGGCACGCCTGATCATGCGCTTGGTTTGCTCATCGAGATAAGCAAAATTATAGCCAGCTTCAGGCTCAGCTCTGGCAGGCGCATTTTGCGTTGGTGTCTCTTGATATTCCTGAGTTTCCATGGTGTCCATCTCCATCATCATGCTGCCTTCTTGCCAGATTTTTCAGCAGCTTGTTCATCTGTTGTTTCAAGCTTGTCAGCTTCAGCAGCCTTGGCATCGATAGCTGCACGTATGCCACGCAAAAGGCTGAGTTCAGCCTGAAAATCCACATAATGTGGCAGCTTCAGATGTTGCAAGAAACCAGATGCTTCTACATTGTCGGCATGGTAGAGCACGAATTCTTCCATCTGTGCTGGTGCCGTGATTTCTTCTTTCAGCTCGCTGGCACGCAAGGCTCTATCCACGACGCCCATGGCCATGGTCTTGCGTTCGCAATGACCAAAGCCCAGGCCATAACCGCGGGTAAATTTCGGTGCTTCGTTTTGTGAACCGACGAACTGATTCACCATCTGGCATTCGGTGATATCGATCTCGCCTATATCTATGGCAAAACCCAGTTCTTCAGGCACGACTTGCACGCTGACCTTGCCATAACGTATTTCACCAGCGAAGGGATGGTTGCGGGCATAACCGCGCTGCGTAGAATAGGCCAGTGCCAGCAGAAAACCTTCATCGCCACGTGCCAGGCTTTGCAGGCGCAAGGCGCGGCTGGCAGGGAATTGCAGAGGCTCACGTGTCAGGTCAAAAGGCTCGGGGTCACCTTCAGGTATCAGTTCAGGTTCTATCAAACCTTCTGCATTCAGGAAGTCGAGTACACGCGGGCAGGCTTCTGCTGTTATGTTTTCCTGTGCTACAGGTTCAGTACCACCACTACTCATGGCATCTGCCGCCAGTGAAAAATCCAGCAGGCGCTGGGTATAGTCATAAGTCGCGCCCAATACCTGACCACCCGGCACATCCTTGAAGGTCGCCGAGATGCGTCTTTGTATCAGCATATTGGCGGTATCCACAGGCACAGTCGCCATAAGGCGTGGCAAGGTTGTGCGGTAGGCGCGCAGCAGGAAGATGGCTTCTATCAAATCGCCACTGGCTTGCTTGATGGCAAGTGCCGCCAGGTCTTTGTCATACAACGAAGCCTCACCCATGACACGGGCCACGGCCAGCGACATTTGTTCGCGTATCTGGGCTATGCTGAGTTCAGGTACGGCAGTATCGCCGCGGCGCATTTTTGCCAGCGCTTCATATGACTGGGCAATGGCTTTTTCGCCACCTTTGACGGCTACGTACATGGTAACTCCTCAGACTGCACTGCCGCTATCTTGCTGGTGCGCGGCAAGCCGAGTACTGCGTCGCCACTGCAAAAAATCACATCCACACCTTGCGGGAAGCCGGCATGATTGACTTGCCATTTGCTGACAAAATCCGCAGGCAAGCCATTGATATAGATACTGCGCTTGTCCTTGATGCCTGGGCCTGTCAGTTGATATTCAGGGCCATTGAAAAAATCATCGACCTGTATCAGCAAGGTCGCAGACTTGTCAGGATAAGTCATGCTGCCCTGGGCAAAGCCCTGCAGATTCAGTTGCTGCAATGAGCTACCCAATACTGCAAAATTCGCCGAAGATTTCTCACTCACCAGCGGCAAACCACAATGGAAGCGCAGATAAGTACGCACTGCATCATTATCAAGTTCTTCTGCCAGCCAGGCTGTGGTTTCATAATCCATCAGGGCCAGGCAGGCTGCTGCTGTTGCCATATGCAGAGGTGCAGGTGCTTGCAGCTTCACTCGAAGGCGCTGGATAGTGCCGGGCTCGGACAGCGCTTTCAGCAAGCTACGGAAGACAGTCTGGGCATCATGTACCGTGTCTTCCCACGCGGGCAAAAGTTGCTGCATGGATGAAGCTGCAGTGTCCAGTGTATATGTCATGCATCTTCTCCTCTGACCATGGTCATGAATTCCACCCTGGTGGCCTGCGCTTCAGCCTGTAATTGCTGGCGCTTCTGCTGCAATAATAATTCCAAAGGCTTGATGATATTTTCTTCGACCGCTGGCCTGTGTTCGCCTTGCATCAGCGCATCAAAAATCGCTGCCCATTCTGCATGGCGCTGGTCACGGCCAGCCACATAGGCCACGCCAGTTTCACCTGTCGCCAGGCGCAAGGCACAGCGCGTCACCGACATTTCACCGAGATTAAACTGGCTGCCGCTGCCACCAGTTCTGGCTCTGACCATGGCGAGGCCGGTTTCGGGTTTTCTTAACCATAAATAGGAAGGTAGTTCACCGAACTGGCGCACACTGGCAGCGAGTTCTGGAGCAGGCGCTTTCGCTAATATGGACATCCAGCGAGCACGCTCTTGCTGGGCAGAGTTGGGGGTTTGATCAGCGTTCATAGCCTCACATTACAACAGGCAAAAATGAAGTCTTGATGACATTTAGCGTGGAATTTAACGTGAGATTTTCTTGTCAATTTCCAGTCATATTTCAGGTTTATGATTTGTCATCCAGACCAAGAGGCTCAAGATGGAAACGCATATCGCTATACAAGGTGGCAAGTATCTGCAACAAGACCAGAATGGTCACGCTGGCTGGTCTGAAGACAGACTGCATCTGCAAGGTTTGCACATTGCCAGCACAGGCGGCAATCACTTCCAGCATCATAGCAAGCAACAGTTTTTTGATGCCACAGGTTTGCTGATATTGCCCGGCCTGGTCGATATCCATGGCGATGCTTTTGAGCGCCAGTTGCAACCACGCCCGGCAACCAGTTTTGCCTATGATATCGCTTTTGCCGATACCGACAGACAGCTAATCAGCAATGGTATTACCACAGCTTGCCACGGCCTGACCTTCTCCTGGGAAGGTGGTTTGCGCGGACGTGAAGCAGCATTGGCTACGCTAGAACAAGTGGCTGCGCAAAAATCCCGCGTACATGCCGATCACTTGATACATCTGCGTTTTGAGAACCACCATCTGGATGGCTTGAATGATGCATTGAACTGGATAGAGTCTGGCCTGATTGCCTTCTTTGCCTTCAATGAACACCTACCTTCCATCCTGAAGAAAAGTGCGTCGCCAGAGAAACTGGTGACTTACGCGGAACGTGCGCGTTGTGATGTTGCCGGTTTTCTGGAGCGCCTGCACAAGGCACAATCGCGCTCCCCAAAAGTAGCACAGGCGATCAGCCAGCTTGCTGCAGCTTGCCGTCAGCACGGCATCGCGATGGCATCGCATGATGATGAAACCCGCATGGACAGGGAGCGCTTCCAGGAACTGGGCGTCGATGTCAGTGAATTTCCCAAAACAGAAGAAGCTTTGCAGGCTGCTAAGGCATTAGGCAACCATGTCGTCATGGGTGCACCGAATGTCTTGCTCGGTGGCAGCCACTGTGGCGGCCTGTCAGCCAGTGATGCGGTGCGCCGTGGCCTGTGTGACACACTGGCATCTGATTATTACTATCCGGCTCTATTGCATGCGCCTTTCCGCCTGGAGCAGGAAGATGTTTGCAGCCTGGCACAAGCCTGGCAGTTGGTGTCGCTTAATCCTGCCCGCGTACTGGGTTTACATGACAGGGGCGATATTGCTACTGGTCAGCGTGCTGACCTCATCATGATAGAAAAGCAGGCTGATGGTAGCCCACGTCTGATTGCCACTATCGCCGCAGGCAAGCTGGTATTTTGCGCCGAGCCACAACGCTTGCAATATCAGCAGTCTCTGGAACTGGCAGCCTGATGCGCTATGCCCTCTACTTTTCCCCAGCGCCAGATAGCCCATGGTGGCAGGCTGGTGCCAACTGGCTGGGGCGCGACCCCATGCATGCAGGGAAAATGCCGCAAGCACATATCAATGGCGTGCCAGATATCCTGCTCAGTCAGCTCACCAGTGAAGCCAGACGCTATGGCTTTCATGCGACGCTGAAAGCCCCTTTCAACTTGCTGGGAGGTTTTCAGGAAGCGGACCTGATACAGATGGCTAGCGCCTTTGCCCAGGTGCAGCCCGTCATCAGCATCAGGGAAATGCAGGTGCGCATGATGGGCAATTTCCTGGCATTACGCCCGCAAGGTGATGAAGCCGAAATCAATGCCCTGGCCATGCGTTGCGTCAGTTATTTTGATTTATTGCGCCGCGCCCCTGATGCGACTTATCTGGCCAAGCGCCGTCATGCTGGTCTCAGTACCAGGCAGGAAGCGCTATTGCAGCAATGGGGTTATCCCTATACTGAAGAAGAATACCGCTTCCACCTGACACTCAGTGATGATTTACTGGATGTAGATGCTGATGCACAGTACGCCTTGCGCAAGGCAGCAGAACAGCAGTTCTCACGCTTGCTGGATAATACACCGCTCGATATAGATGCATTGACGATATTCCGTGAAGAACGGCACGGTGCGCCTTTGAACTTCTGGATGCGTTTCCCTTTCCAGGCCAGGGTACAACAAAAATCCCTGCCAGCGGCTGGCCGCCTGTATTTTGTCGTCGGCCCTTCAGGGGCTGGCAAGGATACCCTGCTGCACTGGGTCAAAGACAACCTGCCTGCCAATGCTGCACTGGAATTTGCGCAGCGGGCCATCACCCGCCCCGCCCACGACAGCGAAGCGCATGAAGTCTTGAACCAGGAAGCTTACTGGCAAGCAGCCGCTGCCGGTCATTTTTGCATGCAGTGGCAAGCCAATGGTCTCAGCTATGGCATACGCAGGAATATAGAAGCCAAACTCAAATGCGGCCAGGACGTGGTTGTTAATGGTTCGCGTGAATACCTGCCACAACTGCGCCAGCTATTCCCGGATGCGCGCATTATCTGGATCATGGCTGACCCCGAACAAATCAGGCAGCGCATGGAAAAACGCCAGCGTGAGTCTGGTGCAGCTCTATTGAACCGTCTTGACCGGGGTTTGAAATTCACTGTGCCTGATGACCAGGATATTGTCTGCATAGACAATAGCGGGCCTATACACATTGCAGGACAAAAGCTGTTAAAGATATTTGCTAAAGAATAGAAGAATGCTGTTATTACAGCATCGTGTGCAGCCAAGATGGGCTGCACATGTTTGCTTTACACAGTTACTGCCTGGGTGAATTCCAGATTCAGTTTTTCCATCATCACGACGAAAACCTGCAGGTCCACAGTCTTCGCGCCTACCACTTTTGCCGTATCATCCCACTGACGCAATCTGACTGCATCTTCGGCATAGTCCTGATCTATGAATTCTGTCGCTTGCGTCACCGAGAAAGGGCCACCCTGCCATATCAGGCTGCGTTGTGATGCATGTGACAGGCTAGACCAGTACAGGGGATCTGCCGCGCACAGATAACGTTTGGCAGCGACATGCATACGTATGGGTTCAGTCACATCCCTGTCAAACAATTCTGCCAGTAACAAGGCTGCCAGCTCACCATGCGGGAAAGTCTCATCGGTTTCATCGTCAGCCATATGCGCCAGGTCGTGCAAGAGCGCAGCAATCACCAGGGCATCGCCTGCACCTTCCTGCATGGCCAGGCTGGCGCATTGCAGGGCATGCTCCAGCTGGGTAATGGCTTCGCCACCATACAAACCGCCAGCGCGGTTTTGCAACCAGTCTATGACTTGCGGGAGCTTGATCCCTTGAACAATTTGACGGTTCTGTGTTTGCATATCAGACATATCAGATGAAGACTTTTCTGAGACGGGAAGAAATCACATCTATCATGCTGACCGTCAGCACGATCATCAATAAGACTGCGCAGGTTTGCGCATACTGGAAAGCGCGTATGACCTCCCACAGGATCACACCTATGCCACCAGCACCGACCATGCCAACTACAGTGGCAGAGCGCACATTTGATTCAAAGCGGTACAGCGCGAACGACACCCACAGTGGCATGACTTGCGGCAAGACACCATAGACTATCTCTTCCAGCGCATGCGCACCTGTAGCACGTATGCCTTCTACCGGTTGCGGATCGATAGCTTCTACCGCTTCAGAAAACAACTTGGACAAGATACCAGTCGTATGCACGAACAAAGCCAGCACACCAGCAAAAGGGCCAAGACCCACCGCCACGACAAACAACATGGCGAACACCATTTCATTGATGGCACGTGCAGCATCCATGAGACGGCGCACAGGCTGACTGACCCAGGCTGGTGCAATATTTGATGAGCTCAGCAAACCCAAGGGGATAGAGCAGACTACTGCCAGCGCAGTACCCCAGGCAGCGATCTGTAAAGTCACCAACAGCTCTTGCAAGTAAATACGCCATTCATGAAAGTCTGGCGGAAAAAAACTGGCGGCATAAGTCAGCATATTGCCGCTGTCGCGCAGTAATTCCAGGGGGCGCATATCAGCCCCCTGCCAGGACATGGCAAGGATGGCGAGAACTATGCCCCAGACCAGTAATTTGCCGGTATCGCGTTTTGGTGCTTCAGGCAAATTCATGACGACTTGCGGGCGAGCTGTTGGTGTATTGTTCATGCGATCAAGACTTGGTGATGTCGTTCAGTTTGCGGTTGATATCATCCAGCTTGATTTTCTTTTCATCAGCATTCAGGGCGACGTCTGCTTCTATCTTGACTTTTTCCTTGAACAATTCAAGCTGGCGTACAGGCTTCAACTGGGCATTGCTGGAATCCTGGAAACCACCCAAAGTCAGCTTGGCCAATTGTGCTTTTTCACGCGCGGCATCAGGGCCAGTCTTGCCATAGTTGACGAAGAAATCCTTGATCTTGTTTTTCATATCAGCTGGCAAGTCCTTGCGCCATACCAGAGGATCAGCAGCGATCAAAGGAGATTTCCAGACCTGGCGCAATTGGCTGGCTGTTTCTGGCTGGCGTGCCTTGATACGGTCCAGCGTATCAGAACTATGCACGGCGGCATCTACCTGTTTGTTGGCGACGGCCAGGATATTGGTTTCGTGATTGGCACCACGCACAGTCTTGAAGGCGGTTTTTGGATTCACATTGTTTTGTGCGAATACATAATAGCTGGGCACCAGGTAGCCGGAAGTGGAATTGGGGTCACCTATGCCAAAATTGAGGTTCTTGGCGTTTTTCAAGACATCTTCTACAGTCTGGTAAGAGCTGTCTTTATGTACGCTGATCATGCTGTAGTAACCGAGAGTGCCATCTGCATTGATCATCTGTGCAAACACTTCAGAGTTGGCACGGTCAACAGCTTCGATGGCTGATTTATTACCCAGCCAGGCGAACTGCACTTTGTTGAAACGCATGCCTTCAATGACACCTGCATAGTCAGAAGCAAAATAGGCCGTGACCTTGATGCCCAGTTTTTTGCTCATGTCATCCAGCACAGGCTGCCAGTCCTGTTTCAGGTTTTGTGAAGATTCGGTAGAGATGAGGCCAAAGTTCAAAGTCTTGACTGCATCTTCTGCCATGACGGCAGTAGCCGTTGCGGCCATCACCAGGCCCAGAGTCAGACTGCGCGCGAATTGACGAAACATGGAAATACTCCTGAAGGGAAAAGAAACTCAGGCGGCAGCCGCGAGAGTGGGTAAAGAGAGTGCGTCAGTAGCGGGGGCGGTACTTGCCGTATTGACTGGTACAGGATTGAGCAATTCTTCGGCCTCTGCACCATACAGGTCACGCAACATGGACACTGTCAGTTCACTGGAAGGGCCGTCATAGACGACACGGCCACGCGAGAGCGCAACAGTGCGCGGGCAAAAACGAAAAGCCACATCGACCTGGTGCAAAGAGACAACAACGGTAGTACCGTCCTGACGATTCAGGTCAGCAAGAGTCTGCATGACACGACGGGCAGACTCAGGGTCCAGCGAGGCGATCGGTTCATCTGCAAGGATTACCTTGGCTTGTTGCACGATGGTGCGGGCAATCGCTGCACGCTGTTGCTGACCGCCAGACAAGGCTGAAGCGCGTTTATAAGCATGTTCAGCAATACCCACACGCGCCAGCGCAGCCAGGCCCAGGGCTTTTTCTTCCTGGGTAAAAATACGGAAACAACTACGCCACAGCGGGATACGGGCGATACCACCAGTGAGTACATTGGTCAGCACAGGTAAACGCCCGACCAGATTGAATTGCTGGAAAACAAAACCGATTTGCGAACGCAGATGGCGGATCTGCTTGCCGACCACACCATTGGCCTGCAAGACTTGTTCACCAAGGCGAATATCATTCTTCTCGGCATTGGCCGTGATCAAACCAGAAATATGGCGCAATAAAGTTGACTTGCCAGAACCGGAAGCACCGATGAGTGCAACCATTTCACCGGGCGAAAAAGTCAGGTCTATATTGTCCAATGCCTGATAACCACCTTTAAAGGTTTTGGAAAGACCATTGATTTCTATCTTCATCGCATTTACCCCGCCTGGACAATTGAGCTAATCCACGGGAGTATTGGACAAAAATATGTCAGGCGTATGAAGCTTTGATTACAGCACGATGAAACGACGACAGGGCCTGTAAAAAAATAGCGGATTTGCCGTCAGACAAATCCGCTATTTTAACTATTGAAACTGTGCAAAATATTCCTGATCAGGCTTTACGTCCATCCAGGCTCCAGCCACCACTGCCATGTATCAGTACATATAACAGGCCACCCGCCATGGAGATATTTTTCATGAAATGTATCATCTGGTTTTGTGCGGCATCTGCTGGTACGCCCCAGAAATTATGGAAGATGACAGCCGCTGCCAGCGTGAACAGTATCATTGCCGCTGCGGCCCAGCGTGCGCGCCAGCCAACGATGAGCATGAGGCCGCCACCCAGCTCCACCACGATGGCGGCAATTGCACCCAGCGCAGGCAAAGGCAGGCCCTTGCTGGCGATATAGCCTACGGTTTGCTCAAAGCCAGAGATCTTGCTGGCACCGGATGCCACGAAGATCAGGGCGATCAAGACGCGGGCGATGAAGGAACCGAAGACGGGTCCTATGGTTTCTGTTTGTTTCATTTTTTCCTTATATGTAGAATTTTTTATCGATAGGGTCGTAGGTTGGGCCGGGCCTCGCTAGGCTACGCTTCATCAGCCCAACACTCGGCGTTTATATGACGTATACGTTTGCAGAGGCACAGTGTTGGGGTGATAACCCGTAGCCCAACCTACGAAGCTCCCCGTTCAGCCTCGCTCTTGCATCAAACGACATCCGCTAGTTTTCCCTCGCGAAAATCACTAATCGCCTTGAATATCTCCGCCTGACTATTCATCACAAACGGCCCATACTGAACAATCGTTTCACCCAGGGGCTGACCGGCAATCAACAACAAGCGGCTATCAACTTTGGCATTAATCACCACCCCATCGGCATCCGGCGATTTTTTCAAAATCGCCATGCGTTGCACCGACACCTCGCGCTCGCCTATCTGCACTTCACCTTCATAGACATACACAAAGGCATTGAAACTGGCTGGCAGGCTGTGGCTAAAATTGCTACCGGCTGGCATGTGTATATCCAGATACAAAGGCTGGGTCATTTCACGTTGCACGGCACCTGCCACACCGTGGCTGCTACCTGCGATGATGCGCACTTTGACACCGGCTGCAGTCAGCAATTCAGGGATGGTGTCGCTCTGGATATCGCGGTACCAGGGGGCGATCATCTTGTCTTTTGCTGGCAGATTCAGCCAAAGCTGGAAGCCAGCCATACGGCCGTCTTCCTGCTCAGGCATTTCTGAGTGAATCACACCACGACCGGCAGTCATCCACTGCACACCGCCGTTTTGCAGCAAGCCTTCATTACCGGCACTGTCGCGATGGCGCATGCGTCCCGCCAGCATATAGGTGATGGTTTCAAAACCACGATGCGGATGGCTGGGGAAACCGGCGATGTAGTCACCTGCCTCATCACTACCGAACGCATCCAGCATGAGGAAGGGGTCCAGCCGGTATTGCAGAGGCTGCGTTAATACCCGTGTCAGCTTGACACCGGCACCATCTGAAGTAGGCTGCCCGGCGACCAGTTGTTCTACCGTGCGTGAAGTGTTCACGCGTTCAGCCTGTTGAACTGTGCTGCTTGCAACTACATCTGTCGTTTCCATGATCCATCGTCCTTATAGATAGCCTGTTAATGTTGTCGATTAAGCAGGCAGTAAATCATTAATTTGCTGGTGGGCTGAAGCCAGGGATGCTTTTTCTGCATCCGGGCCCATGGCCAGACCTTCTGCATAGACAAACTCTACATCGGTCATGCCCAGGAAGCCAAAGAAGGTTTTCAGGTAAGGCATTTGCGTGTCGTTTGGTGTATTGCGATACAGGCCACCACGTGTCAGTACCACGTACACTTTCTTGCCAGTCAACAAGCCTTCAGGGCCATTGGCGGTATAGCGGAAAGTCACCTGGGCGCGGGAAATCGCATCTATCCAGTTTTTCAATTGGGCCGAGATACCAAAGTTATACATCGGTGCACCGAGTACCACTACGTTGGCAGCCTGGATTTCTGCAATCAGTGCATCATCGAGGGCAACGCGGGCTTGTTGTTCTGCAGTACGCTGATCTGCCGGGGTGAACAGGGCTTGCAGTGCTGTTTCATCAAGAATCGGATGAGGATTACTACCCAGGTCACGGACATTCACGGTGGCACCAGAAGATGTTTCCAGCAAAGCCTCAACCAGGCTGTTCGCTAGTTGAGTGGAATGAGAAGCTTGGGCACGGGCGCTGGAGTTGATTTGCAGGATGTTCATTTTGTGTTCCTTTCGGATAAAGAGTTGATGGAGCTACTTTAATCGTTCCAAAAACAAACCGGAAGGCGTTAAAATGGATATCATTGTTCCAAAAATAGGAAAATAGCATGGAGGTACGACCATGACTCTCGAAGCCAATGACCTTTTGCTATTTGCCTGTGTGGTTGAAGAAGGCAGCTTCAGCAAGGCGGCAGAAAAGCTGGGCGTGCCTAAGTCAACCTTGTCACGCCGTATATCTGCCCTTGAGGCCCAGCTGGGCGAGCGCCTGATCTTGCGCACCACCCGCAAGCTGACGGTGACTGACCTGGGGCAAAATGTCTTGCTGCATGCCCAACATGTGCAGGAAGAAGTGAATGCCACGCTGGCGCTGACCCAGCACAGGCAGGTGGAACCGAATGGCAGGCTGAAGATATCCATGCCTGGCGATTTTGGCAATCACCAGATGGGTGAGTTGTTATCTGACTTCATCGGCAAATACCCTGCAGTGAATCTGGAGCTGGATCTGTCACCACGCCGGGTGGATTTGATAGGGGAGAATTTTGATGTGGCCATACGTGTTGGCGACCTGCCGGACGATGCCTCACTGGCAGCACGCGGGCTGGTACGTTTCAGTGTGGGTTTGTATGCGTCACCTGCCTACCTGAAACTGCATGGTGCGCCAGCAGAACCCGAAGCGCTGATGGAACATGACTGCCTGCGACTGAATACCCGCAATGGCGAAGCCTCGGTCTGGCGTATGGAAAAAGATGGCGCAGTCTGGGAAGGCATACCGCCGGGCCGGGCCAGCGCCAATTCACCTGAACTGTTGACACGTCTGGCTGTGCGTGGCAAAGGCATCACCATGCTGGCGGATCACTTCGCCGGCCAACATGTGCACAAGGGTGAACTGGTACCCTTGCTGGAAGACTGGAAACTGCCTGAAGTCACTGTCTGGGCCGTATTCCCGGGTCGTCGTCTGATGCCAGCCCGCACCAGGGTCTTCCTCGATGCCCTGCAGGCTGAATTCTCAGGCCCGCGCTGTCAAAAGATGCTGGAAGAAGTCAATGATTGCAAGACTGGACGCATAAGCATCAAGTCTTTCTAAGCAAGACTTAAGTCAGGTTTCGGTGCTGACCTTGTCCCAGTCATTTTCTTCTTCATACTGACAGAGCCAGTTGGCCGCCTGATGCCATTCGCGCACAGCATCTGCATTCAGATTACCCGGTGCATCGCGGCCAGTGATATGTGCGTGGCGAACCGCCCAGTGCAGGCGGTACAATAAATCCGACCAATCCAGCACCTGGCCCTTGCGGCGCGGCTTCAGGGCTGACTGCAAACGCTCGGGGGCTTCCATTGCATGCGGGAAGAGTTTCAGAATTTGTTTCAGGTTTGCTGCCTGCGTAGGGACCGCCAGCTTGTCGGTCAAACCCGCGGCCCAGGCGAGGAAATACAGGGCTTCCTGCCTTTGCAGAAATTGCGCACGCAATTCTTCAGTGATGTCATCTGCAAACAAAAATGCCTGTTCCTGCGCCGACAAACAGGGCTTCAGGCTATGTGTTTCCAGATAAGAGCGATAGTGTGCAACATCGCCACCAGCCGCTACAGCCGTCACCGCCCACAAGGCCAGCATGCGCTGCATCAGCTCTTCAGGCGTGCGCAATTCCACTTCTTCATCAGACTCAATCACATGCAATTGCACATTGATGCGGATACCACGTTTATGCAATTCCAGTTCGGAGGCTTCTTTGCGTTGCTCTGGGCTCATTATTTCTTCAATATTGTTAATCAATTCACTCGCTGATAAGGAGCAGGCGAATTATCCCAGATTTTGCTATCGCGAGGAGTACAAGAACAAGGCAGCCCCATGTCTCAACTGGCATTAGAATGTCTAAAGTCACCAGTTATTGCAAAGCTTATATGCCTGAAACCAAAGTATTTCCCGTATTACAGACAGCAAACTTTCAACTGCGCCGCATCGTCGCCGCCGACATGCCTGCCATTTTTCGCGGCTTGTCCGACCCGCGCGTCACTGAATACTATGGCGTCAGCTATGCAACTCTGGCATCCACCCAGGCGCAAATGGATTGGTATGAGCAAGTCTGGCAAGACGGTACAGGCCTGTGGTGGGGCATCTGCAGCATGGAATCACCAGCGCAATTGATAGGCACTTGTGGCCTGCATGAATGGGAGCAGGAACACCATTGCGCCGAAACTGGCTTCTGGCTTGCACCCGACCACTGGGGCAAGGCCGTCATACCTGAATGCATGAACGCCATGATCCCCCACTGCTTTCAGCACCTGGGCCTGCATCGCTTGCAAGCCATGGTCGAACCAGAAAACATCGCCAGCTGGCGTTTGATAGAAAAACTGGGCTTCCAGTTAGAGGGCGTGCTGCGGGAATGTGAATACAAACATGGCCGCTATGTGGACCTGAAATGCTACTCCATGCTGGAGAGGGAGTTTCACCCTGCGCAGGTTTGAAGCAGCCCCGGCTCTTTCTTGCCATGGATGCAGAAAGCAACAATTCCTGATGTACATTATGTGTACAAATTGGAAATCGACTAAAATCAGCCCATGTCTGAGAATTGTCAGACCCCTGCCTAATGACCGCCAAGATTGGATAAGCAATTGCCCACTGCCGCTCTGGATACCAGCCAGTTACAAAATTGGCTAGCCGCCGTCGCCCGCAAAGACGCTCAGGCATTTAAATTTCTGTATGACGCCACTTCAGCGAAACTGTTTGGCTTTGCGCTGCGTATATTAGTTAAGCGTGAGTTGGCAGAAGAGGTTTTACAAGAGAGTTTTGTCAACATCTGGAATAACGCGGGCAGTTATCAGGCAGGTCTGGCAGCACCGATGACCTGGATGACAACGATCGTACGCAATCGCGCTTTCGATCTTTTGCGTCGTGTTGATCACGATGTGGAAATCGATGCTGATAATTTTGATATGGGAATCATGCAAGCCATGGAAAGCACTGAAACTACACCGGCACGGGCGCTGGAATTGACTGAGGATGCCAGGGCACTGGCTTCCTGCATGTCACGCCTGGAAGGTTTGCACAGGCAGGCAATGGCGATGGCGTTTTTTCATGATCTCTCACATAGCGAAGTCGCAGACCACATGAAATTGCCGATAGGGACGGTGAAAACCTGGATCAGGCGTGGACTAGACAAATTACGCACCTGCCTCACACGTCTGGAGGCATGATGAATTTACAGCAGATAAAAAATAATCCAGGCCTGCAAGAAAAACTGGCATCTGAATATGTACTCGGCACCTTGCGCGGTGGCGCACGCCGCCGCTTTGAAGCCTGGCTCAAGCAGGATGCCGCCCTGCGCCAGGTGGTAGGCCAATGGGAAGCACATCTGGTGCCAATGGCAGAATTCGCTCCTGCAGTAACAGCACCTGCCACGGTCTGGCCAGCACTTGAAAAACGCCTGAACCTGAGCACCACCAAAGACCCATGGGCCTACTGGCGCAACTGGGGTAAATTGCGCGAAGACCTGGCTTTCTGGCGCGGCCTGGGCATGTTCTCCACCACTGCCGCCGTGGTGCTGGTGTCTGTCTTGCTGAGCAAACAGGCGGATCAACAGCAAGCGGCACCGCAAAGCAATTATGTCGCCACGTTGTCAGATGACAAGGCACAAGCTATTGCAGTGATTACTGGAGATACCAAACGCGGCCAGTTACAGATACGCATGCTGACAGCGCAAAACATCGCTGCCGACAAGAGCCTGGAACTATGGGCTGTGGGCAAGGATGGCAAAGTCAAATCCCTGGGCCTGGTGGCCGACAAGGGCATCATCACCCTGCCCATGCCTAAGGACATGACAGCAGACAGCGTGCCTTTGCTGGCAGTGACGCTGGAACCCAAGGGCGGATCGGGTAATCCTGAAAAACCATCTGGTCCGATTATCTTTAAAGGTAACTGGGTGCAGATCTGACATGGACGTCATTTGATGACAGAGAGAATAAGCAGGGCATCTTGATACAAGCTGTAGCAGTTGAAACAAAAATGAAGAGCGCGGGTGCGGCGGGCAGGCTCTTCTTGACTGCTACAGTTCAGTCTGGTTCTCTCTCTGCTTTTAGGTAGTATCTGCGGCCATGCGAATGTGTTGATGAATCGTCATTCGCTTGGTAACGCTTTTTAGCGCTTTTCTTGTTATCGCAGATCAGGAAAGCTGCGTGGCTTCACGCCGCTTTGTCACGCTGCAAGTGCGGCAATTCTTCACTTCATCATATGGCTCGGGAACATATCAATTCATTTTGAAATTCCTGAATTCCTCGCTCAGTTTTCTAAATCAATTCCCAATTTTTCATGCTGCTGCATCAATGCAAAGGCAGTTTTTCTGGCATGTTTATTCCCAGCTTATAAAAAAATTCCACGCTTAATTGACGCTGAAATTACCTCTGGATTTCACCCTATTTATTTTCCTATTTTATTTATTAAAATGTTGTGACGATCATCACAACACTACATGGTTTCAGGTGCTACTATCCGGCCAGAATTTGGAAGCAATATGGCAATGTATTCATTGCAGACTTCCTCACAATAAAATTTTTTAACGGAAAATTTCATGTCCAACACAGCCTCAGATATACAAAAAATATACATTGCTTACTTCGGCCGACCAGCAGATCCTGAAGGCCTGGAGTACTGGATGAAGCAGAATTTTTCACTGACACAGATCGCAGATAGTTTTGCACAGCAAGTTGAATACAAAAGAAATTTTGACGGTCAAACTATAGAAGCCACACTCAAGCTTATTTATAAAAACCTGTTCCTGCATGATGCCGATGCTTCTGGTCTGGCGTATTGGAGCGGGCAGATTAATAAAGGTGTATTCAGCATAGGTCAGGCTGCACTGGCTATTGCCAATGGCGCTATCGGTGCTGATGCCATCACTCTGGCCAGCAAGGGTAGTGCGGCAGCATCATTTACCGCTGAGCTGAAGGGAATTGACCTGCTGGTTGCTTACCAATACGATGTCACAGGAGTACGCGGCCCAAGTATAGGCAGAGATTTTCTGAGCCTGGTAAGCAGCCCTGCAACAGCCAGCTTATTGACAGGATATGCACATTCCATCGTGACTGATTTAGCTATTATCCCAGGGGGCTACGGACGCGACCTGATTAATGTCCTGGGCCAGGATCTGGCTCAGGGTACACACTTTTTCAAAGGCGATGTCAGTCTGGTTGGTGGACCAGGGGACGATGTCTTTCACATTACGGATGCACAATATGCCATGGGCACCACTATCGATGGCGGCGCTGGTGCGGATACACTGGATCTGGGCGTATTGACCGACAGCAGAAACCTCAGCAGGGTCAGCAATATTGAAACCATCGTAGTCAATGGCGGTAATGCCGACATTTTTGTCAATGCGAATGGTGCCGGGATCACGCTCAATATCACCAAAGATATCAGCCTCAGAATTCTCCAGCTAGGTAGCGGCGGACAAACTCTGAATCTGCTAGGCACAGGTAGCAGCCATGTCGGCATCATCGGCAGCACATCGGCGGATACCATCAAACTATCTGCCACTGGGGCAGGCATAGACAGAATCATTGCCAAAGGTTCCTTATTGGGTGATGGCACACCGGATACCATATTCAATTTCAAGGCCGCCGGTGCCGATCTGTTCTCGACGGGTGTCAAGGCTACGAGCCTGGACAATCTCACGATCGCGGCGGCTGATACTGCACAATTAGCCAGCGTCATTAATGAGGCCGCCGCCAGCGCAGGTAGTCCCTTGAATACTGCCAGCCAGGCTTTTTACATTACGATTAAATCAGGCACGGCCGCAGGCAACTACGCCTTTGAAAACATAGGCAGCAACTTGAATGCAGTCGATGCTGGTGACTTCATCGTAAAACTGGTAGGCAATGGCAGCATCGTCGTGACTGACTTTGTGCTTTGATCTGAATTTTTTCGAAACAAAAGAAAATGTCCCGGCTGTCCGGCCGAGACATGGTTTGTAACCGCAGAAGGCAAGCGTTTCAATAAAGTACGGCATGCGACGAACGCCCCTAGGCTCCTGCCTGCGCAGGAGCGACGATAATTAGAGCACGGTCATTTAAACTCTGGCTGGCAACAAAGTGCCCACAACCTCACCAAAGCCTATCCGTGCACAACCTTCTTTCTGTGCCCAGCCGCGCATGATGATGGCATCGCCATCTTCCATGAAAATGCGCTGCTCACCGTTACTGAAAGTCAGTGCCTTCTTGCCACCTTCAGTGAGTTCCAGCAAGGAACCAGCTTCGTCTGCCAATGGACCGGATTGCGTGCCCGAGCCCAGCAAATCACCAGGATTCAGGTTGCAACCATTGACCGTATGATGGGTAATCAACTGCGCTATCGTCCAGTATGAATGACGGAAATTCGACAAGGATAAACGTTCGGCAGGCACACCTGCTGCACGCATTTTTTCCGTCTGCAGCAAGACTTCAAGCTGCACATCAAAGGCACCGCTGTCACGCAAATCTGGTGCGTCCAGATACGCCATGGGTTGCGGGTCTTCTGCATCGCGCGTCCAGGCATGGCGGTAAGGTGCCAGGGCTTCCAGCGTCACTACCCAGGGGGAAATGGTGGAGGCAAAATTCTTGGCCAGGAAAGGGCCCAGCGGCTGGTATTCCCAGGCCTGCACATCACGGGCTGACCAGTCATTCAACAGGCACAGGCCAAAGATATGCGATTCTGCCTTGTCCATATTGATGACATCGCCAAGGGCATTGCCGGGGCCGACGAAGATGCCAATTTCCATTTCATAATCCATGCGTTTGGCCGGGCCAAACACCGGTGTCTCAGATGTCGGTGGTTTGGTCTGACCTATAGGGCGGCGGAATTGCTGGCCCGATACGCCTATGGAAGATGCACGGCCATGGTAGCCGATAGGCACCCATTTGTAATTCGGCAGCAAAGGATTATCCGGGCGGAACAACTTACCAACTGCCGTCGCATGATGGACAGAGGTATAAAAGTCAGTGTAATCCCCGATATGCGCAGGCAAGGCAAATTCTGCCGCACTTTGCGCCAGCAGGCAGGCTTGCAATGCACCTTGCAGGCTTGCACCTTCGCGCAAGACACGTGACAGGGCCAGGCGCAATGCCGCCCAGACCGGTGCGCCCAAACCCATCAGGGCATTGAGGTTGCTGGCATTGACAGCATTGGTGAAATGCCCACCCTGCAATTCTGTATAACCGGCAAAGGCATGGGCAGCGTGCGCTGCTGCCAGATCCAGGATCTGATCACCAATCGCAATACCGATGCGAAATGCCTGGCTGCTACCCTGGCGACGAAATACGCCATATGGCAGGTTTTGCAGAGGAAAATCCGTGTCAGCCTGGTTGGCTGATGCTACCCAGCTGCGCAAGCCTACATCATGGGTTTCGTTAAGTTGTACCGTCATTTATTTTTGCTCCGGATTGAAATTTTTCTTGATACCTTGCCAGCACTGATAATAGTCAGCCTGCAATTGCGGCGCTTCCATAGCGGCGCGGGTAGGTTTGATGATATTACGCGTTTCTATCATGAACGCCATCGTATCATCGACTTTATGTGGTTTGCTGGTATCTGCTGCGGATGCCTTGTCAAAAGTCGGCGCATCCGGGCCATGGCCGCTCATGCAATTATGCAGGCTGGCACCACCAGGGCGGAAACCGGTGGACTTGGCATCATACTGGCCATGGATAAGCCCCATGAATTCACTGGCGATATTGCGATGGAACCAGGGTGGGCGGAAGGTATTTTCTGCTGCCAGCCAGCGTGGTGGGAAGATCACGAAATCTATGGTATCCACGCCCGGTGTATCGCTGGCAGCCTGCAAGACCAAAAAGATCGATGGATCAGGATGGTCATAACTGATGGAGCCTATAGTATTGAAGTGGCGCAAATCATATTTATAAGGCGCAAAATTGCCATGCCAGGCCACCACATCCAAAGGTGAGTGACCTATTTTTGCCGACCACAGATTACCGCTGAACTTTGCCAGCAATTCAAAATCACCTTCCTTGTCTTCATACCAGGCAACCGGGGTCTGGAAATCACGCGGATTGGCCAGACCATTGGAGCCGATGACACCAAGGTCAGGCAACTTCAAGATGGAGCCAAAGTTTTCACATACATAGCCACGCGCCTCGCCATCTGGCAGATGCACCTGGAAGCGCACGCCACGCGGTATCACGGCGATTTCTTGTGGCTCTATATCAAGCAAACCCATTTCAGTGCGGATATGCAGGCGACCCTGCTGGGGGATGATGAGCAGCTCAGCATCGGCGTCATAAAAGAAACGTGACGTCATGTCACGGTTGGCTGTGTAGATATGGATGGCACAGCCGGTCTGGGCATCAGCCGAACCATTGCCTGCCATGGTCATCCAGCCATCGACAAAATCAGTTGCCTCAGTTGGTATGGGCATGGGGTCCCAGCGCAATTGATTTGGCGTAGTTGGTGTCGCGCCGAAATCATTTGTCATGCGGCCATTGCTGGCTTGCTGGAAGGGCTGGTGCATGGCAGCCGGGCGAATGCGGTATGCCCAGGAACGGCGATTCACATGGCGCGGGGCAGTAAAGGCCGTGCCTGAGATTTGCTCGGCATACAGGCCATAGGCGCATTTCTGTGGGGAATTCTGGCTCTTGGGCAAGGCATCTGGCAATGCCTCGGTGGCGAACTCATTCGCGAAACCAGTCTGATATTGAAGTTGAACTTCTCTTGTGTCGTGCTTGCTCATCGCTGATCCTGCCATTTGTGTTTGAACAGACCTGAACTTTAATGCAAAGCGCCGTGTTTTACGATATAAATACAAAAATGTACTACATTCATATTATGAATAATACTGCGCAATAATATTGAACAATAAGGCTGGAATAATATGCTGGAACCCAAAGACATAGACTTGAACCTGCTGGTGGTCTTCCAGGAAGTGTACCAAGACCGCCAGATATCTTCCGTCGCTCGCAAGCTGGGCTTGTCGCAACCAGCGGTCAGCAATGCCCTGGCACGGTTAAGACGCAGTTTTGATGATGAATTATTTGTACGTACGGCAACAGGCATGCAACCCACGGCGCTGGCCGAGCAACTGGCCGAGCCTGTGGCACTGGCACTCACCCATATCACCCAGGCCCTGAACCGTCAGGAAAATTTTGACCCCACCAGCAGCAAGCGCCATTTCACGATCGCCATGACAGACGTGGGAGAGGTGTATTTCATGCCTATACTGGCAGAATTCCTGCATACCCAGGCACCACAAGTACAGCTGTCCACCGTGCGTGCCAGTGATATTGATTTGAAAACAGAAATGGAATCAGGCCGTGTGGATCTGGCCATAGGCGCTTTTGATCATTTGTCAGATGCCTGGTACCAGCGCCGCCTGTTCAAGCAAAACTATGTCTGCCTGTTCCGGCAAAGCCATCCACTGGCGGCTGACAGGCTGGAGATGAAGGATTTTCTGGCCGCACGCCATTTGATTGTTGCATCAAATGAAAACCCTTATGCCAAAGTCAACCAAAGCCTGGAAAAAGCAGGCATCAGCGCAGCCGCCCATTTGCGCGTCCCCCATTTTGTTGCCGTGCCATATATTGTTAGTAGCAATGATCTGCTGGTGACCGTGCCGCAAAAACTGGCTGAGCGAGCAGCCGCCCCCTTTGGTTTGCGCTACGTCAAGCCACCCTTGCGCCTGCCTGCTCTGCAAACCAATATGTTCTGGCACAGACGCTATAATCAGGATGCAGGTAATCAATGGCTGCGCGGGCTGATCTCTGCACGTTTCCTTGAATAGTTTCCCGCAATGCTGAAAATCCTTCATGCAAAGTCTGAAAGCTTTTCTGCCATGCAATGATGCTTATCCCCTACACTAGATCCATATTATATTTATTTAGCTGGAGTCATCCCTCATGCCCGTCATTACCTGTGTAGAAGACCTGCGCCTGCTGGCAAAAAAACGTGTACCCAAGGCATTTTATGATTACGCAGACAGCGGCTCTTACACAGAAGCGACTTACAAGGCCAATACCAGTGACCTGGCAGCCATCAAGCTGAGGCAGCGAGTTGCCATCAATGTGGAACACCGTTCTACCCGCACCACCATGATAGGCCAGGAAGTAGCCATGCCAGTGGCGATAGCACCTACCGGCCTGACAGGCATGCAATGGGCCAATGGTGAAATGCTGGGGGCGATTGCGGCAGAAAAATTCGGCATCCCCTTTACCTTATCGACCATGAGCATCTGTTCGATAGAAGATGTCGCCAGTGTCACCAGCAAGCCGTTCTGGTTTCAGCTGTATGTCATGCGCGACCGCGGCTTCGTCAAGGAACTCATACAAAGAGCAAAGAATGCCAAATGCTCGGCCTTGGTGCTGACACTGGATTTGCAGATTTTGGGACAACGTCACAAAGACTTGAAAAACGGTATGTCGGTACCGCCCAGGCTGACCCTGGCAAACGTCATCGATCTCGCCACCAAACCAGCCTGGGCTTTGCGTGCCCTGACTGGTCGCAAGACTTTTGGCAACCTCGTCGGCCATGTCAAAGGCGGTGATGGCATAGTCACCTTGAGCCAATGGACCGCAAGCCAGTTCGACCCCACGCTGAGCTGGGATGATGTGGCCTGGATCAAGAAAGAATGGGGCGGCAAGCTGATACTGAAAGGCATACTTGATGTCGAAGATGCCAGACTGGCAGTCGCTGCCGGTGCTGATGCCATCGTCGTCAGTAACCACGGTGGTCGCCAGCTTGATGGTGCGATGTCATCGATACAGGCATTGCCAGCGATCGTCGATGCGGTCGGTCACCAGACGGAAGTCTGGTTTGACGGTGGCATACGCACAGGACAAGACATACTCAAGGCCACTGCCCTGGGTGCCAAGGGCAGCATGATAGGCCGTGCTTTTTTGTATAGCCTGGGTGCCATGGGTGAGGCAGGTGTCACTAAAATGCTGGAAATCCTGCAGAGTGAACTGGATGTCAGCATGGCCTTGACGGGGACCAAAGATATCCGTGAAGTCAATGCATCAAACATCATACGCTCTTAAATCATACGGACTTAATGGCAACACCCGGTATAAAACAATACGCGTTGCGCTTTAGTTTTTATACCGGGGAAAGATCACCTCAAAAATTGTTCCCTGTCCCTGGCTGCCAGTCAGCACCTTGATCTCCGCCTTATGGTCTGTTGCAATATCCCTGACGATGGCCAGCCCCAGGCCACTGCCGTTTGACTGATCACTGACACGATAAAAACGGTTGAAGATCAACTCCTGATCTGAAGGCGCAATGCCGGGGCCGGAATCTTCGACTTGCAGCAGTACCTGATCTTGCAGGCTCAGACAACTGACAGTGATGGTTCCCTGTGCCGGGGTATAACGAATCGCATTGTCGATCAGGTTATCTATCAGGTCGCGCAACAAAAAGCGGTTTCCCATGATATCGCCGGGCGATAAATCAAAGCCCAGATCAATATTCTTTTTGTCGGCCTCTTCTATGAAGTGCTGTATGGCTTCTTCCACCAGTTTGTTCAGTGTCACCTTCTCCAGATAAGCTTCAACAAACTGGCTGGGCTCTGCCCTGGCCAGTGACAGGAATTGATTGGTCTGTCGTATCACGCGCTCGCTGGACGACAGCATCAATTCTATGGAGCGACTGGTTTCTTCATCGGCTACATAGCGCTGCTGCAACCATTCGATCTGCATTTTCAGGCCAGCCAGTGGTGTTCTCAACTGATGCGCCACGTTCGCAACAAAATCACGTTGCGCAGCAGCGCCCACCTGTACTTTAGCCAGCAAATCATTGAGTGCCATTACCAATGGCTGCAATTCCAGTGCGTTATGCTCGACGTCAATCAGGGACAAATCATCATAACTGCGCGAATCCAGGTCAGCGCGCATTTTCTTCAAAGGCAACAAACCTTTAGATACCGCAAACCAGACGATGAGGATGGACATGACTGCCAGCAAACCTTCCATCAGCAGCAGAGTGGTAAAAATCTCGGAACGGATATTATTCCTGCGTCTCAGGGTCTCGCCTACGCCGATAAAGACTGGCTTGCCATCGACCATGGCCTTGAGTGAAATGACACGTATCCCGCCGCCGCGCATCATGCCATCGTAGGCCAGGGGTTCATTCAATTGCTCGGAAGTGCGCAAGGAAGGGAAATCGGCATCACCGGCAATAGTTTTGCCTGCGGCATTCCTGACAATGAAATAGATGGGATCAAAATGGCCAACGCGCAATACCTGTTCCGCTTGCGGTGGCAAGTCAATAGCGACATCGGCACTGGCCAGTTTCAACCTCGGCACCAGTGCCCAGGCAGTATCTGTCAGGCCTTCATCAAAAGCGGCATTGGCAGGTTCCCAGGCCAGACGATAAATCAGGATGGCACCGAGGATGTTGGTGATCAACAAGGGTGCGATCAGCCATTTCAGCAATCGCAGGCGTATGCTGGCATTCATCAACTGGCTTTCTCCAGCATATAGCCAAAGCCCCTGATGGTCCTGATGGTGACACCAGCGTCGAGGATTTTACTGCGTATGCGTGAGACATACACTTCCACCGCATTGAGCGTGATGTCCTCGCCCCAGGGCAGGATGGCATCAATAATTTGCTGCTTGGACACCACACGGGCGACCTGCAGCATCAGGTATTCCAGCACAGCCCATTCCCGTACCGACAATTCAATTGTCTGGCCATTCACACGGGCGCGCTTGGCATTCTGGTCCAGTGTCAATCCGGCCAGTTGCATGGCCGTGGCTTCTGGTGAACTGCGCCTGACCAGGGCCTTGATACGCGCCACCAATTCTGGTGTAGCGAAGGGTTTGACCAGATAATCATCGGCGCCCAGTTCCAGCCCATGCACACGGTCCTGGATGGAATCTCTTGCTGTCAGCAACAACACCGGCAAATTAGCATTCTGACTACGCAAACGCCTGACGACCTCAAAGCCATCAATGCCGGGAATGCCAATATCGAGCACCATGATGGAAATTTCTGAACGCTGTAATGCCGCCAGCGCGTCGAGACCATTATGGACAACGTCAATCACCATACCGTGGGCTTTGAGATTTTTGGAGATGCCATCCGCAATCACGGTGTCATCTTCAACTAACAAGACATGCATAAAATATCCGAATGAGCATATGAACAACCCGGACATTCTACCTCTTTGACCTCTATTCCAAGCCTGCTCCCGCTTATTTTTCATTGTCAGCTTATTGTCAGCCTCCTGTCATGTTGACGACAGAATGCCTTGCTATCCTGCCCCAAAATTTGTAATTGACTATTTGCTGCGGCAAACACCTGGCTGCCTTGGTTTGCTTTGCTGTCAGGTGAATTCCCTTGAGGTGGAAATGAATAAAAACAATACCAGTTTGCATACGCTAGGCGTACTGCTCGCCCCCGTCTGTCTGAGCATGCTGCTGTCTGGCTGCAACAAGGCAGAGGCACCGGCATCCAAAAAAGAAGCGGCAGATGAAGCCAAGTTGCCCCTGGTCAGGGAGGCAACTGGCATACGCCTGCCTGAGGCATCGCCCTTGCGCAAGTCTATCGTGGTTGCCGCGGTCACTGAACAGACGGTAGAACGCGCCATCATCATACCCGGCACGATAGAGCTGGACGCGGCAACGTCCATCAAGGTAGTCCCCCCGGTAGCCGGGCGCATACTGCAGTTGAACAAACGTCTGGGCGACAAAGTCAGCGTGGGCGATGTGCTGTTTTCCATAGATTCTGCAGATATTGCCACAGCCTATAGCGATGCCAGCAAGGCACAAAGCGCGCTTTTATTGTCTAAACGCAATCTGCAGCGCCAGAAAGACCTGGTCGATGCAGAAATTGCTGCACGCAAAGATTATGAACAGGCCGAAGCAGATTATTCCCAGGCCAGCTCAGAAGTGGGCAGGACCAAAGCCCGGCTGGCACAACTGGGCGTCAGCCAGGATAGTGGTGCCGGTCACCATTATCAGTTGCGTTCGCCGATTGCCGGACGTGTCATCGAATTAAGCGCCGCGCAAGGTGGTTTCTGGAATGACACCAACGCCCCCTTGATGACCGTGGCTGACTTGTCAACTGTCTGGATGACGGCCAGTGTCTCTGAAAAAGACCTGTCACTGGTGTTTGCCGGACAAGCCGCCAAAATCACGCTGAATGCCTATGACAATGAAGTCTTCGAAGGCAAGATACGTTATGTCGGCGATGTCATTGATGCAGATACCCGCAGCGTCAAGCTCAGGATTGCGATTGACAACAAGGCCGGGCGTTTCAAACCTGGCATGTATGCCAAGGTCAATCTCAGCGGACAAGCCCATCAGGCACCTGCCATCCCTGCCTCAGCCGTAGTGCAGAATGGTTTCAATACCCGTGTATTTGTAGAAAAAACACCCTGGGTGTTTGAACCGCGCATCGTCAAGACCGGTGCGCAAGTCGGCGATAAACTGGAAATCCTGTCTGGCCTGAAAGCGGGCGAGCGTATTGTCATCAAAGAGGGAGTGCTACTCAATGATTGAAAATATCGTCAAAGTCAGTTTCGCCCGGCGCGGCATCGTCTGGCTGGTCTTTATCCTGGTCGCCATGTATGGCATCTACTGCTGGAACCAGTTGCCGCTGGAAGCGTATCCGGATATCGCCGATACCACTTCGCAGGTGGTGACACAAGTCAGTGGCCTGGCAGCGGAAGAAGTTGAAAAACAGATCACGATACCGCTGGAACGCGAAATCATGGGCACGCCCGGCATGCACGTGATGCGTTCCAAAAGCACTTTTGGCCTGTCCCTGATCACCGTCGTGTTCCAGGATGGTACCGAAGATTACTGGTCACGCCAGCGTTTGCAGGAGCGCATCAGCGCCGTTACCCTGCCCTATGGTGCGCAGCCTGGTCTTGACCCGCTGACCTCACCTATAGGGGAGATATATCGCTACACGCTGGAATCGAAAAGTCGTGACTTGCGTGAATTGTCCGAACTGCAGTTCTGGAAAGTGATCCCACGTCTGAAGCAGGTGGCGGGTGTGGCCGATGTCACCAATTTTGGAGGTATCACCACCCAGTTCCAGCTGGAATTTGAACCTGAAAAACTCAGTAAATATAATCTGAGCCTCGCGCAAATCACGCAAGCCATCAATGCCAATAACGCCAGTGCCGGCGGCAGCATATTGACACGCGGGCAGCAAGGTTTTGTGGTACGCGGCATAGGCCTGATCAGTGGCCTCGATGATCTGGGCAATATCATGATCACGCAAAAAAATGGCGTGCCAGTCTTGCTGAAAGACCTCGGTGAAGTCAAGCTGGGCAATCAGGAACGCAGTGGCATACTCGGCAAGAATGAAAACCCCGATACGGTAGAGGGCATCACTTTGCTGCTCAAAGGCCAAAATCCATCCAAGGTACTGGAAGGCGTGCATGCGGCGGTCAAGGATTTGAATGAGAATGTCTTGCCCAAGGATGTCAAGGTCGTACCTTATCTGGACCGCACCATGCTGGTAGAGGCGACTCTGCACACAGTAGGCAGAACCCTGCTCGAAGGCATGGTACTGGTGACGCTGGTGTTACTGCTCTTCCTTGGTAGCCCGCGTGCCGCGCTGATTGTTGCGGTGACGATACCCATGTCTTTGCTGACTGCTTTCATCTTCATGCATCACTTCAAGATACCGGCCAATTTGCTGTCACTCGGTTCCATCGATTTCGGTATCGTGGTGGATGGTGCGATTGTGGTCATGGAACAGATACTGCGCAAGTTTGAAGAAGATGGCGGCAAACCCCTGACAGCCAAAGATGTCATGACAGCCGCCCTGCAAGTCAGCAAACCCATCTTTTTCGGTATGGTCGTGATTATCACGGCTTACCTGCCGCTGTTCATGTTTCAGCGCATAGAGTACAAGTTATTTTCACCTATGGCATTTGCGATAGGCTTTGCCCTGCTCGGTGCACTGGTGGTTTCACTGGTACTGATACCCGGACTGGCCTATGTAGCCTATAAAAAACCGCGCAAGGTATTCCATAATCCGGTGTTGGAAAAATTTGCCTCCATTTATAAACCAGTCCTGGAGAAAGTTGTCAACTCACCCCGGTTAACGATTGCGGCTTTTGTGTTTGCCTTCGCCGCCGTCGTTGGCCTCGGTGCCAGCATAGGCCGTGATTTCTTACCTACCCTGGATGAGGGTTCGATCTGGCTGCAAGTCACTTTGCCACCCGGGATTTCTCTGGAAAAAGCTAGCAGCATGTCTGATGAACTCAGGAAAGCCACGATGGAGTTCAAAGAAGTGTCTGCCATCGTCACGCAACTGGGGCGCAACGATGAAGGCACGGACCCGTGGACGCCTTCCCATATCGAGGTCAGTGTCACCCTGCACCCGTATGACACCTGGAAATCTGGCTGGAGCAAACAGGAACTCATAGAAAAAATGGCACAGCGCTTTGAGAAGTTGCCCGGCACCCATGTCGGCTTCACACAACCGATGATAGATGGTGTACTGGACAAACTCGCCGGCGCCCACAGTGATCTGGTCGCCAAAGTGTATGGCAATGATTTCAAGGAATCACGCCGTATTGCCAGGGAAGTAGAAAACACCCTGAAAGCCGTACCTGGTGCAGAAAATGTCATTATCGAACAGGAACCACCTTTGCCGCAGATACGCATAGAAGTCGATCGCGCCGCGTCTGCACGATATGGCGTTAATGTCGCCGATATCACCGACCTGATAGGCACGGGCATAGGTGGCAAGCCCATAGCCCAGTTGTTTATTGACGAACGCCACTATGACATAGGCATACGCTTCAATAAGGCATCGCGCAGTACGCCGGATGCCCTGGGCAACCTGATGCTGACCTCCTCCAGCGGTGCCAAAATCCCGCTGGCGCAGGTAGCCAGCATACGCCTGGATGATGGCGAAAGCACCATCACGCGGGAAATGGGCAAGCGTCACCTGACTGTAGGTTTGGGCCTGAAAGGGCGTGATCTGGCTTCTTTCCTCGATGATGCCAAGGAACAGGTGGAATCCAAAGTCAACTACGATCATTCCAAATTCCAGATTACCTGGGGTGGCCAGTTCGAGAACCAGCAGCGGGCCCAGGCCAGGCTGGCAGTGATTTTGCCTGTCGTGGTGGCCTTGATGTTTATTTTGCTGTTCGGGCAATTCAGGAACCTGCGTCAACCGGCGCTGATACTGATGGCCGTGCCCCTCGGTGCTATCGGTGGTTTGTGCGCACTGCATTTGCGCGGCATGACACTGAATGTATCGAGCGCGGTTGGCTTTATCGCCCTGTTTGGGGTGGCCGTGATGGATGGGATTTTGATGGTATCAAATCTGAATCGCCTGCGTGCCGAAGGCAAACTGTCTCTACAGGATGTGGTACTGCATGGCGCACGCGAACGCTTCCGTCCAGTCTTGATGACGGCCAGTGTTGCCGCGCTGGGCTTGCTGCCCGCCGCCATTGCCCACGGCCTGGGCAGTGACGTGCAGCGCCCGCTTGCCACGGTTGTGGTGGGTGGTTTGATCACGGCAACCGGCCTGACTTTGGTATGGCTGCCAGGTCTCTACTACCTGATAGAAAAATATATAGAAAACAAAAACAGTAAAGCTGCAGCGCACCATGATGCCAGCGCAGCAGACGCAGTGTAAGGAATCATCATGCAAAAATTTAAGATAAAAACAGCCCGTGTACTGCCGCTGATGTGCAGCCTGCTGCCATTGTTCTTGCAATTGCCTGCACATGCACAGGTAACTGCACCGACAGCAACGGTCAGCATGCAGCAATACCTGGCTGCGGTAGAAAGCAATAGTCTCGATTTGCAGGCGCAGCAAGAACTGATAGCCAGTGCCAGGGCTGGTATTTCCATCGCCGGTGTGCGGCCAGACCCACAATTGACGGCAGGTATTGACTCCAGGGAAATGTATGGCCCGAACAAGCCCAATACCGCGACCACGTCGATAGCAGGTATCGCCATTACTCTGGAAACAGCCAACAAGCGTGGGGCAAGGATACAGGCCGCCGAAAGCAATGTACGCCTGACCGAAGCCAGTGTCTCAGCCTACCGGCGGCAACTGCTGAGCGATGCTTCCAACGCTTTTACAGAAGCCTGCCGCTCTGCGATGTCGCTGGCACGCCGGGACAGCAGCCTGAATACCATGCGCGATATTGTGAAGATGAATGAGACACGCTTTAAAACTGGCGACATAGGCAAGCAGGAACTGGTGCAATCAAAAGTCGAAGCCGATCGCTTTGCCATGGATGTCACCAGCGCCCGCGCTGACACCATCAACGCCGAAGCACAATTATCGAATTTCCTGGGAAAGAGCTACCAGGAGATTTTTGCAGACAGGAAAATCGATTGCAGCAGCAACCAGGATGAGATGACGACAGACCTCGCCACCCTGACACGGCAAGCCCTGGAAAAACGGGAAGACATACAGGTAGCACGCTCAGCCAGCGAGAATGCCAAAGACAATATAGAACTGGCAAGAGCCAATCGCTGGATAGATCCTGTGATCAATCTTGGCATGAAAAATACCCCAAGGGTGAATGCCATACAAAATGCCAGTGGTGTGGTGACGAATTCTCCTGCTGAGCGCTCGAATCCGCTGAGCCTGACGGTCACGATTCCTATTCCTTTTTCACGCATGCAAAGTGGCGAATTAAGCCAGGCGCAATCAGCACTGACACAGGCGCAACTACAATTGCGCTCGACCCTGATGAAGGCAGAAACTGAGGTAAGGGGCAGCTATCTGCAATATCAGGCTGCTTTGCAAAATATCAAAAACTATAAGGAGCACGTACTCGATGATTCCGACCGTTTGCTACAGAGCGTGCGCACCAGCTATCGCAAAGGGGCAGCCTCCATGCTGGAACTTTTGAATGCCCAACGCAATGCCGATGAAATTTACCAGGCTTATCTGCAGGCAGAAGCCACTCTGGCGATTGCCAGAATCAAGCTGCAACAAAGCACGGCATATCAGATGAAATAAGGAAGTGAAATAAGGAAGTGAAATAAGGAAATAAAATAAGCCTGTCGCATTGCAGGCAAACGGAACATAAAAAGCATGGGCAAGCCCATGCTTTTTAACTTCATTTTTGGAGACTGGCCCATGTGTACGCATGGGCCAAATTTATTGCTTGATATTACTTAAGCAACCTGGCGTTGCAATTGATTTTGCACCTGAGCCTGCTGTTCTACCAGTTGCAGATTTTCGGCATCAATCAGAATGCGACGTGGTTTGTGTGCTTCTGGGATTTCACGCACCAGTTCTATACTCAACAAACCATTGTCGAGGCGTGCGGTGACGACTTTGACATGATCGGCGAGGCGGAAACGGTGTTCAAAATCACGTGAGGCAATACCACGGTGCAGGAAGTTGCGTGCGCCTTCTGCCTTTTGGCGGCGGCCTACAATTTTCAGAGTATCGCGCTCGGTTTCTATATCGAGTTCACTGCGATCGAACCCGGCAACTGCCATGGTGATTGCATATTTATCTTCTGCAATCAACTCGATATTGTATGGGGGATAGCTGGGTGCATTTTCTGTACGTTGTGCGTCATCAAACAATTGTGCGAGACGGTCAAAACCGATAGCGGAACGATACAGAGGAGCGAAGTCAAAATTACGCATGATAATATCCTTATAAATTGAAGCGATATAAATTAAATGTTTAGAAACTCTTTTTTGAAACTACTGCTTTAAAACTACTACCTTTACTTCTTCAGCAAACCTCGCATTTGAGCATCTGCTGATTAGAAAATGGTACTGGGGCCAAGAGTTTCAAGAGCTTCATATAAAAAAATTTTCTTCAATAAAATTGAATCAGCCAATCATTAATTAAAGACTGTTCTCACCAGCAATACTTATAACAGTTTCAAAAAAAACAGGAAACAGGCATGGCCAAGCTCTACTTCAGATATTCAGCAATGAACGCAGGAAAATCCACGGCACTTTTACAAGTTGCCCACAACTACGAAGAGCAGGGACAAAAAGTCCGGCTCTACACAGCAGCCATCGATAACCGTTATGGCGCAGGTAAAGTCACCTCACGCCTGGGCCCGCAAAGGCAGGCAGAAGTCTTTGATGCGTATTTTGATTTTCTGGCAGAAGCACCGCAAGTCAGTTGCGTACTCGTTGATGAAGCGCAATTCTTGTCAGCAGACCAGGTACGTCAACTGCATCAGCTGGCGCAAGTACGTGGCGTACCGGTGATTTGTTATGGCTTGCGCAGTGATTTTCTGGGTGAACCATTTACCGGTTCCAGCTACTTGCTGGCATTGGCCGACGATATAGAAGAACTAAAAAATATCTGTGCCTGCGGAAAAAAAGCGACGATGAATATTCGTGTAGATGAAAACGGCAGGCGCATGAAATCTGGCGAGCAAATTGATATCGGTGGCAATGAGCGCTACCAGCATGTCTGTGGGCGCTGTTTCTATTCAAACTAAATTCAAACTAAAAACTAGAGCAGGCCCTTGAGCCTGCTCTTTTACTATGCTGCTAAAGCACCATTAAAATTACATTACAGCACCTTCAAAAACTCCGTCAAATCAACAATCTCTTGCGGAGTAAAACCTATATTGAAGCGCTTGTCATAGAATTTCACTACATCAGTCAACTCCACCATGCCGCCATTATGAAAGTAAGGTGAACGCGCTTCTATGGCACGCAGACTGGGCACTTTGAAGCGGCCTATGTCTTTCCATTTTCCAGTTGCCATGGCACTGCCGGGGTCGGTAGTTTGCACTACTTCGCCGGTCAGTTTATTTTTCAGCGTATATAAAGGCATGTCCGGCGTACGCAGGCTGGCATCTGCCACACCAGTGTTGAACAGGCGCGGTACGGAATGCGTACCCACATTGCCTACGCTATGGCAACTGGTGCACGTGGCACGTTGCAAGGGCAGGCGTAATTCATCATTGAAACCGGCAACGCGGGTAATATTGAAGGGCTTGTTATTAAATATTTGCTCTCCCCTGGCGATGGATGCCCTGGCAAGGTTGATGGCCGATGGTGCCTGAGGCGTTTGCGGTGGCTGTGGCGGGCGCCCTTGTGCCGGTGGATTGGGTGGCGCAGGCCGGTCCAGGCCGCGCCAGCTGGTGAACATGGTCATGACATTGCGGTCAAACGGTGCACCCGTTATATAGTCTCCGGCATCAAGGTCATTGATACCAAAATAAAAATTATTCCTGGCCAACTCGGCAGGGCCACCTCTGGCTCCGGCGTCGGTCAGATTACCCGCAACCAGGCTAGTGATTTGTGCGGTGAATAAAGTCTTTTCAAAGTCCACGATGCTGCGCTGCTCTGCCGCTGTCAAGCCTTGCGCAGCTTGTGCATGGCCGGTTACTGCGCTATTCGACTGGTGCAGCAAATCAAAATCGGTAGTCGAGAAGCATTGCAACGGACGGGTATTACGTATGCAAAGATTGGACTTGGCATCGGTGAACGTTTCACGGCCATCCCACATTACGGTACTCAGGAATTTCAAATTCGTGGTTGGCAACGGACGGCGGAACAGGGACAATTCCTTGGCGCTGGCATAGCCGTAAGGATCATCAGCCTTGACCAGGGTAAACTCGGCATCGGCAGGTACGGCCAGGCCTACCCTGATGAGCCCTTTGCTCAGCAAGAGATTATATGCCAGGCGTTTTTGATCAATCGTCGCGACCTGGGCATTGGGTGAATTTGCGCCATCATTCAAACGAAAGATGGGGTCATTGCCATTGCTCTGGGTGAACCTGTCTTGCAAATTATCCGGACGCACGCTCCAGCCCTGGCCTTCCTGATGGCAACTGGCGCAGCTGCGACCATTGCCAAAGGCTTTGAAAAAGGCATTGCTCTTGTCGATGGCTCCAGTGGTCGATACCGTCAAGGCAGCTCCTTCGCCATTGGCAATCGGCACCAGTGTAGGTGTATCTGTCAGCGGTGCCGCTGGTGGTGGTGCAGATGTCCCTATGCTGGCAGATGTACTGACTGGCGGTGCCTGTACATTGCCTGTATTGCTGGTAGCCGCCGTCCCGGCATCACCACCGCAAGCAGCCAGACTGAATGCCATAAGAATGGCGATGGATAGCTGTACCCTGCGGTAGCCGGTTTGTGATTTCAATTGTGGTTTCATTTGAAGTCCCCTGGTAGTTAAATTTTTTGCTACTCAAGTAGCCCGTCATACTCATGTCCGGGATCTGAGACTGGGTACAGGATGTCTGCCGAATGTGAAGAAAAAATGGAGAATCAGAATTTTTTTGAATTCAGCCAAAAAGAAATAGCAGAAAAATAATTGTGAGCAGGCCATCGTGTTTACTTCACGATTCCTCCATAATTGCCTGGCACTATGGCAAATTATTACTATTATTAATTTTCGCTGGAGCCCTGAAAAAGTATGCGCCTGACCATCGCCCGCAAGCTTGCCCTGGCCATTACTGCCATCGTCATCATCAGCATAGGCACGCTGGCCTGGGTCACCAGTCAAAACCTGAAAAGTGGCTTTATTGCTTATCTGAGCGATCTCGAAAGGCAAGACCTGGTCAGGCTCAGTAAATTGCTGGCAGAAGATTATCGCCAGAATGGCAATTTTGACCGTTTCCAGGCAAACCGCCGTCCCATGCGTGACTTGCTGGACCAGATACGCAATCAGCCACGTCCAGAAAATGAAGATGCGCCTGCGCCGCCACCGCGCAGACGGCAGCGTGAAGCCGCGGCTGACGATAGGGGCGATCGCGATGAGCGGCGCCCGCCACCTCCTCCGCGCGCGCAAGACCGGCCACCGCGTGATGCGCCGCCTGAACAAAGGCCACCTATTGATCCGATGGGTTTTGGCCAAAGGCTGTCGTTGATAGACAAGCATGGCACGGCATTGATAGGCCCGGGCGATGCGCCGGGCGGCAGCATACAGGCCATCATGCTGGGCAATGAAAGAATAGGCACGATACGGCTAGCCCCTTTGCGGCAAATCTCGAATGCCAGTGCGATTGACTTTGTCAGCGTGCAGATACGTCACACACTTTGGTTGGCACTGACGCTGATCCTGGTCGCCCTGGTATTTTCACTGTGGCTGGCCAGGCATTTATTGCGTCCCTTGAAATCCTTGCACCAGGTCACGGCAAAAATCTCCAAGGGCCAGCTTGATGCCAGGGCAGAAATCATCAGCCAGGATGAGCTCGGTGACCTGGCCCGCGACATCAACAGCATGGCGCAAAACCTGGAAAGAAATGAAACACAAAGAAGCAAGATGCTGGCCGATATCTCGCATGAATTGCGCACACCGCTGACCGTCATCCAGGGTGAGATAGAGGCGCTGATAGATGGCGTGCGCCATATCACACCGGCAGCGCTGGAATCCCTGCATGCAGAAGTGCGCCACCTGAATAAACTGGTTGATGATATACGTCAGTTGACGCTGGCCGATAGTGGCGACCTGCATTACCAGTTTGTCGCCATGGATTTACGCCCCTTGCTGGCAGATCTCCTGCAACGCTTTGCCTTGCGCATAGAGCAAGCCGGTTTGCGCCTGGAAAGCCAGCTAGATGATATGCCCGCCTGGATCAGGGCCGACGGTGGTCGTCTGACCCAGGTATTGGGTAATTTACTGGAAAACTGTATACGCTATACCGATAGCGGTGGCCAGATTGTATGCAGCCTGCAACGTAATGGTGCACTGCTGGAGCTGAGCCTGGAAGACAGTGCCCCCGGCGTCGCCGACGGCAAACACGCCTTGCTATTTGATCGCCTGTATCGCGCCGACAACGCCCGCAGCCGCGCCAATGGTGGCAGCGGCCTGGGTCTGTCCATCTGCAAAGTGATTGTAGAAGCCCATGGTGGACGTATCAGCGCCACAGCCTCACAATTGGGTGGCGTGAAAATACTTATACAATTACCCTATATTAAAACTCCCTAGGATCAGGCATGGATACTACTGCCCGTATCTTCATCGTTGAAGATGATGTGAAGATTGCTGCCTTGCTCAAGGATTATTTGCTGGCTGCCGCTTACCAGGTCAGCCATGAAATCAATGGCAGGCTGGCTCTGGAACAAATACGCCAGTCGCCGCCTGAGCTGATCTTGCTGGACCTGATGTTGCCTGAGCTGGACGGTATCAGCATCTGCAGGGAGGTGCGCAAGTTCAGCCAGGTTCCCATCATCATGCTGACCGCCAGGGTGGAAGAAGTTGATAGATTGCTGGGCCTGGAAACCGGGGCGGATGACTATGTCTGCAAACCCTTCAGCCCGCGTGAAGTAGTAGCAAGAGTCAAGGTGCATTTGCGCCGCAGTATGGCTGCTCATGATAAGTCACCAGCAATGGCACCATCACGCTTCACCATAGACAAACAGCAATTGCGCATATTGGTAGATACCCAGCCCCTGAATTTGACACCTGTGGAATATCGCTTGCTGGCGGAATTCATCAATCATCCCGAGCGAGTATATTCACGCCAGCAATTGCTCGATTTCGCCCATGAAGACCAGCGCGACATCAATGACAGAACAGTCGATACCCATATCAAGAATATACGCAAAAAAATACAGGGTAAATTACCCGAGCATGAATGCCTGCATTCTGTGTATGGTGTAGGTTATCGCTTTGAACTGCCACATGGATAGCCAAATTCGCTGTGCGACGGCTTTTTTTCATGAATTTCGCCGCTTGCCTGCATGACTGAAAATGGAAAATAGGGTTTTGACGATTTCCCTTTTCTATGATGATGCTGCAGATCGCCACCTTAAAACATCTATTTCATCCAGACCCGCTCAAGACGGATTCAGTATGCCATCCGCTCAGCTCGCTGCTTTACCAGACCTTGTTACGCATCAATCGCTCAGGTGATATCCCTGTTGCTGATCTGGCCAGCAGCTGGATGCATTCTGATGATTATCGCCTATGGTCATTTGCCATTGCACCTGCCTGTTTTACGGATGGCCAGACGGTGTCGGCTAGCCATGTAACGCACAGCCTGGCACGCCATGTCTGGCCTGCATCAAGCTCTATTTTTGCTAATATCTTGCGCGAATTGATACTGGGGGCTGCCGCCTGTGCTGAAGGCGAGATACCGGCTGGCCTGTATGCCAATGATGAACAAAGCCGCTTGTTCATACAATTGCAGCAGCCATATTGCTCCTTACTGGAAATTCTTGCTCACCCTGCCATGGGGATAAGTCTGCAGATAGCTGAAGATAAGATCATCGGTTCCGGCCCCATGCTGATCAGCTCCAAAAGTACGACCGAAATACGCTTGCATCGCAATCAGCACTATGCAGGCCAGCGTCAATTGCCCGAAGATATCTGCATACAAGTCCATGATGAATTTGATGCGATAGTGCAGACCTTACAATCCAGCACAGCAGATGCTGCCCTGCTGGAACGCCAGCATCAATTAAAACTGGATGACATGCAAGGCATGCATAGCACGCCACTGCGTGACCGCTGGTCCGGCATGTTGATTTTGAATGCAGCAGGTGTGTTCAATCAGTTAGAAATACGTAAAGATTTTCATGCGCTATTGCAGCAGCAAGTCAGGAAAAAACTGGTGGCGCTTTATCATGCTGATTTTATTCCCGCAGATATCCTGGCTATTCCCTCAGGCGCGGTGAGCGAGATCAGTCTGGCAGTATTCCAGCAGCGCTGGAGCCAGCATTTTTCTGACACTGCCGTGCGCATCATCTATGCCGCCGGGCGCGGGCCATTAAGCACAGCCCTGGATTGCGCCATAGAATTGCTGCAGGCTTGCGGCATCCATTGTGAATTAATACGCACGAAGAATGCGGCAGAAGTCTATACATGTGTGGCCAGCGGTGAATTTGATATCGTTGCGCGCGGCTGGATACAAGACTATGACGACGCTGATCAATACTTTGGCGTCTATGAGAAACAGGCCCCGCAAGCCGAAGCACTTACAGCATACCAGCAATTCTACGAAGCTATCGCCGCCGCTCGCTATCTGGGCCAGCCAGATACCAGGTCTGCCGCTTATGCCCAGGCATTGCAGGCATTGAATGAGGAATATCTTTGCACTACCGTATGCCGCGATCACCACAGGATATTTCATCATCGCGACCTGCTTCTGCAAGAACTCTGCCGCGATCCCTTCGACTTGTGAGTGGAATATTATTTTTCCTGTATGCTTGACTTAGAGTGCACTCTAACTTCTAAGATCATACCGTGACCAAACAATTCATTTCCATCAGCGAGCTGGCGGCCCTGACAGGTTTGTCTGCCCATACCCTGCGTTTTTATGAAAAAGCGGGGGTATTGCAGGCAGCAAACCGGGCAGATAACGGCCACAGACGCTATAACTCCCAGGATGTATTGGTGCTGGCGTTTGTACTACGCTTGAAGCAGACTGGCATGCCCCTGGCTGAGATACGCGAGTATGCACAGCTCAGGGCACAGGGGGAGATGAGTTTGCAAGAACGGCTGACGATGTTGAAGCTCCATCGTCAGCGTCTGGCCACCACTATCTCTGAGCTTGTGGCGAATGCCAGTGCACTGGATGACAAGATCCAGATTTATCAAAAGATGATAAGTAATAAGCCTGGCAAGAAAAAGAAAGTCTGATCATGAATCAAAGCAGCAATGTATCAAGCAATGAACGTTATCAACGTGGCTGGGCAAAACTCAAGGAAATCGATGGTGAGGCCGGTGAAAAAGTAATCGAAGCCCTGGCTGATATAGCACCTGACTTTGCCCGCTACCTGATAGAGTTTCCTTTTGGGGATATCTATTCACGCCCGCAACTGGATTTGAAATCGCGTGAAATCGCCGTTGTAGCAGCATTGACAGCATTGGGCAATGCCACGCCCCAGCTGAAGGTTCATCTCCAGGCTGCTTTGAATGTTGGTTGCACAAGAGAAGAAGTCACCGAAGTCATCATGCAAATGGCAGTATATGCTGGCTTTCCGGCCGCTTTGAACGGCTTGTTTGCGGCGAAAGAAGTGTTTGCTGCACTCGATGCGCAAGTTTAAATCGGCAGGCAATAACTTTGCTTGACTGTATCCATGACGACCGTGGTACGGAACTTGAGGATATTCTCATTGACAAAGAGTACCGCGCGGGTGAAGCGCTCATAGGCAGCCATGTCTGTGGTTTGCACAATGAGCATGAAATCAAATTCACCCGCAAGGTAAAAGCATTGCTGTACTTCTGCCAGAGCTTGCATATTTTGCTTGAAACTGTCGATGACATCGCCCAGGCCTTGCTTGAAAGCGACTTCGACCATAACAGTCAGGGGATAACCCACCGCTTGCGGGGCGACGATCGCCACCTCGGCCCTGATCACGCCTTCTTCCCGCAATTTGCGTATGCGTCTTTGCACGGCAGTGGCAGACAAGCCTATGTCAGCCCCGATCAACTCGGCTGAATGGCGGCTATTCTTTTGTAGATAGCGCAAGATGGCGAGATCAAAACCGTCCAGTATCATTGCAATATGAGTTCATAGAGGGAAGCCTATTATGAACTCATATTAATACTTAATAATACCTAAAGGCAATTAATTTGCCTTGTAGAAATTATAAAGTGCTTTATATGGGGTGCGTGTTTCCGCACCCAGCTGGAAATCCGAGCAGCCTGTCAGAGGTGCTTTGCCGCCTACTGTGACCACACGTTGTATGCTGGTGATCCTGGCAAAAGTACCTGTGCCAGTATTGGATTTGGCTTTCAGTAATAACCATGGAATGGCATTGCTTTCAGGACTGTCGCTTTTGGAGGCAACCTCGCCAACTACCTTGCTGCCATCATTGCCTTCCCAGGTCGGGCCAGCATAGTGCTTGCCCAATTTGAGGTTGCTGCTGTCATGGCTGGCATATAACTCGGCTTCTGGTGCACGGAATACCCATTCAAATTTTTTGGCGACGTCTTTATTGGCCTTGCAGTCATAGATTTGGACGCCTGTTGCCGCCATCTGGAAAGCCAACACTTCGCCAGCAGGGGCTTGCAGATTGGCCGGGACAGTGACTTGCTGTGCCACCGGAGTTGCCGGAGCACTATGATTGACAGGTGCAGTCGAGCAAGCGGACAACAAGGAGACAGCAGCCAGACTGCCGACAAGAGCGATATTCTTCATTTATTAAACCTTTCAATAAGATGTACGAGGCGCATCAAGCACCGCAGACGCATGGCTGATTTATCCTGGCTATACTCAAATAGGACTTCGCATCATGAGCCCATTACTCGCTGCGGGCCAGGAATTTGAGTGGCCAGATTCTAGCAATGGCGTTTGCAGATAAATAAAACACTTACGGAATTTTACATCCTTGGCAAGGATATGCTGGCCCCTACTTAAGTATAGCCAGAGTCTGGTCAGACATATTTACTCCAGGCCAATGTCCTGGTTTGACTAATTTGACTCATTTGACTAAGCACAGCACCTTTGCCCTTCATGGGACAATATCGAATATCTAGCCCGAGCGGGTCTTGCAAAATAATGGACAGTTCTTCATGAGCAACAAAAGCAATAGCGATAAAAGTAAACCAGCTGCCAGCCAGTTGCTGCATCCGCGCAATCGCCATCAAGGGCGTTATGATTTGCCGGCCCTGATCCAGGCTGTGCCTGGGCTGGCACCATACATGGTGAATAATCCGGATGGGCTGGCCACCATCGATTTTTCCGATCCACAAGCCGTCAAACTGCTGAACCAGGCTTTGCTGCAAACCAGTTACGGCGTGCGTGAATGGGATATTCCGTCGGGAAATCTCTGCCCGCCTGTCCCCGGCAGGGCAGACTACCTGCATTATCTGGCGGACTTGCTGGCGGCCAGTAATCAGGGTCGCGTACCGAAAGGCAGGCAGCTACTTGCTCTCGACATAGGTACCGGGGCCAGTTGCATCTACCCCCTGCTGGGTGTCAGCGAATATGGCTGGTCATTTTGTGCCAGCGACATCAATGCAGCTTCACTGGCAAATGCCCAGGGCATACTTGATCGCAATCCAGATCTGGGCAAGCAGATACAGCTACGCCATCAACCTGATCCACAGTCGCTGTTCAAGGGCATAGTCGCCGATGACGAATGGTTTGATGTCAGCCTGTGCAATCCACCTTTTCATACCTCTGCAGAAGAAGCACGGGCAGGCAGTCTGCGCAAATGGGAAAATCTGAAGAAAACCGGCAATGCAGCGTCTGCCGAACCCGTGTTGAATTTCAGTGGCCAGGATGCAGAACTCTGGTGTGCAGGTGGAGAATTGGCGTTTATCAAGAAAATGATAGTGGAAAGCGCCAGCATACCCACAAAAATTTTATGGTTTTCCAGCCTGGTCTCGAAGTCAGCCAATTTACCGGCTATCCATGCAGCATTGAAGCAGGTCAAAGCCTGTGATCAGAAAACCATTATCATGAGCCAGGGCAATAAAGAGAGCCGCTTGGTCGCCTGGACTTTCCTGAATGCAAGTCAACAAGCGGCTTGGGCTAAATTACGTTGGTCAAATAGCAAGAGATAAGGCCTGTGGCCAGGTATTTACCTGCTGTACAGAATATAATCTTAACTGTAGGGGCTGGCCCTGGCTTACAATCTCGTTCGTCTTCGGGCTTGTCAGCCAGAATATGCAATATGTAACGATAGTATGTGCGTCGCGTGATTTACTTTTGAGCAAATGTGTCAAGGATAACAATGAAACGTGTAGATGATTTCCGCCTGAAGCTGGGCAAAGATGAGCTGGTTCCTATCATGATCGGTGGCATGGGCGTCGATATTTCCACTGCTGAACTGGCTCTGGTTGCTGCACGTCTCGGCGGTATTGGCCATATTTCTGATGCCATGGTACAGGATGTCTCTGATCGTCGATTTGACACCAGCTTCGTCAAGGAAAAGACCAAATTCTACAAATACAATATTAACAACTCCGACAAGACTGACATCAAGTTCAATCTGGAGCAGCTGGCCGAAGCTACCCGCCTGCATATAGGCAAGACCATGGAAGCCAAGCAGGGCTCGGGCATGATCTTTGTCAACTGCATGGAAAAACTGACCATGAACGGCCCGCGCGAAACCCTCAAGGTACGCCTGGAATCTTCACTCGATGCTGGTATTGATGGCATCACCATGAGTGCTGGTCTGCATCTGGGTTCCTTTGGCCTGATCGCTGAGCACCCACGCTTTCGTGATGCCAAGCTGGGCATCATCGTTTCTTCAGTACGTGCGCTGCAATTATTTCTGCGCAAGAATTCCCGCCTGAACCGCTTGCCTGACTATGTCATCGTAGAAGGCCCGCTGGCTGGTGGCCATCTGGGTTTTGGGATGGATTGGGCTGAATATGATCTGCAAACCATCATCACTGAAATCTCTCAGTATCTGAAAACAGAAAACCTGGATATCCCGTTAATTGCAGCGGGTGGCATTTTCACCGGCAGCGACGCCGTATCTTTCATGGAAAACGGTGCGGCCGGGGTGCAGGTAGCAACACGCTTCACGGTCACCAATGAATGCGGTTTGCCTGCCAGCGTCAAGCAGGAATATTTCAAGGCCAGTGAAAACGATATCGAAGTCAATAATATCTCGCCTACCGGCTACCCCATGCGCATGCTGAAGAACACGCCAGCGATAGGCGATGGCATACGCCCTGGTTGCGAATCCTATGGTTACCTGCTGGATGGTAACGGTAATTGCGCTTACATCACTTCTTATAACCGTGAAGTGGCGGCCAATCCGGATGCCAAGAAAGTCTCAGTCATGGACAAGACTTGCCTGTGCACGCATATGCGCAACTTCAATTGCTGGACTTGTGGCCAGATGACTTACCGCCTGAAAGATACGACCCGCAAATTGCCGGATGGTACGTATGAATTGCTGAGCGCAGAACATGTGTTCCGCGATTATCAATTCAGCGTTGATCACCAGATTGCCCTGCCAGTTTAAATCACTGACCTGAATAAAAAAACGCCGCTTTAGCCTTCCAGCAAAGCGGCGTTTTTCATTCACCCAAGCAATCAGAGTTCAGATGGCTTCTTGTTGGCGATAGTTTTCCAGTTGGTTTTTGCCAGATCAATATTGCCAGGAATATCTTTGGACCAGATCGTACGTATTTTGGTGTCAAGGTTGAAGTACAGTTTGTTGTCGACGATGTCGTAGACATCCGGGTCAGCAACAAATTTCTTGCCTATCGATGCACCGTAAGCACAATAGCCACCAAACGCTGGCAGGTATTTTTCAGGATTTGCCAGGAAAGTCTTTTTGTTTTCTTCGCTGGTGAACAGGTAATCAACACCATCGATAGTCGCCACATGATGGCCAGTGCCGTGAGCTGGTTTTTCGCTGGTGAAGAAAGTCGTCAAATCATAACCACGTGCGCCGATGACGCTATTGGCAACAGTGTCAGCGGCACTGATGCCGGGTACTGCGACCATGCTCAGGGCAGCCGCGGCCGACAAGAGAATAAATTTGAATTTGCTGACTAATTTGCTTACTGTACTGGTGAGTGAATTGCCAGCCTGGCTAATGGATGTGCGTGTCATGATGAGTTTCCTTTCAGGGTTTATGAGGACTTACATTTCGCTTTGAAGGCTTGGTGCGAATGAAGAGAAGTTTATGATCATTCGCCAAAAGAAAGAATAGTCAAAATATTGAATTCATTATTCCAATAAATGAAATGACTAAAGCCTTAGCTGACTCTGTTTGGCTCTGCCTGCCCGAACCTGGGGTACGCCTGCCATGAGGTACTCACTGCTGGCATAATTCTGGTGACGCAAGCTGGTGCAATACACTGCTTTTCTTCTAAACGTCACGTCTTCAGTTACAATTCTCAGAAAACCGCTGGTTCCCGCAAAGAATAAAAACGGCCCTTAATTCTGGACATGCAATGAAACAAACTCTCTACGACATACTCTCGGTTCAGGCGGATGCGACGGCGGAACAAATACACGTGGCTTACCAGGATGCCATGGTCAGGCTGGAAAGCGTGGAACTGCACGACCCAAATAAAAAAGTCCTGGTGCGTGAGGCGTATGAGTTGCTATCAAATCCACAAAAGCGTGCCAGTTATGATGCCCACCTGGCCAGACGAGAAAGCGTGCAGGCACAAACCACCAGCGATCAGACCAAGAGGCCGGCAGCCCCGGCAAAACCGAGGAATGTATTTGGTCCTGTGATTTTGCTGGCCTTATTACTGGCAGCGGCTGGTTTGTGGTGGTCCATGAAACAAAAAATGGAACGCAACAAGCAGGCAGAAATACCTGTCTATAGTGAAGTGACACCTGCTGCGCCAGCCAAGCTGCCACCCGCGCCTTTGGCAAATACGCCTGCTCCAGTGACGGCCCCTGCAACTGCGGCCCCAATACCAACACCAGAACCAGTCACCAGCAATGCTGAGACAGGCAAATCTGCCGAAGAAATATATGCCCTGCGATCACCCAGTATTGCCCTGATTTCTGTGTACGGACCTACTGGTGCGCAAGTCGCGATGGGGAGTGGTGTGGTGATTGCACCTGAGGTCGTGATCACGAATTGCCATGTAACACGCCCCGGAGTGCAATACAAGGCCAAGATAGGCAAGGAAGTGCTGGCAGCAACTGTCACCATGGCAGACGAAGAATTTGATTTATGTCGTCTCAGCGTACCAGGCTCAACAGCACCCGCCGTGTCACTGGGTAGTACCGACAGTCTGCGCATAGGCCAGAAAGTATTTGCGATAGGTGCGCCCCAGGGCCTGGACCTGACCATCAGTGATGGCATAGTCTCAGCGCTGCGCCCATTGTCAACCGGTAAGGTGATACAGACTACCGCACCAATTTCACCTGGCTCCAGTGGTGGCGGTCTGTTTGATGCAGCCGGCAGGCTGGTAGGCATCATGACCTTCCAGCACAAGCTGGGACAAAACCTGAACTTCGCCGTGCCTGCAGACTGGATCACCAGCATGACATCCCGAAAGGCCAGCAATCAAAGCGTGGGTGCACTGACCATGGGTAGCGCAGAAAGTAACAGGGAAGGTAACCGCGATGGTGGCGCGCAAGCTTCAGCAGCACAACAAGCGGTTGCCAGGCTCCTGGGTAACTGGACCTGTTATGGCGTCTTGACTGGCTATAGCATGGAAGTCCTGTTTGACAAGGACAGCAAAATGAGCGGCACCATGAACGGCAAGAAGTTTACTGGTAATTATCTTTTTGATGGCAAATCCCTGTCGTTGAGTATGGGTAGTTCAGTTTCTGGCGTCGTCGAAGAGTTCACGGGTAATAAACTTGTGGTCAATGGCGGCAAAGCCGACCGCCTGGTATGCAATCGGCGATAAGCATGTGGCCTACCATTTGGAGTAGTGATCTTCAGTCACACCCACCAGTTTCTCTATTTGTCGCCTGGGCTCATCCAGGCTGGCCCTGACCCAGCCGCTGAATAAGCCTATGGGTTGCAGATAGCGGCTGCTGGCAATAAGCAGATTCTTGTTTTCCGCACGAAAACCTTCTGGCCGGAAGTGCAGATCCAGCAAACCATCATCGGTAAAAATATGCCAGTCAGCCATGGCCTGGCTGGCATCGAATTCAAATTGAGCAGCGCCCAGGCTGATGAGCTTGCCATCCAGCCACAATGCATTTTCATGCTGGCCAAAATAGCCTGCCTGCAAATTGAAACCGACATCCATGCCGTGCGCCGAAGCCCAGCGCCAACTGGTTTCACGTGCCAGGAAACCATTGCTATGGTCATAGCTACCTATACCGGCTTGCAAGCTGAAACTGCGACCACCGACGATCACCTCGCCTGCCAGCGGCATGCCTGGTGACTTGACAGTCGCGTGCACGGTGCCGCCCTGCACTTCGCCTATGGCAAGTAGAGAAGGCGCGGTCAGGCTGGCATTCAGCAAGGCATCGATACTGAAAGAACCGCATTGCAGTTGCAACTGGAATTGCCCACGGTCTGGCAAATGCTGGAAACGGATTTTGTTACTCAGAAACTGGAATTGCGCCGCAGCCCCGGCTGCTGGCTGCTGCTTCAGTTTTGCTGTCAGACCAGGCAAGCCATCCTGGGAATAACTGGCGATGAGCTTGCCTTCCTGTCGATCAAACACATAGGCAAAAGCAGTATTGGTCCAACCCACGTCAACGATGGCAATGCCGCAAAATATCTCTGCCGTTGCCAGTGCCACATAATGCCAGTGCTTATGGTGCAAAGTTTGCCACAGCTTGCTGCGCTGATAAGGCAGGGCCAGGCTAGCCCAGTCTATGACATCGGGAGCACCGGCATATTTGCCAAATCTGGGTAGCCCTTCAGGGTTCAGGACGTGTGTGGGGGCAGGTGGTAGAAAATTGGCTGGCATGGTGTCTTCATATTTATTGTATGTCAGCGATTCTGCCGCAACTTGCCTAGAGCGTCTATTTCAAAGCGTACTCAGGTTTTGGCGACGTATCGCCGGTATGCTGAGCAGCTTCAACAAAGCATAACCCCATAACAGCAAGCCCATCCCCAGGCAGCCATAGGGGTCAGCCGGCCCACCAGACAGCAGGAATGGATAAGTGATGGCGAACAGGCTGATCAGCAGACCCAGCCACAAATGGCCCGGTACTTTAAACAATCTCGCCAATGGCAGGAAATGCAAACCTATGATCAGCATCGCGACTGGCATGACCCATACTGCATGCCCCAGATTGATCAATACATTCGAGGATATCAGTATCAGCAACCATTGCCCGCCATTCACGATATGAAACCAGCGCGCTGCCTTCTTGGTGGCAGGGCTATCTTCTTCAGCAAATTCCAGGTACTGGCGATTGCGCAAGCAGGCCAGGCAAAACAGGGCAAGGCCACCCAGGGCGATAAGCAGGTACACCAGCCAGCTAGCCTGCAGAGATCGCTGTATCCATAGTGCCAGCCAGGCAGAGCCAAAGACAGAAAAAAACATCGCACCCTTGGCACGGGCGGAATAAGATGACAATGCCACAGTATTAAGATCAGACATGATGAACACTCCCTGGTTGTATGCAGCCAGTGTGAATGAAATGCGTACATCGCATCAGAGCAAAGTGTCAGGACTTGCAGGTGACAAATGTCATTAGTCCTGTTTTACATCCTGAAACAGCACAAATGGCATGCACACAATGACTTGCATGCATAATGTCGTTTTGCGTGATTATTTCTGTCCGAGTGGGCAGATAATTCAGGAGATATTCGCTGTGCATCTACTCATTATCATCGTCGCCTTGCTAGGTATTGCCTATGTGCTCAACCAGCTTGTGCAGAAAGACAAGTCAGGAACAATTGGCGCGACACTACCAAACTCAGCCCACGATCCTGCCCAGCAAAGCAAGCTGGACCATGCGGCACCAGGCACGGCTGTGGCTTTTATTTCGGAAGGTAAATTGTTTTATCGCGCAGCCCATGGTGAAGTCAAACAACTGCATAGCCCTTACGTGCAAGAGATGCTGGATAAAATGGAAAGACACCAGGAGAAGAATGCCTGGAAACAAGGAACCAGCTTTGGCATTTCTGCATCCGGTGCCATGCGCCGCTTTGATGGCGAAGCTGCACAAATCAATACGACTGCCATGCAATTTGATGAGCAAGGCCGTATCCTGTATTTTTTGCAGGATGCAGGCATGGGTGGCTTGTTTTCTTATGAGCTGGAAACTGGCGTAGAGAAGCGCATCCTGCACAGGCAAAACCTGGCACTGACAGACATGCAACTGGACAAGGTGACTGGCCGCTTGCTGGCATCCGCCACGAATAAAACAGGTGTCGCCAATTTAGTCATGCTCGATCGCGAGGGCGACAATTATCGCGAATTGACTGGCGGTGATACCCTCGATACCAGCCCCTGCTGGATACCCGATGCCGAGAAACAGATACTCTACCAATCCACAGGCATAGCCCGTAATCAAAGCGGTATCACACTAGCCCATGGCAATGCCAGCATACAGATGCTGGATATGAAAAATGGTTCGGTAACGCCCGTGCTGGATGATCCCGCCTATGACTACCTGCATCCACGCGTATGCCCGCAAGGCAATTTGCATTTCATACGCAGGCCTTATGAGATACCAAAGTATGAAACCCGCAATGCCCTGCTGGATGCCCTACTCTTCCCTTTCCGCTTATTGCGTGCAGTGTTTCATTACCTGAATTTTTTCTCCATGATGTATAGCCGCAAGCCTTTGACCAGTGCGTCCGGGCCTGCCATGAATGCCGACCTCAAAGAAATCATGTTGAAAGGCAAGCGCATCGATGCTGAAAAGGCCTTGCAAAAAGAAAACATGATCAATGGCGTGCCTTCGCTGGTGCCCGCATCCTGGCAATTGATCAGCCGCAATCGTCAGGGGCTTGAAACTGTCTTGGCCACCAATGTGGTCGCCTACGACATGCGCAATGATGGCAGCATTATTTATTCGAATGGCCGTGGCGTATTCTTATTGGGTACGGGCAGACTATCCAGCCTGATCCTGAAGAGTGATCTGGTGGCTGATGTGATTGCCCAATAAGGTCATAAAAGTTATAGGTTATCATACATCCATAAGCTCACTTGGGGTAAAATCTCCCCATACCTCAAGCAAGCAGCCGCCACATGGACACTCCAGACTACGCCAACACTCTCCCCTCCAAAAGACGGCACAAAAGCCTGTCCCAGGGGGTAGTCGAAAGTATTAGCAATAATATCAAGAGTGGGGTATTGAAGCCGGGTGACAAGCTGCCTACCGAATCCGCCATCATGGCTTTGTATGATGTCAGCCGTACTGTGGTGCGGGAAGCCATTTCGCATCTGCAAGCCGCCGGGCTGGTGCAAACCCGCCATGGCATAGGTACTTTCATACTGGAACCCAGCCAGGCCACGACTGGCATGCTGCGCGAAGCCATCGTCACTGTCAGGGATGTGCTGGATATACTGGAACTCAGGATCAGCCTGGAAACCGAGGCCGCCTGGCTGGCCGCAGCCCGCCGAACAGAAGAACAGGCGGCAGCTCTGGGCAAGGCACTGGAAGAGATACTCAGCAATAAAACCGAAGAAAATGCCTCGGTGGATGCCGATGTACGCTTCCACCTGCTCATCGCGCAAGCCACTGGCAACCGTTATTTTGTCGATATTCTCAGCAATCTGGGCACCACCATCATCCCGCGCGCCAGACTTAAATCTGCCATGCTGGCCCTGGATGGCAGCAGCAATGCCAGTAGCAACTACTTGGACAGAGTCAATCGCGAGCATGAAGATATCTACCTCGCCATATTGCGCAAAGACCAGGAAGCCGCCAGGGCAGCCATGCGTACCCACCTCAGCAATAGCCGTGAGAGATTGCGCCAAGCACAGCAACGCATAGAGGCAACACCGGATTAATTGCGGCCATATCTGAATGCATGCATCTGCGCATCTCAGCGCTAATGCAAAGCTGCTTGCTGTACAGAGTGCGACCTGGTTAAATTAGCAAGCCGCACCTATCACCTCCCCCTCATGGTCAGAAATTCCAGGAGGTGTTGCGCATGCCACAGCCTGCGAAATACAGACCTGACAAAAGCCGGGCTGTAGCCTGGCCAGGACCAGTGTCAAACCTCTTTCACTAGCACAACACACTCATATTTTTAAAAAGTCTGCTTGCGATCTCTTATTTTAAGTTGTACGATGACGTATGACTTAATTAAGCAATGACTCAAACACGCACTTTTTAAAAACCATAGAACCTGGTCCAGACGCCATCCAGGTTGCCATTTCCGGAGCCACCATGCATCCTCAAGAACTGAAACAAATCCTGTCCTCTGGCTTGCTGTCTTTCCCTTTGACTGACTTTGACGCGGCTGGCGATTTCAATGCCAAGACTTATGCAGAACGTCTGGAGTGGCTGGCCCCCTATGGCGCCAGCGCCTTGTTTGCAGCCGGCGGCACGGGTGAATTTTTCTCGCTGACCGGTGGTGAGTATGCCGACATCATCAAGACTGCGGTAGACACTTGCCGTGGCAAAGTACCTATCCTGGCTGGTGCCGGTGGCCCTACCCGCCAAGCGATTGCCTATGCACAGGAAGCAGAGCGCCTGGGTGCGCACGGCATCCTGCTGCTGCCACATTATCTGACCGAAGCCAGCCAGGACGGCCTGATCCGCCACGTAGAAGAAGTCTGCGCCTCGGTTAAATTTGGCGTGGTTGTGTACAACCGTGGCAATTGCCGTTTGACTGCCGATTCCCTGGAGAAACTGGCAGCGCGCTGCCCCAACCTGATCGGTTTCAAGGATGGCATAGGCGATATCGAATTGATGGTATCGATCTGGCGCCGCATGGGCGACCGTTTCAGTTATCTCGGCGGCTTGCCCACGGCGGAAGTGTATGCTGCAGCGTACAAGGCACTGGGCACACCGGTGTACTCTTCTGCCGTATTCAATTTCATGCCCAAACTGGCGATGGATTTTTACCATGCCATTGCAGCGGACGATCATGCCACATCAAATCGCCTGCTGGACCAGTTCTTCCTGCCTTACCTCGAAATCCGTAACCGCAAAGCCGGTTATGCAGTGAGTATCGTCAAAGCAGGCGCGCGTCTGGTTGGCCATAGTGCAGGCCCGGTACGCGCACCACTGACCGACCTGACAGAGGAAGAAGATGCCATGCTGCATAAACTCATCCTGGCACAAGGCCCGCAATAAATTCAAAAGCAAAGGGAGTACAGTATGCAAATCACCGGGCAAATGCTGATCGGTAAAAAAGCGGTTTTTGGTCTGGCAGGTAATGTCAAAGCCATAGACCCATCCACCAATCAGGAAATCGAGCCTGTCTTTGGCTACGCCACGAAAGATGAAGTTGAACAAGCTTGCCTGCTGGCTGAACAGGCGTTTGACAGCTACCGCAACACCAGCCTGGAGCAAAGGGCGCGCTTTCTGGAAAGCATAGCCACCGGCATCATGGATCTGGGCCCGACACTGATAGAGCGTGCAGCACAAGAAACCGGCTTGCCCATCGCCCGCCTGGAAGGTGAACGAGGCCGTACCGTCAATCAATTGCGCCTGTTTGCCAAGGTAGTACGCGATGGACACTGGCTGGACGCGACCATAGACAGCGCCTTGCCAGAACGCGCACCACCACGCCCGGATTTGCGCTTGCAAAAAATTGCCCTGGGTCCGGTTGCGGTGTTTGGCGCCAGTAATTTCCCGCTGGCGTTTTCAGTAGCGGGTGGCGATACTGCATCTGCCCTGGCCGCGGGCTGCCCTGTCGTCGTCAAGGCGCACAATGCTCATTTAGGCACAGCAGAACTGGTAGGCCGCGTCATACAAAGAGCAGTAGCGGATTGCGCCTTGCATGAAGGCGTGTTCTCCATGCTGGTAGGCGCTGGCAGCCAGGTTGGGCAGCAACTGGTAGCTCACCCTGCCATCAAGGCAGTGGGTTTCACGGGTTCACGTTCAGGTGGCCTGGCACTGGTAAAAACTGCCAGCCAGCGCAAAGAGCCTATTCCGGTGTATGCGGAGATGAGCAGTATCAATCCAGTATTCTTGCTGGATCATGCTCTGGCCGAACAAACCACGACACTGGCGAAGAATTTTGTCGATTCCCTGGCATTGGGTGCGGGTCAGTTCTGCACCAACCCCGGACTGGTGATTGCCATAGAAAGTGCAACAGCACGACAGTTCCTGCAAGATGCCGCCAGGGCTTTGGAAGACAAACATGCGGCAACCATGCTGACACCTGGCATACACCAGGCCTATGTCAAAGGCACTACGCATCTGGCTGACATCGCGCAATTGCAATTGGTGGCCAAAGGCCAGCAGGCAGAATCTCCATGTGCAGCACAAGCGATGCTGTCTGTATGTTCAGGCAGCACCTTCCTGAGCACGCCAGCCTTGCAGGAAGAAATTTTTGGACCTTCTTCCATCGCGATTCTGTGCAAGGATTTTGATGAAGTGCTCACCGTCGCCTCATCACTGGAAGGGCAATTGACAGCAACCGTGCATGCCATGGCTGAGGATCATGCCCAGGCCAGAAAGCTCTTGCCCGTACTCGAAAGAAAGGCCGGACGCATCTTGTTCAATGGCTTTCCTACCGGAGTGGAAGTGGCGCATGCCATGGTGCATGGCGGCCCCTTCCCGGCAACCTCGGATAGCCGCAGCACTTCAGTTGGCGCTGCTGCGATTGAGCGCTTCTTGCGCCCGGTTTGTTATCAAGGTTTCCCGGCAAATTTATTGCCGACAGCGCTGCAGGATAACAACCCCCTGCAACTTGCACGTATCATGGATGGCAAATTGACCTTCGCCTAGCATGACACTGAACAGCTCTGGCTGTTGAATGATAAGCAATGCACCAAGCACACGAAGATGTGCAGGCATGCCAATGAATGAATAAAATGGAGACGCTCGCATGAGCCAGCAAAGCATAGGAAAATACCGGTGGACCATCTGTGCCCTGCTATTTTTTGCCACTACCGTTAACTACCTCGACAGGCAGGTACTCAGTCTGTTGTCACCAGACCTGTCCAAAGAATTTGGCTGGACCAATACCGACTATGCCAATATCACGGCAGCCTTTCAGTTTGTGTATGCCATTTCCATGCTGCTGGCTGGTCGCTTCATCGATAAGATAGGCACCAAGAAAGCTTATCTGATCGCGATTGCAGTATGGTCGATAGGTGCAGTCATGCATGCCTATTCCATCATGCTGGGCAAAGGCATGGTGAATGCCCTGACAGCGCTGGGCATCGCAGCAATTCCAGTCTCTGTCGCAGGCTTCATGATTTCGCGTGCAGTACTGGCGATAGGTGAGGCTGGCAACTTCCCGGCAGCGATCAAGGCCACGGCAGAATATTTCCCCAAACATGAACGCTCTTTCGCCACCGGCATTTTTAATTCCGGTGCCAACATCGGCGCGATCCTGGCACCTTTGACTGTGCCGCTGATTGCAGAACTATGGGGCTGGCAGGCAGCTTTCATTATCATAGGCGCGATAGGTTTTGTCTGGATGATATTCTGGCAGCTATTCTATGACAAACCTGAGCAGCAAAAATACCTGTCGGCAGCGGAGCTCGCTTACATCAACAGCGGTGATGCGCAAGCAACAGAGGCAAGTGCTCCTGGCGATGCAGGTAAAAAAATATCCTGGTTCAAACTGCTTTCTTATAAACAAACCTGGGCCTTTGTCATTGGCAAATTCATGACAGACGGCGTGTGGTGGTTCTTCCTGTTCTGGCTGCCAAAATATCTGGAAGCGCAGTACAAGATGCAAAAAACAGAAATCGTCTTGCCACTGGCAGTCTTGTACAGCATGACCATGATAGGCAGCATAGGCGGCGGTTATTTTCCCAGCTATTTCATGCGCCGTGGCGACAGTGCCTACAATGGCCGTATGAAAGCCATGCTGGTGATTGCCCTGTTCCCGCTCGTGGTCTTGCTGGCGCAGCCATTTGGTTATCTCGGCTTTTGGGTACCGGTATTACTGATCGGTATAGGCACCTCTGCCCACCAGGCCTGGTCTGCAAATATCTTCACTACTGTGTCTGATATGTTCCCGAAAAAATCGGTAGCATCCATCGTCGGCATAGGTGGTATGGCGGGTGGTATCGGTGGTGTACTGGTATCAAAAACTGGTGGCTGGCTGTTTGACTATTATGGACAGCTGGGTCATATACAAACTGGTTACACCATCATGTTTACTTTCTGTGCGGTAGCTTATCTGCTGGCATGGGGCATGATGAAGGCACTGGTACCCACCCATAAAGAAATTACCGACCTGTAAGATGACTCAATTTTCACATATAGTATCGATACCAGCAGTCAACTGCATCGTCGGCGAAAGCCCTTTGTGGCATGCGGAGCAAGCGGCCTGGTATTGGGTTGATATACCGGCGAAAACCATCTGGAAACTCGATGCCAGGAATGGTGAACTGAAATCCTGGCTGAGTACAGAAATGGTGGCCTGCATCGCCCTGAAACAGGATGGTGATTTTATTGCGGGCATGGAGAGCGGTATTTTCAACCTGCATCTGGGCGAAGGGCCGCGCGCCCTGCAAACCCGCCTGGCAACACCCGCAGAGCTGGCCGAACCCGGCAGCGGCATGCGCTTCAATGATGGCCGCTGTGACCGTCAGGGCCGTTTCTGGAGTGGCACCATGTTCATGGACATGGCTGCAGCGAAAGCAATCGGCAATCTCTACCGCTATTCAACGGCGCAAGGACTGTCGGCACCTGTGGTCAGTAAGCTGCTGACGCAAAATGGCCTGGCCTGGTCACCTGATGGCAAGACCATGTATTTGTCTGACTCTCATCCAGGCAGCCAGACTATCTGGGCATTTGATTACGATATAGAAGAAGGCGTTCCACATAAGCAGCGCGTCTTTGCCGACATGAAACCCATGGCTGGCCGCCCTGATGGTGCCGCTATGGATATTGATGGCTGCTACTGGATATGTGGCAACGAGGGTGCCTGCCTGCTGCGCTTCACGCCTGCAGGCAAGCTCGACAGGACCATAGCCCTGCCCATGAACAAACCTGCCATGTGCACTTTTGGTGGGCCGGACATGAGTACCTTGCTGGTCAGTTCCATAGGCGCAGGAAAGGCAGAACATGATCTATGGGCAGGCAGCCTGGTGCTGGTCAGACCAGGAGTAGCTGGTGTGGCAGAGTCAAGATTTTCCGTTTAAGAGAGTAGCTCAATATCAGATTACGCGCAGCGGCACTTCAGCGCATAAGAGTTAGCCTCTTATGCGCATTTTTTTATGCTGAGAGCTGGCTATTGTGCAGCTTGTCACCTATCTGCACATTCTTTAATTCCAGGCCCTTGACGTTGTACAGATACAGCGGGCTGGCAGCATTCACTGGCGTACCAAACTGGCAGTCGCTGATCGTTACATTGGTGACAGGGAAGATCATGGGATTCTTGTCGTCACCGTTATAGTCCGAGGCCACAGGACCCAGGATGACAATGGCCTGGAAGCACGAGAACTTGCCGTTTTTGGTCGTGACATTACCCACTTTGACATTCGAGATATGCACATTCGTCACTACCGGCGGCCTGGTCCTGACATTGTCACTGACAGGTGCGTAATCGCAATCAAAGGTGATGACAGCACCGGCAGCGGTGGCGACTGTCTTGGATTGAATTGGTGAGCCAGGCAGGGAGGTGTAAAAAGACGGGCTGGTCTGCACGCCATTCGGAATCGTAATATTGCGGACAAAGAAATTCTTCAGGTAACCGCCACGGTTCATATTCGTCTTCAGGCGTATCGCTGTGTTCAGTGGATTGGTGGCCCAGTTGATATTCTCGAACAAGAGATTTTGCGCATACACATTTTGTATGCCACCCGCCATTTCACTACCCAGTGTCACCGCGCCATGACCGCTTTGCATGGTGCAATTCTGGATGACGATATTTTGCGAAGGCCCATACTGGGTATCCAGATTCTTGCCTGCCTTGATGGCGATGCAGTCATCACCTGAATCAAAGGTGCAGGATTCAACCAGTACATGATCACAGGCCTCAGGGTCAAAACCGTCGCTGTTCGGGCCATGGCTTTTCGCCAGGACATTGCGTATCACCACATTGCGGCAATGCACAGGGTGGTGCTGCCAGAATGGTGTATGGTTGACCTGGTAGCCCTGCATCAGCACATTCGTGCAACTGATGAACTGTATCATCGGTGGACGCAGATTATGGCCCATGCCAAAGATGCGCTTGCCCAAAGGTACTCCAGCTTCTGACAGGGACGGCAGATAATTCGCATCGGCACGCCATTTATCATTGTCACCCTGTATGCGCAGTTTTTGCTTTTCATCGAGTTGCGGTGCGATTTTTTCCAGGCTGCTCGCATTCAAATCATTTGCGGTATTTTCTGAGCGCTTGCCCAGCTTGTAATTCGGCGTGGTGTTTTGCCCCACAGAATTGATGGTTTTTTGTTTGCCCTTCCAGGTCCACCAGCAATCACCATTATCATCAAAGGGAACACCACCCTGGCCATCAAGTATGCTGCTCCAGTCATCACCAGTCAGGGCGATATTATCCTGGCCATAGGCATATACCATGGGTGAGAAATTCAGGCAGTCATTACTCTGCCAGCGAGAGATCACCAGCTTGCCATTTGGCCCGCAATCAAAGCTGCCGTATTTAGCATAGTCTTCAGGATTATTGCTGAAATAGACGTGCGCGCCCTTTTGCAGATGCACATTCACATTCGACAGCAAGACGATGGGGCCTGCGCAATACCAGTTACCGGCCGGGATGATCACACGGCCACCACCAGCTTCATGACAAGTCTTTATTGCCTGAGCAATCGCCGGATAAATATCTTTGGCATTGACGACCGGTGTAGATAAATTATCCTGCTCTTCAAAAGAGATCCAGGCTTTGACTTTTTTTAATTCACAAGTGACAGCACCAAAGTCAGTGATGCGGTAATCAGCAGCGCGAAATTTGAGGGGCTTGGCGAGGCGATCGACAATGTCCTGGGCTTTTTGCCAGGGGTCTTCTATCATGCTCGCGGCGAGTGCACGGCTTGCAGGCAAGCTGCTGCCAGCGGCCAGGGATATCGTTTTGATAAAGTGGCGGCGCGCAGTCTGGCTTGCCACTGTATTTTTTTCGTGTTTCATCTTGTCTCTCTTATGCTGTTACCAGTTACCGGTTTACTCTTCAGTATTATTAAATTCAGCCAGGAAGATACGCACAGGTGAAAAAGGCCCTTCATATCCCATCTGCCTTATGGGATCGATTTTTGCAGCCTGCAAATTCGTCCAGTAATCATCACTGGTAAATTGCACAGGTCGGTAAGGCAAGGTGCCCTTCTTGTTCCAGTCTGACCACGGCTGTTTTTTATTGATATGTGCACCGATAACAGAATTCATGACGACCATCTTGCCCACCGTTTCCAGCGTCTGCCGCCTGATGGTGCCTGTCGGTGAATTGAAGACGTCGACCTCGCCTAGCTGGCAGTCATAGCCGGCGACAGGCACAGGTGCATACGGTGTGCAGCGCTCGTTATGGAACCACTGGCGCGCCAGGCTGAATTTACCTGCGAGGGCATTGCTACTGTCGTCGTGGATGAAGCGGCAATGATCAAACACAAAACCATAGCGCGACTTCACATTGGTGTTGGGAGCAGCTACATAAGAGGAATTGCGGTCACCCAGGGATTTGATTTCAGTTTCAAAAAAGTAGGCCGTGGCATCACCAAAAATAAAATCCACATCGCCTTCTATATAGGAGCGCTGGAAAAACTGCCTGGCAGTCTGGCCATCCTTGCCGGACTTCATGTACAGGGTATCCTGGAAGCCCAACATACGCACACCATCAAAATGCGTCTTGTCTGCACCATCCAGCATGACAGCCAGGGCCTGGTGATGCACCATCTGGCTGCGTGCATAAATACCGTTTTCATCAGGGCAATTACCGGGCTGGCAATCTGCGCGGGCATTGCCCTGTTCCTTGTTATAGGCATTTTCTACCGTCAGGTTTTTTGCCTGAAAGCCGGGACTCTTGACCCACAACACGGCAGTGCCAAAAGTACCCAGTGCTGGCCGGTCTTTAATGCTGTTGTACATGGCGGCGATATTAGTGTGTACACCCGCGAACTGTGCAGAAAATTGCGAGCTGTAAGTGCTGCCTGTGGTTGCCGCATCAAGATTGGCACTGATGCGCGTCGTAGCGGCATCACTGCCATACAAGGTGATGGGAATAATCGTATCAGGCACATACACCAGTTCACGGTAAATACCAGGTTTGATGTAGATGTGAATGCGCTGCTTGCCTGCTTTCGATTTTTCAACATCACCAACAGCCTGATTAACTGCAGCCTGCACTTGCCTGAATACCCTGACGCCATCTGGCGTGGCGTTGGCATCAACAATATAGTCAGGTACCAGTTGCGGGTCGCCGGCAATCGGGGCAGACAGCGGGTCCCATGGTCCAAGCTGCTCCTTGCCCGGCAAACCTGCATATTTCAAGACTTCGGTATAGGAAAAATTCCTGGCAGTCTGCGCATCTAGTTGCGGGCGCTTGCTATTGTCAGCCGCACTACCTGGTTCTGGATATGCAGAAAATGCATTTGCGCACTGCCCAGGATTGGCAGTCACTGCATTGAAAACTATTTCATCGCTGCCTTCCAGTTGCACATGTTCAAACTGGCTGTTGCTCTTTTCTGCTACGCTGACATCCTTCATTTTGAGTGCAATGACATGTGCTGCATCATAGCCTTGCAGGATGATCTTGCCTGGTGTTAAAGACTGTACATGCTCAAGACTGATATTGCGGTATTGTGGCACCAGATTACCTGTGGCAGTTTTACCGTAATGGGTATCAAAGTCTATCGGCGCCTTGACATTGCGTATACAGACATTGCGATAGTTAATGTTTTGTACCAAACCACCACGCGAGACATCGCTCTTGATACGCAAGCCTGAAGTTGTACCATCCATACTGAGATTTTCGACCAGCACATTGCTGACACCACCATTGGTTTCGCTGCCTATGGACATGCCGTGGCCGGAATAAAAATGATTATTGCGGATGGTGATATTTTCAGTAGGACCGTTGTTACCCGCCTTGATGGCGATATTATCGTCGCCTGTGCGGATGTAGCTATTGGCAATCGTGATATTGCGTGAAGAGATGGGGTCTATACCATCGGTATTTCTGGCATTGGCGGGCGTATCAATGCGCGCACCCCAGGCGGTAAAGCCATCAACCTGATTCAGGGTAACATGAAAATTTGCTGAATTGCGCAAGGTAATATTGTGCAGAGTAAAATCATTCGACTGCGTGACTTCTATGAGTCTGGGCACATTCTGGCGATTGTTTTCTTTTTGCGCACGCCGGGCGATCTGCCACCAGCTTTCTTCCTTGCCCATAATACGTTCGCCACCCTGGCCATCGATGACACCCTCGCCATAAATACCACTGCCTTTGGCGCGTTCTACGGTGATAAAAGGTTTGCACCCCTTGCCTTTGTCATCATTGATGCCGCAGGTACCTGTGCCACGGTCATAATCGAGCGGGTGCGTCGATGCATATAAGGTCACACCGGCATCAAGCAATAGTGAAACACCACTGCGCAATTGCAAAGCACCAGACAAAAAGGCGGCCTTGCCATTACGGCTGCTCAGGCGCACGGCCTGGCCAGGCCTGCAGGCATCTATCGCGGCTTGCAGGCTTTGTGTATCCGGTGCACGGCCAGATACAGCATTTTGCTTGCCACTCTCCAGTTGCGCTGTCAGCACACTGCAGATTGCCGGTGTCTGCGGTTCTTTTACCAGGCGGCTATCTTGTGCAAACACTGAGTCGGAAAATAACAGGCCTGATGAAGCCAGTGTAGCGACGGCAACAGCTAATGCAGAAGATTTTTTTCGCTTGCTCATCATCTGTTCCCTGCATTCACATGTGCTTGCAAATTGGGCGCGACCAGCAGCAATTCCTTGAGCACCATGGCAGAAAAATGTGCTGCGCCTTTGCTGCCCAGGTGGGTACGGTCAAAAGCAGATTTCGCTGCACCGGCTCTTTCCGTCTTTGCCAGGTCACCCGCCTCTGCTGGCAATGCCGCAGGTGATGGCGGTGGTGCCATTGCCAGCGTGTCGGCTTCAGCCTCGCCCATCGTTTGTACCGCGCTATAACTGATGGCATTCAAATCTATCATCGGCACATGCTTGTTGGCTGCCACTTTGATGCTGGCTTCTGCCCATGGACGCAAATCATTTTGCAACTGAGTACCTTTGAAGCTGCGTCTGGTCAAGGGCGTCACCAGCACGGCTTGCGCACCGGCCGCTTGCACATCATTGACATAGCCTGCCATATTGACAGGGAATTCTGTCGCCAGATCAGTAGAGCGCCCGGGCTTGCCGGGTTGGTCATTATGGCCGAACTGTATCAAGACCAAAGTCTGGCTGAACTGTGCATTACCAGTCATGAGTTTCTGTACTACATCCCATGAACCTTCGGCACGATAACTGCCAGAACTACGACCACCTTTTGCCAGGTTAAGACAAGTCAGCTCAGGCTTGAAGCGCGCGCATAAGGCATCACCATAGCCACTTTTGGTTGCCATGGTGGAGTCACCCACGAGGATGATGCGGACAGGCTTGCCAGTCTGAGACTCAAGCTGTTTTGGCTGGCTGCAAGCGCCCAGTAGCAGAGCACAGCTCACAGCCGTGGCGATAGAGCGAATTATTGTTTTCATGGGATATTTTTGACCTTACTATAAAACACGGGGCCAGCCAGCAAACCCCGTGTTTTCTCAAATCTAGGCAGACAATGTCTTGTTATGCACGGTATCGCCTATCCTGACATTCTTCAGCGTCAAGCCTTTGACGTTATACAGATACAGCGGATTGGCAGCATTGGCTGGCGTGCCCAGATCACAGTCAGTGATAGTAATATTAGTCACAGGCACAATATGCGGTGCTGGTTTGGTCGGGCCGTTATAGTCACTTGCCACTGGCCCCAGGATAACTATCGCCTGATAGCAAGAAAACTTGCCATCTTTGGTCGCTACATTGGCCACTTTGACATTCGAGATATGGATGTCGGACACCACCGGTGGGCGTGTACGCACATTGTCATTGATGGGGTCGTAGCCGCAATCTATGGTGATGATGCCACCGGCAGAAGTCGCCACAGACTTGCTGGGGATGACCGAACCAGGCAAAGTCGCATAAAACGCTGGTGTCGTCCGTATGCCATTGGGCACGGTGATATTGCGTATATGCAGATTACGCAAGAAGCCACCGCGGCTCATATTGGCTTTGAGTCTGATGGCGATATTCAGCGGATCTGTTTTCCAGTGGCTGTTTTCAAACACCAGATTTTGTGCGAATACATTTTGTATGCCGCCAGACATGATACTGCCAAACGTCATGGCACCATGGCCGCTATGCATCTTGCAATTCTGGATCACGATATTCTGTGAAGGGCCATACTGTATATCCGGCCCCTTGCCAGAATCAACGGCAATGCAATCATCACCGGTATCAAAAGTAGAGTCTTCTATCAATACATGATCGCAGGATTCAGGATCAAAGCCATCGCTGTTAGGGCCTATGCTATTGGCATAGATATTCTTCACATGGACATTGCGGCAATTCACGGGATTATGCTGCCAGAACGGTGTGTTAGTGACTTGATAGCCCTGGAACAACACATTCGTGCAACTGATGAATTGCACCATATGTGGTCGCAAGAAATGTCCCATGCCAAACACACGCTTGTCTGCTGGCACACGGGCTTCGGCCAGCGCCCGCAGATAGTTTGAGTCACGCCGCCATTTATCGCCCTCGCCTTGTATGAAGCTGGCTTCTTGCGCACTTAAATGCGGCGCAACTTCTGACAAGGCCATGGGGTTGAGCGGATTCAAGGAAACCTCGGTCTCGCCTTTGACATGCTTGACATAGTCGCCACCATTGCCAGCCGCAATATCGCCACTGGTATTTGGTTTTTCCCGGCCCTTCCATGACCACCAGCAATATGGGTTATCCGGAAAATCGACACCAGCCTGGCCATCCAGGATGGCAGTCCAGTCTTCGCCTGTCAGGGCGATATTGTTTTGTCCAAACGCATAGACCATGGACGAGAAGTTCAGGCAGTCATTACCTTCCCAGCGCGTCATCGATAAATTGCCATTCTTGCCGCAATTGAATGTGCCGTATTTTGCATAATCCGCCGGATTGTTACTGAAGTAGACATGCGCACCAGCCTGCAGATGCACATTGACATTCGACAGCAACACTATGGGGCCGGCGCAATACCAGTTGCCAGCCGGGATAACAACCCGACCGCCACCAGCCTTATAGCAAGCTGCAATAGCTTCGGCAATCGCAGGATAGCAATCTTTGCTCCCCTTGGCTGGGGTGGACAGATTGGCTTTTTCGACGAAGGAAACCCAGGCCACCGCAGGCACTACCTGGCAAGTCTCCGCACCAAAACTGGTGATGACAAAATCTTCCTTGCGGAATTGTATAGGCTTGGCAAAGCGATTGATGATGTCCTGGGCCTGCCTCCATGGATCTGCTGTGCCAGCAGCGGCAAAAGCGCTTGCTGTCATGCCACTACCCAGCAAGAAGCCGCTGGCGGATGCGGCCTGCAAGAAACTGCGGCGCTTCATATTCATACTCATATTCAAACTGTTTTTCAGATTACTGTTTTGCATCATGGCTCCACGTCCCCCATATACTGGCGCGCACATGGGGGCTTACTTTTTAGAAGTTATAGGTCAGACGTGCATTGAAAGCGCGGCCTATCGGGCTGGCAGCGCTGCTCAAATAGCCAAATGTATAGCCGCTGTGATTAGTCACTGGTGGTTTGGCATCCAGCAGATTGGTGATGCCGGCTGACAGGGTCAGGTTCTTGAAGCCACGATAGCTGGCAGTCAGATTCCAGACCGAGTAAGGCTCTATATCCCGGAAGTATTCCGCCGCGACCAGGTTTTGGTCGTGATAGCCAGTGTTATAGTTTTGCGTCAGTTGTGAAGTCCAGTTACCCTGATTCCAGGACATCGTCAGCGTATGCTTCCAGCGGAAAGTAATGATGGGCAAGCTGCTGGTAGTACCATTGCTGGCGACACCAAAACGACCAATATTCGACACATAGGCGCTGTCTTTTTCCAGTTGATTATCGAATTGCGTCAGGTAAGTGCCATTCAATTCGAACTTGAAATTACCCAGCGATGTCTTGGGAATGGCATAGGCCAGCATGACGTCGATACCAGAAGCTTTTTGGCCGCCCAGGTTCATCGTAATATTCTTGATATATGCCAGCGAACCATCAGGATTGCGCACGAACAGGTCAGCATATTTGGTCGGGTTCAGGAAATAAACTTGTTCGGGCAAATTGGCCAGCATGTCCTTCATTTCTATATGCCAGTAATCTGCCGAGACCGTCAGGTTCTGCATGGGTTCGGTGACGATGCCCAAGGTGAAGCCGCGTGAAGTCTCGGGCACCAGGTCGGCATTGCTACCGGTCTGGCGTGGCAAGGCGACATTACATACGGCAGAAGCCACCAGGCCAGGCAAGGCCTTGCCGGTGCCTGCCACACCAGGCGTGCCTCCTGGGCACTGTACCGGGTCATCCCATTTTGCCGCGGTCGTGGTATTCGCGCCCGGCACACGGTAACCATAGCGGTCAAACAAAGTCGGGGCACGGAAGCCGGTATTGGCCGAGCCGCGGAACATCAGCGACTTCATCGGTTGATAACGGAAACTGGCCTTGGGATTAATGGTATTGCCAAAATCACTGAAATGATCATCACGTACCGCCAGGTTGAAATTCAATTCCTTGGTCACCGGAATTTCCATTTCTGCATAGGCAGCAGCGACATTGCGCGCGCCCTGCCCATGCGAAGGGCCGGAAGCAGCATAAGTCACTAGTGATGTGATATCGGTCTTGGTGTCTTCTGTGGTATCGCGATGGAAATCCGTACCCAGTGCCAGGGTCAGCGGGCCGCCTGCGAGTTTGGTCAATTCGGTAGAGGCAGTGAAATCGACACCGGTGAAAGTACTGATGGAATGACGGTTCAAAGCACCATCAACACCTATGCTTTTCAAATAAGCTTTGCCATTGGCATCTTGCAAGCCGAAAGGATTCAGGGTGCCATTGGCTATGCCTGCCAGCAAGCCAGGGCCGTTGACGTAACCTGTTTCATAATAATTATCGCGCTGGCTATTGCCATAGACAAAACCCAGCTTGTAATCCCAGTTGGCAAAGCGGCCTTCATCATTGACGCTGATGCGCTGGTTGATTTGTACGTCTTTGGTGGTCGCCTCGGCGAGGTCGGCAACGCTCCAGGTCACAGTCAGTGGCTCGCCTTTCAAGCCTGCAACGGTAGGCACGCCACCACTGCCACCTGGATACCATTTGCTGCTAGCTGGCAGCAAGGCAGTGACGCCATTGGCTGCCAGGCTGGTAGTTGGGTTTTTGGTGCCCAGTATGTATTCCTGGCCACGCATGTAATCGATAGTCAGCAAATGATCATCACTGAATTTCTTGCTGCCCTTGGCATAGAAAGTCACCTGCTCATTGCCATACAGGGCTGTACCATAATAACTGGCATTCAGGATACAAGTGTTTTTTGCGCCCTGTATGCTGTAGGGTCCCTGGCATCCTGTTGCATAGTAAGGGTTGGCAGCGTTTTTATTGGTGGCCGTGGTGAAATTGGCTGGCATGGCATAACCACCACTACCCAGTGTCGGTGCACGGCCTATGCTGGTTAATAATTCTGGCGTACTGAGTTCAGCCCTGTCTGATCCCAGCAAGCGGCTACGACGGTGCGCGTCTACCGTGGCATATAAATTCCAGCCATCTTTTTCCAGGTCACCTACGCCTACTGTGGCACTCAATCTTTGTTCATCGCCACCACCAGTTTTTTGCGGTTTGACAAATTGCGCAGAAATGGAATTGCCGACTACCGTGCGCTTGGTGATGAAGTTGACGACACCACCGATAGCATCAGAGCCATAGATAGAAGATGCACCGTCGCGCAGGATTTCCACCCTGGCTATCGCGCTCATGGGGATCACGTCCAGATTGGCATAACCGTCGGCGATCGCTTCATTGGCGAGGCGACGGCCATTAATCAATACCAGGGTGCGGTTAACACCCAGGCCGCGCAAATTGATATTGGTACCAGAACCGGCATTGGAGGGTGCCAACGAGGCAGATTCAGGCAAGGACATCATCAAGTCTGCCAGCGTAGTCATGCCGCGCTTTTCCAGCTCTTCACTACTCACCATAGTGACGGGTAGAGAAGCTTCACTGGCCAGGCGTTTGATGGATGAACCAGTAACCTCCACCCTTTGCGGCTCTTGCGCCTGTGCCTGATTGACCATGGTCAATACTGCCAGCGCGATGGATGACAATACAAGCACTGGCCTTTGGAATTTCTTATCGTCTTTCATTATTCAGTCTCCTCCTGTTTTTCATGGAATTCTCGTGCCCATGCTTCTGTGAGCATGGGTCACTAGTTGGAGCACCTCGCGTACTCTGTGCCACTGCGACGAAGATGGGCGCACGAAGCCCCACCGGGGTCACAGCCGGTCAAAATAGAAATTCGATAACGGATACTGTCGCAAATGTTTTCTTTGCTTGATGACAGATGCACTTATCCGCGTGAGAAAGTCCTGGTCACTCTTTCAAGATGGGCGCGCATGGCCTTTCTTGCGGCAGCCGGATCATGAGAAGCAATTGCCTCCAGTATGTTGCGGTGATCCGTCAGTGTTTGCTGGCGTAATTCTTCAGTCTGGAAATGCTCCTTCAATTTATGCCACAAGCAACCACGCTGGTTCCACAAATATTCCACCGTGCCCACCAGGGCACTATTACCCGTTGCCCTGGCAATGGATAAATGAAAATTCCTGTCAGCATTTTCATTACTGGAATAATTGGCATGATGCTTTTCCATTTCCAGCACTGCTTTCAAGATTTCATCTATCGCAGAGTCAGTTGCCACCCTGGCGGCAATCGCTGCCACTTCAGCCTCAATCAAACGCCGTGCAGACAAGACCTCAAACGGGCCTGGCCCGCTTTCCGGCACAGCGGCCTGCTCTTCTGGTTGCTCGCTGACATACACGCCAGAGCCGCCACGTACTTCAATCACGCCGCCCAGCTCCAGGGCAATCAAAGCCTCGCGCAAAGAGGCACGGCTGACACTGAGCTTGCTTGCCAGATCACGCTCGGATGGCAGGCGTTCTCCGGCAGCAATATTCTCTTCTGCGATCAGAGTTTGTATCCTGTCAGCGACCAGGCGGTACAACCTGGGCTCATGAGACGACCCTTCATTCTGCGCACTATTTTTTTTCATCATGATGATTTGCTACTCATAGAAAAGCTTGATAAAAGCAATTCGGTCAGGCCATTCTAATGTGGTCAGACCAAATATGCAATGTGGACTAGCCAGATTTTTTATTTGGTGGCATACTCGCCACAAATGATACCCGAGGGATTATAGCGGACTCCGCCTTCCCTCCTGTAAAAAAAGAGAAATCTGAGCGTAAAAACCAGAGATTTTCATAGGAAAAAGTGGCTTTCACATGGCAATGCAGTGGTGTGGCAGTCTTAGACCTGCTTTCCGTCCAAAGACGCATGCCAATTATATTTTGGTAAGGCCAATTTTGTGAAAATCAGATTTTTCAACAAAAATAATTCAGCTGATGTGCCTGCTTTATACCCGGGCAGCCACATGCAGCAATGATGGGGGAAAGAAAATGACGATATCCAGCAACAGTTTGCCGCTTTATATACGCATGCATGACAATGACAACGTTGCCATTGTTGCCAATGATGGTGGCTTGCCCACAGCGACCATCTTTCCCTCTGGCCTGGCCTTGCTGGAGCATGTCCCGCAAGGGCATAAGCTGGCATTACAGGACATTGCTGAAGGCGCAGCGATTACCCGCTATAACGTCACAATAGGCTATGCAGTGCGGGCCATCCCTCAAGGTAGCTGGGTGGAAGAATCCCTGATACGCATGCCCGCCGCTCGCGAATTGCTGGACTTGCCCATCGCCACCGTATCAGCGCCCGATACGACGCCTCTGGAAGATTACACTTTCATGGGTTACAAGAATGCCGATGGCAGTGTCGGTACGCGAAATATTCTGGCGATCACCACGACTGTGCAATGTGTATCTGGCGTGGTTGAACATGCGGTGCAACGCATCAAGGAAGAACTCTTGCCCAGGTTTCCGCATGTCGATGATGTGGTTGGCCTGGAACACAGCTATGGCTGCGGCGTTGCCATTGATGCGCCGAATGCGGATATCCCCATACGCACCTTGCGCAATATCAGCCTGAACCCCAACTTTGGTGGACAAGCCATGGTAGTCAGCCTGGGTTGTGAAAAACTGCAGCCCACACGCTTATTCCCCAAGGGTAGTATTCCGATCAAAAGCGGTGACGAAGGTAGCGGCGAACCTGCGCTGGTATGCCTGCAGGATCAGGCACATGTGGGCTTCAATTCCATGATTGCTTCCATCATGAGTACGGCTGAAAAGCAATTGGCAGAACTGGATAAACGCCGCCGTGTACCCTGCCCGGCATCCGCACTTGTAGTCGGCGTGCAATGCGGTGGCAGCGATGCTTTTTCAGGAGTAACCGCCAATCCGGCAGTCGGCTTTGCCACAGATTTATTGGTGCGCGCTGGTGCAACCGTGATGTTTTCTGAAGTGACCGAAGTACGCGATGGCATAGACCAGCTAACCTCACGCGCCGCCAATGCGGAAGTGGCCGCCGCCATGATCAGGGAAATGGCCTGGTATGACGATTACCTGAAACGCGGTGGCGTAGACCGTAGCGCAAATACCACGCCCGGCAATAAGAAAGGTGGATTATCGAATATCGTAGAAAAAGCCATGGGCTCTATTGTGAAGTCTGGCAGCTCCACGATTTCTGGCGTCTTGTCGCCTGGTGACAAGCTCACGCAAAAAGGCTTGATCTATGCAGCCACACCTGCCAGCGATTTTGTCTGCGGCACTTTGCAACTGGCAGCTGGCATGAATTTGCATGTCTTCACCACCGGGCGCGGCACACCCTATGGCCTGGCCGCAGTTCCTGTCATCAAGGTCGCCACCAGGAATGACCTGGCCAGACGCTGGCATGACCTGATGGATATCAATGCTGGCAAGATCGCCAGCGGCGAAGCCACGATAGCCGAGGTAGGATGGGAATTATTCCAGATGCTGCTGGATGTCGCCAGCGGCAAGGAAACCTGGGCCGAGCACTGGAAATTGCATAATGCCCTGGTCTTGTTCAATCCGGCACCGATTACCTGATGACCGAAGCCATGCACTAAGTCAGGCAATAAGGCAGACAATATGCAGCCCAAGAATTCAATAGCAAAGAGAGAGCCTCATGAATAGCACCATCACAGAAAAACCTTTTAATCGTATCTTGCTGACCGGCGCTGCCGGTGGCCTGGGCAAGGTCTTGCGTGAACGCATCAAGGCATGGGCCAATATCATCCGTCTCAGCGACATCGCCGACCTTGGAGCCGCAGGTGAAGGCGAAGAAATCGTGCAATGTGATCTGGCCGATAAAGCTGCCGTGCTGGCACTGATGGAGGGCGTGGATGTGGTGCTGCATTTTGGTGGCATTTCTACCGAAGCCAGTTTTGAAGCCATCATGCATGCCAATATCCAGGGTACTTACAATATCTACGAAGCCGTGCACAAACATAATGTGAAGCGCGTCATCTTTGCCAGCTCCAATCACGCAGTCGGCTACTACCGCACTACCGATTACATTGATGCCGACATGCCCACCCGCCCTGACGGCATGTATGGCATCAGCAAATGTTTTGGTGAATCACTGTCGCGTTATTACTATGACCGTTTTGGAATAGAGACGGTATGCATACGCATAGGCTCATCCTTCCCGGTGCCAACGACGCGCCGCATGATGGTGACTTATTTCAGCTATGACGATTTGTTTGAGTTGTTGCGCTGCTCGGTCTTTGCACCGCGCGTAGGCCATACCATCAGTTTTGGGGTATCCGACAATCCGGGTAAATGGTGGGACAATAAAAAGGCTGCTCATCTGGGCTTTCAAGCAAAAGATAGCTCTACGGCTTTTTCCCATTTATTCCCGGACAGCGGCGAATATCCTGAGAAGGATGACATCACGACCATCTATCAGGGTGGGGGTTTCTTGTTGACCGGCCCGCAATACAAATAAAACAGAAGGGGCAGGCTCAGGCCTGCCTATCTGGTCTTATTCACCCTCAGTCAAATTGAGGAATTGATCGAGGATATGGAAATGATCATCGAAGAACATTTCTTCCATGCCTTCGAGTTTTTCTATGCTGACCCAGGCTGCCTGTGCTGCATCATCGGCAGCGCGTATGTCAGGCAGGTGTTCGGTCTGCAAATCAAAGAAATGGGCATGCGTAATCGTACGGCCACGCAGGCTGCGGCCAGGGTGGTCAAACACCTTCACATCGACCAGTGAATGCTCAAGAGTCGATGCCAGCACGGCCAGATTGGTTTCTTCAAACAATTCGCGTATCGCCCCCTGGAACAAACGTTCATTCTGGTCGAGAAAGCCACCCGGCAAGGCCCACAAGCCTTTGCCCGGAAAACCACCGCGTTGCACCAGTAAGATATGGCCTGCTGCCTTGACCACGGCATCCAGGGTCACGAACATCGGTGCATAGGGTGCTGGCTTCCATGACTCATGATAGGCCAGCAATTGTGCATGTTCTTTCACCAGCACGGCGTAGTGCGGCAAGATACTCCATGCCTTCAGATATTGTCGTATGCTCAGTGGCAGGTAATGGGCGATCACATCGAGCGAGACACGCATGTCTTCGGCTTCAAACAATACCCGGCGTATGACAGTGGCATCGATCGCCAGCAGTTGTTCAGCCGCCACCAATTGCCATTGCGGGAAACGGTTCAGGTAATAACTGGAGGCATCCTTGAAATGACCTATCAGGGCTATCCGCTTTGCATACGGGAAGTGTCTTTCTACTTTGCCACGCACGGCAGTCGCCCAGCGCGCATCATCGTAGTAATCACGCACGGCGTTATACGAAACCCTGTCGCGGTCAGTCGGCGACAGAGTAGCATTGATCATGTCTGCCCGTTCTTGCCAGGTGAAAGGGTTCTTGGTACTGCGCGCATGGAAAGAAGAACCCAGTATGATGACCACTTCTTCGGCGGTTTCCAGTGCCAGTTGCAAGAGCGTGGCATGGCCATTATGAAAAGGTTGAAAGCGTCCTATCAGTACTGCAACGTCGATTTGCATGGATGACTTCATAAAAAATACTGTGATTAATCTTAATTGCTGTACTTTGCCGCAATCGGCATCTGCCGTCCACTACCAAATGCACGGGCACGCACTCGGATGATGGGTGGTGCCTGGCGACGCTTGTATTCATTGCGCGCTACCATGCCTATAATGCGGCTCAGGCTTTTCTGACCAGCTTCAGTCTTTTGCAATTGTTCTACAAATGCCTGGGCTTTAGCAAATTCATGTGCAGGCAGACGCTTGCCTTCTATATGCCATTTCAGCATTTCATCAAGCTCATCATACGGTGGCAGGCTGTCAGTATCAAGCTGGTCTGGTGCCAGCTCGGCTGATGGTGGCTTGGTCAGCACATCTTGCGGGATGATTTCACGCCCGGCTATGCTGTTGACATGTTGCGACAAGGCATAGACTTCTGTCTTATACAAATCACCTATCAAACCCAGGCCACCATTGGTGTCGCCATACAGGGTACAGTAGCCCACCGATATTTCACTCTTGTTACCTGTCGTCAGCAAAAGTGCGCCAAAGGCATTCGAGTATTCCATGAGTATGGTGCCGCGTATGCGTGCCTGTAAATTCTCTTGCGTCAGGCCACGCAAGGGGGAGGCAAATGCCATTTCAAAGCCTTTGGCATATTGCTCTACCAGACTCAGTATGGGATGCGTATGCAGTTTGACTTGCAGGTTGTCGCATAGCTTGACCGAGTCAGAGACAGAACCTGTGCTTGAATACGCCGATGGCATGGTGATGGCAATGACGTTTTCTGCCCCCAGTGCCTGCACGGCCAGGGCAATCGTCAATGCCGAATCGATACCGCCAGAAGAACCGACCACGACTTGCTTGAAGCCGCAACGACGCGCATAGTCTTGCAGACCTAATACAATCTGGCGACGGGTGAATTCCGGCACAGTCAAACCTGTGCTATCAGGCCTGGCCAGATCAGCGCCATCCATTGCGGAGAACTGCTTATTTGCAAATCCCAGTAGCTGAAAATCTTCTTCAAAGCGCGCCGCTTCAAACATCACGCCATGATCAGGCGTGACCGCAAAGGAAGCACCATCAAACACCAGTTGGTCTTGCCCACCGACCTGATTCACATACAGCAGGGGTAGTTGATGGTGCGCTGTGGCTTTGGCAAACATCGCATGTCTTTGCTGGCGCTTGCCTATATCCGAAGGACTGGCATTGATGCTGATGATCAGATCCACTTTCGCCGCAGTCAGGGCATTGAAGGGATTGACCTGATAATCATGTTCTTCATCATTCCAGCCATCTTCACACACCATGAAGCCCAGCTTGTATCCGGCCACATCGAGTGTGCTGGCAACTTCCTTGCCGGGCTCAAAATGACGGCGCTCATCGAAGATGCCATAAGTGGGCAACAATTGCTTATAGTATTCAGCAACGATCTCGCCATTGCGTATCGCCAGCAAGGCATTATGCAAAGCCTTGCCCTGGCCCTTGTTTGGACGCACGGTCCCTATCACACTGACGAGATTAGGGTAATCCCTGGAAGCCTGCATGATATTGGCCAGGGCCTGTTCTGCCTTGGTCAGGAAAGCGCTGTCCTCGAGCAAATCGCCGGGGTAATAGCCACAGACACAGAGTTCGCTGAATACCGCGACATCGGCATTTTCCGCCGCAGCTTTTTGCATATGACTGATGATGGCGGCACAATTGCCAACAAAATCACCCACCATATAATTTAATTGCGCAACTGCCAGTTTCAACATGATGAAAGTCCTGAGTTCAACTTGGTTTACATGAGCGGATGATTAAAAACCTGGCGCATATAGGCGAGAAAGGTTTCATCGGTACACAAGGTCTTGCCTGCAGAGTCAGATAATTTGGCAACTGGCTGGCCATTGCAGGACTTGAGTTTCATAACGATATTCAAAGCCTTGATGCCAGTATCATTCGTCAGATTGGTGCCTATGCCAAAGCCGGTCATGGTGCGGTCAGCAAAATGGCGGTACAGGCTGAATGCCGTTGCCATGTCCAGTCCATCAGAAAACACCAGGCGTTTCGTGTGCGCATCTATGCGCAGCTTGGCATAATGTGCTAAAGCCTTCTCGCCCCAGATGACCGGGTCGCCAGAATCATGACGCAAGCCATCAAATAACTTGGCAAAGTAGAGGTCAAAGTCAGACAGGAAGGCATCCATGCCGACCACATCAGTCAAAGCAGTTCCCAGATCACCACGGTATTCCTGCACCCAGTCTTCCAGCGCCGCTTTCTGGAAATCACGCAGGCGCACACCAAAGGATTGATAAGACTGCAGATATTCATGGGCCATCGTCCCTATAGGCACCAGCTTGTGTTTCCTGGCCAGATAGACATTCGATGTCCCTTTGAAGAATTGTGGCACTTCACGCGCCAGGGTAGCAACCACTTCATCATGCCATTCACCAGAAAACCGCCTGCGCAAACCAAAGTCAAAGAATTCAAAAGGATGCGCTTTTGGCGCTTCTTTTCCAAATTCACGGATTTGCTCTATCTTGGTCGCCAGCCTGCGCCTGCCTTCATCCAGGGTATCTGCCGTTTGCAAACGACGGAAATATAATTCATTGACGATATGCAGCACAAAAATTTCAAAACCCATGACATGCACTTGCGGCCCAATTGCCACGATCTGCAAATGATCGCCATCGGTGCTGATCTTGATGAATTTACGCTGAAAATGAAAGACAGTTAAAAAGTCAGTGAAGTCACTTTTGATAAAGCGCAGGGAGCGCAGATAATCGAGCTCATCTTCAGTAAAGTTCAACGCGCATAAGTGATCGATTTCACGCTCTACATCAGCCTTCAATTCTGCCAGTGGATAAGCCGTGGTATTGCGGCAAACGAAAGCATATTCAGTCTGGGCATTTGGATGACTATGTAGCAGAGCCTGCCACATGGTGAATTTGTATAAGTCGGTTTCCAGCAAACTTTGAACTACGGGTTTCATATTTTTCTTTTCCAGTATCACTTAAAGACTGCTGCAAGATGAAGCTTGGCCAGCAAGTCGGGTGCGCCCTACACATTTATCTTTTTGCAGCCTCTACACATTCGCCAGCAACTCAGGCAAGACATCTGCCATTTTTGCAATCTGCACACCCCTGGCAGCCATGTCGCGCACAAAGTCTTCAAACTGCGCATCAAAGCCAGTGACTGCACTCATGCAATCAGTCACCAATACCAGTTTGTGTAAATCGGTCGCGGCAAAATTTTCTACCAGATGCTCAGTAGTCGCCTTGACGCAATGGCTGCCTGCTTCACCAGTAATATACACGCGGTCAGCCTTACTCAGTTCTGTAATCAATTGCTGGTTCAATTGTGTATCCGGGTCACTGTCATCTGGCACTTCTGCCTTCACGGCTGAATAATGCTCAGTCCAGGGGTTGGAACCCTTGTTGATCTTGTTGACGACACCCAGCCGTTTTTCTTCCCAGGCATTATAGGCTGCACGCACATCGGCATGCACATTTTGCCCCCACGAGCCAATTTCGCAATGAACTGGCCATATCATGAGTTGATAACGCCCTTCTGCTTCCAGCGCATCCAGATAAGCCAGGGCACGTGGCAAAGCCTCAGGCTGGCGCGGCTGATATTCACCTGCTCGCACTGCCGCTGCAGATATGCTGGTGAAAGGGATCACTGCCGCACCCGCCCCTGTCTTCCAGAAAGTAGGATGAGCGATATCATAGCGATGATGCGCATCCAGGGTGATGCTGATACCGCTGATGCCATCTGCACCCTTATTGATCAGCTCAGCCACGCGCAACATATCAGCATGGGCACCAGGCACAGGCAGGGCTGGCGACAATGCCTCAGCAGTATGTACATCTCGTGCCAGATAAGCGGGCGGCAAATCACAGAAATCATTTTGCGGATCAATAATGAGGACTTGCAAATTACGTTTCATGATATTTCCTTTTCTTTTGAAGCTGATTCTATTCTAGGTCACTTAGTTATTTTTTGCAACTAAGTTAAAGTATATCTTGCTTTATCTGTCAGCGAGCCAGACAACATGTGTTAAATCCAAAAATAAGTTATTTATTTTCAATAACTTAGCATAAATCCTTGGCTCCCCCTTCACTCCGACTTCTCAGCTCGGCAATTACAATTCGTTGCAAATTCGAAGACTGATAGCCTGCTACTGCACCCATCACCCGCTGCATTTAATTTCCGCGCTGATAACACAAGAGTTCTTGCGATTCATTTTCTCGTATCCTTGCAAGAAAACAACAAGACCATCATCTTAGTTAATTTATGAAACTATCTTAGTTGATTTAAATAACTAACTTAGTTTATAGTTCGATTATGCAGGATAAAGTTAACCTTGCGTACAACAATAAGATAGAGAAAAATAATGAAAACTACAGTCATCAATAGAAAACAAAGGGCTGATATTGCACAGGAAACTCTAACAATACTAGAGCGTGGCAACTACATGAATCAGCACGGCGATCAAGTCAGCATACAAGAATGTTTGACAGCAGCGCAAAATGCATCTGTTCATTATTTGCCGGAAGACTTAAAGGAAATCTTGCTTTCACTTTCGGCTAATAAAAAATTCGACACTGCGATCAACGTCAGCAATGAAAGCTGTTTGACAGCAGCCAGACGCCTGGCATCAGAAGATGACGCGCGTCCTCTTTGTCTGAATTTTGCTTCGGCAAAAAATCCTGGTGGCGGCTTCCTGGGTGGTTCGGAAGCGCAGGAAGAAAACCTGGCAAAATCTTCAGGCCTATATCCCTGCATTGCACAGATGACTGCCATGTATGAGAAGAACCGTGCTTCGCAATCTTGCCTCTATAGCGATGACATGATTTATTCGCCAGACGTTCCCGTGTTCAGGGATGATGATTATGCCCTGCTGGATAATTTCTATAGTGCATCCTTCATCACTGCACCTGCGGTCAATCTTGGCGCATTGAAAAAGAATGAACCAGACCGTGTCAGTGAAGCGGCCAGCATAATGATGAACAGAGTCCATCTTGTATTGGCGCTAGCGCTTCAGCATGGGCACCAGCATCTGGTACTGGGTGCCTGGGGCTGTGGAGTATTCGGCAATGATCCCAAAGATGTTGCTAACTACTTCTTGCAAGCCTTGTCACAGGGATCAATTTTCCACGGCGCATTCAAGAAGATAGTATTTGCTGTGCTGGACAAGAAAAACACTGGAAGCTTTCAGGCTTTCGAAACAACATTTAAAAATAATAAAAACAAGCAATAAACAATAAAAAAATGAATAATAAAGATAAAAATTTCAGCAAATTCCTCAGCTATGTATTGCGTCACCAGCCTGACTCCATAGGCATCAAACTGGATGAACAAGGCTGGACAGAAATAAATAACTTGATGAGCCAGGCCGCCAAGCATGGCAAGCGTTTCAAATTGGACGACTTGCATGAGGCAGTACGCACTTCTGACAAGCAGCGCTTCGCCATCAGTGAAGATGGTTTGCGTATCCGTGCCAATCAGGGGCATTCAGTCAAGGTCGATCTGGCCTTGCCTGTGACCGTGCCGCCTGATGTTTTGTATCATGGTACAGCCAGCCGTTTCATTGCATCCATCATGAAAGAAGGGCTGCGCCCAGGATCGCGTCATCATGTGCATTTGTCGACTACCATAGCAACTGCACGTACTGTCGGTGCAAGGCATGGTGCACCAGTGATCTTGCAAGTCATGGCGCAGCAAATGCATGCGGATGGCTTCCAGTTTTTTGTATCGGCGAATGGTGTATGGCTATGTGACAATGTGCCAGCTAAATATTTGATCAGGATGCATGATGACAAGTAAACGACCACATTATAATACTTACTTGGTAAGGCCAGGACAGTTACTCGCGGGTGAATATCCTGGAGCCTTGGATGATGAAACTGCGGCTATCAAGCTAAAACAATATCTTGACTGTGGCGTCGATTATTTCATCGACCTGACAGAGCAGGATGAATTGCATCCCTATGCAGCTTTGCTAAATAAGCTGGCTGCTGAACGAGGTATGCAAGTCCAGCATCATCGCTTTGCCATTAGGGATCGCAGTACCCCGTCTTCAACAAAGCTTATGCAGGATATCTTGTGCTCATTACGTGAAGCGCTGGCAAAGCAGCATATCGTGTATGTGCATTGTTTTGGCGGCATAGGCCGTACCGGCACTGTCATAGGCTGCTATCTGGCAGAACAGCATCAGGACACAAAAGCAGGCTTGCAGGAACTGGCGCAATTATGGCAACAGATGGATAAGAAGCGCTACTGGCCAGAGACGCCACAAACCACAGAACAGCATGCCTGGGTATTAGCCTGGCCTGCAGATAGCTTAGGAAAAACATGAATACGCTGGAAGAATTATTGCAGCAGGTGAGCGAGGGAAGGCAGTTTGACTACCTGCATTTCTGGGGCCACAAGCAACGCGGTTTGCAGCCAGATAAAGCCTGCTTCAGCCAATGGTTTGTTGCGCCGTTTCAGATAGCTGGCATCACTTACCCCACGGCGGAACATTATATGATGGCTGGCAAGGCCAGGCTATTTGATGACACTATCGTGCTCAAAGAAATACTGGCAACCAGCAATCCTGACTTGGTAAAGCGCCTGGGCAGGAAAGTGAAAAATTATGATGAGTCAGCATGGATAGCACATCGCTACCAGATTGTGGTCAATGGCAATTATGCGAAATTTTCACAAAACCAAAAACTAAAACAGTACCTGCTTAGCACTGCAGACAAGATCATCGTCGAAGCCAGCCCGCTGGACAGAATCTGGGGCATAGGTCTGGCGCAAGATCATCCCGACAGTGATAAGCCGCAGCTCTGGCAAGGATTGAATCTGCTGGGCTTTGCGCTGATGGAAGTCAGGCGCAGACTATGCGCTGAACATAAATATTAAAAATGAAATTTGAAGCTTATAAAAAACAAATAGAGCAATGGCCAGACAATGGCAAACACATCATGGCGCAATTTGATGAGGATAGCATTATCGTCTATCAGGCATATTCTGATGCCATCGCCGACTTTGCAGTTAAGCACCAATATTTTGGTGGAGCATTCAGCTATACGCGTATGAGCTGGATCAAGCCAAATTTTTTATGGATGATGTTTCGCTCTGGCTGGGCGCAAAAACCTGGGCAAGAACGTGTACTGGCTATACGCATCCGGCGCAGCTTTTTTGATGAAATTTTAGCGCAGGCTATTCCATCATCTTTTGCAACCTCAGAATTTCTCACACAAGAAGCATGGAAGCAGTCAATAGAAACCTCAGACGTGCGTTTGCAATGGGACCCCGATCATGACCCTGCTGGCAACTGCGTTTCACGGCGTGCCTTGCAATTAGGTTTGCGTGGCGAAATGCTTGCCCGTTATGGAAAAGGAGAAATCCTTGAAATTATGGATGTCACCCCGTTTGTACTACAACAGTATCCACATGCAGATCAGCAAGAGCAATTATTGACACCCAGCGAATCCATATATCGCTCCTGTATTTAATACGCCAGACACCTTTCGCATGCGCGCTGCGCATGCGAATTATGCAAAAATATCGTTTGAATACCATCTCAGCATCCGATTAAATATCCATAGACGACAGCCCTGCACTTACCATCCGTAAGCGTGACTTCGTCGCAATATGGCCGGAGGCAATATGGATGTGTTTACTGAGCATCAACGCGAATTCTCACTGGCAATCGCTATGCAGGGCAGCAGCTATGTGCTGGCTCCCATGAGCTATGTTTTACCTGGCGAACAGCGACCTGTCAGTTATACCTTTGAACCACCGCCAGGCATACCCTGGGAAAACGCCACTTACGATTTGCGTGAAGTAGCGATACATGACGCACGCCAGGCTGAACAAGAACCCGCGCTGGAGCGTGAGGGCTTTGAATTGTGGGATGCGCCTACCTCAGTTAGAAACTTCATGGATCATGAAGAGATCAGGTCTGATTATTATCAGGAAGCGCGTGAACTGGCGCTGGCAGTCACCGGTGGCAGACAGGCCTATGTTTTTGATCACCTCGTCAGGCGGCGTGAACCCAGGCAAACCACTTTATCCTTTGGCAAGCGTGGCGAGAATGGTCTGGCAGCAGCCAATGGTCGCATACATAATGACTACACCGAGCAATCCGGGCAAAAGCGTCTGGGCCTGGTGATAAGGAACATGGAAGTAATGGCCCAGATACGGCGCTATTGCATCATCAATATCTGGCGCCCTACCCATCATACCGTGCTGGATACGCCACTGGCAGTGTGTGATGCGCGTACTGTCCGGCAGTCGCATTTACTGGCTTGCGATGTCAAATATCCTCATCGCACAGGAGAAATTTATCTGTCCAGGTTTTCACCCAGGCATCGCTGGTCTTACTTCCCTGAAATGCAGCCACATGAGGCACTGATTTTCAAACAGTACGATAGCCAGTTCAGTGCCGTCTCGCGCTTTACACCGCATGCTGCATTTGATCATCCACATGCACCGGCTGATGCGCCACCAAGAGAAAGCATAGAGCTGCGCTGCCTGGTGGTATTTTAAAAAGGAGATCAAGATGGATACTTCTATTACCACCATGCCTGTTATTGATTTCTGGTTTGAGTTTGGCAGCAACTACAGTTACCTGAGTGTCATGCGCATAGAGCAGGATGCGGCTAAAGCGGGTGTCAGGGTACGCTGGCAGCCGTTCTTGCTTGGCCCCATCTTCAAGGCTTTTGGCTGGAGCACTTCACCCTTTGTATTGCAAAAATCCAAGGGCGACTATGTCTGGCTGGATATGGAAAGGCAATGTCGCAAGTATGGCCTGCCGTGGAAAAAACCTGGCAATTTTCCGCGTTCCGCCATCTTGCCATTAAGAGTCGCGGTGTTGGCTGCAGAACAAAGCTGGATGGCAGAATATTGCCGTCGCATCATGCAAATGAATTTTGCACATGATCGCGATATTGATAACAAAGAAGTAGTGACTAAAGTATTAAATGATATGGGCTTGCCTGCTGCAGAAATCATTGCGCAGGCGCTCAGCGATGACAACAAACTGAAGCTGCGCACGCAAACTGTGCTGGCCATGAGCAAGGGTATCTTTGGCGCACCAACTTTCTTTGTAGCTGAGCAGATGTTCTGGGGCAATGACAGGCTCGATGATGCACTGCGTTTTTGCAATGAGCTGTTGCAATGACTTATTGACTCATCCTGATGCCTGAGCCCTGGTCTTGCTGGCCTCGCTGAGTAACCAGTCTTTGACTTGCAGTGCATCCACACTGAGTCCGGCATCCGCAACCAGCAGCCAGTATGCAAAGCCATGTTCACCCTGGCTCTTGCCGGGTGTCAGTGCCATCAACCTGCCATCGGCGATGAAGTCCTGTATCAATTCCAGCCGTCCCAGCGCTATGCCCTGGCCAGCAACTGCTGCCTGTATCAATTGGTCATATTGATTGAAATGCAGAATGCCGCGTGCCCTGGCTGCCTGCATATCCTCTTTGCTGAGCCAGTCATGCCAGGATAGCCAGTCTTTTTTTGATTCTTCAAATTCCAGCAGCGGCGATTGCAATGCCAGCTTGCCATTCTTTTTGTATTTCATGCCCAGCGAGGGATGCGCCACGGGAACAATAGTTTCATCGAACAGACGTATCGCATCTGCAGGCACGGACTTGGCATTGGTATAGCGTAGCGCCAGGTCTATGCCATCCTTATTCTGGTCTATGATTTTATTATTGGCTGAAATGCGCACATCAATAGATGGGTGCAGTTTTTGAAATGCATTCAACCTGGGCAATAACCACAAGCCAGTCAAGCCTATGCTGGCACTGATGGTGACTGGCCTGGCTGGTTTGGCCTGCGATTGTGCAAGAATATCACCGGCAATATCCTGCAACTGCTGCAAGGCAGCGTCAGCGCTGCGGAACAGGCGTTCACCTTCTGCGGTGAAAGCAATACTGCGATAGCCGCGTACCAGCAAGGCTATGCCTAGCTGCTGTTCCAATGCCTGTATCTGGCGGCTGACCGCAGACTGACTCAGGCATAACTCATCCGCCGCCAGTGTGATGCTCATGTGGCGGCCTACTGCAACAAAGCCCCTGAGCTGGTCAAGGAAAGCCAGTCTGGAAAGTGATAGTGACTTTCCCATCGTGCATGTCAGTCGTGAATTAAATAAGGATTTAATTGCAGTATATCCTTAAGATCAAGCTGCTGTTGCCACCTTGATGCCAGCTTCCTGTATCGACACAGGCTGCGTCCTGATGAACATGCTTAGCAAGGTAGTCAATACACCACCTGCGATCAGGAAGAGATAGACATAGCGAAATTGCTGCAGATTCTGTACCTGTCCACCCAGTATGGTCACGGTGAAAGCCACTCCCAGGGCAGAACCAAACTGGCGCACTGCCTGGTTGACAGCACTCCCCACACCAAAGCGTTTTGCAGGCAGACGCGCCACTGCTGCACCTGACAGCGATGGCAACACCAGACCTACACCTATGCCACTAAGCAGCATGCCGGGCAACCATACTGTAAGATAATCGGCCGTCAGGCTGGTATTCAGGTAAAACCATAGACCACTCAAGGCATAGATCAGTCCACCTGCTACCAGCAAGGGTTTATGACCAAAGCGCGCGACATAACGGCCTGAGATAATCGCCACTGGCATGACCATCAAAGGCCCCGGAGTAATGCCAAATCCCGCCTTGGTCAGGCCGTAATGCCAGATTGCTGTCATGAATAAAAAGAAGCTCAGGAACATGGCAGTAAACGCTGCACCAAATACCAGGGTGGCAGCATTCACAAAGCGATAATTCCTGTCCTCGAACAAGCTCAAGTCCACCGCCGCATGTGGCTTACCTTTGGCCCAAAAGATAAAGACAAGCAGCAGTGCGACGCCAGCGCTGATGGTGGCAAGAGTCGCGGGTGCCAGCCAGCCCCAGCTGTCGGACTGGACTATGCCCAGTATCAGCAAGCCACTGCCTGCGATCAGCAAGAACACACCTGGCCAGTCAAAGCGGTGGCCGGTTTCCAGGTTGCGCGATTCTGACAGGCTGAGCGCAGCCCTGATCATGGCGATGATGCCTATAGGAACATTGATCAAAAATGCCCATTGCCAGTTGATGCTCTCGATAATGAGCGCACCCACGCTAGGCCCAACCGCCGCCGCCAGTGCAGCAACCGCGCCCCACAGGCTGACGGCGATGGCGCGCTTCTCGATAGGAAAAGCCTGCAATACCAGTGCCAGTGAAGTCGGTGTCAGCAAGGCGGCACCAATAGCTTGCAATACACGGAAAGAGATCAGCATGGCCGTGCTTCCAGCTACGCCGCATAAACCGGATGCCAGGGTAAATATGCCTACGCCGAGTATGAACAGGCGCTTGCGCCCCAGTAAATCTGCCAGACGACCGGCAGGTACCAGTAGCGCGGCATAGACGATGGTGTAGGCATTGAGCACCCAGGACAGCTCACTGGGTCGGACATCCGGGAAGGCATGGCGCAGCGCGGGGAAAACAGCGAAGCCTATGGTGGCATCGAGTGACACCAGAAATACGGCGACACTGGCCAGGGCGAAGGTAGGCCAGGGGCTGAGGTTTTTCATGATTTTTCTCCTGCATCTTCGGTGTCTTGAACTTTTCCAACAATCGCAGCGACGATATTTTTAATAATGAAGCTGACTGCCGCCGCATGAATCTCTGGCGTGCGCAAGATGCGTCTGTGTCCAGTTCCTACGCTTGCCACCAGGCTGGATTGCGGCCAGGCAGCAGCCAGTGCCTGGCTTTCGGAATAGGGCATTTCTTTATCGTCAGGGTCATGCATGATCAGGGCCGGGTGGCGCATACCTCGCTGCAGTTGAGTCAGGTCCATGACTGACAGCGGTGCACCTATGCTGCTTGCCAGCATTTCTTCCAGCTGTATTCTGGCTGCCTCATCCAGACCACCTGCCCTGGCGGCGTGCTGACATACCCGGGTCAGCGAAGCCGGGCCACACAGATGGACACTGGCCTTGACTTGCACACCTTGCGCAAAGGCATACAGGCTGGCGGCTGAACCTACGGAATGGGAGATAGTGGCTGTCAGCGGCCCCAGATGTTTTGCCACAGCGACAACGGCCTTGCCATAGTCAAGCACATTGCTCGTTTCACCTGGCGATGCACCGTGTGCCGGTGCATCCAGCGCGGTCACGCCAAAACCGGCTTGCAGCAAAGGAGCGACAAAACCCGCCATGTGGCTGGCGCGGCTTTCCCAACCGTGCAAAAGCAAGACTTGCGGCCCCTGCCCCCAGGTCCAGGCACGCAATTTCAGATCAGCATAAGGAATACTGACTGGCCGCGCCTTTATCAATGCCTTTTTATCATCCTCAGTTTCTTGCTGCCTGTGCGGCTGGGTAAATGCCTGCAAGATCATGTTCACGATAGGATTTGTTGCTTCCTTGCCAAATGTATTCATGCTGCCCTCAAAATTAGATGACGAATATAATCCATTGGATGTTGATTATCATCTAAAATAGAGATTCATGTCAAACGTGGCTAAAAAATAGTCATAAAAAGAAATCTTAGCTACCAGATTTCAAGGAAAAAATAATGAGAACTACACGCGAACAAGCCGCGCAAACCCGTGAACGCATAGTTAAAACCGCTGCCCGCCTGTACCGTGAACATGGCATCAATGGCATAGGTGTGGCCGACCTGATGAAAGAAGCCGGGCTCACGCATGGCGGTTTTTATAAACACTTTGCGTCCAAGGAAGCGCTGATAGCCGAGGCCTGTGATAATTCACTGTCGAGCACCCGTACAGAATTGCTGCGTAATACTGAACTTGCCAGTGACGAGGAAGCCATCGCCAGTCTGGTGCATACCTATCTGAGTCGGGCGCATAGTGAACATCCAGGCCAGGGTTGTGCGATTGCAGCACTGGGGGCAGAAGCAGCGCGTGGCGAAGCTGCCAGCAAGGAAGTGATGGTGCAGGGAGTAGATAAATTGCTGGCATTGATCACCAGGCAATTACAACGTTCAAAAGTAAAGGACGATGCCACTACCGCCCATGGCGTGTTGTCTACACTGATAGGCGGCTTGCTGTTATCGCGCATGATGAATAGCCCGGAAAAATCCGAAGAAATATTGCGTGATACCAGTGATTTTGTGTTGAAGTCGGTACAGAAATAATAAAGAAATAAAAAAGCCTGCCCCTACTTCAAGGGGCAGGCGGTGCATTAAAACTATTTACTTCACTTGCAAATTTCACTTACGATTATTCGCCAGCCTGCGTACCGCCGCCAGCAAACGGTCTATCTCTTCACAAGTATTGTAGAAAGCAAACGAAGGCCGCACCGTTGCTTCCAGGCCAAAGCGACGCAAGATGGGTTGGGCGCAATGATGGCCGGAACGTACCGCAATTCCTTCTTCATTGAGCGCTTTACCCACTTCTGCCGTTTCATACCCTGCCAGCACAAAAGAAGCGACGCTGGCTTTTTGATGCGCAGTACCGACCAGGCGCACGCCGGGTATGCTCTTCAGACCATGCGTTGCATATTCCAGCAAGGCATGTTCATACAGGGCGATATTTTCCAGGCCTATGCGCTCGACGTAATCTATTGCCGCTCCCAGGCCGACTGCATCGGCGATATTGCCCGTACCCGCCTCAAAACGTGCCGGTGCTGGCTGATAACGGGTATGCTCGAAAGTCACATCCGCTATCATATTGCCACCGCCCTGCCAGGGTGGCAATTGCTCGAGCAAGGCCTTCTTGCCATACACCACACCTATGCCAGTCGGGCCAAATATCTTGTGACCTGAGAAGACATAAAAGTCGGCATCCAGCGCCTGCACATTCACGCGCAGATGTGACACGGCTTGCGCCCCGTCTATCAGCACGCGGGCTCCAGCGGCATGAGCCAGGGCAGTGATCTCATGCACAGGGGCGATAGTACCCAGGGCATTGGACACTTGCGTTACCGCCACCAGGCGGGTCTTGCTGTTCAGGAGCTTGCGGTACTCGTCGAGCAAGACCTGGCCACTGTCATCCACAGGAATGACGCGTATGACAGCGCCCTTTTCAGCCGCCAGTTGTTGCCAGGGCACGATATTGGCATGATGCTCCAGCTCAGAGACGATGATCTCATCACCCGCTCCTATGAACTTCTTGCCAAAGGTTTGCGCAATCAGATTGATACCTTCAGTCGCGCCACGTACGAAGATGATTTCCTGTTCAGAGGCAGCACCAAGAAATTTGGCTACCTTTTTACGTGCAGACTCATAAGCATCGCTGGCACGTGCCGCCAATTCATGAGCCGCTCTATGTATATTTGAATTCTCATGCTCATAGAAATAACTGATACGGTCTATCACAGCCTTTGGCTTGTGCGTGGTAGCCGCATTATCAAACCACACCAGTTGTTTGCCATTGACACGCTCAGCCAGGATAGGAAAATCCCTGCGCACGGCATTGATGTCAAAGGGTGCTGCCAGTGATGGGTTAGCTGCACGCGGTGCCTGATCCCAGTAGTCTTGCTCACCTTGCTGGAAATAATACGCTGGCTGCGTAGCATTGCCACCAGATTGCTGTGCAGGCGCAGAGGCCGGATACAGCTCACCCAGTATGCGTTGCAATTGCTCTTGCCCCGGCACGTTGAAAGCACTGGCCCCAGACTGTTTGCCAGTACCTTGAGCTGCCAAGCTGTCCAGATGATTGTCAGCAATGGGGTAGCCATGCTCTTGCCCGACAAAATAATAGGGCGTGCTGGAACTGGCGCCACCCGCTTGCGGGCGTGATGGTGCAATACTGCTACCACCATTTTGCGGTACGCCACTGGCAGAGACAGAAGGCTGGCTTTGTATCGAGCTGCTATCGTGCAAAGGCGTACGCGCCGAGGTTGGAACTGCTTGTGGTGCTTCAGGCGTATTGCCCTTGCTAAAGCCCGGCAAGAATTGCGCCGCTGCTTGCGCCGCACCTGGCACCAGTGCAAAAAATTCTGATGCCATCTGGTTCAGCGCGGCTTCATCTGGCAAACCTGAATTTGCCGCGCCAGTATTATTTGTAGGTGTCAGGATAGTCATGATATTTACCTATCTCTACGTCATCGAGAACAGCCACTGCATCATCTGTCAGCACTGCCAGCGAGCAGTACAGGGAGATGAGGTAAGAGGCAATCGCATTGCGGTTGATGCCCATGAAGCGCACCGACAAACCAGGGCTTTGTTCACCCGCCAGGCCAGGCTGGAACAAGCCAACCACACCCTGGCGTTTTTCACCAACGCGCAACAGGATGATTTTTGTCTTGCCATCTTCGATAGGCAATTTGTCAGACGGCACCAGTGGCACACCACGCCATGTCAGGAATTGCGAACCAAACAGGCTGACTGTAGGTGGTGGCACACCACGGCGTGTGCACTCACGGCCAAAAGCAGCAATCGCCAATGGGTGGGCGAGGAAGAAGCCTGGCTCTTTCCAGACCTTGGTCAGCAAATCATCGAGGTCATCTGGGGTAGGTGCACCGGTCAGGGTGGAGATGCGCTGATCATCATGCACATTTGCCAGCAGACCATAATCAGGATTATTGATGAGTTCGCTTTCCTGACGTTCCTTGATAGTTTCAACCGTCAGGCGTAATTGTTCCTTGATCTGATCATGCGGGCTGCTGTACAGATCAGAAATACGCGTATGTACATCCAGCACAGTCGCTACCGCATTGAGGAAATACTCGCGCGGCTGTTCGTCATAATCGACAAAGGTTTGCGGCAATTCTGATTCATCGCGCTGAGAGCAGGCTACCCGCACATCCTTGGGATTTTTTACTTTGTTGAGACGGTAGATACCTGCCTCTACCGGCAACCATTGCAGCAAATGCACCAGCCAGCGTGGTGAGATGGTGGATAACTGTGGAACGGTCTTGGTCGCGTTCGCTAACTGCCTGGCGGCATTGTCGCTGAGAGCGAAATTACCTGCAGTTACTTCATTACTTACATCTGTCATTACTCTACTCCATTAGTCAGTATATCGAAAAAATAAACATGAACAGGCGTGCGGGGATAAGCAGCCGTGTTATGTAGTTCACGGCTGTTTATTTGAAGCTCACTTGTTCAAACCAAAGAAACGGGATTTTGCTGTTCGTGCCGCAAGCTGGCCTGGCTGACATGGCTGCCTGCCGCCACATCGCTGGTAACCCAGACATTGCCCCCAACGATGGCACCACGACCTATGGTGACGCGGCCCAGCACCGTGGCACCGGCATAGATCACCACATCATCTTCAACGATGGGGTGACGCGGCAAACCTTTTTGCAGCTTGCCATCATCATCGCTGGGGAAACGTTTTGCCCCCAGCGTAACGGCCTGGTAAATGCGCACGCGCTGGCCGATGACGGCAGTCTCGCCTATCACCACGCCAGTACCATGATCGATGAAAAAGCCTGCACCTATGCTGGCACCAGGGTGGATATCGATACCGGTCTGGCCATGGGCAATCTCGGCAACGATGCGCGCTAGCAGCGGCACACCCAGTTGATACAGTTGATGGGCGATACGGTGATGTATCATCGCCAGTATGCCGGGGTAGCACAGCAAGACTTCATCAACCGTGCGCGCCGCCGGGTCACCCTGATAGGCCGAGATGACATCGCTGTCCAGCAATGAGCGTATGCCGGGCAGCGCGCGCGAAAATTCACGCACTATCGTCAGGGCACGGTCATCAATATGCAGACCTTCTTCTTCGTGATAGCGTGAGGCGTAGCTAAGTTCCAGCCTGACCTGGCTCAGCAGAGAATGCAGGACGGTATCAAGGGTATGGCCCACATAAAAATCTTCACTCTCTTGCCGCAATTCAGGCGGCCCCAGGCGCATAGGGAAAAGTGCACCGCGCAAGTCATTGAGAATTTTTGCCAGTGCATCGCGCGATGGCAATTCACGCCCTCCTGGCTCGGCTGATCTTTGCTGGCGACGCCGCCAGGCATGGCGCACTACTGCCAGCTCGCTGACAACCTGCTCTATGCCGAACAGCGAAGCGCGTATCTCTTTAGTCTGTTGCAATGCTTGTCCCATGATGCTCTGCCTTCTCAAGTCCTTAAGTCCGCAATTACTTCTATTACTTCAATCCTGTACCCAGGGCAGCTTGTGGAAGCGCCAGCCACCGCTATGCCCGCGCTGCTGCACTTCATCCAGGTCCCCTTCAAAGCCCTGTTCTATATTGAAAACATTTGGCAAACCCGCCTTACTGGCGGCTTCGGCTGCCAGTGCAGAGCGCTTGCCGCTGCGACACAGCAGCAGGACCACGGCCTGCTTTTCCTTAAGCTTGCCTTCCAGCTCCTTGACAAAGCGGGGGTTGCGCGTCAAAGCCGTGCCTGTCGCCCAGGCCACATGCAGACTGTCTGGTAAGTGACCGACGAATTTGCGTTCTTCATTACTACGTACATCAACAATCACCGCCAGGCCTTGCTGCAGCAATTCCCAGGCATCCGTCGGGGAAACGCTGCCAGCAAATGGCAAACCAGCGTCTTTGGCGCGCTGGCGAGCAGCAGCCAATGTGAGAGGTTCGGTGAGAGGCCCAGTGAGGGTCTCTATAAGTGGGGAAGCTGTCATACACGTTCTCTGTATTTATGTTTTTCATCACAGAGATTGAATGTACAGAAATTACCTAAGGCAGAAAACGAATAAAAATGAAGTTAATTATCCATTTTTCAAATATGCTGTGATTATCGCCACAATGCAAAACTTGCTGCAGTGCGCAAAACACTGTATTGCTGTCTGTTAGGCGTATTATTATGACTAAGTCACGACAAACTAAAGACAAGCAAGCTTAAAGAACTCCACCACTTTATCGCTACTATGGCTACAGTTAAATCTACTTCGTATCCCAAGCTCGCGACCCTGCTTACACTGGGGGTCAGTGCAGTTGTTCTATGTACAGTTCTGTCAGCCCTGCTACTGGTTGACCATTTCGCTAAAAACTATGCGCAGAAAGAAGCCGAGCAAAGGCTGCAGCAAGTGGCATGGCAAATGCGTGATGCACTCGACCAGGTCATGCAAAAATCGGTCAGCGATGTACAACTGCTGTCACAGCTCAATGAAGTCAGGGATGGTAAAGATCCGGCCGATGTGCGTCGCATTCTTGATCACCTGCAGCACAATTTCTCAGACTATGCCTGGATAGGCCTGGCTGCCCCTGATGGCACAGTGCTAGCATCCACCAAGGGCATGCTGGAAGGACAGGACGTCAGCCAGCGCCCCTGGTTCATCAATGGCAAAAAATCCTTATACGCAGGTGACTACCACCCAGCCCTGCTATTACAAAAGCTGCTGCCGTATAGCATAGATCCCTGGCGCTTTGTGGATGTTTCGATTCCTGTCTATAGTTCAGACGGCAGTCTGCGCGGTGTACTGGGCGTACACCTGAGCTGGAACTGGACACGCAATCTGGTGCAAAACATACTGGCACCAGCCGACAAGCAATATGCAGCAGAAGTCCTGGTGGCGCGTGAAGATGGCACGGTCTTGCTGGGGCCACTGAAAATGGAAGAAACAAAAATAACGGCCAACAGCCTTCAACTTTCTCGCAACGGCAAGAGTGGTGTCACCGAAGAGCTATGGGATGACGGGCAGAAATACCTGACTGCTTATACCATGACAGGGCAGGAGCGTAATTACCCCTCCCTGCAATGGAGCATACTGGTGCGTCAGCCCAAGGATGTTGCCATGGCTGCCTTGCATAATCTGCAGCGCGAAATCATGATATCAGGCGGTATACTGGGATTGGTGCTGGCCTTGCTGGCATCGCTGCTGGCGCGCCGCCTGTCTTCTTCCCTGATCAAGCTCAGTTCTTTCATGGAGCAGCGTACGCAAACCCGTGATGCCAACACGGCAAAGCCCGTCTTCCCTGTCGTCGAGGGCTTCCATGAAGCCCACCTGTTATCCACCACGATAGCCGGGATGCTGGAAAAAGAAGAGCAATACCTGACAAAAATCGAGCATAGCAATCAGGATCTGGAAGCAACGGTCATTGAACGCACACGTGAAATTGAGTTAAAAGCCAGCCAGCTGGAAAATGCCTTGCAAGAACAGCGTAGCGTGCAAAGCCGCTTGCAAGCGATTGCCGATAATCTGCCTTGTATTATCACCTTCATGGACAGGCAGGAACGTTACCTGTTCGTGAATGCTTTCGTAACGACAGAATTCGGCGTAAAACCCCATCACCTGCTGGGCAGGACCATGCGCGAAGTCGTCGGTGACGATTTCTACAAAGCCCATGCACCGCATGTGCAAGCCGTGCTGGCGGGTGAAAGGGTCAGTTTTGAAGGTGAAGGCAATCTCAACAAGCGTGACTACTATTATCAGTCCGTGTACGTGCCTGCCTACAATGATGCGGGTGAAGTCGATGGTTTCTACGCCATGAGTTTTGACATCGCTGACCGCAAGCGCGTAGAAATGATGATGAATGAATTCGTTTCCATGGTCAGCCATGAATTGCGCACGCCATTAACATCGATCAATGGTGCCCTGCGCCTGGTTGCCGCAGGCGTGGCTGGTCAGATTCCCGACAAGGCACAAGAATTGATTACCGTCGCCATGCGTAATGGAGACCGTCTTCTGCATCTCATCAATGACATACTCGACCTTGAAAAAATCGCTTCAGGGAAAATGGAATTCAACTTCCAGCTCAGCCAGATTGGCCCTTTGATGCAGGATGCCATCAATACCAACAAGGCATATGCAGATCAATATGGTGTGACGATGATTTGCCAGGAAAGGTATGCGGACTTGCTGGTGAATGTGGATCGCCAGCGGGTTGCCCAGGTACTTGCCAACTTGCTGTCGAATGCCATCAAGTTCTCACACAAGGAAGGGAAAGTTGAAGTCACTACGGAATTGAATCTGGAAAAGCAAAAATTAAAGGTGATCGTCACCGACCATGGCTGCGGTATACCGACTAATTTTCATAGTAAGATTTTCCAGAAATTCAGCCAGGTTGATGGTTCCAATACCCGCAAGAAAGGCGGCACCGGCCTGGGCTTGAATATCTGCAAAACCATCATGGAAAAAATGGATGGCAGCATAGGCTTTACCTCAACGGTTGACGTCGGCAGCCAGTTCTTTTTTGAATTGCCACTGGCAGAAACCAATAGCTTGCATCCTGCCAGCCTGATTGAAAGCAACTGAGGTAAATTTAAAAGCTATCGCGAAAGTGAGTATGCAGGGTGCGCATGGTGCACCCTGGCAGATGTATACCGCTCTTGTTTTTCCATCGTTTTAACAGGTTTTAGCGGGTCATGCTGTTGCAAAATTAAGACGACAGGAATGTACAACACCGCCGACCGAATTGGCAACAGCTAGTAAGATCAAGCAGCCGCCAATGCCTGTTCCAGATCAGCAATCAAGTCATCGACATGTTCTATGCCTATCGACAAACGCACTGTATCTTCAGTGACGCCGGCTTTCGCCAGTTCATCAGGATTCAATTGCCTGTGTGTGGTGCTAGCCGGATGGCAGGCCAGGGACTTGGCATCGCCGATATTCACCAGGCGAGTGAATAACTGTAAGGCATCCTGGAAGCGGCCGCCAGCTTCACGCCCGCCTTCCAGGCCAAAGGTCAGGATGCCAGAAGGCTTGCCGCCCAGGTATTTCTGCGCCAGCGCATGGTCTTTATGCTCAGGTAAGCCAGCATAATTAACCCATTTCACTTTAGTGTGTTTATCCAGGTAATGGGCAATCTTGATGGTGTTGTCGGTGATCCTGTCCAGGCGCAAGGCCAGGGTTTCTATACCCTGTAGTATCAGAAAGGCATTGAAAGGTGACAAGGCTGCACCAGTATTACGTAGTGGCACGACGCGGGCGCGGCCTATGTAGGCAGCTGCACCCAATGCTTCGGTATATACCACGCCATGATAAGAGACATCAGGCTCGTTCAGGCGCTTGAATCTTTCTTTATGTTCAGCCCAGGGGAATTTGCCAGAATCAACAATGATGCCGCCTATGGAATTACCATGCCCACCCAGGTATTTGGTCAGTGAATGCACCACGATATCGGCACCAAATTCTATGGGGCGCAAGAGATAAGGCGAAGGCACGGTATTATCAACGATCAACGGCACACCATGGCGGTGAGCGACCTTGGCAATCGCTTCGATATCGGTGATATTGCCTAGCGGGTTGCCGATAGATTCAACAAACACCGCCTTGGTTTTGCCGTCAATCAGTTTGGCAAAGGATTCAGGATCACGGTAATCGGCGAAGCGGGTTTCTATGCCGAACTGAGGTAAAGTGTGGGCGAACAGATTATAGGTGCCGCCATATAGGGTAGAGGCAGAGACGATATTGTCACCAGCCTCGGCTATGGTCTGTATCGCATAGGTGATGGCAGCCTGGCCAGAAGCCAGCGCCAGACCGGCAATACCACCTTCCAGCTCGGCCACGCGCTTTTCCAGCACATCATTGGTGGGATTCATGATGCGTGAGTAGATATTACCCTGCACTTTCAAATCAAACAGGTCTGCACCATGCTGGGTATTATCAAAGGCATAGGCAACGGTCTGGTAGATAGGCACGGCCACTGCGCGCGTGGTCGGATCGGGTGTATAGCCACCATGTACGGCAATAGTTTCCAGCTTCATTCCAGACATCCTTTTATGTGATTTGAGCTGCTCAGATCATACAAATGACTTACAAAAATCACAAGGATGGATTTGGAATTTGCTTATCCAGAAAACGCAGATAAACTAACCTCTACCCTGCCTCATTTCTGTGGCACGTCGGGCAGGCTGAGTGCCAGCGCAGCGATCTGGTCCTTGCGCATGAAAACAACACCGGGATGCTGCAAGGCATATTGCAAAAATTCACCCATGACCCTGACACGCGCCGGTGTACCACCTATGCGGTCATGCAGCGACACTGACATCATGCGCCGCTTGTAGCCAGCTTCCATATACAGCTGATCAAACTCATCGCGCAACTCTTGCCCGAAAGCCTGTGCCGTCAGTGGGCCTTCTGCGCCAAAGCGGGCGATATCATTATTGCGCAAGGTATACGGCACAATGGCAAAGGGCTGCTGATTGACGGTAGTAAGCATGGGTTCATCGGCACTGAGGTCGTCGATATGATAGCTAAAACCCAGCGACTGCAAGATGTTCAGGGTATGCACCGTGCCACGCAGCCAGAAGGCATTAAAACCGGTAGGACGCGTGCCTGTGGCTGCAAATATCGCTTCACTATTAGCCACATACGAGGCGCGTTCTTCTGCCTCAGTCATGCTCCAGTGTGGCGTCCAGCTATGGCCATGAGCAGCGGCTTCATGACCACGTTCCACAATCTCACGCGCCAGCGCGGGCCTGTGCAGTACTGCCTGGCCTACCATATGCGAGGTGACCGGCACTTTGAACTTGTCCCATAAATCCAGCATACGGGGGATACCTTCCCGCGCACCGTACTCAAACCATGTGCGCGCTGGCAAATCTGGCAGGCTCTGGTCTTCCATGGCCGGGAAAGGGGAGCCATTCTGATGCTCAGCTTGCGCTCCGGCTTCAAACTGCATGGAAATGGACACTACCATGCGTATGCCATCTGGCCAATACTGGCCCGCTGGCAGGATGATTTTTTCTGACATTTTCTTGCTCCCGTTCTGCTCTACGCTATTCAGTTTTTGATCTCAGTTTTTTACCACGCCCATTTGCTGCAACAAAGTCAGGTTATCTTCCAGATGCCAGTTTTCAGCGATGCGGCCATCGGCGATGCGATAAATATCGGTCGCTATAAAATCCACCTTGCGGCCATCGCCCTGTTGCCCGTGAAAGCTGCCGCTATAGTGGCCAGTGAAATGCAAACGACCTATGACGCGGTCACCGACCACCAGCATTTCTTGTACTTCCAGTTTCAAATGAGGCACAGCTGCGCGAAAGTTTTTTGAGGCAAACAAAGCACCCTCTGGTCCTTGTGGACGGCCAGCAGGCAAATTCCTGTCGATAAAGTTCGCGGCAAGCGCAGTTTGCACATAGTGCGCCTCACCGGTATTCCAGAAAGCATAGTAGCGCCGTGCCGCCAGGGCCATGCTCTGCTGCTGGGCCGCCGGGATAGATGTGTCGACTATGGTGTTCAGCGGCTGCGGCAAGCCATCCTCCGCTTGGGCAGTATGTGCGGCTAAGCCAGTGAGCAAGATGAAGCCCAGGCTGGATAAGAATTTGGTATGCATGGTATTTCCTTTAATAAGTGAATAGTTGTGAGTTGATCAGCAAATTTGTCCTGAACGCTACTGTGCTACCATTCCAAATTATTGAAAATAGACATATTTACGAAAGCATCTATTCCATTATGGAAAAAATGCATGGATTTTCTGATGATAGAACTGGCCGATATGAAGTTGTTTGTGCAGGCGGTACTCAGTGGCAGCCTGTCTGCAGCGGGACGGGAACTGGGCTTTTCCCCAGCTGTAGGGAGCAAGCGCATGAGCCGTCTGGAAGCAGCCCTGGGTGTGCGTCTGTTGCAACGCAGTTCACGCCGCCTGAGCCTGACAGAAGAAGGCGCCCTGTATTTCGAGCGCTGCCAGGCCATCTTGCTGGATGTCACCAATGCCGAGGCTGAACTGGGCTTGGGCCAGGCAGAGGCACGCGGCCTGCTGCGGGTCTCATCTCCGGTGGCCCTGGGCCGGCATTACATAGGCCCGGCACTGGCAAAATTCGCCAGCCGGCATCCGGCCTTGCAGGTACAGCTCTCGCTCAATGATGATGTAGTGGATGTCATAGAATCTGGTTTCGATTGTGTGGTGCGCATAGGGTCTAATGGTGATTCGCGCCTGGTAGCACGCAAACTGGCCGACAATCGCCGCGTGATTTGTGCAGCGCCTGGGTATTTCGCCCACCGGAATCCGCCGCGCATACCAGCCGATTTAAGCCAGCATAGTTGCATACTCATGCAGCCATCCAGTGCCATGCATGCAGACTGGCAATTGCATTCAACTCAAACCGGCGAAAGCCAGACTGTAAGAGTGCAAGGCAACTGGCTAACCAATAATGGTGAACAGGCCCACGACTGGGCCTGCGCTGGCCTGGGCCTGGTCAGACGCTCGATCTGGGATGTGGCACCGGCACTGGCCGATGGCAGCCTGGTGGAAGTGCTGTCCGACTGGAGTGGCGACAGTGCGCCCATAAGAGTCATGTATGCTTCACGCCGTTATTTGCCTTTACGCACCCGTTTATTCATCGATATGCTGGTAGAAGTGTTTGGCAGTCCATCTTAGTACCACGTCAGCAAATATCTGTTTGCGCTTACAAACTCAGCCTTGTGCATCATTGCCATTCAATTCTGCATAGCGCCGGAAACCATCGCGTACTGCATCCAGTAAATCCTGGTCTTCCCATGGCTTGGTCAGGAATTTATAAATTTCCCCACGATTGATAGCATCAGTCAGGCTATCCAGACCCGTGTAGCCAGACAAGACCATGCGTATCGTTTTGGGATGCAGCTTGCGGGCACGGGCCAATAATTCTGTTCCTGTCATGCCTGGCATTCTCTGGTCAGTCAAGATCACGCCCACAGGGTGCAAAGCCAGCAATGCCAATGCTTCTTCAGCGCTGCTGGCCACCAGGATATGATAATTTTCTCGGCGGAATAAACGTGACAACGACGATAAAATACTCGCTTCGTCATCCACCAGCAAAAGCGCCAGGCGTCCTTCTTCTTCCTGGATTTCTTGCGCAATATAGCTGGCCAGAAAATTCGTCATCGCCTCTGCAGAGAGCGGCTTGCTGATCAGATAGCCTTGCATGACATCGCATTGCAGAGCCCGCAGATAACGTGCCTGCCCTATGGTTTCCACCCCTTCGGCAATCACCTCCAGCCCCAGACTATGGCCCATGGCGATGATGGCCTTGACGATGGATGCATTACCGCTATTGCTCGTCATGTCACGCACAAAAGCCATGTCAACCTTGAGTTTATGTACTTCCAGTTGTTGCAGGTAGGCGAGCGAAGAATAACCCGTGCCAAAATCATCGATCGACAAACGCACTCCCAGCGCTTTTAAATCTGCCAGGGATTTGAAAGCCCGCTCCTGGTCCAGCATGATGCTGCTCTCGGTAATTTCCAGTTCCAGTTGATCTGCCGCGATCCCGGTTTCTTGCAGGGAGGCTTGCACGATTTCCAGCAAATTACCGCGACTCAACTGCAGTGCAGAGACATTCACAGCAACCTGGCGCAAACTAAACCCCTGGTCTGACCATTGCCTGATTTGCTGGCAAGCCTTGCGCAAGACCCAGGTACCCAATTGCAAGATAAAACCACTCTCTTCAGCCAGTGAAATAAAATTATTCGGCGGTATCAGGCCACGCACAGGATGCTGCCAGCGCACCAGTGCTTCCAGCCCCACAATCTGACCACTGATCAAATCCACTTGAGGTTGATAATGCAGGCGCAATTCGTCGCGTTCTATGCTGCGGCGCAAGTCTGCCTCCAGAGTCAGGCGCTCTTTGGCGCGACGGCTCATATCGGACGAAAAAAAGCGCAAGATACCACGCCCCTGCATTTTGGCCTGATGCAGGGCAGCATCGGCATTGCTTTGCAGGGACTCGGTATCATTACCGTCATTGGGATACAAGGCAATACCTATGCTGGCACCGACATACACGCTATGGCCACCGAGTTCGAAAGGCCTGGCCATTTCCTCTATCACGCGTTGCGCCAGCAGGTCCACCCAGGGCATGCCATCGCCAGGATGCAGGATGATATTGAATTCATCACCGCTGATGCGGGCAATCGCATCTATATCAGGAAGTAATATCTTCAAACGCCGGGCTGCTTCTATCAATAATTGGTCACCCAGGCTATGCCCCAGGCTTTCATTGATGGTTTTAAAATTATCGAGATCTATGTAGAGCAAGGCAAACTGTGCTTGCTCACGTTCAGCCGATTGCAAGGCATGATGCAATAATTCATGAAACAGAGCACGGTTGGGCAAGCCCGTGAGCGGATCACGATTGATAAAGAAATCCAGTTTTTCTTCGGCATGGTGACGCTGGGAGATATCGCGGTGCGAACCGCGCAAACCCAGGTATTTACCGCTGGCATCGTACACTGTCTTGCATACATGCTCTATCCAGCGCTCGGTTCCATCCTTGGCTTTTATGCGAAAAATAAGGGCGGCACCATGCGTATCACCTGAGTGCGGCCCATGCAATTTCCAGGCATTCAGATCATCCGGATGTATGATTTTTTCTATCAGGCTGGCATCTGCAAAAAATTCTTCCGGTGTATAACCAGAATCTTCCAGACAGGCTGGAGATACATACAGATAGCTGCCATCGGGCGCCATCCAGTATTCCCAGTTGGGCGAATAATCAGCCAGGATGCGGTATTTTTCTTCACTCTTGATCAGCAAGGCCGTGCGTTGCGCCACTAGTTGCTCAAGAAAATGCCTGAGTCTGGCCAGCTCCAGATGGATGCGCACGCGCGCATGTACCTCATCTATGTCAAAGGGCTTGGTGATATAGTCTGCGCCACCAACATCAAAGCCTTTCAGTTTTTGCTGGGTGGTATCGAAGATGGTGACGAAGATGACAGGAATACGATTACCGGCAGGTGTGGCCTTGATGCGCCGGCAAACTTCATACCCATCCATGCCCGGCATCATGATATCGAGTAAAACCAGATCTGGCGGCGTTGCACCAGCCACCATTTCAATTGCCTTGGCACCTGAATTGGCCACAGTGATGCGATAGCTGGCTTTCAATGCCTCCAGCAATTCATGGATATTTTCAGGCACATCATCCACCACCAGCAATGTAGGCGGGTGTGCCGGATCAGCGTGGCGGGCAATATCAAAATTGATGGGATAGCGGCGATAGCGCTGCAATTCCAGTTGTATGCGCACGCGCAGTAGCAGAAGGTCTGGATTGACAGGCTTGGTAATGTAATCTGCCACCCCCAGTGTCAGGCCGCGTGCCTCGTCACCGGCATCAGAAATGGCCGTCACAAAAATGACAGGGATATCCGCCGTGGCTGGATTGGCCTTCAAATGCACCAGCACAGAATAACCATCCATGCCCGGCATTTTTATATCCAGCAAGATCAAATCAGGATGGGGCAAACGCTGTGCCAGTTCCAGGGCTTTTTCACCAGTACTGGCGGCAATGATGGCATATTCATCACGCAGCATGCTCATCAAGCCATGCAGATTTTCTATCACGTCATCGACGATGAGTATGCGCTGGCGGCTATTGGCGATGTCGGTCATGATACTGTCACTCACTTGGTGGACTGAGGCGTTTTTTCAGGTCAGTGAGCAAAGAGAGCGCAGCATCAATATCAAACACATCAGCGCTGGCCGCAATAGCAGCCATGTCCGCTTGCAGATATGTGCCACTGACTCCGGCCTGCAACTCACTCAGTACAGACTCAACACTACCCAGATCATACTCCAGTGCCTCGCCTAGTTGTTGCAATAACAAATTGATATGTGCACCATCCAGTATCCCTGGAGTCGGGGCAGCGGCAACTTCCGCTTCGCTATCCAGTCTGTCAATGTCGGCAAACAAGTCTTGCGCCAAAATCTGCAACTCATCCAGTTCAGCCTGAGCAGGCACCTGTCCCAGTTTAAGCATGCCATCAATATTGGCTATTTTTTTGTGCAATGCGATGGCAGCAACATTGCCTGTTACCCCTTTCAGCATATGACAATACTCTTCCGCCTGCTGCACATTTTGTTGTTCCAGCAAATTTTGCAAATGAGCCGCCATGTCCGCATAATTCACTCTGAAGCGGCGCAACTGCTTGAGATAGGCAGAAGTCTTTCCACCGATGCGACGCACACCTTCGCGCGCATCCAGGCTGCGTATGGCCAGCAGTTCTGGCGGGATTTCAAGTGTCTGCCGCAGAGCGACTTGCATACCTACCCTGCGGCCTGGAATATGTATCCACCTGGCTAATACTGCTATCAGTTTGTCTGGCATGATAGGCTTGGTAACATGATCATTCATACCTGCAGCCAATGTCTTTTTTGCATCCTGTGCCATTGCCAGGGCAGTCGTCGCGATAATAGGCATTTTTGCGAAGCGTGCACTGCCATCGGCATTCATCAGTGCACGGATACGCCGCGTTGCTTCCAGGCCATCCATGACAGGCATCTGTATATCCATCAGCACAGCGTCATAGTCGCGTCTTTGCACTTGCTCAATGGCATCCAGGCCATTGACGGCCTGGTCCACATCTATCCCTTCACTGCGTAGTAACTCGGTGACAAATTCGCGGTTAATGTCATTGTCTTCCACCAGTAAAATGCTGGCACCTGCCAGTTGACCGCTGACAGCCAGGTCGGGCGTAGTCATGCGCAAGCTGTCGCCAGGCCTCAGAATACGAGCCCGGCCAAGTACCGTCAATATGACATCCAGGAGCGTAGAAGGTGATACCGGTTTGATGAGAAAACCATCCACGCCAGCCAGCTCAGCAAGTTGTATGACATCCTCACGGCCATAGGCGGTCACCATGACGATCTTGGGGGGGGATTTGATGGCGGTATCGAGATGTATGCGCTTGCTCACCTCATCGCCATTCATGCCCGGCATGCGCCAGTCTATCAAGGCCAGGTCATAGGCTTTGTCGCCAGCATTTCTGAGCATGTCCAGCGCACTGCCACCATCTTCTGCGGTACTGACATCGACATGAAAATAACTCAGCATCTCTGTCAGGATTTCACGCGATACCTGGTTGTCATCGACGACCAGGATGCGCACATCATCCAGCAGCCGGCCAGTTTGCTCTATCAGACTATTGGCAGCGGGTTGCGCCGTGGCCGCTATTTTCAATTGCACGGTAAAGCAAACAGTAGTGCCCTTGCCTGGCTGGGTATCTTCTATCCAGATCTGTCCACCCATCAATTCAACCAGGTTTTTGCAGATTGCCAGACCCAGCCCGGTCCCTCCAAAACGGCGCGTAGTTGACTGATCGGCCTGGGTGAATTTGGTAAACAAACCACCCCTGATATCTTCAGCGATACCGATGCCAGAATCACGCACATGCACACGCAGCATGACATCCGTCTCTGTCAAAGACAGGCACTGAAAACCCAGTTCCACCTCACCATGTTCCGTGAATTTGACAGCATTGCCACACAGATTCAACAAGACTTGCCCCAGCCGCAGAGGATCACCTATCAGTACAGGGGGAATGGCAACATCATAACGAATCAAAAATTCCAGCCCCTTATGTTCAGTCTGATAGCTGATGGCATCGCTAAGCTGCTCCAGCACCGCCTCCAGCGCAAACTCAATTTGTTCCATCTCCAGCTTGCCAGCGGCTATTTTTGAAAAATCCAGTATGTCATTGATGATACCCAGTAGTGAACGGGCAGCTCCTTGTGCCTTGCTGAGGTAATTGCGTTGTGTGGGATTCAATTCCCCTTTAAGGGCAAGATAAAGCATGCCTAATACGGCATTCATGGGGGTGCGAATTTCATGGCTCATATTTGCCAGAAACTGTCCTTTGGCAAGATTGGCTGACTCAGCCTGTTCCTTGGCTGTTTGCAATTCCTGGGTACGCTCAGTAACTATCTTTTCCAGATTACGATTGAGTTCATCGAGCTCCTGCATGGATAAAAATAATTGCTGACGGCCTTCATTGAAAGCCTTGACCAATTCCCCAAGTTCATCACGATACGGATAGGTAATATCTTCCATGGGCATATCGCTGGAACGAAAACGCCAGTTAGCGACTGCGGTGGCGACCTTGGTCACGGAATTGGATAAACGATAGCGTATGGTCCATAAAAAAATCAACCACAAGGCGCTAGTGACAATGATGGAATTCAACAGCACGATCAGAAAACCGTACTTGACACGATCCCAGATGACGTCATGACTGGAATACATCTTTAACTGACCAAGCAAACGACTGTCACCACGCGGGGTATGATAAAAAAGAGGAATGACAGTACGTTTAAACTGTCTGGAAAAAAGTCCTGTTGACTGCTGTGTTGATGGTGGCACACTCCCCATTTCCAGCAGCATTTCCCCAGTAACATTTTCTACCTGTACACCGGTAACGATGGCATTTTGACCGGCACTTTGTACGATGCTATCGAGTTGTGGGTGATCCAGTTCCCATACTGCATTGCTCACATGCGGCGCTATCGTTTTCCCCAGGGAAGCCAGATCACTATCAATGTCACGGCTGACGCTGACATACTGGATCAGCAATTGTGCGGCCGTCATACTGATGGCAATCAACAGATACCATGGCAACATGGTGTACAGCAAGCGTCGGGAAAGCGTCTGTGCCAGGAACATCAATTTTCCTTCAAGAGTTTGCACTGCACTGAGTGGACTGTCACTTGGAAACAGAGTGCAACAGAGTACCTTTCGCTTGCGCGACGAGCATGCTTGTGAACCTGGCCTTGCCCTGATCGTCGGGCAGGCATCTTTCATTTATGTTTCAAAGGTACACTTTACTCACGCCACCACCAGCGGGTATCCGGTTCCACCGTGCCTGCTGGCAGGACTGGATTACTGAGTCTGATCAACTGGCGCTTCTCGCTTGCCAATTTCTTTATATCTTTTGCATGATAGGTTTCGAATAACTGACGAAATGAGCCATCAGCCAAAGCCAGCATCAATCCGCGCTCTATTCTTGATGCGAGTAGTTGATGGTCTTTGCGCACCCAAAAATAAACCGGATAGGGAAAATACAGTGCCTTGCTTTTTTCTACTATCAACTGTGGGAATTGATTTTTGTGCTTTTCTATCTCCAGAGCAGCCTCATTCAAGCCACGCGTAAATGCATCAAAGCGTCCCGCCGCCAACATGCCAAACAGGTTTTCATAGTTGGTCGACGTCACTACAGTAAATCCATTGGCACGTAAAATTGGCAAATCAGCCCATTGGCTATTCAATCCAAAAGTCAGCTGTTGACGTAGTGCCTGTTCAGTCATCAGAGCAATGCTGGCCTGATCTGATTTACGGATCACCAGTAAGCGATAACCAATAATGCCACGCAAGATGTCGATTTTGATGGGCAACATCTGCGCCTCGCGCTCGCCATTGGTACCCAGGGCAATGACATCAATCGCCCCCGACTGCAATAAAGAGATGCCGCGATTCTGGGTTACTTCTTCAGCAAAGGGCTCCAGTTTGCTATCCCCTGCCTCAGACTGGGTATGAGCGAGTGCCAGTTCAAGCAATTTCCAGCGATATCCATAGATAGGGCCAACCGGGAAATATTTCAGACTAGTCTGGCCTGCCACGGCGTCAGGGCAAAGCAGGAAACAAATACAGCTTGCCAATATGATCTGTAAAAAGACCAAGCCAGTCTTGCTTAGAGACGCGTGCCACAGACACAGACGTTCAAGCTGTTCCGGGGATTTATCTACAACAGCGAACATGGGCATCCCACTTTCATACTGTTTCTATCCTGGCTTACCGATACTGCATCAGCACCGTCCAAGAACCTGTTGCCGATCTTAAGCGCGAGTGTGATCGGTGGCTCATGCGCGACTCTTCTCCCCGCTAACGCTCGCTACAGATCATAAACACGTACTAAGTGCAGTATTCCCCAATTGTGCCAATATCACAAGAGCAACTTTCATTTTTTGCCAGTTTCATGAAAGATAAGTCGACAAGTTCGTTTTACAAATGAACAATGTTACTTTTGTTAAAACATGCATGCTCTTTCGGTCAACACCGTCTATGCTTGAGGTGTTGAACTCTCATCACAAGATGTAAGGCCCTATCATGCAAAGACGGACGCTCTTGAAACTTGCCAGCTTGCCTGGCCTGGTTTGTTTACCCGCTTTGGCACAGCAAAGCAAGGTCTTGCAAATTTCTACTTTGATAGAAAAAGATCCTGCTACCAGCGTAGCCGAAAAAATCATGGAGGCGGCGTATCGCAAACTGGGCATGAGTTTTAATATTCATTACTTGCCTGGTGAGCGCTCCCTGCGTAGTGCCAATAATGGCGAAATGGATGCAGAGCTGTACAGAAAGCTGGGCATGGAAAGGGATTATCCCAATCTGATTATCGTGCCAGTGCCCTTGCTGACTTATGAAATTGTTATTTTTACCTATGGCACCAATTTCGTCGTCACCGGCTGGGAGAGTTTGCGCCCTTACACCATCGGTTTTGTCAAAGGCATCAAGATTATCGAGCAAAATACCCTGGGCATGAAACTGGAAGCCGCACCTACGATGCGCCAGGCTTTTCAAAAAATGCTGCTGGGACGCTCAGACATCGTCGTAGCAAATCGTATCTCAGGCCTGGCTACCTTGAATGAATTAAAGCAAAGCGATATCACTGTACTCATGCCACCATTGGCGACCTTTCCTGTCTTTCATTATGTCAACAAAAAGCATGAAGCCATGGTCCCGGCACTGACTGCTGTTTTACAGAAAATGCAAAAAGATAAGACCATAGAAAATATACAAAATACTGTCCTGGCTGAGTGGCAGCGCAGCGAGTAAACCTCATTACCTGTCTCCATTGTGTATCTCCATTGCCTATGTCACAAGTTGTCTTCAATCGCCCAGGTCAATCAAGCAAGAAAGGGGCAGGCCTGGTGGTGTGGCATACATGGCAAGCACCCATGCCTGACCTGGATTTTGTGCCAGTTGCAGCAAGGTCTTATGGATAAATTCTATCGATGACTTGTCCAGCGCAGCAAACGGGTCGTCCAGTAAATTGATGGTCGCACCAGCGGCAAAAGCCGCTGCCAGCCAGACTTTGCGTTTACTGCCAGTAGACAGCATATACAAATGCTTGTGCATATGACTGGTCAGGGCCAGGCCCTCAATCGCATTTTCCAGCAGCTTCTCGTCAAATTGAGGATAGCGATTGCACACGCTGGAAAAATACTCCTGCACACTGATCTGGTCAAAGGTATCTGCGCGCGGGTCCAGCCAGAATACAAGGCTGCGATATTGCGCCACTTGCTCATGCAGGGCTATCCCCTGTATCTGTAACTGCCCACTGTGCGCCTGCAAATCACCTGCCAGCAATTGCAGCAAACTAGTCTTGCCACGCCCATCGCCGCCAAGCACCAGATTGATACCAGCACTGATATCGCCAGACCAGTCGCTGAACAACGTTTTACCAGGATAGGAAAAATTGAGATTGCGAGCTTGCAGCAGTACGCTGTTTGGATTTTCCATCAACATATTTTTAAAAAAACCTGTGAATTTACAAAAACTACTCAACTTGAAAATGCAGGATACAGGGCTTTTTACTGGCATTGCAAGACTGCGCTATCAATATGCCTGCAAAAAAATTAGCCACATTAAACACAAACAACTGCCTGTGATTTCTCATACGATATACAGAGCAGCGACGACAAAGTAAAATACCTTTCACATTTGAACATACAGAAGCACAACATGACACTCTCTGAAGGGCGCAGGAACAATACTGGCCGTCGCCAACTCATCGTGAGTGGTGCGACCGGTTTTATAGGGCAGCATTTAATCCCCTTGCTGCTTGACGACCATGAAGTGGTGGCGATAGCCAGGGATGAACAAAAAGCCCGCAGCTTTGCCTGGTATGACAAGGTCAGATTCATCAGCCTGGATTTTCACCAGGATCACCTGACATTCCAGCCTGAAGCTGGTGCTGGGCTTATCCATCTGGCCTGGCAAGGCTTGCCTAACTATAAGTCGCTGTTCCATCTGGAAGAGAATCTTCCCCGCAATTATGACTTTATTAAACAACTGGTCAAAGCTGGTGTCAGCAATGTGCTGGTGACCGGCACTTGCTTTGAATATGGCTTTCAGTATGGCCCCATAGATGCAACAGCCACACCCATGCCCGCCAACCCCTATGCACTGGCCAAGGATAATTTGCGTCTATACCTGGGCCATTTACAGGCAGAATCCAGCTTCAAGCTGCAATGGGCGCGATTATTCTATATGTATGGCCAAGGGCAAAATCCCAAGTCCATACTGGCCCAGCTTGATACGGCCATTGCCAACGGCGACACTGTCTTCAATATGAGCGGTGGCGAGCAGTTGCGCGACTATCTGCCAGTAGAGGAAGTAGCGCAGCAACTGCTGGACATATTAAAATCAAACGAAGCTGGTGTGTTTAATGTATGCAGCGGTGAAGCTATTTCCATCAGACGGCTGGTCGAAGAAAGAATCAAAGAACGAGGTGCCAACATTCATCTCAACCTGGGCTACTACCCCTACCCTGACTATGAGCCCATGGCTTTTTGGGGTATCAATAATAAAAAAACAAAATGACGGAACATGAAGACAGATCGTAAATACTGTTACTGCGTCGAATGGCTGGAGAGGCTCATTGATTTTCAGTGCCAATTTACTCGAAATGATAGAGTTGACTTGACTATATGAATAAATTACTGCTGCCTACAGTTCCAAACCAGCTCTTGTCTTCGATTGAAGACGAAGACAAGTTTGGTGAAATGCGCTTGCGTGAAAATGTAGCGCTGGGCTTTGTCGAAAATGCTGCGTTTGATTCCAGTCTTGCCACCTACGACGAAAATTATCAAACCAGCCAGGTACATTCAAAACTCTTTCAAGCACATATGAAAGATGTACTTGCTATCCTGAAGGCTGAATTTGCTCAGCACAGTGTGCTGGTTGAAGTTGGTTGCGGCAAAGGAGATTTTGTTGAGTTAGTCCAGGCGGATACTTATTTCTCGGCATCCGGTTATGACTTCAGTTATGAAGGCAATAATCCCCGCATACAAAAAAGATTCCTGACGCCTGAGGATAGAATACCGGCCGACGTCGTCGTGTTACGCCATGTTCTTGAGCATATCAAAGCACCACACGAATTTTTGACCATGCTCAGGGATATATTTGGCCAGGCCGCCGTTTACATAGAAGTGCCCAGCTACGACTGGATGCTTGATAACCAGGCTTTCTTCGATGTCACCTACGAGCATGTCAATTATTTTTCAGAAAAATCCTTGCTCGCTTTGTTTGATCACCATGTCCTGAAGTCGGGACGATGCTTCAATGGCCAATACCAGTATGCCATCGCTGACCTGGCAAGCCTGTCGGCGCAATTTGCCAGTTTGTATGAAAGCAGTGTGTGGAAAGACCTGGATTTCGAACAACTCTTCCCCTCGCATGCAGAAAAAATAGCGTCCATAGAAACCAGACTGGCACCAACAAGCAAGCTGTATATCTGGGGGGCAGCAACCAAGGGTTGCATGTTCCTGATGCATTGTATGAATCAGGGTAAACTCATACCGCAAGTCGGTTTTGCCATTGACGTCAATCCCCTGAAATGCGGGAAATTTTTACCCGGCTCACATGTACAGATTCAAAGCAAGGAAGCATTTTTTGCAGCCGCAAAACCAGGCGACTTGCTGCTGATATCCAATCCCAACTACCAGGCTGAAATTGTTCAGGAAATACATGCCAGGAACATAGTGGGCGTGGATGTGATGTGCCTGTGATGGCATCGTGCATCACCTCAGCATGCGCTGATGATTTGATCAACTCCGCTATTCCTGCAGGCAAAAGGCGGCGTGTCTTTCCTTTTGCTTATGCGGTTTGCCCTCACGCTCGCACCCGCAAATAAGCGATAACCAGATGAGCAAGTTCCCGTTTCAGCAAAGCTGATTTCAACTCTCCATGCCTGGCCGCAGCATGCACTACGCCCTCGACTGCAGCAGCCAGCACCCTTGCGGCAACTTCATCACTGGCATTTGGGATGGCACCTGCACTCACCGCAATCAATTCCCGGTAACGGCCCTGATATTCACGTTCAAATTCTTCCCCATTGGCTACCGTGACGAAAGGCACCTCTTTCAGCAAGACACGGTGCAGGGCCTGATCTACAGCGTGCACGGCAATGACGCCATCGATCAGTCGCGTCACTCTTAGCTCCAGCGTCGTCGCTGCCTCGCCATGAGCAGAGTTGGACAGTGCTGCCAGCACAGCACTGAGATGCCGTTTGCGTATTTCTTCGGCTAGCCCCAGCTTGTCAGGGAAGTATTGATATAGCGATCCTATGCTGATGCCAGCCACCTCGGCAACCTCATTGGTCTTGAAATTTGCCCAGCCGCGCTGCGCCAAAACGCGAGTCGCGGCTTCAAGTATGGTGTTCACCATGACTTGTGAACGCTGTTGGCGTGGTGCTTTGCGCATGATATTCCATGGTCCAGGAACGCGAGTGGGCAAACCTCAGCCCAAACGATAAAATGCGATTATATGCTCGCATTTCAAAAACATGAAGTGCGCGGCACACTTTTCTCAACTTTCTCAACTTTCTCAACTTTCTCAACTTTCTCAACTTTCTCAACTTTCTCAACTTTCTTAACTTTCTTAACTTTCTTAACTTTCTTAACTTTCTTAACTTTCTTAACTTTCTTAACTTTCTTAACTTTGACCAGGAGCCATGCATGACTGCCCTCCCCACTACATCCCGTGAAGTCAAGCTGCTGCGACGTCCTGCCGCAAACCCTTGTCCCACCGATTTCGAGATCCTTGCCTGCCCCATGCCACAGCTATCAGAACAAGATGTGCTGGTGCGCAATCGCTGGTTCCGTGTCTCGATTTCTGCACGTCTCATGATGAGTGCCGGTGCAGAAGATATCAAGGGCATACCCTTTCCTCCTATTAAGCCCGGCGATACGCTGGCAGATGGCGCGATAGGCGAAGTGATCTCTGCACCAGCAGGGAGTGGCTTACAGCCTGGTGACCTGGTCTCGCATCATTATGGCTGGCGTGAGTATGCTGCTGTACCCTTGAGCCAGTGCCTGCCTCTCCCTGCCGGCCCGGCAAATCCTGTGGCGCATCTGGGCCATGGCTGGACCGCTTACGCAGCCTTGACGCGTGGAGTCCAGGTGCGCCAGGGGGATACGGTGTTCGTCTCCAGCGGCGCTGGCGCTATCGGTTCCATGGCAGGACAAATTGCCCGCAAGCTTGGCGCTGCGCATGTCATAGGCAGCACCACATCCCCAGGCAAAGCTGCATGGATGAAAGCCGGGCTCGGTTACGACACAGTGATTGTGACCGGTAGCAAGCCCTTCGTAGAATTATTGGCTGAGGCAGCACCGCAAGGCATCGATGTGTATGTCGATATTGTCGGTGGCGAGCAATTGCACGCTGCGGTGGAAGTCGCCAGGGAAGGAGCGCGCTTTGTCTTGCTCGGTGCCTTGTCAGCAGAGCTGGCAACCAAGGGAGCGACAAAACTTGCGCCGGTAGAACTGGATAGCTTTCAACTCATACTCAAGGGCATCAGCATGCGTGGCTATAGTGCCGATAATGATGTTGATGCTTTCAATGAATGGCTGGAACGCCTGGGCGAATGGCAACAGAACGAAGGCATACAACTGGTCTCGTCGAAATTCATGGGCCTGGAAAATGCGCCCCTCGCCTTGCATGAGGCTTGCAAAGGCAAACTCAAGGGTCTGGTGTATGTGGAATTGTAGGTAAAAACCTGGGGGGCTGGATCTACTTACAGGCAAGGCCCAGCCTCTGGACGGAAGATTTCTCGACGGCAAAATAGCATGCGCAATTATTTAAAAAGCTCGCTGCTATCACCTGCCAGCAGCATTTGTGGCACCTGGGTAAAAGCAGTAAACACGCCCGTACCGCTTGGCCTGTCCAGCACAAAGACCATGTCGTAACGTGAGCCTGGCCAGGGCTCAGCAGGCAGGTTGGACAAGGAGGTTGTATTTGTCTTCTTCAATAATTCATTGACGATGGAATCCTGGCCCGGCCCCTGCCATATGTCTTCATGCTGCCATGAGATGAGTACAGTGCCAGACTGCGCCAGCACATCAGCCACCATGCCATCGCTGTGCTTATACTGACTTTTGTCGAATGATGTATTCGGTGTCAGATTTAACTTGGCCGTCAGTGCCGAAATAGTCTGATAAGGTCTCTGACTGGGTTCCTTGTGATTGACAGTCGCCGGATTTGCGGCATAGATGACATTTGGGATGGCCAATTCGGCGCTTAGCAACTGTCCATTGCTGGGACAAAACAAATTGCCTATCCCGCCTGCCCTTTCCCAGCCCAGGGTAACCAATGACTGGTTATCGCTAGCTCCCAGCAAATTCACACCACTCAAGGTATTGCTGCCATAAGTGCCGGGCTTTTCTGCATGGCGGATGATCATGATTTTGGTCGGGCCCATGTTCTTTTCCTTTTCGTTGATGTATACGAAGGGTTTTTGCCAGCAGTTTTTTAGCAGATATTAAAAAGACTATATATGCACTTAGCAATCTTGACCAGCGCAAAAAGCCACTTGCACCATCACCTGCATTGAATATACAATTCATATACGTTTCATATATAAAGGTAATCAATGGGCATAGTCAATATCGACGATGATCTGCACGACCAAATGCGCAAAGCCAGTGCCGTGTCCTGCCGTTCCATCAATGCGCAAGCCGCCTTCTGGATCAGGATAGGCATGCTCTGCGAAATGAATCCGACCATGTCATTTAATGAGATAGTCGTCCACGAACTGCGGGCTGCTGGTGTTGAACCCCAGGCTTTCAGGGCTGCTTTAGCATGACCAAGCGCCCGGAAGAAATCGCCCTGATGGCAGAGTCAGGCAAACTGCTGGCGAGCGTTTTTACTCACCTTGACAACATGAACCTGGTTGGCATGTCCACCATGCAGGTGAATGACATGGTCGACAGCTTTATCGTCAATGAACTCAAAGCACGCCCGGCCAGCAAGGGGCAATACGGTTACGCCTATGCGCTGAACTCATCGCGCAACAATGCCGTCTGCCATGGTGTGCCATCCACTACAGAAATCTTGCAAGATGGTGATATCGTCAATTTCGATATCACCCTGGAAAAAAATGGCTATATCGCCGACTCCAGCAAAACTTATCTTGTCGGCACAGTGTCAGCAGCAGCCAGGCGACTTGTACAAGTGACGTATGAAGCCATGTGGAAGGGCATCAAAGCCGTGCGCCCTGGTGCCAGGTTGGGTGATATAGGTCATGCCATAGAAAGCCATGCCAAACGCAATGGCTATTCTGTCGTCAGGGAATACTGTGGCCATGGCATAGGCCAGGAAATGCACGAGCCACCAGAAATCCTGCACTGGGGGAAACCGCGAACTGGAATGATCTTGAAGGAAGGCATGGTATTCACCATAGAACCCATGATCAACCAGGGTCGCCATGACGTAGAGACCCAAGATGATGGCTGGACCGTTGTCACCATGGATGGCAAATTATCCGCCCAGTTCGAGCATACTGTGGCCGTGACAAAAGACGGTGTGCAGGTTTTGACCTTACGCGCCGGGGAAAGAGCCTTGAGCTAAGTCCAGTAAAGTAAGTGCCTTGTAACTCAGCATCTTCATCATCAATACGGGGATGAAACGGTGCGCATGGCGCACCCTACAGTATGCACGGATATTTTCACTCTTGACGTCCGCAATTGAGTAGGGTGCGCCGTGCGCACCACGGCCCCACCTCTTGCAAGAAGCTTTTAAGGCTGCAAACGCACAGCAATTCCAGCAGCCGCAGCAATATTGAAATAAGACCTGGTCGCCAATCGCAAGCCGCGGGCCGTCTGCGCATTGCTAAAAGTCCCGGCTTGAAGTTCAACATCGACTTCCTTTCCAGTGAGCGTCAATGATTTTATCTGTTCGGCAGGGATAACTTTTCCATTGGCCAACTGAAGCACAATATTGTCTTTACTCAAGCGCGTTCGCTGGCGTACGAACCAGTTATCCTCTTCTTTCGCTTGTTCTATGTCGATCGTGAAATGCAAATGACTAAGTTTGTGCAGGCTCGCATTGCTCAATGTGATTTTCCTGGCCAGTGCTGTGTTGCCATGCTTGATAACGCTTAAGGCTGCTGTGTCTTCGTCAGTATAACTACGGCCATCCGCTTTAGAACTGTCTTTATTATTCCCAATACTGTCTATGCTGATAGTCACGCCTGTTGCCGGATCAGAGAAGACATCGCCAGCTTGCCATGTTGCCCCTTTTTCATAGCCATCCAGGCTCTTGTCGATGGGGCGCCAGATACCTGTCAGATTGCGCTCGCCGCCTACTTCCGGGCTATGGTAATACTGTCTGGAAATGATTTGCAACACAGGTTTTTCGCCGCTCTCTGGCAGGGAGGTATCAACGCGGTACAGCAACACGCCTGCCTGTTTCCCCTCTGGTTGGTCGCTGTTGACACCCAGCCTGGTGCGGAATTCAGCGACGTAAGCAGTGGCCAATCCTGTGCGTATCACCACCATCTTTCTGCCGCCCGGCGTTTCTACCGGGCTGATGACATGATGGCTGGCTTGCGTCTGGGCCTGGCTGACGACATCCACCTGATCGTCGCGTATCCAGTGCATTTTCCATTTATGCCAGGCCAGAAAATCTGTGGATTGTCCGCCTATATTACCCATCATGTCCCAGCCCCCGACGTAGAAGAAGCGATCAACTTCTTCGCCTTTGATTTCAGGTTTGTACATATATAAATCGGGCAGGCCGAAGGTATGGCCAGTCTCATGGATCAGCCAGCGATACCCCCAGATGAAGAGGTCATTCCCGGCAGTGACAAAGGTATCCAGAGTATGTGCCTTGCCATCACGCTCGACCAAGACCACACGCTCAGGCACTTGTGCCTGGCCCATGTATTGGTCGTTGATTGTCGCTGGCCCATTGGGCAAACCGGATTTGCCTTGCGCAGGGATAATTAGCAGCAGATCATAATCATCAACGCGGATGCCGTAGCGTTCATAAGCAAGCTGGGCGACATCGTGGCAGTAGTGAAACATATCACCAGTATCTTCTGTACTGCCGCCCCATTTATAGTCTTTTGCCTTCTTCCCCAGCATCAGCCAGTCAAGCTTGCGATGCTGCTGGGGCGCGACCAGTTTAAGTTGCAATTGTCCATAAGACGAGGTGTTGAACCAGGTGGCTGCTGGCTGCAAATAATGAAGGTAAGGAGCGAACTGGCTGTACTGGCGATATGGCGCTTCTGCATCAGCTGCCTTGCGATCGGGGAATTCAACAAACAACACCAGCATGTTTTTAATGCGTGCAGAGGGCGTGGTCAGCAGCCTGTTTTTTTTTGCGAGCAGGCGTCCACCCAGATCTCGATTTGGTGTCGTATCACTAAAGCGATACAGGCCGCGTTGCCCGGTCGACGCATCAACATATTTGGGATCGCTGACGATGGTATTCCAGCCCTCGTCAGTCCAGCCGCTGGCACCTATCAGATGAGCATTCTGTGCTGGCTCACCTGGTCTCACTACCGCTATCGCCTGACTTGCCTTGAACTTTCCAAACGGGCGGGTTGCTACAGTTGTACCCTCGGAAGTGATGCGGGCAAAAACGGCAGCACTGAGCGAGATAGCCAGCTCGTCACCCTGGCTCCTGACATCCAGAATATCGGTAGGTGCGACGAGCAAGCCATCCGGGCGCGTCAATACAATATCGGCGGCGGCTATACCGCTTAAAGGCACACTGCTGCGTAATGTGATACCGCTAAGCCCTTGAAATACAGCATGCTCCAGCTTCACATTCAGCCTGGCTTGCGCGAATGAGGTTGACGTCAAACACAGCGACAGAGCAAAGCACGTCAGCAACTGCAGCAGTTTAGAAATCCTGCTCATGCCGCCACCCCATCCAATTTCAAATACTTTTCAAACCATGCAACACGACGCACCCAGCTATCGATACGGTGGGCAGGTTCACGAAAACTGCCATGACCTTCACGCGGATAAATCGCCAGTTGCGTAGTAACACCATGCTCGCGCAAGCCTGCATAAAATTGCTGTGCCTCGCTCACGGGCGTGCAACGGTCCTCACGGCCATGAATGAATAAGGTGGGGGTAAACGGATCATGCTTATGCATCTGCATCAGCGGCGAGCGCTCAACAGCGATCTGCATATTGGCTGCCTCCGTCAATGGTCCCCCATTGATGAAGGCGTGGAAATCATGCTCACAGACATAATGACAACTGACATGACTGGAAATCGAAGAGACCGACACAGCAGCCTTGAAGCGTTGTGTGGTCGCCACCGCCCAGTTGGTCAGATAGCCACCGTAACTGCTACCGGTAACACCCAGGCGTTCTGCATCGGCAAAACCGAGTGCAATGCAATGATCGATGCCAGCCTGTATATCAGCAAATTCTGCACCTGCAGGGTCACCGAGATTCATACGGGCAAAATCCTGCCCCCAGCCGGTATTGCCCCGATAGTTAGGCAAAAAAACCGCAAAGCCAGCCAGGACATAAGGCAAGGCATGGCCGGGATTAAAACTGTGCTTGTTTGCATAACTGGGGCCGCCATGGATATCGACTATCATAGGCAGCGGCGCTGAAGCACGATGACGCGGCAACAAAAGCAGGCCCTCAAGCGCCAGGCCATCCTTGCCTTGCCAAGTCAGATGGCGTACTTCTGGATAATCGGGAAACGCAGACATCACATGCGGATTCAACTCGCTGATGCGCGTCCATTCAGGCTCATGCAGTCGCTTCCAGTAGATTTCTGGTGGCATGCCTACGGACTCACGTACTGCAGCGATCATCTTGCCATCAGCAGATGCGATGACCCTGGCTGTATAGCCATTTTCTGCCAGCGCCACATCTTCCCGCTGTTGCCATTCTATCTCGCCATCTGCCGACATCACACCATACACAGTCCCCAGACGGTCCCAGCCAGCGAAGCACAAGCTGTTACTGGAAAGCCATTGAAGCGAAGTCAGATTGGATTGCCGCTCGCAGCCAAGAACGCTTACTTGCCCGCTCTGCAAATCAAGCATGCTCATGTCACCGGCCACCAGGCCGCGATCACTGGCCCAGGCTTCCACAAAAGCCAGCTTGCAGCCATCAGGACTAGCGGCGAGGCCCTGCAATTGCCAGACAGGCGTGTGTAACACTGCCACTGTGCGGCTATCGAAATCGACACGCAGCAATTGCGCATGATGCCAGCCACGCTCGCTGGCATCGCGCGAAGCGATGGTGACAGCGCCGCCCGGCACCAGAGCAAATTCCCACACGCTATGTTCACGCGGCCCGACTTCTTCTGTGGTGCCGCAAGCGAGCATGACCCGGAATAAGCGGCGACGTACTGTATCGTCAGCCGCGATCTCAGGCTCTTGCGCCTCACCCCACCAAATTCTGGTGGCAGCACGTGTCGCACCACCATTCAAACCGCGGTCGGCAGACAGCACGACGATAGAGTTGCCATCGGCAGACCAGCGCACATCCTCTATCGTGCCGGGGACCTGGCCTATGCTTTTTATCTTGCCGGAAGTGTCGAGCAGGAAAAGCGCAAATTTCCCAGGGCAATCATCATCCGAAACAAATGCCAGCCTGTCGTCACAAGGTGAGGGCCTGACAAGTACGGCAGTTTGCGGGCCGCTGGTGAGCTGACGGGCACCAGCCGCATCGAAGCGCCAGATACGGCTGGGTTCAGGTAATCCGGTCTCGCTGCTGGCGCATCTGATAGCGGCGAATAGCGCATCGCCATCGCGGCTGAAACAAAGATCGGAAGCAAAGCGTAAGCTGGCAAGTGCATGGAGAGCAGCTTCTGTGGTCATTAAATATTCCCTGGTGATGACATGATGGCGAGTGCAGTTCGCCTGGCGGCAATGAAACGCAGCAAAGTTAACCATCAGACGTCAAAAAGGGCTTGATACTTATGGGCGCATATTTGCTGGAAATCGGCACAATCACCATACCATCACCACCTGCCGCATAACTATGCTGATTTCGTCATCGAAACCAGGGTGAATCGTCAAGACGGCCTTGTCATGCCTCTGTAATACTGGATCAGCTCGTGGGGAAGCGCCACATGAATAGCAAAAAAATAATGATGGCCTGGGGTAGACCATGGTGGCCAGGACCGTGCCGATTTATTCAGTGAATTTTGTCGAAATGATCAGGTTTTCCGCCATTGATGCCTGAGGGAGATCTCAACATGTCAGAACCAACTATAGATAGCCACGAAGGTCTGGTCGCATGGTTCCGGCGTGGCGGCGTCACGGGCCCCCTGCGCAATTGCATAGGGCCTCTGCCCATGTCCAGGGCATCCATCGTGCGCTGGTCTTCCGACCAGCCGGATACCACCATACAAACCATAGGTGCGCATGCCAACAATTATCGCATTGCGGTCTTGCTGGAACCGCTGGAGTCACAAATCTGGAATGGCGAACGCGCAGTCTGCGGTGGCATGATAGGGGCAAACCGCTTTCGTATTTGCCCACCAGGATCACAAGGGCGCTGGCGTCGTTTGAGCAGTTGCGATATCGTCAATATCTTCATCCCGACCACGGCCATCAGTGCCCTGGGGCGCTTGCGCGATCCTGAAGCACCATCCTCGCTGGCTGACACCTCGTTCACGCCCGATCGCGTGGTGCTGGATCTGGTCGGGAAGCTGCTCAATGCGCAGACGCTGGCCGGGCCTCTGGCGCAACAGTTTTGCGATAGCATGATGACGGCCATGATGGCCTACTTGCTGGAGAATTATTCTCAACCCCTGCCAGGACAAAAGCCCAGCAGCCTGTGCGGCACGCGCTTGCAAAAAGTGCTTGCGCATATTTCCGAGAGTGTGGCCGAAGATGTGTCGATTGCCGCTCTGGCGGATTCCTGCGCCATGAGCGAATCGCATTTCTCGCGCGAATTCCGCAAGGCCGTCGGGCTACCGCCTCACCAGTATGTCATGAAATTACGCCTGGAACGCGCCAGCCTGGCCTTGCTGGAAGGTGATGCCCGCATCATTGATATCGCCTTTTCTCTGGGCTTTAATAATGTCAGCCATTTTTCGCGCGCTTTTGCGATGCGTTACGGCTTACCCCCCGCCAATTTCAGACGTAATCATTTCAGCTGCGCCTGACAGCTCACAACAGGATTAGGCAATTTTGGCAGGATTTGCAGCGATGCGTTGACAATGCGCCTGCACAATGCGGCACACTCCATCGCCGGATAAATATTCTCACGTGCGATCATTTCCGCTCCGCCAACCTCGCCTGACGAAAGGATGAGCCCTATGCGCCATCGTTTGCCAATTGCTACTATCACTACGCCAGCCATACCCATACTCTTGCGCCTTCAGGCTGCCGCAGCCCTGCTTTTTCTCTCAGCCTGCGCCGCGCCAGTCACTACGACGGGCAATTCCAGCCAGCCAGAAACCGATAGCTTGCGTGCCGAGTGCCCCACTGAAGTTCGCTATGCCGCAGTGGCTGCGCCACAAGCTACGCTGACTGAACTGAAAACATTGACCGAGGCACGCCTGGCAGCCCTGCATCTAAACGCTGTATGGACAGTGCCTGAAGGCGAGACTTTCATCGACAGCCAGGCCGACCGCCTGCGCCTGCAACGCCTGCTCAGCGTGGTGTTACCCGCGCTGGAGCGTTATCCAGCCACTCTTTTCGAGCGCATGCGCTTGCGCCATATCGCCCTGGTCAAAAACCTCACCGTGGCTGGCCAACGACGCAAGGCCATGCCAGCGCCGGAGACCGACAGCCTGGTTTATGCCGACAACGATGAAAACATTTGCCTGGCGGGGATGGAGTTACGCACACATCATGAGTTCTACCACTTCATAGAACACCGGACATTTGGTGACTTTTACTATCGCGATCCTGCCTGGCTATCGCTAAACCCGGCGACCATATCGTATGGTCAGGGTGGCGCGACCGCCTACGGCACAGGCTTTGTCAATCTTGGCCACCCAGCCGCTGCCATGGTGAGCCGCTATGCATATTATGGCCCGGAAGAAGACAAGGCAGAAATGTTTGGCTGGATGATGACCCCAGGCTATGCCCAGCGCGTGCTGCAATGGGTTGGCGATGACACTACGCTCGCTGCCAAGCGCCAGTTCATGATCCGCTTTTTCCAGGAGCAGAGCATTGGCGCGATGGGGTCAGATTACTTCATGCGAACTGCGCAAGCTGTCGCACAGTAGCAAGCTGATATATCCTGGCAGGGTGCGCCATGCGCACCGCCTTCCTTATCAAAAATCTCTAGAGAGGCGTGCGTTCATTCACCGAAACGCATGGCTACGTCAAGAAATGGTGCGCATGGCGCACCCTACCAAACGCAGGCCGCATCTCATCTTGTTATGGCTTTCACTGCAGGGGCTATTGCAAGACTGAGGTGACGGGAATATACAGCAACACCATCTATTGACTGAAGTTTTTTTGAGCAGGTTTCGATAACTTCAGCAAGAAATGTGAAGCAGGGATTTTTTCCCGCGGCAATACTCGATTCTATCGAATCTGCGTGAATGATGAATGATGCTGAATCGCGATGCTTACCTGATGCATGCAATGGGCAAAAATAATCATAAACATCACCATCGTCTTCATCACCGCAGCGATATCCCGGCGCACTCAGAGATGCCGGTGGTTCATTCAAATAGCAAGAAGATTGGAGACGCAGTGATTAGTAAAAGCTTACATTATGGCAGTGCAATTCTGCTATTGGGCGGCATGACAGTAGCCGCATCAGCCCAGGAAACCGAGAAGACAAAAGAAGTAGAAAAGATAGAGCGTGTCACCGTCACGGGTTCTTCCATCAAACGGATTGACGCCGAGACAGCACTCCCCGTGACCGTCATCAAGGCAGATGAATTCGTCAAAAAAGGCATGACGACGATAGAAGAGGTGATGACCTCATTATCGATGAACCAGCAAACCACAGTGGCAGCTGGCAATGTCGGTGCAGAAACCGGTGGTAAATCTTCCGCCAACCTGCGCGGCCTGGGTGATGGGCGCACCCTGATTTTGCTGGATGGCCACCGCCTGCCCAACCACCCTTATGACGGCAGCAGCGCCGACTTGTACAGCATCCCTTTTGCCGCCATCGACAGGATAGAAGTGCTGCGCGATGGCGCTTCGCATATCTATGGCACCGATGCAATCGCCGGTGTTATTAACTTCATCACCAAGCGCTCGGTCAAGGACACCACCGTGACAGTGGAAGCTGTCATGCCGCAACAAAGCGGCGCCAGGGAAAAGCGCTTCAGCATCACCTCGGGTTTTGGCAATCTCGACAAAGATGGCTACAATGTTTTCGGTGCAATCGATCATCATGAACAAGCCAGGCTGATGGCGACTGAGCGCGCATTCTCGGCAACCGGTATCTTGCCCGATAGAGGCATCAGCAAGACCAGCGGCACGACCTTTCCTGCCAATTTCTTTTCCACCGCAGGCATTTCTGGCAACCCACGTTTTGCAAGCGGTTGCCTGGCGCCAGATGCCATCAGGAGCACCACCAACCAGACCTGCCGCGAAGATTATGCACGCTTCGTCGATGATATTCCAGAGACAAAGCAAAGCAGCTTGCTCGGCAAAGCCACCATGAAAATCGGCCAGGACGGCCTTGCCGGCCTGGAACTGCTGCATAGCGAAAGTACCAATATCAACCGTATCGCGCCGCCACCGATGACCGGCCTGATCATGCATTCCAGCAGCAAATGGTATCCGGGTGGCACAGGTGGCACGCCTGCCGTTGCCGGCCTCAATGGTGAAGACCTGACAGTCAGCTGGCGCACGGTAGAAGGTGGTCGTCGCGAAGCGACCAATCTCGGTGTGTCTGACCGTCTGGTGGCGTCTTTGTCAGGCACGATAGCCGGATGGGATCTCAGCGGCTCCATCACAGGCGCGCGCACCAGAGTGACTGAGGATTTGAGCGCAGGCTATCTGAATGACGTGGCAATACAGAACGGCATCAATAATGGCGTCCTGAACCCGTTTGGGCCACAAGATGCTACCGGAGCAAGCTTGCTGGCAAGCTCACAGGTGCGCGGCCAGGTCATTGCCGCGACTGCCCGCAATACCGGTTTCGACATGCGTGCAACACGCGACCTGATGCAGCTTCCAGCCGGTCCACTGGGTTTTTCCATGGGTGTTGAAGGGCGACGCGAAACTTCAGAATTCATCGTCAAGCGTGGCCCCCTGGACCAGATGATGATATCGCGTGCCAGCGGCTTGGTGGCAGCCAAGGACACCAGCGGATCACGTAATCTTTCTGCCGTCTTTGCAGAAGCCAACATCCCCATCACCCGTGAACTTGAAACCCAGGTGGCCGCGCGTTATGACCGCTATAACGATGCAGGCAATAGCTTCAATCCCAAGATTGGTTTCCGTTATCAACCTTCCAAACTGTGGCTCTTGCGAGGCTCGATGAATACTGGTTTTCGCGCACCTACGCTCTATGAGTTGAATGGCCCTATCGTCAGCAGCATCACATCCACGCAGTACAATGATCCCTTGCTGTGTCCGGGTGGCGTAGCAAAGCCAGGTGTGAATCCGAATATTTCTTGCAATATGAATTTGCCCACCCATGTGGGCGGGAACCGTGATCTCAAGCCCGAACGCGCCAAATCGTATTCACTGGGCATGGTATTTGAACCAAATTCAAAACTGACGGTATCGCTGGACTATGCCAAGATTTCTATACGCGATGAAATCGGCGAAGTGCTGTACGAACAAATGATCATGAACGACTTCGACAAGTACCGTGATCGCTTCCACTACAATGCTGCAGGTACTGCGCTTGACTACATCAATGTATCATCGCTGGGTAATTCGGGAGAAGTCACGACGCAGGTGCTGGATTTGACTACCCAATGGCGTCTGCCAGCTTTCTCTTTCGGCACTATCGACGGCTGGTTCAATGGATCTTATGTGCTGAAGGATACTTACACCACCATAGACGGCGACACACCCGACAACATCGGTGTCTATAACGGCGTGGTACGCTGGCGTCATAATGCAGCCATACGCTGGTCCCAGGGCCCATGGTCAGCCACCTTGTCGCAGCGTTACTCTGGTGGTTACACCGATCAAAATCTGGTGGATGACAAGTTCAAACGAGATGTGTCAGCCAATTCCATCTGGACCCTGGCAAGCAGTTATACCGGCTTCAAGAACCTGACACTGTCAGCAGGTATCAAGAACCTGCTGAACACCAACCCGCCGTTCTCGAATCAGGCACCGAATGCACAAACTGGCTATGACCCGCGCTTCGGAGATCCTATAGGGCGTTCGTTTTATTTGCGGGCTAGTTATAAACTGTAGGACGATCTAACATTATGCATGCACTGACCAGTGCATGCATAATGTTCTCATTACCTAAGATGCAGCCGCCTTACTCCGCGCCAGATGCAACTTCTTGTAGCTATCTATCAGACGCTGATGCCTTTCCAGGCCTTCCAGTTTCATGCTGGTTGGTGTCAGGCCATAGAAGCGCACGCTGCCGTCGACGGAACCCAGCACCGCATCCATACGCTCATTACCAAACATGCGGCGGAAATTGACGACGTAATCAGCTAGCTCCAGCTCATCATCCAGCGTCACTTCCAGCACCACATTCAGGGCTTGATAAAACAAACCACGATCAACGGTATTGTCGTTGTATTGCAAGAAGGTTTCGACCTGCTCTTTCGCTTCTTCAAAGTCCTGCAAAGCGAGATTGATCAGCAGCTTCAATTCCACAACCGTGAGCTGGCCCCAGATCGTGTTCTCGTCAAACTCTATGCCTATCAGGGTGGCGATATCGCTGTATTCGTCGAGCTCATTATTCTCCAGACGTTCCAGCAAGTCTTCCAGTTGTTCATCATCCAGCGTATGCAGATTCAGTACATCTTCGCGGAAAAGCAGAGCCTTGTTGGTGTTATCCCAGATCAGGTCTTCCACCGGATACACTTCAGAATAACCGGGCACCAGGATACGACAGGCAGTTGCACCCAGGTGGTCATACACGGCCATGTAAGCTTCTTTGCCCATCTCCTTGAGTATGCCGAACAAGGTTGCGGCTTCATCCGCATTCGAGTTTTCGCCGTGACCTGAGAAATCCCATTCAACAAAATCATAATCGGCCTTGGCACTAAAGAAGCGCCATGACACCACACCGCTAGAATCGATGAAGTGTTCAACAAAATTATTTGGCTCAGTCACTGCATTGCTGACAAAGGTAGGCTGGGGCAAATCATTAAGGCCTTCAAAACTGCGGCCTTGCAGCAATTCTGTCAGACTGCGTTCCAGCGCCACTTCCAGACTGGGGTGTGCGCCGAAAGAAGCAAACACGCCACCCGTGCGCGGGTTCATCAGGGTCACGCACATGACAGGATATTTTCCACCCAGCGACGCGTCCTTCAGCAGCACCGGGAACCCCTGCTCTTCCAGCCCCTGTATACCCGCCACAATGCCAGGATATTTCGCCAGCACTTCTTGCGGCACATCCGGCAAGGCCATCTCGCCTTCGAGGATTTCACGCTTGACCGCACGCTCAAAAATCTCGGACAGACATTGCACCTGCGCTTCAGCCAGGGTATTACCGGCACTCATGCCATTGCTGGCGTACAGATTTTCGATGAGATTGGATGGAAAATAAACGACCTCGCCATCTGACTGCCGCACATAAGGCAGTGAACAGATGCCACGCTCTGCATTGCCAGAGTTAGTATCGATCAAATGCGAGCCACGCAGCTCACCATCAGGGTTGTATATCTCCAGACTATACTCATCCAGTATGTCCTTGGGCAAAGCATCCCTCTTGCCTGGCTTGAACCAGCGCTCTTCCGGGTAATGCACAAAGGCCGCATTGGCGATATCTTCACCCCAGAACGAACCTGCATAAAAATGGTTGCAACTCAGGCGCTCGATATACTCACCCAGGGCCGACGCCAATGCGCTTTCCTTGGTTGCACCCTTGCCATTGGTAAAACACATGGGCGAATGCGCATCGCGTATATGCAGTGACCACACATTAGGAATAATATTGCGCCAAGAAGCAATCTCTATCTTGATACCCAGCCCCGCCAGCAAGCCAGACATATTGGCAATGGTCTGCTCCAGCGGCAGGTCCTTGCCGAGGATATAAGTCGCCGCATCGGCAGAAGGATTCAAGCTCAGCAAAGCCTGCGCATCGGCATCCAGGTTCTCAACCTCTTCAATCACAAACTCCGGCCCGGCCTGCACGACTTTTTTAACCGTACAACGGTCTATGGAACGCAAGATACCTTCACGGTCCTTGGCAGAAATATCGGCAGGCAACTCCACCTGTATCTTGAAAATTTGCGCATAACGGTTTTCAGGATCAACAATATTATTCTGCGACAGCCGGATATTCTCGGTAGGAATATTGCGCGTATTGCAATACAACTTCACAAAATAAGCCGCACACAAGGCCGACGAAGCCAAAAAGTAGTCAAAAGGACCAGGTGCAGAACCATCCCCCTTATAACGGATAGGCTGATCAGCGATCACCGTAAAATCATCGAACTTGGCTTCAAGACGAAGCTTATCGAGAAAGTTAACCTTAATTTCCATGGGGGAGTTCCAAAATAATGTACAAAATCATGTGGCCGCTATTATCCGTCTTTTTCTGGGCGGACAGGAAAGCTTGTTGAGCAGCATGTTGATTTGTACAGAAACTTGCCCCACTTCCTTAGACAATTTGATGATGGAATGCATTTGCATTTTGAAAACAAATTAGCATTGCGACTCTTTCGCTTCTGCAATCCATTCTCGCACTGGCTTCAGATGTTCAACTTTGTCCATGTAATCTGCAACAGCTTGTGACCTTACAGTAAGTTCATAGGTCCGAAATCGCAAGACCACAGGAATAAAGTAGGCATCGGCAATCGACAATTCTCCAAAAAGAAAAGGGCCGCCATACTCTTTAAGGCACTGCTCCCAGATTTGCTCAATGCGCAAGACATCTCGTTTGACTGCTGCCACGCAGATTGCTCTCTTGCCGCTATCGGCGTCGATCTTGTTGATATCGAAATGCAGTGCGCGGCGCATGCAGATAAATTCTGCATGCATCTCGGCACAAATACTCCTGGCATGCGCCCTCTTCCTGCTGTCTGCTGGCCACAAGTGCTTGCCGGGAAAACGTTCTGCCAGATACTCGCATATCGCTATCGAATCCCAGATCACTTGATCACCCAGGATAAGGCAGGGTATGCGCCCCGATGGCGAATATCGCGCAATCGACTCGGCCGTATCAGGTTGATTGAGACGAATCTTAATCTCCTCACAAGCAATATCGAAAAAACGCATGACTAACCATACCCGCATGGTCCAGGAAGAGCAGTTCTTGCTGCCAGTGACGAGTTGCATCATATTTCTGGCTGCAGCATTTTCAAGATACTGGCACTGTCGACTATCGTCGCAAACTCGCGATGCAGACTCGCCAATGCAGTATCGTGCATGTCTTCAGCACTAAAGTAGCGCCCGTCCGGCCCATGACGTTCAAACGTTGCGGTGGCGTCTGCGACGAGATAAGTGACGAATCCCAAATTACCTGCCATGCGTGTCGTGGTGGATACGCAATGATCCGTCGTGATACCGACAATGACCGAAGTTGTCACGCCATTTTCACGCAGACGCTGTTCCAGGTCGGTGCCAATGAAAGAGCTATTGACGCGCTTGTAAAGCACAGGCTCACCGGGCAGCGGCACAGCTTCCGGTTTCACTTTGAAACCGGGATGGCTGGGGTGAAACAAGCTCTTGATCCTGGGTGAACGATGCTGGATATGAATAATAGAGCGCTGCGTGTCACGCCAGGCAGCCAGCAGCGCGGCAATATTGGATTCGGCTGCTGGATTGTTACGATGCCCCCAGCTCGGGTCGTCAAATGCCTGTTGCACATCAATCACGATCAATACGGTATCTTGGGGTAAGGGGTTCATACAAATTCCTTTCAATAAATATCGAAGTCAATTTATCTTAGGGTGCTGCATTCACCACAACAACCGAAATCCCCTATACTTCATGCCTATCCATGAAGGATTTCGATCACATAAATGAACAGACTGAAACTCAATCAGCTTGAAATATTGATCGCCGTGGCCGACACCGGTGGCTTTGGCGCTGCTGCGGCAGAACTGGGGTGCACCCAATCGCGCATCAGCCACGCCATTACGGAACTGGAGGCAAGTTTGGGAACGCGCCTGCTGTTGCGTTCACGCTCTGGCTGCCAGCCCACCGATGCAGGTCACCAGGTTTTGGCGAAAGCACGGCAAGTGCAGCATCTGGTGAATAGCATGACCGACACCACAAAAGACGATACTAGGATGGCAGGCCGGGTACGCATAGCATGTTTTCGTAGCGTAGCCACCCATTTACTACCAAGGGCATTGGCAGCTCTCGCCAGCGAATATCCAGGCATACGTGTCGACATTGATGACAGCTGTGAAGAACGCGAAGATGTGGCTCATGCCGTGAAAGAAGGCCGCGCCGAAATAGGGATTGCACATCTGCCCGTCGATTCAGAATTTCTGGCGCATGCTTTTGTCGCGGATTCCTACGTGCTGCTTGTGCCAGCCTCGCTGCATTTGTACGCGCCCATATCCTGGGAACAATTCAAGGACCTGCCCTATATCCAGCTCAACTGCTCAGGCGCGCTCGACATACTGGAGCGATGCCGCGCCGCAGGATTTAATGCCGAACTCTCACGCACACTGACTACCGACACCAGCATCGCGGCCATGGTCAGACATGGCGTTGGTTATTCCATACTCCCCCGGCTCGCGGTCTTTCCAACACCAGATGGCGTAAAAATCGCCGATCTGCCCATCTCCGCAAAACGCCAATTCGCGCTGATTGCATTACCTGACACAGCCCGTACAAAAATTGTGCAAATCGTCACGCGCTTCATACGCAATAAACAGTTTGTGAAGGAGAGCGAGGCTTTCCGGGCGGGTCTTGTTGACTGGTAGTCGCTAGACGGAAGCCAGGCAGGAGATCGGACAGAAACCGTTGCGTTCACCTGAAGAGTAGGTTGCGGCGTGGATGCATGAAATCTCTTTGAGTTTTCATGCACCTTCGAGGGCGATAGGGTAATGCAGACTGCGACCGAGGAAGAGTGCTGCCAATTGTGTATTGGCAGCACTGGTCAGAATAGATACCAAAACCTTTGATTGAACTCTTTAATTACCTGCATTGGCCTTGCTAACTATATGCAACATCGCCTGATTACGCGTACATCCAGCTTGCGTGCCGCCAGAACATGGCAGGTGCCCAATATCCAATCGCCAGTTTTAAAGGACTCATACAAGGATAGTAGTTCGCACCTGTCTTACATCTCATTTGTCAATCTATTTGAACGGAATATAAGCAATACCATTTTTGATTGACTCAGCAGTTTGTGTCTTGTTTTCCTGGCTTTCGCTAAAGCTGGCCAGTGCTGTCGCTGGTGTGCTGAGCTTGATATTTAGTTGATTCAACCAGTAATCATAACCAGCCTGATCAGGGCTACGATGCAAGACATTTGCATAGAAACGAGTGAGTAATGTTGAGTTATTTGGATTCGTGCCATACATGAGCTTGAATTCGGCAGATTCCATGAAACTTGCAGCCACCTCCTGAATGGTCAGCCCCTTGTCCATCGCCTGGATCCAATAACCTAAACCCGCTGCATCTGGTGTTCTATTAAACGCTGCCTGGTACAGTCGATATGCTTTACCCGCGTTGCCATCCAGATCAAATGCCAGTGACATATCCGCGAACTTTACACGTTGCAGATTTGTCGCAAGAACCGGTGTACCGTTACTATCAGCGATCGTATAGCCTATCTTGGTTGGTGATACCCTATAGTCTGCATATTTGCCGCTAAATGTCGTTATCTCTTGTTTGGGATTGAATTGAATAGCGGTGACAGGATGCAATTCTATTTTATTCTGCAGTTGTCCGTTTGTATCGGTTCCCGCTTGCCAGAAACCAATACCACCTATCTGGACCAAGGTTTGGGTCGTGCTCGACTGTGTTTGAGCAGCAAAGGTTTTATCAAAAGTCTCTCTCGCTGCCTTGATTTCCGCATAAAAAGGTGAATTCTGTCCAACGCAATCTGGATGCGGGATAGCCGCGACCATGGTTACGCTGCTACTCGATTTCAGCACGAGCTGATATTCAGAATCAGGCGTGGCTTTATAGGAGATGAGCGTTCCTTCAACGAGATAGCGTGTGTTTTCTACCGGCAAAATGCGGTTCCCATCATCCACGACAACGAGTGGGGGAGTCTGCAATTGCAACAGGCTGATAGCTGTCGCGAATTCTGTGGTGGAGACTGCATTTGCGTTGCGATCATTTCCTGTTTTTATATCCCATCGAATCGAAGAACAGGCCCGCGCCGGTGCAGGAACCTGACACAGCCCAGAAAGACTAGACAAAACCTGGCCCGCTGGGCAAGAACATGTGTTGCCGACGAGAATTTGCCCTCCAGTGCACGTTGGTGTAGTGGTCGGCGTTTTGCAGATGCCACCAACATTCGTTTGCCCGACTGGGCACATGCAAAAACTGCCCACTGCTATTTGGCCGCCGGTGCAACTGGGTGGAGTCACGGTACAGGACGAACAAGCACACGAAGGGCTTACTGAGCCGTCAGCACAACGGATTTTTCCATTGGATGCGCAAGAACTGCCAACACCACCGTGCGAAGAGCAGCAGCCCACACACGACGCTTGGGCCGAGCCTATGAATATGAAAAATGCGGCGAGTGCCACAACGAAGGAGCGCACGAAGGCAACTGTGTTTAAAACCAGCATATACTTTGAATAAGATTGAGTAAGTAATGAAGAATGCAGCACCATGACCGCCAAGATGTGTCAAGTCTCAAGTCATGGTTGCAAATTAGCTATTTCCACTCATTATATCTGTAACATTACGTTACATGTAATGTGGGTTTGAAAACAATTGTCAAAGTTGAATTTCTCTGACAATTGAATAATTGCTGTCCGATAGAGGGAATTACTCCTTTGCTTAGGTGCAGATTATCTACTGAGCAAATTTCCTGTCCATTCTTATGCCAAAACAATATTATTCTTGATGAGTAGGGAGCAGGAGTGATAGCCGTGGCATTGCCAGGTATTATTCGACGCTGACACATTCGTGACCAGATCCTATTACGGGAGATCGCCAGACCACTGGGCATCTCTCGCAACACAGTTCTGCGGTACCCGAGCAGAGCTACCTGCGCGGCGCTATCCGCGCTCTGAAGTCACAGAGCCCGCCTATGCAGAACGACAAACAACCAGTGCCATCGACAAATATGCATTGCAGCTTTCGAGCTGGCTTAAAACCGAAGCGGAGAAAAATCGTCAGCAGCGACAGAGCTTAAAACAACTTTACTTGCATCTGAAAAACTTGGATTTGAAGGGTCGTATGACCGTGTGGCTGCCTTCGCGAGGAAGTGAAGGGTGGATCAAAACTGACGGGGTCAATTTAGCCCGAAAACGCCCCCCTAAGGATTCTGCGTGCGTGGCCGCTCAAACCCTTCTACCACATGGCACTAACACCATCCTGTGAGCGATACTGCCTGAAATATTTTTCCAGGTGACCCACAAATGCCAGCACCTTGGCAGACAGATTGTTCTTCATTGGATAAACAGCGTGAATGTCTGCATTGGGGAGTTTCCAGTCGCTTAGCACTTCACGCAGCCGGCCAGATTGCAGGTAGGGGGCTACGTTCCAGTCTGAACGTAGCAAGATGCCCTGGCCTTGCAAGGCCCAGCTGACTGCTGATTCGCCGTCGTTGGTTGATACCGTGCCACGCACTTTTACTGTTGCCTGCGAATTTGCGTTGTGCAAATGCCAGGTGCCGTAAGTCTCATCGCTTTCGCGAATGACTATGCAGCGGTGGCGTTGCAAGTCGGTTGGCGTCAGTGGTGCGCCGTGGCGTTCAAGGTAGATGGGGGATGCGCACAAGAGGCGGCGGTTGCTGGCGATTTTTTTTGAGGTGACCCTGGCGTCAGGGACTTCACCAAAACGTATGCAGACATCAAAGCCATCGTCGGACAGATTGACGGGTCTGTCTGTCAATTGCATCTGCACTTCAACATCCGGGTAGATTTCTACAAAGCCTGCAATGGCGGGTGCGATGAATTGCCTGCCAAACCCAAAGCTGGCGTTCACGCGCAGCAGGCCTTTGGGGACGGCCTTGCTGCTGGACAGGCGTTGTTCCAGCTCTTCCAGTGCGGCCAGGATTTTTTGGCCCTCAGCCAGATATAACTCGCCTTCTGGCGTCACTACGGCCCGTCTGGTGGTGCGGTTCAGCAGGCGTATGCTGAGGCGCGCTTCCAGATTGGCGAGCCGCCTGCTCACAGCGGCGGTGGATACGCCAAGCTCCTGCGCGGCCGCCGAGAGCGTGCCTGCCTTCACTACTTCGGTGAAAAAAGCGACATCAGATACTGAACTCATTTTTGCGTTTAAGTTAAAAACAGTTTGATTTTCAAGTCATTGTAAATCAATTCGCAACAAATTAACTTGTCCTGCACAAGAAGTTTATCCAGATTAAATCTACAGGAGACATGCATGACTGAATTGTCAGGTACAGCAAAAACGCTATACCAAAAGCTGGTGGAAACCCACACGGTAGCCCGCCTGGATGAGCAAAACGTGTTGCTGTATGCCGATCTGCACATCATGAACGAGTACACCAGCCCCCAGGCATTTGCAGCATTGACCCATGCCAGCAGGAAGGCTGCCCAGCCTGGCCAGAACCTGGGGGTGGTCGATCATATTATCCCTACCCACCCACTGGCGATACGCACGATTACCGAGCCAAATTCTGCCTTGCAGGCATCGAACCTGAAGCGCAATTGTGATTTCCATGGCATACCCTTGTTTGATACCAATGACCGCTACCAGGGTATAGAGCATGTCATCGCGCCTGAACTTGGCATGGTCAGGCCTGGCATGGTGATACTTTGTGGTGACAGTCATACCACCACCTATGGTGCTTTTGGTGCGCTGGGTTTTGGTATCGGCACTTCAGAAGTGGAGCATGTGCTGGCTACGCAGACGCTGGTGTATCGACTTGCACAGAACATGCGCATCCATGTCGCAGGCCGTTTGCCCACAGGCACGACGGCGAAAGACCTGATCTTGCTGATCATTGGGCAAATCGGCGCACAAGGTGCGCGCGGTTATGTGGTTGAATTCTGTGGCGCAGCAATCAGCTCACTATCCATGGAAGCGCGCATGACCCTGTGCAATATGGCTGTCGAAGCAGGTGCACGCGGTGCGCTGATTGCGCCAGATGCGACAACCATAGACTATGTGAAAGCGCATTGCCCTGATCTGGTGGGCGATATGCTGGTCATGGCACAAGCGGACTGGGCTGATCTGCATAGCGACAACGATGCCAGCTTTGACCTTGAACTGCATTTTGATGCGAACGAGGTAGAGCCTTATGTCACCTGGGGCACCAGCCCTGACCAGGCAATTCCCATCACAGCCCGTATCCCCAACATGCCAGCAGACAGCGGCAATGCTTTGCATCACACCATGGAACGCGCACTTCATTACACAGGTTTGCATGCAGGCGATGGCGTGGAAGGTTTGGCAGTCGATGTTGTTTTTATAGGCTCTTGCACCAATGCACGTATCGAAGACTTGCGGGCAGTCGCCTCGATTGTCAAAGGGCGCTACGTTGCGCCTGCTGTTCGCGCCATGATTGTGCCGGGTTCGGGCGAGGTCAGGCGACAGGCGGAAGCAGAAGGCCTTGCCCAGCTTTTTATCGATGCCGGTTTTGAATGGCGCCAGCCTGGTTGCTCGATGTGCCTGGCCATGAACGACGATGTGCTGAGCCCGGGCCAACGTTGCGCATCTACCACCAACCGCAATTTTGAAGGCCGCCAGGGTCGTGGTGCGATTACCCATCTGATGAGCCCGGCCATGGCTGCTGCGGCGGCTGTGACTGGCCGCATTACCGATGTGCGCAAATTAGGAGTACAGGCATGACTGTTCAAACCCGAATCGAAGGTATTGCGGCACCCTTGCCAGTCGCCAACCTGAACACTGATCAAATCATTCCCAAGCAATTTTTGCTGCGTATCGACAAGGCTGGTCTGGCGAAGGGGCTGCTCTACGATATGCGTTTTGATCTGAATGGAAACAGCCGCCCTGAGTGCGTGCTTAACCAGGCTGAATACGCTGGCACCAGGATATTGGTGGGTGGCCCCAATTTTGGTTGTGGTTCCAGCCGCGAACATGCGGTCTGGGGCCTGCAACAGTATGGAATTGACGCTGTTATTGCTCCCAGCTTTGGAGAAATTTTCTATTCCAACGCCATGAACAACAAGCTCATGCTGGTGGCACTAGCCCAGGCTGAGATTGACTTGCTGCTTGCTGATATCAACAACCCTTCAGACAAGCATGTGTTGATTGATGTTGAGAGCATGACAGTGCGTAGTAAAAGTCTGACTGCCCCGTTCTCTCTGTCTGAACGCCATCGCCGCATGTTCCTTGAAGGCCTGGATATGGTGGGGGCAACACTGGCCATGCAAGAGCAGATCAATGAATTTGCAACAAGTCATTGGCAGAAACGCCCATGGCTAAAAAATCTGGCAAGCAAGACCAGAGACAGCCTGGTTTGAACAAATCATAACAGGCAATGCGACCGGAAATTCATCCGGCGCAATATTAAAAGGAGACAAAAATGCATATAGAAACAGCTTTGCCTGCTGAACCAGCAGGATCAGGTTTTTGGAGCAGGTTAATGGCGATCCGCATCGGGCCACTACCCTTACCGGTGTATATCGTATTGGCAGTAATCACTATCGCAGCCGCCATCAACCATCGTTTGCCAAATGACCTGATCGGTGGTTTGGCGGTCATGATGTTAGCGGGTTTTTTGCTTGGTGATCTGGGTAACAGAATCCCGCTACTTAAACACATAGGCGGATCAGCCATACTCTGCCTGTTCGTGCCATCGGCTCTGCTTGGCTACAATCTGTTTGACCAGGATATGCACAAGGCACTGACGACAGCAATGAAGACGGCGAACCTGCAATATCTGTACATTGCCTGCCTGGTTGTCGGCAGCATATTGGGCATGAGCCACAAGGTACTGGTGCAAGGATTCATACGCATGTTCATTCCACTGCTGGTTGGTACTGTCGCTGCAGTTGGTGCAGGCCTCGCCGTTGGCATGTTGCTGGGTTATGAGATGAAACATGTGTTCTTCTACATCATCATTCCCATTCTTGGTGGCGGTATTGGTGAAGGCATTCTGCCCTTATCGATTGCCTATTCAGAGATCACGACGACGCCACAAGCGCAAATTGTTGCGACCCTGATCCCGGCAGCATTGATCGGCAATGTGGTGGCAATTTTGTCGGCTGGTGCCCTGAGCTGGTTTGGCAAGAGGCGCCCGCAATATAGTGGCAATGGCACCCTGGTAAGAAATGGCAATGACCAGGAATTGCTGGCTAAACAAAACGAAGCGCCGCTCAACATCAGCCTGATGGGGGCTGGCCTGTTGCTGACCTGTGCATTCTTTATTCTTGGTTCTGTACTGGCACCAATGACAGGTATCCCTGGCCCTATCCTGATGATCATCGGTGCAGCGCTGGTCAAGGTCAGCAAGATCATGCCGCCGAATATGGAGCTTGGCGCTTACCAGATGTACCGCTTCATGACGAACAACCTGACGTTCGCCATATTGGTCGGGCTGGGGACCTTGTTTGTTCCATGGAACCAGATGGTCTATTCGCTCAGTTTGTCCTATTTCGTGATTTGCGCTTCCATCGTTCTGGCGATGGTGGCAAGTGGCTTCGGCATAGGCTTTCTGATGAAAATGTACCCTGTTGAATCAGCTATCGTGACTGCCTGCCATAGCGGCCTTGGTGGAACAGGTGACGTAGCTATCCTGTCTGCCTCCAACCGCATGGAGATGATGCCCTTCGCGCAAATTTCTACCCGCATAGGCGGCGCAGCTATGATCGTCATGGCGACGATATTGATGAAGATTTTTGGCTGAAACCATGGAGAAATTTTAGACAGATACAGATAGGAAAAATCAGGAGAGCGCCATGCCAGAATCCCCAAAAACAATAGTAGCAACTACCACTAAAGCAAGCACTGAAGCGAGTAAAATCAATACTCGCAGAAGAAGCCTGCTTGCCGGTGCAGTATCGGCGGCAACGCTGACATTACCCATTAAAGGATACCCTGTGAATACACCTGTGCCTCCACAAGGATCAGCAATTGCCCGCATGTTCCCGGGCTTCAAAAGCCGTACGCTCAACACCAGCGGCACCTCGATTCAAACCTTGGTGGGTGGTCAGGGTCCGGCACTTTTGCTATTGCATGGTCACCCGCAAACCCTGGCTTGCTGGCATAAAATCGTACCGGCACTGGCGCAGCATTTTACGGTCGTGCTGACCGACCTGCGCGGCTACGGGGACTCGGGCAAACCAGACGGCGGTGAAAATCACATTGGCTATTCTAAGCGGCTCATGGCGCAAGACCAGGTTGAAGTCATGCAGCAACTGGGCTTTTCACGCTTCCAGGTGGCTGGCCATGACCGTGGCGGGCGCGTCGTGCACCGCATGCTGCTTGATCATCCAGATGCGATAGAGCGTGCAGCCCTGCTCGACATCGCCCCCACTGCCACCATGTATGCATCCACCAACATGGCATTTGCCAGCCGTTACGTCTGGTGGTTCTTCCTGATACAGCCAGCACCCTTGCCAGAAAAATTGATAGGCGCCAACCTGGAATTTTATCTGGAACACCATATCAACAAACAAAACAAGACCCCCGGCGCAATCACGCCCGCAGCCTATGCAGAATATAGTCGCTGCTACACCGCCGAAACCCTGCATGCAGTCTGCGAAGATTACCGGGCCGCAGCATCGATAGACCTTGAACACGATACCGCCGACGCCGACAAAAAAATCCAGTCACCCTTGCTGGTATTGTGGGGAGCCAAGGGCGTTGTCGGCAACACCTATGATGTGCTGAAAACCTGGCAAGAAAAATCTATTGATGGCGCAGTCAGCGGTGGTGCGCTGCCATGTGGACACTACCTGCCAGAAGAAGCACCCGAGCAAACCCTGAATGCGTTTCTGCGCTTTTTCCGGAAAGCTGAGGGATAGTTTTTGTTAAAACCAATTATGATTGCATCAAAGGTCGATACAGCTTGCTAAGCCGAACTACTGTCATTGCCTCTAAAGACCGATAGTGCACGTCTTAGCCCACTGGCTACCTGCGGCCTTCTACCCTTAGCATTTAGCCTTGCGGGAAGTCGTGTGAATTTTGTTTGAACCTCGTAATGGCTTTCATTGCCATGAACATACGCCCGTGTTGAATAATGAGTTTTACTTTCAAAATAAGAGATGTACTCTTCAATTTCAGAGATGTTTTGGAATCGAAAAGTAAAGCCACAAACAAGAACACAGTATGTTATTGGGCATACAAGATTATCTATAATTGCACCGCCATATTCTCGATGCTTTCCACCATGAACTTCGCGCCACGTTCTTATATCGAGAGTTTCCGTCCAGGCTTTCATGACAGCGTAGTCCTAACCAGATATGTACATTCCATATTGACTGACAACTCACGACTCAGGATCAAACCCAAACACCCTAAGCTCCTGATCACAGCGACAGGCTTTCGCGATACGTGCGGCCCAGGCGATGGCGTCTTCTCTGGTAGGAAGCTCAAGTACAGTGAAGCCGCCATTGAGTGTAGGTGCCCACGGGTAGCCGCCCTCAGTGACTGTGCCATTGGCTGACACCAGCACGGGCGCTACTGCTTCATCAATGCCACCGCCGAAAACGTAGACGCCTGCTTCCTTAGTCTCGCGTATCACGGCATGAGCATCTCGCCCCACCGTCTCCATCTCACTGTCGGGTACATTCATTGCAGCACTGGGAAATGAAATGAGATACTTTGCCATGATCGTGAATTCCTTATACTGTTTTTCGGAGTCCGGCCGTGCGGGTTGTAAGCACACCTGGGTGCAACGACGATGGCGAGCCGGGTGTGGAAACCATCTGACTAGGATAGCAGGAAGTGCGGGTTGCAGCATTGATGTTGCAGGCGCTACGCTCAAATCAAGACACCCATCCCGTCACCCGGCGGTCGGCGAGCGGACTGTGCATGGTTGGCACGCTTGATCGCGTGAACAGGGGGAAACTTGCTTAAAAATTAATGGGATATAATTGGCAATATTTTGTGTCGCTCTCTGTCCCTCAAATGGCCCGCTTCGGCAGTCTTGCATGCTGAGCGGCCGGACATGGACGAACGGCGCTTGCTGGTAACCTCTGCTGAAAGTTTTGCCACATGCTGTCCCCATACTACCAAGCATACAGGCGTATGTCCTTCAAGCCAGCGCCGCTAACGCTGTTGTTTGCGTTGCCCACGATTCCTTCATTCCCGCGCTGGTCAGTCGGGATGCCGGACACCAGCTTTGCCGCAACCGGTGTCAAGCCGGGAGATGATATGCCATCCAATTTTTTAACCCTAAGCTAGTGGCACTGAAACCTGCATCGATCTCGCCCGATGAGCAGATGCCTGATGGTGGCACGGTGCGTGGCAAATTAAACCGCTTGACTGAAAAGTCACCAAGCCAGGCAAGCTGGTGCGCGTCGTTAACACTTCAGTTGAAATCCGAAATTGCATTGCGGCGCAGCTGCGCCTGCCAATCGAAAGTCCCTCTGTGATGAAAAAACAAGTAGCAGCAGTATTCAGTCTGATGATCAGTGCTCATGCGGCGGCCGACGTCGCGGCCGGCATGTCCGCGCTCAGCGACGGCCATTGCGAGGTCGCCATCAAGGAACTGAGCGCGCCTGCGCGCGCTGGCAATGTCAAGGCTCAGAAGGCGCTGGGGGATTTGTATCAGCGTGCGAGGCGCAACTGTAGCGATACACCTGCTGATGAAACACAGGCGCTGTCCTGGTACCTGATGGCGGCGCAACAGGGAGACGTGGAGGCGCAAAAAGAGTTGGTCTTTCTCTACAAGCTAGGGAAGTCGCCTAATCCCGAACAGTCCGTGCGCTGGTTGCTCAAGGCGGCTGCGCAGGGCGGTGGCGTGGATCTGTCGGCACTTGGCACCGTATATGCAAATGGCGAGGGCCTGACGCGCGATCTCACATTGGCCTACGCGATGATGACCCTGTCGCTGCAGCGCAGTGACTGGCTTGGGCGTCATGACACAGAAAACTATCTCCCTATCTTCAGCGAGAAATTGTCGCCCGACCAGATTGAGGAAGGGAAGAGTCTGGCTACCAACTGGAAACAGGGCAGCGTACTTCCAGCCACCTCACAAACCGGGCGGCGCTCGCCAATCGACTGGTATCTGCGTCTCGCCGAGGGCGGGGATCTGGCCGCCGCACTCAAACTGGGCACGCTATATGGCAGCTACGACCCGGATCGCAAACCCGATCCGGAGCGGGCTGCGTACTGGTTGCGCAAGGCGGCCGAGGGTGGCAGCGCCGAAGCCCAGTCCCGTCTGTCTAAAGCTTATGCACAAGGCGACGGCGTGACTGAAGACTTTGTGCTGGCGTATCTGAGCCTGGCGCTGGCCGCGCGCGGCGGTGCCGCGAATGCCGTCAGCGGCGTGACGGAGTGGGAAGCAGCGCTGACCGATCAACAACTGGCCGAAGCGAAAGGCATGCTGGCGCAATGGAAAGTGGGCACGCCATTGCCGGTGGCCTCACAATACGGCGCACAGCGCAAAGTTCACTATGTGCGCAACGCTATCGGCAAGGCAGCGCCAACGGACGAGGTGCGCAAACTGTTTACCGCTGCCAGCGAAGGCGACGAGGCTACGTTCACGCAGCTGATAGCAAGGGTCGTCAATCTCAACGACTACATGGTGAACAATTGCAAGCTGTTGAATACCTTGCTGATGCCGGCCCTTAGCCTGCGTGCCGACGAAACCGCTTGGCGGCGTGAGCACGACGGTGCGCCTGAGCTGGCGCACTGGCAGCGCCAGCGTGCCAGGCACCTTGCGCTGTTGCCAGCCAAGACGCGCATGCTGGCCCTGGCACTGAGCCATGGTGCCAGCTTTGACGAAGGCTGCGGCAACAGCGATGCGGCCGCGCTGCATCTGGCCAGTATGTTTGGCTCGCCGGAAATGGTACGCATGTTGCTGGCCAAGGGCGCGGACCCACGCCAATACGGCGGTAGCAACGGCGTCTATGCGCCGCTCGAATACGCGCTCCAGCAGCGCGAGCATAGTCTGCAGTTTCCCGAGATGATAGATCCGCAACAACGCAGCGAGATCATGCTCGCCTTGCTGAAAGCCGGTGCGCAACGTCCCTATCTATTGCTCGACCAGCGCAGCGCGCGCCAGGCAAAGGCGAAAGGCGAAGCCGCGCCCGAACGGCCTTCTGCGGATTACCTCATGTGGAACGCGCTGCCAGGGCTGACGACGGGGACGGCAGTGCTGGACGCTCTGGCCGGCACCGGCACCAGCCCGTATGCTGGCGACGATGGTGTGTCGCCGCTGGCTTACGCAGCCCGGGCTGGCAATGCCGATGCGATCGGCTGGTTGAAAACCCGCGTGCCGCGCTTCGATGAAAGCGGGCGTGACCGGTGGGTAGACGCAGCCATGCTGGCGATGTACAACAGCAAGGAATCGTCCGACCAGGTGTTACGCCAGCTGCTGGTGCCAGACTTGCGCTGGACTCAGACCGGTCCCATGTGGGAAAGTGGCCAGCGTGACTATCGTCCTATCCGCTCGCCTGTAGTGCCGATGAGCGGCGACACCCTGCTTGGCCACGCGGTGCGGGCCCATCGCCTCGACTGGGTCGCCAGACTGGTGGCGTTGGGTGCGCCTGTGGGCAGTCCGAATAATCAGAGCGCGCTGGCACTGGCGCTCAGCTCTGGCGATGCGGCAATGGTGACGCTGCTGCTGAATCTGGGCGCCGATCCGCTCGCGGGCAAGGAGCCGCCGCTAACCCAGGTGCTGACGGCGAAAGAGGGTGACGCCAACATGTTACCGTTGTTGCTGGAGCACATAGCGCGGGTGAACAAAGCACCACTCAGCAGCGTCGCGCCGGCGGCGCTGGAAGAGGCCGTGTTATCTGCCGACACGGCGCTGGGCGCACGCCGCGTGCGTGCGCTGGTGGCCGCGGGTTTCACTGCCCAGGGACTGAGTGCCCAGGCGGTGCGCAGCGCGCTCGACTCGCCAGATAGTGAGCTGGCCGGCTTCCTGCTCGAGCATGGCATGCTGAGTCTGGCGGCCGGGCAAACGCGCGCGGCCGCGGATGTGGTGGCCTTGCTGGCCGCAATTGACCGCAAGCGGACCGACCTGGTACGACGCATGCTGGAACTGGGTTTCGACGTCAACACGCATTACGAGGACATGCCCAGCCCAGTGGAACTGGCCATCACGCGCGGCGACACCGACATGCTCGCGATGCTGCTCGACAAAGGCGGGCGCATCGATACCGGCTATCGCGATAAGAACGGCAGTGGAGTACTCGACCGCGCGGTTGCCGCAAACAATGTCGCCATGCTCAAGCTGGTAACCGGAAATGGCCAGTTGAGGCTGAACGAGGTGTGCCTGCCCGCCACGCGGATGCTGGCCCAGACTGTGCTCGACACATCGGATCAGTATTGGGCCTTGCTGCGCAACCAGGGCTTGATGGCCGAAACTACGCCTTGCCGTGACATGGCCGAGCGCCTGATCAACTACCTGAGTGAGCGTAACGAACGGCCGCTGCGCGGCTGGATCGCTGAACGCTTGAAGCAACGTCTGAAGCAAATCGGCGCCAGGGAGAGCAGCTTGAGCGCAACCAGCTGGGCCAATTTGCGTCAAAACGAGAGCAACGACTTAATCGCGGTTCTGGAAACAGCCGGCTGGCGCGCTCCGCCAGCGCGCACCGCAGCAGCACTCGCGCCGTTGCCAAAGGCCGTCGGCACTGACCTGGCGCTGCAAAAGAAACTGCCCGGGCACTATTACTTGAAGGGGGTCACCGAGGTCGGCTCCGAGATCGTGCTGCGCGCCGACGGCCGCTTCAATTATTCGCTCGCATATGGCGCGACGGATCAGATGGCGCGCGGCAGATGGCAGGTCAATCAAGGTCAGCTCGTGTTTCGCAGCGACCCCGCCGGGTCGCCCGGCGCGCCGTTGACTCCCTCGCTCGCGCCGTCGACGGTAGTGCCCCAAGCCGGACAATTGTCGATCCAGGTCCGTGCGCGCGAGCGCAACGTCCCCAGGGTGGAACTGACGGTGTTGGGTGACGCCCCTGTCATGCTGCACGGGTACACAGATAGCACGGGCTGGCACACCGCTCATGTGGGGCCAGTGCGCCAGATCGTGTTCTACCATCCGGAACTCAACCGCGGTCACCCCTATGTCTATGAAGTGCCAAGCGGGTCTATCGGGGAGAGCAACTTCAGCTTTGACCTTGCCGCGCGTCCCGCCGTGTTCGAAGACTTCAATCTGAGCATGACTGTGCGCGATGGCGCACTGGTGTGGACGCGCAATGGACGCCCCTTGACGTATGAAAAAGCGAGCAAGGAATAGGCGCACGGTGCTGACACATTACTTTTATCACTCTATACAGGAGCCAAAGATGAAGCAGAATTTACCGATTGAGAGCAGGCGCGCCTTGCGCGTCGCCATGTATGCGCTGGGTTTATGCGCAATGGCTGGCAGTGTGCAGGCCGCCACCCTCGATTTGAGTGATTGCGATGTGCTGATCGGAACTCAGTCTGCTCAGGCATACAAGAAGTGGATCAGCGACAACGAGCACCGTGCCAATGCCGGCGAACACCAGGCCATTCGGAGTCGCGCCGCGGACGCGGTCAGGCGACTGACGTGCCACGAAGAAAAGCTGACTGGCCGTAGCAGCTCGCGTGTGACAATCACCATGTCCGGTGGTGCTGCCGGTGCCGAGAAAGAGGGCCCTTCGGTGACAACCAGGTCAGCCGGTATCCCGAATATCGAACTCCAGCCAGTCGCCTTGAAAGCCCTGAACGACGCCGTGCGCTATACCCATCAGGCCGGCGTTTTCGATCCCGGATATAAGAGCCTGTCGGCGCAAACTGTGGTGCGCTACGCGGCGGCGCTGCCCGAGCGAATCGACGAGGCATATGCCGACGCGGCTGGTGCGTATGCCTACGATTGCGTGCTGAAACTTCCGTATGGCATGCGCGTCACCGACGCTGGCTGCGCCACTGACCGCACCGCGCGCGCCGAGCTGACCCCGCGCGTGACACCCGAACGCCGCGCCGCGGCTGACGCAGCGGCGCAGAAATGGGCTGAGAAACTGCACAACCCGGAAGGGCGCTAGTACGGTCTTTATTGTGCGATTTTAATCAGGCAATGTCCTGCCCTATTCAACGGTCACACTTTTTGCCAGGTTACGTGGCTTATCTACATCCGTCCCTCTTGCCAGTGCTGTGTGATAAGCCAGCAATTGCAACGGCACCACGTGCAGTATCGGTGACAGCTGGCCGTAGTGTTCTGGCAGGCGTATCACGTGCACGCCTTCGCTGGAGGTGATGCGGGAGTCGGCGTCGGCGAAGACGTAGAGTTCGCCGCCACGGGCGCGGACTTCCTGCATGTTGGATTTGAGTTTTTCTATCAGGGTGTCGTTGGGAGCGACGGTGACCACCGGCATTTCCTTGGTGACCAGGGCCAGGGGGCCGTGTTTGAGTTCACCTGCTGGGTAAGCTTCGGCGTGGATGTAGGAAATCTCTTTGAGTTTTAATGCGCCTTCGAGGGCGATGGGGTAATGCAGGCCGCGACCGAGGAAGAGTGCGTTTTCTTTGCGGGCGAATTCTTCTGCCCAGGAGATGATTTGTGGTTCCAGTGCCAGCACGGCGCTGATGGCGACGGGCAGGTGGCGCAGGGCGCGTATGTGTTCTGCTTCGTCAGTTTCACTCAAGCGGCCTTTGCTTTGTGCGAGGCACAGTGCCAGCAGGAAAAGTGCGGCCAGTTGCGTGGTGAAAGCCTTGGTGGAGGCGACGCCGACTTCTACACCGGCATGGGTGATGTATGACAAAGCGCATTCACGCACCATGGCGCTGGTGGCGACATTGCAGACTGTGAGGGTGTTCTGCATGCCGAGGCTGCGTGCATGCTTCAGCGCGGCCAGGGTGTCTGCTGTCTCGCCACTTTGCGAGATGGTGACGACCAGTGAATTGGGGTTGGGCACGCTTTCGCGGTAGCGGTATTCGCTGGCGATTTCTACATTGACAGGAATTTTGGCGATGGCTTCTATCCAGTATTTAGCAGTCAGGCCAGCGTAATAGCTGGTGCCGCAGGCGAGTATCAATACAGAATCTATCTGCTTGAAGACTTTGTAGGCACCGTCGCCAAACAACTCGGGCATGATGCTGATGACGCCTTCCAGCGTGTCGGCAATCGCACGTGGTTGCTCGAAGATTTCTTTTTGCATGTAGTGGCGGTAAGGGCCGAGTTCTGCTGCGCCGCTGTGGGCATGTACTGTCTTAACTTCGCGCTGGACTGACTTGCCTTCGCTATCGATTATCCATACTTTTTGCAGTTGCAGGTCGACGACATCACCTTCTTCGAGATAAATGATCTGGTCTGTGGTGCCTGCGAGTGCCATGGCGTCGGAGGCGAGGAAGTTTTCTCCCTGGCCTACACCGACGATCAATGGGGAACCCTGGCGTGCGCCGACGACACGGTGTGGTTCATCGCGGCAGAATACGGCAATCGCAAATGCACCGGTCAGACGCTTGATGGCGATTTGCACGGTCTCAAACAAATCACCGCTGTAGAGGTGGTCTATGAGGTGGGCGATGACTTCGGTGTCGGTCTGGCTTTCAAAGACATAGCCAGCCTGTGTCAGCTCTGCACGCAGTTCTTCATGGTTTTCTATGATGCCGTTGTGCACGAGGGCGATGCGTTCACGCGAGAAATGCGGGTGGGCATTCGATGAAGACGGTGCGCCATGGGTGGCCCAGCGGGTGTGGGCGATGCCGGTAAAGCCAGCAAGGCCGGACTGGTCTATCTGCGCCTGCAGGTCTGCCACGCGGGATGTGCTGCGTGAGCGTTGCAGATGGCCATCGACATGCAGGGCGACGCCGCATGAGTCATAGCCACGGTATTCAAGCCGCTTCAAGCCTTCGAGCAAGATGGGGGTGATATTGCGTTGAGCAACTGCGCCGACGATACCGCACATGGTGACCTCTGATAAAGAATGAATATGTGTTCATGCTAAAGCAGATGGCTTGATATTTTCTTTCAAAATTCATTTATTATTGAAATTTATAGAACATCTATTTTCTATTTGAACTATTATTTCAATATATAAGAACATTTGGAATTATCAATCATATGTTGACTGACAATGAGTTGGATGAACTAGACAAACGCATTTTGCAGCAATTGCAAAAAGATGCCTCGCTGACCAATCATGAGCTGGCCTTGCGGGTGCATGCATCTGCCCCTACCTGCCTGCGTCGCGTCAAGCGGCTGACGGATGAGGGCATCATCAGCCGCCAGGTGGCGTTGCTGGATGCCAGCAAGCTGGGGGCTGGCTTGACGGCCATCGTCGAAATCACACTCGACCATCAGGCGACTGAGAAGCTGGTGGAATTTGAGCAACTGGTGGCGCAGGAAGGGGCGGTGCAGCAATGTTACCGCGTCTCGCAGGGGCCGGATTTTGTACTTGTGATACAGGTGGCGGACATGGCGGCTTATCATGCACTGGCGCACAGGCTGTTTGCGACGCATGCGAATGTGCGCAATGTTCGTAGCTTTTTTTCTATCTTGCGCAGCAAGTTTGAAACAGCGATTGCGCTATAAGGTTTTTAAGCCCGTTCAGCGGGGGCGTATGCTTTCTTTCAAAACATTCGCCGGATAATAACGCTGAAAACTTTTCCAGACCACGCCTGATTTGGCGACTTGTTCCAGCATGTCCTTGAGAGCCGCTCTGTCTTCATTGCTCAGGGATTTTTTTGAAATATAGACGCCGCTATCACCCCAGGCTAATTCAGGCAGGGGTTCATAGCGCAGCTTGTCGAGCATATCCTGGACCCGCGCATCTTCCATGATGGCGCCGGCGAGTATCGATGGTGCCATGATGGTCAGGTCAGAGATGCCCGCCTTGAGCAGGCGTGCCACTGAGACGGGGTCAGCGTCCATATACAAGCGGCCTTGCTTGCTCAGTTCCTTGATGATGTCCTGATAGGCTGGACCATAGTCAAAACCACGTACCACAGCCACTTTCAAATCTTTTTTATCGAGTAAATCCTGCATGGAGACGATGACGGTACGATTGCTTTCCAGGGAAATCAGGGTGGCGCGGTTATATACCAGGGGGATGAAGATGCCATGCTCATCACGTTTTGGCGTGCGGCTGGCAGGGATCAGCAAGTCGGCGCGCCCGGTTTCAAATAGCAATTCCAGCCTGGCCCTGGGCACGGCAGTCAGGGTGAATTTGCAGGCTTCGCCAAGGCTACGCAAGATGTCGGGATAAATGCCTTCGATATTGTCGCCGTTAATCAAGACACTGCGCCCGGTTGCAGCAACAGGAACATTAATAGCGCGTGAGCAAACGGCCAAAGCCTGCTGGGCCAGGAGCATCAGGCTAGACAGCAGGAGAATACGCAATGATCGTAGATTTATCTGAAAACTCATTAAGGTATCCGGCATGAAATCACAACAGGCAAGGCTCAAACGAGTATGGCCCTTGCCTGAATTTAACGGGGGCGGTTGCCTTCTTTCAGCACGTCTGGTTTGTAATAACGTAAAAAGCCTTTCCAGACCAGGCCTGAGCGGGCAGCGCGCTCCATCAGCTCTTGCAAGGCATTGCGGTCATCCTGGGTCAAACTCTTCCTGGACAGGTAAATCCCGCTGTCCCCCCAGCCCAGCTCAGGCAGGGGCTCAAACCTGAGCTTGTCAGCCATGTACTCTACCCTGGCATCACCTTGTACTGCACCAGCAAAAATATAGGGGGCCATGATGCTGACATCGGCAGCACCGGCTTTCATGATGCGTGCGACAGAGACCGCATCGGCTTCCACGATCAACCTGCCCTGTTTATTCAATTCAGACAGAATAGCCTGGTAGCCCTCGCCGTAGTCAAAACCGCGTACGACAGCCACTTTGAGGTTTTTTTGTTCCAGCAATTCTTGCTGGCTGCGTATGGTTGGGCGGGCAGATTGCAGGGAAATCACAGTAGCGCGGGTGTAAATCATGGGGACAAAAATCCCGTGCTCGTCGCGTTTTGCTGTTCGTATGGCAGGGAAGAGAATGTCCGCCTGGCCATTTTCAAACATCAATTCCAGACGCGCACGCGGAACCGCAGAAAATTGAAATTGACAGCTTTCCCTGGAAGACAGGCCACGCAAGATTTCTGGATAAATCCCGGTGATAGCGTCACCATTGATGATGACGCTCAAGCCTAGCGGCGCAACCGGTGCATTGATGACGCGTGAACATGCAGCTTGCGCTGGTAACCAAACATGGCTCAGGGACAAGAACAGCACAACATGGCACTTTGTCAGCATATTCATCAAGACTCACCTTGATAACGAACCTGCATACGATAGACCAGAAAGATGCTTTGCAGCAAGCAAGATTGTCTTCAGAAAAGTCACTCTTTGTCACATAAGGCAAATAGCTTGTTTTCCGCCAGAATTTCTATCTTGCCATAAGCCAGGCGTATCAAACCATGTTGCTTGAAAAATCTTAATTCTTTCGACAAGGTTTGACGTGTCATACCCAGCATCATGGCCAGTGCCTCCTGGGTTACTGGCACTATGGCATGCTGGTCTTGCTGGCGCTGGGCAACTTCTGCCAGCAGCAGCAAACGACGCGCCACCCTGGCCCGCACTGAACGCAGGCTGGCATCTTCGACTATGCCATATAGCAAGCGTATGCGCCTGGCCAGCATGTGGGCGATTGCAGCGGCGAAGGTATGGCGTTGCATGAGGCTGCGAAAAGCTGCAGGATCAAGCATCAACAATTCCACCTCGTCCAGCGCCGTTGCATCGTGGGTGCGTGGCATATCATCGATCAGGGAGATTTCACCAAACCAGGTAGCCGCCTCAAGGAAGATAAGGATGGCTTCGCGCCCTTCCATGCTCAGGGTAGACATCTTGATCGTGCCACTGAGCAGGGCATAAAAACCACAGGGCGCATCGCCTTGGCGGAACAACATTTCACCCGGACGCAAGCGCACATGTTCACAAGAGACTAACATGCTCTTACGGTCTGCTAAAGGCAGGCTGGCGAACCATGGGTCAGCCAGCAGGGTGCTCATTACATTTGCTTTTGATGTCATTTGCACCAACAAAAAGAATTGTCGCCGATGGTAAGCATTGATGATCAGTGGTGACCACTGGTGACTAGATGTGATCCATAATGAACCATAGTCAACCATCGAGCCCGGCAAAATAAAATTGTAAAATATTTGACAGTTATAGTGGGAATCCACGTTGTAATGTATGTCTCTGCCACTTCTTCAGGGAGTATTCAAATGCAACATCGTGCTCAATTCGTCCGCATGGAGGACAGTACCCAGCAAGACTGGCAATTGATAGGCGGCGAATTTCGCCAGTTTGCCCAGGGCTTGTCCGACCGGGTCTTACAACACTTGCGTTTGCTGGAAGGGGACTATGGTGGTTTCCCGATAGACCGCTTTACTCACTCGCTGCAAACCGCTACGCGTGCCTTGCGCGATGGCCGCGATGAGGAATATGTCTGCTGCGCGCTCTTGCATGACATAGGCGATACCCTGGGTTCTTTCAATCATCCTGATATTGCCGCTGCCATCCTGAAACCCTTTGTCAGCGAAGACAATCTATGGATGGTGCAACACCATGGTATTTTCCAGGGGCACTATTTTTTCCATCACGTGGGCATGGACAGGGATATGCGTGAGCAATTCCGCTCTCATCCCCATTTTGAACGCACGGCAGAATTTTGCGCTCTGTATGACAATCCGTCTTTTGATGCGCATGCAGAAACTTTCCCGCTGGTGGAATTTGAACCCATGCTGAAAAAACTGTTCAGCCAGCCACGCAATACGATTTATAAAGCGGCTATAAGCGCTGACAATAAACAGTAATCACAAAAAAACAACACTGGAGACAATATGAACATCCCCTCAGTCAAAGATCAGGTCAGCGCAGAAGAATGGCAATTACGCACCGATCTGGCGGCCTGTTATCGCCTGGTGGCAGTCTATGGCTGGAGCGACCTGGTATTTACCCATATCAGTGCGCGCATCCCCGGGCCTGAACATCATTTCCTTATCAATCCTTATGGTTTGATGTTTGATGAAATCACGGCTTCCTCTCTGGTGAAGGTCGACCAGCAATGCAATAAGGTGATTGATTCGCCCTTTCCGGTGAACCCGGCTGGCTTTGTCATTCATAGTGCAGTGCATGCCGCGCGCGAAGATGTGCAATGTGTTTTGCATACGCATACACGTGCTGGTGTTGCCGTCAGCGCACAAAAATGTGGCGTGCTACCCTTGTCGCAGCAATCAACTTTTGTGCTGGCATCGCTGGCTTATCATGATTATGAGGGCGTTGCCTTCAGGGAAGATGAGAAACCACGCTTGCAAGCTGACATGGGACAGGCTAACTTTCTGGTGTTGCGCAATCATGGTTTATTGACAGTGGGCAAATCGATCGCCGATGCCTTCCTGTCCATGTACACCTTTGAAGCGACTTGCCAGATACAACTGGCAGCGCAGGCGGGCGGGGAACTGGTCCATGTGAATCCCCTCATCGTCAAAGGGGTGGCAGAAGCCATGCGCGTGCAGACTGGTGGTTTGGGCGGTGCCTTTGTCTGGCCTTCCCTGATACGCAAACTTGATCGAACGGATGAAAGTTATAAACTATGAAGGCAAAGCACAAGGTCGTCGTCATTACCGGTAGTTCAGATGGAATAGGAGCAGAAATCGCGCGTCAACTGGCCAGGAAATATGGCAGCAGCCTGGCACTGGTGCTGGCGGCGCGCAATGAAGAAGCGCTCAAAAAAGTCGCTGCCGAATGCAAGACCTTTGGTGCTGTATCACTCATCGTTAAAACCGATGTCGGCATGGAAGCCAATTGCCGCAATCTGATAGAAGCTGCCGTAGAACAATTTGGCAGCATCGATGTGCTCATCAATAATGCGGGTAAATCAGCCCAGGCCCTGCTGGAAGAAGTGGATAACCTGGGCTGGTATCAAGAACTGATGCGTATCAATTTCTGGGGCAGCGTTTGGTGCACTCATGCTGCCCTGCCCCATCTAAAAAAATCACGTGGTGCCATCGTCGCTGTCTCTTCACTGGCTGGCCTGATCGGCGTACCTGGCCGCACAGCCTATAGCGCCAGCAAGTTTGCCATGGCTGGTTTTTTTGAATGCCTGCGTTCAGAATTAAAAGAGGCTGGCGTCAGGGTCACGCTGGCCTACCCTGGCGTCGTCGCTACCCGGATACGCTATAACGGTTATAACGCCGCTGGTGAAGCAGCAGGCAAGAGTGGCTTGAAAGAAGACGATGCCATGTCGGTAGAAGAATGCGCATCCTTGATCATACGCGGCTATGAGCGTGGTGACCGTGAAGTGGTCATGAGCTTCAAGGGCAAGCTGGGACGCTGGTTGAAATTGATAGCGCCTGGCCTGGTCGAGAAGATGGCCATGGCGGCTTTGAAGAAGGATGTCAGGCCGCATTAACATAGGCTTTCGCCAGGTTTCGTAGGAGCGGCTTTCGCCGCGAACGTTTACAGCCGTAACGGTATGCTGTTCGCGGCTGAAGCCGCTCCTACAGGCCAATTTTATTTTGCAAATTTAGAAGCGGTGTTGTATACCAACAGTTGCTGAAGTCTGATTCGTCGCAAAGCCTGCATCATCACGTGACACACCCGTCAGCTTGTTATTGCTGGCCTTGGCATAGCCACCAGCGATATAAATATCAGTGCGTTTCGACATGGCGTATTTGGCGCGCAGTGTCAGCAAACCCGGATCAGCATCTGCACCTGCTGCCACATTCTTGATGTCCTGATAGTAGTAGACGCCCGTCAAGGTCCAGGCGGGTGTCAATGCATAATTGCCACCCAGCCATAAGGTATCACTGCGTTGGTCTGCTGCGCCTGTCGCCAGGGTTTTCTTGAAATTGCGGTAACCGGCAAACAGCTTCACCTCACCAAAATCATATGAGCCTGCCAGGTGCAAGACCTTGGCCTGGTCATAGGAGCCATTGGCTATCGGTGCGCTATTGTTTTGCTCATAGGTGATGACGGCAGCCCATGGCCCATCGAATGCGCTGGCAGCAATAATGTATTTGGCATTGCCGGAAGTATTACCTGCCACTTCACCAAAACCATAGGTCGCACCCAGCTTGTAACCCTTGCCGTCATACTGGTATTTGACCAGGTTGGAAATGGTGGTCAGCATGCCATCTTTGCGGCCACCTGTAGCACCGGCAGAAGTCGCCCAGGAATATTGCGGCGCATAACCCATGGGGTCAAAGGGCAGGATGAAATCATAGGTGGTGCTATAAGAGCGGCCAGCGACGACGCGGCCAAAATCACCTTGCAAGCCGACATTGGCCTGTCGGCCAAAGATGTCACCATCAGAAGCACCGGTGTCGAGCAGGATGCCGCCTTCGAGTTGCATGATGGCTTTCAAGCCACCACCCAGGTCTTCACTGCCACGCAAGCCAAAGCGCGAGGTATTCATGCCGCCGCTATTGAGTTTGAACTGGCTGCCTTTATTGGCATCGGCATTATTGTTGTAAGTGATGTTGGCATCTATCAAGCCATAAATGGTGACGGTGGATTGCGCATGGGCTGCTGTTGCCATGCATGCCAGCGTGGCCAGGCCAAGTAGCTTCTTCATTGGTGTTCTCCTATGGAAATTTTTGTTTTGCGAACAACATGTCTGTCATGTAGTCGCTACACATGCTAAGGAGTACAAGCTTTCAGTTGCCTTTCTAAGGGCACTTTGTCCTGGCCAGGACGGTGCAGTGTTGTGAATTCGCCTCTCTATTCCGATTTTCCTTTCACGCCAGATTTTTCATGCTTCACACCATATTCCTGCGCCTGATCTCATACAGGTAGTGACTTGCCAGGCCTAGCCCTAATCTGTCATTGCCGTCCCCAACAACGCAAATCACTTACTGAATGGAGCTCATCATGAAAAACATTTTTACTACTACGACGATCAAAACCCTGCTGCTTGCCGCAGGTATCGCCACCCTGACAGCCAGCAATGCCATGGCTTTTTCTGAAACTGAATTTAAAACGGCAGTCAAACAACTGGTGAACACACCGACCATTAGCCAGGAGCAATATGTCGCCAATGCTGTCAATGTCTGGCTGAACCAGGATTACATCAATTCACTGGGGCAAGCCGAGATCGATGCCAGCCGTAACGCCAACCAGCAAACTGCCAGCACCTTCAACAATATGCTGCAACAGGAACCTGGTAACCCTTTGCTGATGTCTTATGCCGGTGCCGCAACCGCCAAGTCTTCACTCGACAAATTTGCCAAAGGTGAAAAAACCACGGCACTGGAAGATGGCACAGCGATGGTGGAACAGGCTTTGCAACTGGCGAGCACCAGCCAGGCCATGCATGGCAGCGTACCGGTGGCGCTGGAAGTGCGCTTTGTCGCCGCCAGCACTTATCTGGCTGTACCAAGAATCATGAACCGTCATGACCAGGGTGAGCAATTACTGAAAGATGTCATCGATGCCCAGCAGTTTGCCCAGACTGATGTAAATTTCCGCGGTGCAGTGTGGATGCGCGCAGCAACTTTGGCGGCAGAGAAAAATCATGCCGATGAAGCGAAGAAATACCTGAATGAAATAGTGAAAAACAATGCACCGCAAGCTCAGAAAGCTGCGCAGTTATTGCAAACATTGTCTTGATCTGTTGATGTACTTCGTGAAAGCGGCCAGCTTATGACTGGCCGCTACACATAATACTTACTTCTTGATTTTGACTGGACGCTGCCAGCCATCGATCGTGATTTGTTTTGCGCGTGAGACGGTCAGCTTGCCTTCCGGTGCATCCTTGGTCAGCGTGGTGCCCGCGCCCAGCGTCGCGCCCTTGCCCACCCGCACTGGTGCCACCAGTTGGGTATCGCTGCCGATGAAGGCATCGTCTTCGATGATGGTACGGGATTTGTTCACGCCATCATAATTGCAGGTAATCGTACCTGCACCGATATTGACGCGGCTACCTATGGTGGCGTCACCGATATAGGCGAGGTGATTGGCCTTGCTGTGCGTGGCGATCTGGCTATTCTTGACTTCGACAAAATTACCAATGTGCACATCCTCTGCCAGCTCTGTGCCCGGGCGCAATCTCGCGTAAGGGCCTATCTGTGATTTGGCGCCGACCACGGCATCTTCTATATGGCAGAAAGCCTTGATATTGCTGCCTGCAGCGATACGGGCATCCTTGATGACGCAGTTAGGGCCTATAGTCACGCCGTCTTCCAGATGGACCTCGCCAATAAAGACACAGCCTACGTCGATAGAAACATCGCGCCCGCATTGCAGGCTGCCACGTACATCGATGCGGGCCGGGTCATACAGGCCGACACCTTGCTCCAGCAGTTTGAGGGCGATATTTTTTTGATGCGTGCGCTCCAGATCAGCCAATTGCACCTTGCTGTTAACACCCAGGGTTTCCCAGACTGCGTCGGGTTGGGCGGAGACGACTTCAACACCATCGGCAACCGCCTGGGCGACGATATCCGTTAAATAATATTCACCCTGGGCATTTTTGTTGGACAAGTTGCCCAGCCATTTTTGCAAGTGGGCGGTGGGTATCAGCATGATGCCGGTATTGGTTTCGGTGATCTGGCGCTCTGCCTCATTGGCATCTTTTTGTTCGACGATGCGCGTGATGACGCCTGCTTCCCTGACCATGCGGCCCAGGCCAGTCGGGTCTGTCATATTCACAGTCAGTATGCCTAGTTTGTCATTGCCGGCAACCGCCATCAGGCGCGCCAGGCTGGCAGCCGTAGTCAGTGGCACATCGCCATACAAGACCAGGGTAGGCTGGTTGACATCGAGCACAGGCAAGGCCTGGGCTACCGCATGGCCAGTACCCAGTTGCGGCTCTTGCAGGGCGAAACGCAAGTCTTGCGCAGCCACGGTAGTTGGCACTTGCTCACCGCCATGACCATAAACCACGCAAATATTGCTGGCCTTGAGTTGGCGCGCCGTGGCAATCACATGGCTCAGCAGGGGCTGGCCTGCCAGTGTATGCAAGACCTTGGGCAGGGAAGATTGCATGCGTTTGCCCATACCGGCAGCAAGAATAACGACATTCATAATGGGGGAAATATAAGTTGAAATCCTTAAAAGTTTAACATGCGCAGCATGGCCAGACTGCGGTAGCAGCCTGGTACAGGAAAATATCAGGATGATGGCAAGAAACAAAAATGTACAATTCCTCCTGCTTTTCCAGCCTGACTACATGTACAATTGAGAATAATTATCATTTAGAATGAGCAAGAATAAATTCATGCAAGCCGGTTCAGACAATTTAGCGCAGCAGCAAAGCAGGTCTTTCTGGTTACGACATTTGCATCAATGGCACTGGATCAGCTCGGCACTTTGCCTGATTGCCATGTTGTTGTTTGCTGCCACCGGCATCACCCTGAACCATTCGGCCCAGATAGAGGCCCAGCCTGTGGTCAGCAAAAAAGAAGGTCGCTTGCCGCTGGCCCTGTTGTCGCAATTGAATGCCTTGAAAAATACCGATGACGCTGCCATACCGGGCGAAGTCAGCGACTGGCTGGCACATGAGCTGAATATCAAGCTGGGTGATCAAACGCCGGAATGGTCGCCGGAAGAAGTGTATATAGGTTTGCCTCGCCCTGGTGGCGACGCCTGGATACGCATAGCACTGGACAATGGCGAGATTGAATATGAGCTGACCAGCCGTGGCTGGATCGCCTATTTCAATGACTTGCATAAGGGCCGTAATACTGGCAATGCATGGAACTGGTTCATCGATGCCTTTGCCGTGGTCTGCCTGATTTTTTGCGTGACTGGTCTGTTCCTGCTGAAGATGCATGCAGGCAAGCGCCCCAGTACCTGGCCCGTGGTGGTATTTGGCCTGGTGCTGCCTCTCATGCTGGCCCTGATGTTCATCCATTGATTATTAATACCGTTTACTCTTAGTCCATAAAGGTTGTATATCCATGCGTAAATTGCTCCCGTTTGCCATCACCAGTCTGCTTGGTGCACCAGCCATGAATGTCGTCGCGGCTGATCTGACACTGAAAGTTGAAGTGCCACGCCTGAATGTGGCTGAATACCACAAGCCCTATGTCGCTATCTGGCTGGAAAAACCAGACCAGACATTTGCTGGCAATTTGTCGGTCTGGTATGACTTGAAAAAGCGTGACAACGAAGGTGCCAAATGGCTCAAGGATTTGCGTCAATGGTGGCGTCGCAGTGGTCGCGAATTGCAATTGCCGGTGGATGGACTCAGCGGTGCAACCCGTACCACAGGTGAGCAAACCCTGAGCTTTGCAGGCGACAAGGGTGTGCTGGCCAAGCTGCCAGCCGGTGATTACCAGCTCATCGTCGAAGCTGCGCGTGAAGGTGGTGGCCGCGAAGTCGTCAAAGTGCCATTCCAGTGGCAAGCCAAGGGCGAGCAAAACCTCAAAGCCCAGGGCAGCCATGAACTGGGTGCCATTGCTGTGACCATCAAATAATTAGGCTAAAAAACCGGCTAAAAAACCGGCTCAAGGATAATCATGCACACTATTAAAAAAATCGCCCTCTTCTCGACACTGGCTTGCGCCGCTTTTGCAGCCCAGGCGCATCGTACCTTCCTGGTACCTTCATCCACCGTAGTGGCAGGTAATACCCCCTGGGTAACGGTAGATGCCGCAGCCGCCACTGATGTCTTCGTTTTTGATCACATGCCTTTGAAGCTGGACAATCTCTTCATCACGGCACCGGATGGCACTGCACTGAAGCCGGAAAATGCCAGTACAGGCAAATACCGCAGCAGCTTTGATGTGAAACTGAGCCAGGCGGGTAGCTATAAAATGGGCATACTCAATGAAGGCCTGTTTGCCAGCTATAAAGAAGAAGGTAAAGTCAAACGCTGGCGCGGTACGGCAGAAACTTTCGCCAAGGAAGTACCAGCCAATGCAGAAGAACTGCAAGTCACACAACGCTCAGGCCGTATAGAAACCTTTGTGACGAATGGCAAGCCTGGTGGCAAAGCCATGGACATCACCGGCAGTGGCCTGGAATTGAGTGGTGCCACCCATCCCAACGACCTGGTGGCGGGTGAAACCGCACAATTCCGCCTGACCCTGGATGGCAAACCAGCCGCCAAAGTCAGAGTGACCCTGATACCTGGTGGTGTGCGCTATCGCCAGAAACTCGATGAAAAAACCATCGTCACCGACAATGAAGGCAAGTTCAGTGTGACCTGGGCAAACGCAGGCATGTACTGGCTGGAAGCCGAGGTCAAGGATGACAAGCAAGTCAAGGCCCCCGCCAAGTCCAGGGTCGCCAGCTATGTAGCAACGCTGGAAGTCTTGCCTCAGTAATCAAGCTTTATTATCAACAGCAATATGCGTCGTGTTTTTATACCGCTGGATGTGGCGGAACCACAAATTCCGCCCGACTCTGCCATCAGCCTGACACTCAGTGGCGATAGCATGGGTACCCGCTGGACTGTGCAACTGCTTTGCTCGCCAGCACACGACGCACAGGTCTTGCAGGCTGGTATAGAGCATGAATTAAACCAGGTCATCATGCAGATGAGTAGCTGGGATCCGTCCTCGCTGTTATGCACTTTCAATCGTGCTCCCCTGCATGGCTGGCACGAGGTGACGCCAGAGTTTTTCAGGCTGGTCGACTATAGTCTTTACCTGTCGCAACAGACTGGCGGCGCTTACGATATCACTGCGGGCAAACTGGTTGATCTATGGGGTTTTGGTCCTGCTGGCAAACGCAGCAATGTGCCTGAGCCTGAAGCTATTCAGGCTGCATTACAGGCAGCGAACTGGAAGTCATTGGAACTCGATCATCTGCACCGGCGGCTGCGCAAGACTGGCGACATCGCCCTGGATTTATCGTCGATAGCCAAGGGCTTTGCCCTGGACCAGATTGCCCGTTATCTCGATGCACAAGATATCCACAGCTACCTGATAGAGCTGGGTGGTGAACTGCGTGGGCTGGGTATGAAGAAGGACAAGTCACCCTGGTGGATCAGGATAGAAAGTCCGGCTGGCAGCAATACTCTGGACAAGGAATACCTGGTCGCCCTGCATGGTTTGTCGGCCGCAACTTCGGGTGACTATCGTCAGTATTTTGAGGAGGATGGCCGCCGCTATTCTCATACACTGGACCCGCGTAGTGGATATCCGCTAGCAAATGATCTGGCTTCGGTAACGGTATTGCACGCTGAATGCATGGTGGCAGATGCACTGGCAACGGCACTGACTGTGCTGGGTAGCAGCGCCGGGCTGGAGTATGCCAACCAGCATCAGATTGCCGCCTTGTTCTTGCAAAGAACCGCGACAAGCTACCAAGAAAAAATCAGCAATGCCCTGCGCACCATGCTGGATTAAACATGATGCGCCTGCCCTCTTCAAGCTGGATGAATCGCATCTGCCTGGCCTTGAGCTTATTCTGCCTGGCTAGTTTTTTCCTCCCTTCTTTTGTACAAAAACAAGTCAGTGCTGCCCTGGTCATCCTCAGTTACCTGAGCTTTTGTCTGCAAACCATGAGCAGGCACAAAGCAGCCCAGGCCAGCCAGCATCAGGGCTTGAGCAGTGATGTTGCTTTGATGGACGCGCAAGGCATCCTGGTCGCCTATGCCAGTCAGACTGGTTTTGCAGAACAAATCGCCATCAAGACTGCCCAGCATTTGCAAGATGCTGGCATGAGCGTGGCCATTAGCAGCCTGGCTGCCATCAAACAAGAGAACCTGGCTAAAAGCAAACGTATACTGTTTGTCGTCAGCACCAGCGGTGAAGGAGATGCCCCCGATAATGCGGCGGCCTTCACCCGCAATCTGATGAGGAGGAATATTGATTTATCGCATTTGCATTTTGCCGTGCTGGCCCTGGGTGACCGGCATTATCAGCAATTTTGCGCCTTTGCCCACAGGCTGGATCACTGGCTCAGGCACCAGCAGGCGCATAGCCTGTTTGACATGGTAGAAGTCGATAATGGCGATGAAGGCGCACTGCGTCATTGGCAACATTATCTGGGCTTGCTCAGCGGTCACACTGAAATGGCAGACTGGAGCAAGCCTGGTTATCAGGACTGGATACTGACGGAGAGAGAATTACTCAATCCCGGCAGCCTGGGCGGACCTGCTTATCGCATTGCCTGTATCCCTGCAGACAGTAGCGCTCATCTGTGGCAAGCGGGAGATATCGCTGAAATAGGCCCTGATTATCCGCCAGACTCCGATCCGGCCAGTCATCTCGTCGAGCGCCCCGCCTTGCCGCACCGCGAATACTCGATCTCGTCTTTGCCAGCCGATGGCAAGCTGGAATTACTGGTGCGCCAGATGCATCGCCCAGACGGCAGTCTGGGTATAGGATCGGGCTGGCTGACTGCCTATGCAGAAATTGGCCAGACCATCAAACTGCGCATACGCGCAAACCGCAATTTCCATACACCGCAGCAAGACTGCCCGCTCATCCTGATCGGCAATGGCACCGGGCTGGCCGGTTTGCGTGCCCATATCAAGGCGCGCGCAGCAAATGGTCGCTTGCAGAACTGGCTGATTTTTGGAGAAAGAAATGCAGCCCATGATTTTTTCCATCGCGAAGAAATACTGCGCTGGCAAACCGATGGCGTACTCAGTCAACTGAACCTGTGCTTTTCACGTGACCAGGCTGAACGCCGTTATGTACAGCATGTCTTGCAAGAACAGGGCGCAGATATACAAGCCTGGGTAGAGCAAGGTGCCGCCATTCTCATCTGCGGCAGCCTGCAAGGCATGGCAGAAGATGTGCACCAGACCTTGAGCAAACTGCTGGGTGTGGATAAACTGGAAAACATGGCGGAGCTAGGACTATATAGGCGCGACGTATATTAATATTGAATGCATGATTTGCCGTGTCAGCGGAATTGCAACACTTGTTGCAATTCAATACATGAAAGTCATGTATTTTTTCATGAACCTTGTTGTAGGATAGCATTTGCTCAAAATCGCTAATATATTTACCGGGGTTGTTAGAAGTGAAAACAACCCCTTCTACCCCTATACAAGGCTAATCCATCATGGCAGATGTCACCCCCATACTAAATACCGGTAGTAGCAAACACCGTGTTGATATTGTCTTTGTGGCCGAAGGCTATACGGCTGCAGAAAGAGCCAAGTTTTTGGCTGATGCACAAAGCTTTCTCGACAATATGCTGGGCGATGCCAATGCCAAGCTGAATGCACCGTTTTCACCGTACAAGAATTTATTCAATGCCAGCGCCCTGTTTGTCGCCTCAGCCCAATCAGGGACAGACCAGCCCAACAAGAATATCAGCGTCAATACTTATTTCGATGCGAGCCAACATGGCAGCGATGGTCGTTTGCTGTATGGCGATTTTTCCAAAGTAGATGAGGCTGTCAATAATGCCGTCGCCAGTGACGCGCATGAGCTGGTGGTGGTACTGGTGAATACCAGCCTGTATGGCGGTGCCGGTGGTTCTATCGCCTGGGCTTCTGCCGGGAATATCTCGTCTGCCGAAGTGGTCTTGCATGAGATAGGCCACAGCTTTGCCGGTCTGCAGGATGAATATGTCGATACCTCCATCGCCAGCAATTATCCGGTCACCGACCCTGGCTTTTTGAAAAGCCCCCATGTCACTGATTCCCTGAGCCGCATCCCCTGGTCTGCCTGGCTGGGCTTTAAAGATGGTGATCTGGGCATCGTTGGTACTTATCAAGGCGGCTATTACCGTGATACTGGCATCTGGCGTGCCACCCAGGATTCAAAAATGAATCATCTGGGTGTGGCTTTCAGTGCACCTGAAAAAGAAGCCTTTGCCTTGAAATATTATGCCGCCATAGGCGACTACCTGGACCTTTACAGCAGCATACCGGGTATTTATCAGCCTTCCGTACCTGATAGCAGCTTGCTGGGATATACCTGGAAAATCAATGGCAACACCGTCAATACCACGGATAAAATCTATTTTGATGCCTATGCTTCCGGTGCCTACAAATCCGGGGCCAGCCTGAGCCTGACGACTATCGATAATACCGGCTATATACGCAAAGACTTGAACACCACCCAGCAAGTCGAAACCACGACGCTGGACAAAACCATCATCAATATTAGCGGCCCCAGCGGTGGCTTAAATGGTAGCAATACTATTTACCAGTTCGACGGGAGCAATAATTTTATAGGCTTGAATGCCCCCGAAACGACACGTTATGACTATATCGATGGCGGTAGCGGTACTGATACCCTGGTCCTCAACGCCAAACTGGGTAAAGGAGGAGGCAGTTATTTCATCAATGAAATCGGTAACAACACCTTATTGCTCGGCAATCAGAATGCGGCTTACTGGGCGACACATAGCGTAGAGAAAATCCAGTTTTCCGATTTCATCGTCAACACCACGGTATACGATAATGCCCACTCCATCAAGACGGCAGACCTGCAGTCACTGGAAGAATTGTATGTTGCCTATTTCAATTGCGTGCCAGATGCCGATGGCCTCGATTACTGGGTCACGCAATTCAAGTCTGGGCTAACGCTCAAGCAGATAGGGGATGTTTTTTTCGAGGCAGCAGCGAAATTCCCGGTACAAACTGGTTACACCGCAGGGCTCAGCAATACGGATTTCATCAATAATATTTACAAGAATGCCCTGGGTGCCAAAGATGGTGCCGATGCAGCAGGCATGAAATACTGGCTCAATCAACTCGACAATGGCATATTTAGCCGCGGTTCCATGGTCAGTGCCATATTGGCTGGCGCGCGTGTCTTCAAGGGCGACCCGAACAATGGCTGGGTAGTCGATCTGCTGGATAATAAAATCAAGGTTGCCAACCAGTTTGCAGTTGAATGGGGTTTGAATTACCTGACACCAGAAACCTCGATCACCAATGGTATGGCAATTGCCGCAGCTGTCACAGCGACCGACACCAGTGCTGCCATTACCCTGATAGGTCTGTATGACGGACAAATACAATTTGCCTGATTAGCAAAATCAGCCGGGCAGGCACTGCCAATCACAATAAGCCACCTTTACGGTGGCTTTATTTATTTCACGATGCCTGCATGTATCGCGGTCTGGCCATCGCTCCAGAAGACTTTCTGGACTATGGCATTGATGAGCCAGCTGCTGCTCACTTTGTGCAAACCAAATTCATAGAGGCAATGGGTGTGCAGGGTTTCACCAGCTGCATTCTGGCGAAAAATAATGGTCGACACTTTTGCCCTGGCTTGCTCGCCACTGATCTCGATTTCAGTATTGCCACCCAGGTGATGGGTGCGCAATTCTTGCAGGGCCATGCGACGTAACTCCACATAATGCTGATTGCTCATTTGCTCAGGTGGCGTGCCACGCAAGTCAGAATAGTCAGTATAAATAGAGCTCGCCAGGCAGGCGCATAAGGCATCCCAGTCTTTCAGGTCAAAACTATTGGCGAACCTGGCCAGCAAGTTTTGAATCGCGTGCAAATCAGTATTCATGAAAAATTATTTCAGTATGGAAGAAACGACACCAACCAATTCCCAGCCCAGTATCAAATGCTGGTCTGCATCCAGATGCACGCCATCATACTCACTGGAGCTGACGACACTGCCAGCATCAAAGAAATGACAGCCCGCCGTTGCGGCGACTTCTTTGTAAGCATCGGCCAGGCCAGCAGATTTTTCTTCGCAACCAAGGAATTTAGGAGCAATCGCCCCCTTGGGGGTATGCGGCAAGGGCGGCGCGACGACCAGTATGGGCGGGATTTGCATGCCCGGCTCTATCGGTGCCTGGCGTATGGTATTGATAATCACCGCCAGCCCCTGGCCGGACAACCATGCATCATTCTGATGCATGGACTGGAAATCATTGATGCCCAGCATGACGATCACCAGTGACAAGGGTGTCAGGGTTTCTATGCGCTGCGCCAGACCTTGCGATCCATTACGCCCTGGCTTGAAGGGATCATCCCAGACGGTACGGCGACCGTTGAGACAATCTTCGACCACGCGCACATGGTGATCGGCACTATTGAGGCCTATTTCCAGTACACCTGGCCAGCGTTCCTCAAAATTCAGGCGTTTGCGTGTCGTCGGGATCAAGCCCCAGGACATGGAGTCACCATAGACCAGTATGTGTCGCATGCTTTATTCCTCTATCAGACTTTTTTCAGGTAACAGGCTTTCAACATGAAATTGCCTGCATCCATTTTACAATCGACTTCATGGTCGCCAGCAACCAGGCGTATGCTTTTTACCTTGCTACCCATTTTCAGCGTGGTGGATGAACCCTTGACCTTCAAATCCTTGATGAGAACCACGGCATCGCCATCGGCCAGCACATTACCATTGGCATCTTTGATGATGCGCTCATCGTGATCATCCGCTGCGGCGGCAGCCTGTATGGGCCACTCATGCGCGCAATCGGCACAGATATAATTGTCGCCATCTGGATAGGTATTTTCCAGGGAGCAGACCGGGCAGGCGGGGGAAGTGGACATGAGCGACTTTCTTGATGCAAAAAGACGCCCAGTATACCCGAGTGCCTTGATTTACTAATACGCTGGATAATTCAAGACACTTGAATATTAGTCAGTCTCATTGACCGGGGCCAGCAAGGGAATTTGCATGATGAAGCTGGTTCCCTCTCCTTGTTCGCTGTCTATGCGAATATCGCCGCCCAATAAACTGGTGACGATGTTGTAGACGATATGCATGCCTAGTCCACTACCACCCTGGCCCAGTTTGGTCGTAAAGAAGGGATCAAAAATGCGCCCCAGATTTTCCTGGGGTATGCCCACGCCATTGTCTTCAAAGCGAATTTCCAGCCTGTCCTGATCCAGCATGGCGGCGCTGATCTGTATATGCCCATCGGCCCGGCCTTCGAAGGCATGCAAAATGGCATTGTCGACCAGATTGCAAATGACCTGATCGAAAGGGCCGGGGAAACTATCCATTTCTATATGCACGGGAATATCCATGCTGATTTGCAAACCGGCCTGGCGTATCTTGGACATCATGGTGGCGATGACATCATGGCATACCTTGCTGACATGAAAACGGCGGCGCTTGGAGCTGGCCTGGTCCACCGCCACCTGCTTGAAACTGGCAACCAGATCAGCGGCACTCTTCAAGCCATGTTCTATCAATTCGCTGGCGTGCTGGGCCGCTTGCAAATAGGCGCTCAGGTCAGAGCGACGCAAATTACCGTCCGCCACCTTCTGGGCAAATTCCTGGGTCTTGGCTTGCAGGGTGCTGGAGGTCAGCAAGCTATTACCGATGGGGGTATTGAGTTCATGCGCCACACCAGCTACCAGTGAACCCAGGGCAGCCAGTTTTTCACTGCGCATCAAATCATCCTGGGTGTGGCGCAATTCTGTGGTTCGTTCGGCGATATTTTGCTCCAGCAAGGCATTGGCTTTTGACAAGGCCGTCTGTACTTTTTTAAGCTCAGTGATATCGGTATAGGTAGTCACGAATCCCTGTAACTTGCCATCCTCATGGATGGGCTTGCCCTGAACCAGATGAGTATTCGCATTAGGCCGGGTGCGTTCAAACTGGTGTGCCTGGAATTGTCTGGCAAGCTCAAGCCTGGTATTGACGAGTTCATCTATATCGCCCTCCCCATATTCGCCGCGCTCTGCCATGATGCGCAACAGGTCAGCAAAGGGCACACCTTGATAAATGGTATCAGGATGATAGTTGAGCACATCCAGGAAGCCCTGGTTCCATAAATAGAGTTGCAGTTGCGCGTCAAACACGCTCAAACCCTGGGGCATATGTGCCAGCACGGCTTTCAGGAAAAGCGACTGCTTGCGGAACTCCTGCTCTATGTGATGCTTTGCCGTCACGTCCATGCAGGTAGTGACAAAGCCGCCTCCTTCTACCGGCACACCACGTACTTCTATGATGCTGCCATCTGAACGTGTGCGTTCATAAGAATAGGGAGTATCACTTTGGATGATGTCCATGAGCTTGGCCAGTTTCTCCTCATCACTGGCGGCACTGAATTCCCCATATTCACCACGTTTGATATTGGCTTCGAATACTTCGCGCGCCAGTGGTTGCTGCCCCTGGAACAAGGCTGGTGGCAAATCCAGCATGCGCAATAATTCATTATTCCAGGCAACCACCCTGAGATTTTCATCGATCAGGGAAACGCCGCCAGGGAAATTTTCCAGCAAGATACGCAGTTTTTCATTTTTCCTGCGTGCCATTCGCTCAACCTGCCTGCGCTCGGTAACATCGCGCACCACGGCAATAATGCACTGCCTGCCATCTTCCTCCAGTAGGCTCAGCGCTACTTCCGTCGTGAACAAACTGCCATCGGACTTGCGTGAAGCCCAGTCAAAGCGCTGGGGCTGGCCAGATTTGGTCAGTGCGATATATGCCGCTGCAGCAGTCAGTGAGTCACGCCCATCAAATTGCGTCTTGGGAGACAGATGCAAGGGGGTGCTCAGCAATAATTGCTCTCTTGACAATCCAAACATCTTTTCAGCACTGGGATTGCAATCAATGAAATGCTCGCCTTCCAATACCAGCAAGGCATCCAGAGCCTGTTCTACCATGGCACGGTATAGGGCAACTCTGGATACTTCAACTTTGCCTGGCATGGACAGTCCTGATTGAGCTGAATGCGGAGTAATCAACGAAGTGGATTTGTCAGCACTCATCATACCTCGGGCAGAGCACTAGCGGCAAATCCGACAGTATCAAGACTCCACAATGTGTAACAGCTCTAAACAACTCTAAACAACTCAATTAAGGATTGTTTTTTACCAAATCAACTCAATCACAGATGGTAGAGCCGCGTTCATCACAGCGGCCCGGTATGCTCCAGCAGCCAATAAACGCCATCCTCACTGTGCCCCTGCTCAATTTCTTGCCAGCCCAGATGCTGATAAAATTTCAGGGCGTCATGATTTTCTGCCACACATTTCAAGCGCCAGGGGAAAGCCAGATAGCTTTGCAGGTGCAGCAGCAGTGCCTTGCCCAGACCTTGTCCCTGTGCCTGTGGATCTACATATAAATGGTGGACATAAGCCCCGGCGTCTTGCACTGCCAACAGGGCCAATACCTGCTGATCAGCATCCACGGCTACCCAGATAGTCTCGTCTATGGACACGCTGGCAAAATCAGGAATAGCCGTTGCAGCACGCGTCTGCCAGGCAGCAGTTACGATGCACTGCTGGTAAATTGCCTGCAATGCACAGGCATCTCCGTCGCTGGCTTTGCGTATGTCTATCAAGACAGGGCCGCCGCTTGCTGGCTCAGAAATACCGTCAAGGTGTCGCGCGGCGGCTGCGTGCCTGTCTGGAACAAGATGCGTCCTACTGCACCACGATGGTAATTCCCATGTGTAGCCACATGCAAGAGTATTTCGCCACGCGACATGCAACCTGGCTTGCCATCGACAAAGCTGAAATGGATGTCTTCAGCAAAGCTGTCCTCGGTCTGGGCAGTGATATAGGTCTGGTACCAGAGATCCAACTCTTGCACACTTTGCTGCAAGTCAGGCAGTGCAGGTGTTTCCCTGGTATTGAGGGAAGTAAAGGCATGTCGCTGCCCTTGCAGATTCGCCATGAATATCTGGTCAACGACATGGATATGATTGAGTATGCGTATGGCATCATGCAACTCGCGCGCATAAGTATCAGCAGGCACGCTGGCCATCAATTGATACAGCTCAGTATTGGCCCAGGCCTTGTATTCAAACAGGCTCAATAAAAGTTTTTTGGTATGCATATAGTCTCTCCCAATACTTGTCAGTCCTTGCTCGCAAGCACATGAGGCAAGCAAACAGTTGTCATCCGTCACAAGCATTTTAGCGACTTATACCCATCTCTGCAGCGCGCTGGCGGCATGAAATAGTACAGGCAAGACTAAAATCGCAGAGAGTACCAAGCTAGCCTGGTTTTGTAGGGTGCGCCGCGCGCACCAGCCTCATTGTCGAGAATGTTAAGAGAGAATGGCATCGCGCATGGCAGCAGGTGCATATGCCAAAGATGGTACGCGTGGTGCCCCCTAACAGGTGCAGGCCACGCGTCGTCGCCAGTATTCTTTTGCAAGCCTGCATCCTGTTGATGCAACAAGGCCAGCTCGATTTGGCAACAGCTTTTTATTTACCACTTTCCGTCGAAGCCGTCAGCAGATGCAGGGGCCTTACTTCCTGCGAGCGTGCCTTGACTTCAGCAATAGAAATTCCCCTGCCATCCAGGAACACCTGGAAGTAAGAAGCGCCATTATTTTGACGCATGGTCATGCGGGTTTTGCCATTGACCTGGTAATCAACACCAGAGCCGCCGGGTACCGCGCGGTATTTAATGGTCTTGCCATCGATGCCGGCATTAAAGGCCGCTGCGCCGCGCATCTTCAGCAAGACATCATATAAACCATCGGTGTTTTTGGCAGCGAATTGAGCTACCTCTACTTCTACATCTTCGCCTTCCAGGTATTTACCGTAGGGATTCATGACGACGGTTTCAGCCATGGCAAACCCCGCTATGGCACATAAGAAAAACGCCGCTATTGTTGACTTGATTAATTTCAATTTTATTTACCTTTGTATACATGATGATAGTATGAAGTCAGGAAAAAACAGAAGCAGGGAAAATGAATCTGATCACTGCCCTGCCTGACACTCTTACATAAATAAAGCTGGTCTTTAAAAGCTGCTAAAAACATTTACACAAGTTACAAACTCAGGAACCGGCATAAGCCTGGTCCAGATCAGCGATGATGATTTTTTTCATCTTGAACATGGCCATCATGACTCTTTGCGCCTTGGCCGGGTCAGCATCATTGAGATAATTGATCAGGGCCTGCGGCACGACTTGCCAGGAGACGCCGTATTTATCAGTGAGCCAGGCACACTGGCTTTCCTGACCACCGCCCGCGAGTAATTTGTCCCAGTAATAATCAACTTCTTCCTGGGTATCACAATTGACGACGAAGGAAATCGCCGGAGTAAAAGTGTAGTGGGGGCCACCATTCAAGGCCACAAATTCTTGTCCTGCCACGGTGAACTTGATGGTCAGTACCGTCCCCTTGGGCAGGGGCGCCCCTTCGCCATAGCGGGCCAGGTGCAGGATTTTTCCATCCTTGAAGATGTCGAGGTAAAACGCTACTGCTTCTTCTGCCTGGTGATCAAACCAGAGGAAGGGGGTAATTTTTTGCATGATGCTGTCTCCGTTTTAAATATGGCGAATTCAAGATGAAGTGCACAAGCTACAGCCAAAACTCCTGGTAACATCAAGCCGTTTATTGATCAATAATGACCAGCGTACCCTTGCTCCCCGCAGCCACCGCATGCGGTGTATGGGCAGGCACCAGATACAACTCCCCGGCTTTGACAGTCACAATCTCACCGTGGATATCCAGGTTCATTTGCCCATCCAATACCAGCAAGGCTTCAGTAAAATCGTGGGTTTCATCTGGATAATCACTTTCATCCATGCGCAAGACTTTGACTTGCGCACCACCCGCTTTACCCAAAATAGTAGACCGCCAGGCGGCTGGCAAAGCGGCCGCTTCGGAAAGCAAATTCTTATGCAACATTTAAGCGCAAACCTCTCAATGACTGTCTTTTAAAGCTGGGTCCCAGTGTTCTGCAATTTTCCCGTTTTCTATACGGAACATATCAAACCAGGTGGTCGTGTATTTCTTGCTGGCAACTTTGGGGTCAGGTACGGTACTGACAAAGCTTAAAATCACTTTATCGCCCTCGGCCGTGATCGCCACCAAAGGAGCCTTGACCCTGGCCTGTATTTCTTTGGGCTTGACGAATTTGCTGAAGACTTCCACAAAACCCGCACGCCCGGTCGCTACACTGGGGTTGTGCTGCATATAGCTTTCTGCCAGGTATTTATCTGCCAGCTCCATATGCCCGCCCTCAAACACTTCGCGCCAAAAGTCATATACCAAACGCTTATTGGCAGCCAGACCTGCATCTGCACTGGCCAGCATGGCTGCATGATCAGGGTTGGCTTGCACAGGCAATTGCGCATGAGCAAGCAAGGGCAGGCTAAGACTAACAGCTAAAGCAAGACCACGAAAAAAGATCGGCATTCAAGACTCCTTATATAAGGAAAACAAATAAATAAGCCGCCAGCCCCAGCTTAACGAAGACAGATACTACTTATTCGCATCATTCTTGGCAGGTTTGGCGGCAGCCCCACCGGTATTGACCTCAATAACCGCCCTTTGTTCATCCGCCACCCTTTGCACTGTATCCGCCACTGCCTTCGCCTTATCCAGCTGCTCTTTCTGTGCGGAAAGAAGATTGGGAGCCGAGGATTCAGCCTTAGGCTCCACCTTGGGTTCTGCAGGTTTGTTGCAGGCCGCGAGAATAGAAAGACAAGCCAAGAAAATAATAGTGCGCATGAAATACTCCTGAAAGCTGCAGTATCGCAGCCATGACCAGATTGAATGTAGACAGGTATTCTAGCAATAAATAGCACTTAGCAAAAAACAAAAAGCCCGAATTTATATTCGGGCTTTTTGTTGCCTTACACAAGGCGCAAAGGACAGCACTACTTCGTAATTGCAAATAGCTATGTGCCCGATCCTAGATTTTGAGGTTTAATAGTGCTTGAAACATGGTGCGCATAGCGCACCCTACTAAATTCAGCGGGATGCGCTAATGCGCCCGCTAATTGGTGTTCCGATTTTTCCGACTGCCGTCAGGGAGCTTCGAAAAACCTTTTCACCGGGATGCAGAGCAAGGCGTAAAGCACAGCAATACGTCGGTATTGCGAGCATTTACAACGCAGCTATGCGCCCGATTAAAAGGTTTTTGAAGCTTCCTACATGTTGCGTCTGTACTGTCCACCAACCTCGAACAGCGCCGTCGTAATCTGCCCCAACGAACAAACCCGCGCCGCATCCATCAACCTGGCAAACACATTCTCATTATTGATCGCCGCCTGCTGCAAAGCTGCCAGTGCCTTCGGTGCCACGTCCGCATGACGGCCATGGAAATCCGCCAGGCGTTGTAACTGCGATTGCTTTTCTTCTTCAGTAGAACGCGCCAGTTCTATCTTTTGCGGCGTGTCATTGGCTTTAGGATTGCGGAAGGTATTCACACCGATGATAGGCAGAGTGCCATCATGTTTCAGGTGCTCATAGTGCATGGATTCTTCCTGTATCTTGCCGCGCTGATAGCCGGTTTCCATGGCACCGAGTACGCCACCGCGTTCTGCGATGCGTTCAAACTCCTGCATGACAGCTTCTTCTACCATGTCGGTCAGTTCTTCGATGATGAAGCTGCCCTGGATAGGGTTCTCGTTTTTCGCCAGACCCCATTCACGGTTGATAATGAGCTGGATAGCCAGCGCACGGCGTACAGATTCATCAGTAGGCGTGGTGATGGCTTCATCATAGGCATTGGTGTGCAGGCTGTTGCAGTTGTCGTAGATCGCAATCAGGGCTTGCAGTGTGGTGCGGATATCGTTGAAATCGATCTCTTGCGCATGCAGAGAACGGCCACTGGTCTGGATATGATATTTGAGTTTCTGGCTGCGGTCATTCGCACCATATTTGTCACGCATGGCCACTGCCCAGATACGGCGGGCGACACGGCCCAGTACCGTGTATTCAGGATCCATGCCATTGCTGAAGAAGAAGGACAGGTTGGCCGCAAAATCATCTATATGCATGCCACGTGCCAGATAAGCTTCGACAAAGGTGAAGCCATTCGACAGGGTGAACGCCAGTTGTGAAATCGGGTTCGCGCCTGCTTCGGCAATGTGATAGCCGGAGATGGAAACAGAATAGAAATTGCGCACCTGATGATGGACGAAATATTCCTGTATATCGCCCATGACCTTCAGCGAAAATTCTGTTGAAAAGATGCAGGTGTTCTGCCCCTGGTCTTCTTTCAGGATATCTGCCTGCACAGTGCCGCGCACGTTCTGCAATACCCAGGCGCGTATCTTGGCGGATTCATCGGCAGTTGGTTCACGCTTGTTATCGACGCGGAATTTTTCCATCTGTTGATCAATCGCCGTGTTCATGAAGAAAGCCAGTATGGTCGGTGCCGGGCCATTGATGGTCATGGATACCGATGTGGCCGGGTCGCACAGATCAAAGCCGTCATACAGGACCTTCATGTCTTCCAGTGTCGCGACTGACACGCCGGAATTACCGACCTTGCCGTAGATATCAGGACGTATGGCCGGGTCTGCGCCGTACAGGGTCACTGAGTCAAAAGCAGTAGACAGACGCTTGGCATCCATGCCTTGCGATACCAGCTTGAAGCGACGGTTGGTACGGAAAGGATCACCCTCACCGGCAAACATGCGGGTAGGGTCTTCACCTTCACGTTTGAAGGCAAATACACCAGCGGTGAAGGGAAAAGAACCAGGCACATTTTCCAGCAACAGCCAGCGCAGGATTTCACCATGATCGACAAAGCGTGGCAAAGCCACCTTGCGTATCTTGGTGCCTGACAGGGATTGCTGTACCAGGCGGGTGCGTATCTCTTTATCGCGAATCTTGACGACATATTCATCACCGGCATAAGCAGCCTGCATGTCTGGCCACATGCTAATGAGTTTTTTGGATTCACCGTCGAGGCGGTTTTCACGTTCAGTGATCAAGTCATCAAAGTCAGCAGACTTGCCTGCCACTGACAGCATGCGCTTGCTTTCTTGCAGTTGCTGGCGTTCACGGGCTATCAAGACCTGCTTGCCGGTGTTCTTGTGATAGGCGCGTACCGTATCAGCAATCTCAGCCAGGTAACGGCTGCGTGCTGGTGGCACGATGACATTCTTGGCGCTGGAATATTTGACGCTGATCGCAGCCAGCTTGCTGGGCTTGGCCAGCAAGCCGCGTTGCACCAGTGCTGGCAAGATGCCTTGATACAGAGCAGTCACACCATCATCATTGAAGCGTGAAGCCTGCGTGCCATAGACTGGCATTTCATCTGGCTTCTGCGTCCATAATTCGCGGTTGCGCTGGTATTGTTTGGCGACGTCGCGCAGGGCATCCTGTGCGCCTTTGCGGTCGAATTTATTGATGGCGACAAAATCGGCAAAATCGAGCATGTCGATTTTTTCCAGTTGTGACGCCGCACCAAATTCTGGTGTCATGACATACATGGAGACGTCAACATGCGGCACGATGGCTGCATCACCCTGGCCTATGCCGGAAGTCTCGACGATGACGAGATCGAAGCCAGCGACCTTGCAGGCTGCGATCACATCTGGCAAGGCTTGCGAAATTTCTGAACCCGCTTCACGGGTTGCCAGCGAGCGCATGAAAACCTTAAGCTTGCCCTTCCAGGGATTGATCGCATTCATGCGTATGCGGTCACCCAGCAAGGCACCGCCAGATTTGCGGCGCGATGGGTCGATGGAAATCAGGGCGATGTTCAGGTGATCATCCTGGTCCAGGCGTATGCGACGTATGAGTTCATCTGTCAGAGAAGATTTACCGGCGCCACCAGTACCTGTAATACCCAGGGTTGGTGCCTTGCTGGCTTTGGCCGCATCCATCAATTGTGTGCGCAATTCCGGCGCGACCTTGTCGTTTTCCAGCGCAGTAATCAATTGTGCCAGCGGGCGATGCTTGTCGGCGATATCGCCTTGCTGCAATACTGCCAGCGTCGTTGGTGCATAGCCGGACAGGTCGCTGTCGCAAGCCTGTATCATCGATAAAATCATGCCCACCAGGCCCATGCGCTGGCCATCTTCAGGGCTGAAAATACGGGTCACGCCATAGGCATGCAAGTCAGCTATTTCTTCCGGCACGATGACACCACCGCCGCCGCCAAATACCTTGATGTGCGCACCGCCGCGTTGTTTGAGCAGGTCTATCATGTATTTGAAGTATTCAACATGGCCACCCTGGTAACTGGAAATGGCGATGCCCTGGGCATCTTCCTGCAGGGCCGCAGTGACAATTTCCTCTACCGAACGGTTATGGCCCAGATGGATCACTTCTGCACCATTCGCCATCAGGATGCGGCGCATGATATTGATCGAGGCATCATGGCCATCGAACAGGGAAGCGGCAGTAACAAAGCGCACTTTGTTGGCAGGTTTGTATTCAGTCAGGTTCTGGGCAACGGACAGGTCAGTCATGTCTTCCTCATCGGTCTTGTTTTATCACAGTGATTATTGCTATTTGGTAACAATCACTGTGTTTGGGTTAGGCTAAGTTATATGACGTTAACGTAAACGTCAATATGAAAATGTAAAACGGCAATCTCAGGCTGGGCGTGGCTTATGGCAGCAAAATGTCTGGAAAGAGTCATGAACACTGGGTCTTAAAAAAATACCAACCATCCATACAACTACCAACGCCAAACTGACAAGGCAGGCTACTCGCCCGGCTTGCCAGTTTGCCATCAGGTAATTACGCTACACGCGATACTTCCTTGATCACTGTTGTATTTTGAGGGTTCAGCAAAACTGCTTTCTCAGCATGATACGCCTGCATGGCCTTTTCTTTGACATGGCCATAACCGCGTATCTTTTCAGGCAGGCTGGCGAGAGCGATGGCTTGTTCCAGATTATCTGCATTCAAACCAGCAGCCAGTTTTTCCATCAGGGCTGTATATTCAACGATGAGAGCACGTTCGGCCTTGCGTTCTTCGGTCTTGCCAAAGATATCCAGTGCTGTACCACGCAAGCCCTTGAGTTTGGCCAGCAGCTTGAATGCCTGCCATACCCAGGAACCATATTGCGCCTTGACCAGATGACCCTGCCCATCTTTCTTCGAGAAGATAGGCGGAGCCAGATTGAATTTCAGGCTGAAGTCACCTTCAAACTGTTGCTTGAGTTTTGCGGTGAAATCGCCATTGGTGTACAGGCGTGCGACTTCATATTCATCCTTGTAGGCCATGAGTTTGAACGCATATTTGGCGACTGCCATGCTGAACTTGTTACCGGCATTCAATGCAGATTCCGCCTTGCGGACTTTGTCGACCAGATCAGCGTATTGCTGGGCGTAAGCGGCGTTCTGGTAATCCGTCAATACCGCAATGCGGCGTTTGATGAGGGCGTCCAGGCTTTGCGGCATCTGGATGACGACAGGCTGGCCAGGGATGGCGATTTTTTCCACACGGGCAAAATCCACCGCAGCACGGCGGCCCCAGAGGAAAGCTTTTTTGTTGGCCTCGATCGCCACACCGTTCAGTTCAATCGCACGCAGCAAGGCTGTTTCAGATACGGGTATTGCACCTTTCTGATAAGCAAAACCCAGCATGAACAGATTGGTGGCAATGGAGTCGCCCATCAAGGCGGTTGCCAGTTTGGTAGCATTGATGAAATCAACATTGCCACCGACTGATTCAGAAATCAGGTGTTCAACTGATTCCAGCGGGAATTGCCAGTCAGGGTTCTTGGCAAACGGGCCTGTCGGTTGTTCATGGGTATTGATGACGGCACGGGTGCGGCCTGCACGCATTTTGGAAATCGCATCATGTGCACCAGCTGTCAAAATATCGCAGCCCAGAATCAGGTCAGCTTCACCCGTTGCTATACGCTGTGCACGCAATTTGCCAGCCTGGTTGACGATGCGTATATGCGAAGTCACAGAGCCATTTTTTTGCGACATGCCTGTCATGTCGAGTACCGATGCGCCCTTGCCTTCCAGATGCGCCGCCATGCCCAGCAAGGCGCCAACGGTGATCACACCGGTGCCGCCTATGCCGTTCAACAAGATATTGTAAGAGCTTTCACAGGCAGGCAATTGCGGTTCTGGCAGTGCGCCGAAATCATCTGTCTTTGCTGTACCTGTTTTGGATTTGACCAGCTTACCGCCTTCTACAGTGACAAAGCTGGGGCAGAAACCCTTGACGCAGGAATAATCCTTGTTGCAGGACGACTGATCTATGCTGCGCTTACGGCCAAATTCTGTTTCCACCGGCATGATGGACGTACAGTTGGATTGCACACCACAGTCTCCACAGCCTTCGCAGACTGCTTCATTGATGAACATGCGCTGATTAGGGTCAGGGAATTCGCCTTTTTTGCGGCGACGACGCTTCTCGGCGGCGCAGGTCTGGTCGTAGATGAGTACGGTCGCGCCGGGTATGTCGCGCAATTCGCGTTGCACAGCATCCATGTCCTTGCGGTCATGCAGAGTTAAAAAGCTAGGCAAGTTGGAGCGGTCTGTGTAACGTGACAAATCCTCAGTCACCAGGGCGATACGCTTGACACCTTCTGCCGCCATCTGTTGCGCCATCATCGGCACGCTGATCGTGCCATCGACGGGTTGTCCACCCGTCATCGCCACTGCATCGTTATACAAAATCTTATAGGTGATGTTGACCTTGGCAGCGACCGCCGCGCGTATTGCCAGATAACCGGAATGGAAATAAGTGCCATCTCCGAGGTTCTGAAATACATGCGGCAAGGTCGAGAAAGCTGCCTGACCTATCCAGGGCGCGCCTTCGCCACCCATATGGGTGGTCAGTTTATTGAATTCAGGATAAATCGCCGTAGCCATGACATGGCAACCTATGCCAGCCAGTGCCAGGCTGCCTTCCGGCACCTTGGTCGAGGTATTGTGTGGACAGCCTGAGCAATAGTAAGCCGGGCGCGCCGGCGTATTGACTTGCTTGCTGAGCACGACATCCTTGGCTTCCAAAAACGCCAGACGCGCCTTGATGAGGTCACTGGTATGGAAACGGGCGATGCGTGAAGAAATCACGCGCGCAATCTGCGCCACCGAAAAGTCAGCCTTGGAAGTCAGCAGCCATTCACCACGCGGATGTACCCATTCACCTTTTTCATCGAACTTGCCGATGACGCGCGGGCGCACGTCATCGCGCCAGTTATATAGTTGTTCCTTGAGCTGGTACTCGACCATCTGGCGTTTTTCTTCAACGACCAGAATTTCATCAAGGCCCTGGGCAAACTCACGCACGCCATCCGGCTCCAGCGGCCAGGGCATGGATACCTTGAACAGGCGTATGCCTATCTCGGCAGCGAATTTCTCATCGATGCCCAGTTCTTCCAGCGCTTCCAGCACATCAAGGTAAGACTTGCCGGAGGCGACGATGCCCAGACGCGCCGTCGGGCTGTCTATGGTGACATGATTGAGTTTGTTGATACGGGCATAGGCCAGGGCTGCATAGATCTTGTAATCCTGCATCAGGGCTTCCTGCTTGCGTGCCTGTATGCCGAGGGTATCCAGAGACAAACGCGTGTTCAGGCCACCTTCAGGCATGACAAAGTCTTGCGGTAGCTTGATTTGCAGGCGGAAAGGGTCAGCATCGACGGAAGAAGTCGACTCTACCGTATCAGCCAGGGCCTTGAAGCCGACTGCGCAGCCTGAGAAACGCGACATGGCCCATGCATGCAAGCCCAGGTCCAGGTATTCCTGCACATTGCTGGGGTAGAGCATAGGGATCATGCAGGCGGAGAATATATGGTCAGACTGATGTGGCAGCGTTGAGGAATACGCACCATGGTCATCACCGGCCACTAGCAAAACACCACCGTGTTTCGATGTGCCAGCATGGTTCATGTGCTTGAAGACGTCAGCACTACGGTCCACGCCAGGGCCTTTGCCATACCACATGCCAAATACACCATCGTATTTGGCCGGGCCTATCAGGTCTACCGTTTGCGAGCCCCAGACTGCGGTCGCTGCCAGGTCTTCATTGACGCCGGGCACAAACTGCACATGGTTTTGCTCCAGCAGTTTTTTGGTTTTCCACAATGTTTCATCCAGACCACCCAGCGGGGAGCCACGATAACCGGAAATAAATCCCGCCGTATTCAGTCCAGCAGCCTGGTCGCGCTGGCGCTGCATCATGGGCAGTCTTACCAGGGCTTGTATGCCTGACAAAAAGATCGTGCCGCTGTTCGACGTATATTTATCGTCAAGTTGCACATCATTCAATTGCGGGGGGCTGGTGATCTGGCTGGCTTCGAGCGCATCGCTAGATGCTTCTTGATTGCTATTGCCTGTTCTGGCAAGGGACGAGAGTCCAGCAGACTCCATGGTGGTGTCGGATGACATAAGGTGGCTCCAAAATTTGTGATTTAGATCGCAAAGAGCATGCGTTGTATCCGGTAAGACACAATTTTGCTCGGAGCCTATAGCGAGGTATCAGAGATAGGCTCTCGTTGCGTTGGTAGTGATAACTACCATTTTATTCGAATTCGACACAAAATTCGATATCAAGACGCTATCTGTATCACATCTGCCAACGTCAGATATGCTACGAGGTGATTACGCGGTGCTTGACACCAAGCTGGTCGAATCAAAAAGACATCAAAAGAAGCTTTCGAAATTTCGCTGCAGCGCTTCTTCGACTTCCTTTGAAATCTGCTGTGTTCACAGTGTAGGTTGAATACACGTTTGTGGAAAATATGGAATTAAAATAGGGGTATCATGAAAAATGATACCTATTTTATGTTCCGTTTAAACTGATGGCTTCATCATTTTCCTGAGGCCAATAGCCAGCCCCAGGCCCGTTCCCAGGCAAATCGCCGAGGTAATCAGCAGCAAGGTATTAACACTGTGGATGCTCGTGACAAAAGCCAGTGCTTCTGGCCACCAGATAACCAGAGGGATGAAACTGATGCCCCTGACTATCAATCCGCCAGCCATCAATGCCAGCACCGTGCGCAGCAAAGGCAGACGCCGGATCAAGCCCGCTCCGGAAAATGCAAACGCAGCACAGACAAACAGGAAGCCGGCAATGATGAGGCAAACCACCACAGGATAGCGTTTGCCGGCCTTCGCCATTGCGACAATGCCATCCGGCGCGCCTATATAGGCATACCAGTCTGGCCCGCCCCAAAGGGTGGCAAGATGGATAAGGGCCCCCAGCACCAGGACCATGCCTGACCAGAAAAGATAGGGATTGTTATTTCTTTTCATTTATTGAGTCAAGAGTGTCATCAGAAAATTCAGTATGCCCTTTTCCACGCAGCACGCAAGCCCAATGCGAAGAATATACCTATCGCCAGCCAGATCACAGAGGCAATTATTTCAAAAGTATCCAGGCGCTTTAACCAGGCTGAGTTAAGCATGATCAAGGGGAAAAAGATCAGGCCGCGCACTATGCAGATAAAAGCCACCACCAACAAACCCGTGCGCAGCAATGGCAGGCGACGCAGATATCCTGCGGCGGAAAATGCATACAGGCTGCACAGCCACATCAGGGCTGCTATGAATAAAGTGCTCACCGGAGCAAGCCAGGTGCCCAGGCGCGCTGACTCTACCACTGAGGGTGGGGCATGAAAAAAATAAATCCAGTCTGCGCCCCCCATCAGGGCGATGACATGCAACAAGCCACCGAGAAAGGCCGAGATACCTGCCAGTGTCGCCCAGAGTTCTTTTTTCACAGTAGTCATTTCTTTGCTGTCTACCCATGCATGGAGAGCGCACATTATTATTCATAAATCTGCTACAGGCAAAAAAAACGGGAGCATGAAGCTCCCGAATCCCCCATACAAGGAAGAAGTGACTATAGTAGATGATTATTTGGGAGCGGAGTACATGCCCGCATAACGTATGCCAAAGTACAGGATGAAGATATAGCAGGCTGCCGGCACATAGAAAGACGCATGCAGACCTATGCTGTCAGCCAGATAGCCTTGCAGGAAAGGCACGAGCGCACCACCGACTATCGCCATGCACAAGATGCCTGAACCCTGCCCCGTCAAAGGCCCAAGTTTATTCAGAGCCATACTGAAGATGGTAGGGAACATGATGGAGTTGCATAAGCCTACCGCAAGGATCGCCCACATCGCCAGTGAACCATGGCCATAGATCGCCGTCAGAATCAGGGCTATGGCCACAGCTGAATTGAATGCCAGGGTCTTACCCGGGCTGACCTTGCGCATGACAGCAAAACCAATGAAGCGGCCCACCATGGCACCGCCCCAGTAAAAACTGACATAGTGTGCGGCGATTGCAGGTGTCAGGCCACCGACGTCAGACTCGCCAAGAAAATTGATAAGGAAGCTGCCTATGCTGACTTCACCACCTACATACAGAAATATACCTATCGCACCCATGAGCAAATGCGTGTGTGCAAGCACAGAAGTTTGACTGCTGCTGACCGTGCTCTCACTGCTTTCTGCATGTGAAATTTTAGGCAGGCGGGCAAAGGCAAACAAGACTGCCAGCAACAGCAATGCCGCTGCCAACATCAGATAAGGCATTTGTACAGCAGCACCAGCGCTAGCCCGATAAGCAGCTTGGTCTGAGCCTGGCAATTGCGCTATCTCGGCAGCAGTCAGAGCAGCACCGGACAAAATCAGTATGCCACCCAGAACTGGCGCTACTGTCGTCCCGAGGGAATTGAAGGCTTGCGTCAGCGTCAGGCGGCTGGAAGCCGTCTTTGCTTCACCGAGTACCGTGACATAGGGATTGGCGGCAACCTGCAGTATCGTGATGCCGGAAGCCAGCACAAAAAAAGCCAGCAAGAACAATGCATAACTGCCCATGGAGGCGGGGTAGAACAGCGCACAACCCACCGCAGCGATGACCAGGCCAGTCACTGCACCATGCTGGTAGCCAATTCTCTTGATCAGCATCCCAGCAGGTATTGAGACAATAAAGTAAGCGCCAAAGAAGCAAAACTGTACCAGCGTCGCCTGTACATAGCTGAGGGTATAAATCGATTTCAGATGCGGGATCAGCACATCATTGAGTGAAGTTAAAAAACCCCACATGAAAAACAAAATCGTCACGATGACGAGAGAGCTGGTCTGACTCCTGGCATTGTGATCAGATGTAAGGGTGGCGCTGCTCGGCAGTGAAGTTTCCATCATGTTCCTCCTTATATAATTTTATTTATGCTTATCCAGATGATCAGCCAGCATGGCTGAAACACCGATGAAAGCCGGGTATTCTTCCGTGATCAGATAAGTCGGTATCTGCGCCAGGAAGCCGCTGAGCCGCCCCTTGGCTTCGAAGCGCTGGCGAAATGCCGAAGCAGCAAACAAAGGCCCCAGCCTGGGGACTATGCCGCCACCTATATACATGCCCCCCTTTGCCCCAAGCGTGAGCGCGACATTGCCAGCCACGCTACCAAGGATGGCGCAGAAGTGCTCTACCGTGCGCAGGCAATCTGCGCAACTGCCATCCAGTGCGCGGCGTGTAATGTCTGCTGCATCAATCGTCTTGCCAGAGATGGCAGTACAGATCAATTCCAGTCCCTTGCCTGACAACAGGCGTTCGGCTGAGACATGCTCATATTGCTGCCACAGGCTTTGTAATATCTGTACTTCTTCATTATTCGCAGGTGCAAAACTGGCATGCCCGCCTTCGCTTGCTAATGGTATCCAGGATGAGCCTGCCGGAATAATGCCTGAGACACCGAGGCCAGTGCCTGCACCGATAAGACCTATGGTACGGCCAGGCTGCTCGACGCCACCGCCTATTTGCTGGCGCTGGCTGGCGTCGAGATAAGGCAGGGCCATGGCCAGGGCAGTGAAATCATTCATGAGCAGCAGGGTGGTGAAGTCCAGTTGCTGACGCAAGCCAGCGATAGAGAAACTCCAGTCATGATTGGTCATGTGCACCTGGTCACCTTCGACAGGGTTGGCAATGGCAATTGCGGCATGGGCTATACGCTGCTCATTGCGCCCCAGCATCTGCTTAAGCTCGGCGCTGCCCAGATAGCTTTGCATGGCATCAGCCAGGCTGGGGAAGTCGGCACAGGCCAGCACCTTGACGGCAGCAAACTGGCGCTCTGCTGTCTCCAGTGCAAAACGGGCATTGGTGCCACCGATATCAGCCAGCAAGCGTGGATAAGTCTGCTTGGTGTTTTGACTGAGCATCATTTCAACTCTGCGCAGGGCACAGCATCCTGGTCTTTGGCTGCACCGCCTAGAATTTGTATATTCGTGATGGCTGCAGAAAATGCCGATGTGGTACTGATGCTGAATGGCACATCGACATTATTCAATTTAACTCCTTTGGCGACAAAGCAGGATAACGGTATCTTGATCGTCTGTTTTTCTTTTTTTCCCACCAGGCGTTTGAAAATTTCTGTCACATCCAGAGTAGCGGCACAGTGATTCCCGCAATGCATGGCAAGACTGACAGTAGCCTCAGGTGCTGTGGCAACGATGGTATCAAATGTCAACGCCCCATCCTTGCTGGCAAAGGCAGGGATGGCCAATCCACGGTTGGCACGCGCCGCCACACTGGCTGCGCCACTCCAGCTAATGAGCTTGGCATCTTGCTGGCTATTCACTTGCGAGGTTTGCACACTGATGCCAGGCATGTTCAAGACCCGGTTCAAATCTGCACCGACGGCCTGCTGTTCATTGCCACTGATGACATACAGAGGATAAGTCGCGCGGTCAGCCTGGTTGAATATCGGGTAAGCATTGGTCACGCCGCAGCCACCCGAGGGATATTTGCTGTCGAGTTTGCCCAATTTGCTCTTGCTGGAATAATTGAGGCCATATCCGAGTTTGAATAGTGGTGAATAGTTAGCTTCATCAAAATTCAGGCTGGTCTGACAGACAGATTTGGGCCAGGAGAATGACAGCGTCCCCTTGAAATCATGTGCCAGCTTGCCATCTGCAGTGCGGAACAAGACATCCGCCACACCCTTGCCTTCTGAACCTGGCAACCAGGCAGCGACAAAGCTGTCAGACAAGTTCATAAGGTCATTGACATACAAAGGGCGGCCAGAGACAAACAGCGTGACTATCGGCTTGCCCTTGCCTGCCACAGCCTGCAATACCGCCAGGTCTTCAGGATAACGACCGGTATGACGCAAAGTGCCAGCGGGACCGATATCGCCATACATTTCCGCATACGGTGTTTCACCAATGACGGCAATCACGGCATCAAAGCGGCTGAGATCGACACCCCTGGCATCGACACTGAATTCCACATTGGCTTCACCCAAGGCAGCCTTGATGCCTGTCAGTATGGAATCAGCATTCGGGAAGTCAGTATTTTTATTATCCGTGCCCTGCCAGGTCAGTGACCAGCCGCCGGTCTGGTTGGAGATATCATCAGCAGTCTTGCCCACCACCAGGATTTTCTTGTTGCGTGCCAGCGGCAATGTTGCGCCATCATTCTTGAGCAAGACCAGGGATTCACGCACAGCCTGCCTGGCCAGCTCGCGGTCCTGCAAGGCATCCTGCTTGCCTGCGTAGATATTCTCTGAAGGTTTTTTACCGAAAAGGCCAGCGCGTAATTTGACGCGTATGATGCGCGTCACTGCATCATCTATCCTGCTCATGGGTATCTCGCCAGACTTGACCTGGGCGATGGTATTGCTGATGAAAGCCTTCCAGGCATCTGGCACCATGACCATGTCTATACCTGCATTAATCGCTTGCGGGCAACTGTCATTGCGGCAGCCGGGCACTTCACCTATCGCATCCCAGTCGGTGACGATGAAACCATCGAAGCCCATTTTTGTTTTCAGCACATCAGTCAGCAGTGCCTTACTGCCATGCATCTTGCCGTAATTGGCACCGGAGGCTTTATCATTCCAGCTATTGTAGGATGCCATGACGGTTTGCGCACCGGCTGCCAGAGCAGTCATATAGCCTTGCGCATGGGTATTAATCATCTGCGCATTGCTGGATAGATTGACACCCCTGTCCTTGCCCTGATCGGTGCCACCATCGCCCATGAAATGCTTGGCAGTGGCCACCACATTGCCATCATCCATGAAGGAGCCTTGCAAGCCCTTGACATATTCACCGGCGTACTGGCGCACCAGTGCACCGTCTTCCGAGAAACTTTCATAGGTACGCCCCCATCTGTCATCACGTACTACCGCCAGCGTGGGGCCAAACACCCAGGCGATGCCGGTGGCGCGTACAGCCCTGCCCATGGCTCGCCCTATCTGACCCGCCAGCTGCGGATTGTGGGCGGCGCCCAGGCCTATATTGTGGGGGAACAGCGTAGCACCATATACATTGCTATTGCCATGTATTGCATCTATGCCCCAGATGACCGGGACCTTGACTGCCATATCAGTCGCCATCGAAGCTTCATGGTATTTGTCAGCCAGCGCTACCCAGTCAGCCGCCGTACCATGTTTGTTATTTCGGTCTGGCCAGCTACCACCGCCATTCAGGACCGATCCCAGATAATAGCGCCGCACATCATCTGGTGTAATCGACTTGATTTCCGGCTGCGTCATCTGGCCTATCTTTTGTTCCAGCGTCATACCAGCGACGATGGCAGCGACTTTTGCTTCGATTGCCGGGTCTTTAGTGATCACGCTCTGAACTTGTGGCCAGGCAGCCAGATTTTTCTCCGGCATCTTGCACGGTCCATATTGGTTTGCGGTCTCAGCCGCAAACACGTGGGCTGCCCCGCAAATCAACAGGATTGCGGAACTTATTTGTACAGTTTTTTGCTTCAGTTTCATCATGGTGTACTCTTTATTATTGAAGGAATCTGCTGATTCACTTTTGTCTCTTTATTGATGATATCTGGTTCAGGTTTTTCTTTTATACACGCGCACATAATCCACCAGCATTTGCTGCGGGAAGCTGGTGCTTGCATCCGGTGCGCCTGGCCAGTCACCGCCTATCGCGAGATTCAGGATGATGAAAAAATCATGATCGAAAACCCACTTGCCTGGCACGGTTGCAGGACTGGCCTGATGGTATAGTTGTCCATCAAGATACCAGCGTATCTGCTCTGCATCCCATTCAACGGCATAGATGTGGAAGTCATCCGCCAACTTCCCCTGCGTGAGTTTTTTTGAGCCACCAAAACCGGTTGCGCCATAATAACCAGGTCCGTGCAAGGTGCCATAGGTAGTTGCTGCTTCCTTGCCTATGTTTTCCATGATGTCGATTTCACCGCGCTCGGGCCAGCCTACCGCACTTTTATCAACTCCTAACAACCAGAAAGCTGGCCAGATGCCCTGGCCTGCCGGTATCTTGATACGCGCCTCGAAACGACCATAAGTGAATTCGCGCAGACCTGCTGTTTTTATTCGTGCCGAGGTATAGTCGTTGTCGCCATATTTTTCTTTCCGTGCTTCTATGACCAGCATGCCATTTTCTAGCCTGAGGTTTTCTTTACGCGTAGTATAGTTTTCCAGCTCATGGTTACCCCAGCCCTGGCCACCGGTTTCTATCTGCCAGCTTTGCGTATCCAGTTTATCGGCAGCAAATTCATCAGCCCAGACCAGTTCCCAGCCTTGCTGTAAGCTGGGCGTGACTTGTGTTTGCACCAGGCTGTTGCTGCCACCGCAAGCGGTGAGCAGTAACAGACTCAGGGAAATGAAACACACAGGCAAAGAGATTTTTTTCATACTGTCTGTTTTTTTGCAAAATAAGAACCTGATGGATGATACTCAATTCCATCAGGCTGATTCTTGCTTAGTCCTTGCTTAGTAACTGGCACCAACCTTGATGCCGAAAGAACGCTGGTCTATATAACTTGCTCCCATCTTTCCACCACCGGCATTCCAGCCATTGGTCTTGGCCTTGGCATCGCTGAAGTTACGCACATAGGCTTCAACAAACCATTTGTCATTTGGTGCCACCAGCTTCAACGATATATCACCCTTGGCATAGGCTTTTTGCGTCAGACCTATGTAGGGATTGTCGAAATTGCGCAAGTCAAAATAAACCTTGTCTTGCCAGCGCATGCCTATCCATGGTGTCAGGGTGTAGCCGTGGTCGAGTGCAATCTCTTGCGAGAAGTTCATGCCAAGAGTGAACTTGGGTGCATTCGGCATTTGATTGCCTTCCAGATTATAGGCACGGCGGCCACGCAATCTGTCATCCGTCCCGGTATAGACTGCCGGGCAGGCAACTGCCCCTACCTCGGCACGCTGGTCGCAGGCGTAACCATCATCATAGGAATCATAGTCATGAATGACACTTTTCAAATAGCTGAAAAAACCGCCCAGTTTTGCCCCTGGCCATGGGCGATAATCCCACTCAGTTTCTATACCCGACAAATTGACCTTGGCTACGTTGACGGTTTGCCAGGCAGTCGCCACATCGCAAGTCGGTGCCCATGATGGACAAGGCAGGTTGTCTGGTGTATTGACCTTGGCCAGGAAGTTGCCACCAGTCTGTTGCATGTCTTTATACTGCATGGCAAACAGGACCACCGACAAAGCCAGGCGGTTATCGAGCAACTTGCCCTTGTAACCCAATTCAAAATTGGTGACTGTTTCTGGTTTATAGGTCAGGTAAGTGATTTGCTCTTTTTTGTTGTCACCAAAGACGCAACCGGTCGGGCCGCATTTATTGGTACGGTCGCCAAAGCCACCCGATTTGTAACCAGTGGCCAGGGCGGCATACACCATATCGGTAGGCGTCAATTGCGCACGCAGACCCAAACGATAAGTGCCCTTGCTCCAGCTATCGCTGTGGTCATTATTGGTGCCAGGGCCATAGCCCGCGTACGCCGCAGCGCCACCCAGGGTTCCCATTTGTGGCGTGATCTGATTGCCATTAGGTACGCGATAACTATCTGTGCCTGGCGTGCCATAGTCGAACATGCCATTGTAATAGCCAAAGCTTTGACCACCCCAGCTATTGCCACCCAGGTTCATGCCACCTTTATCAGTCTTAGAATCTCTGGTATAGCGTGCACCTAACGTCGCTGTCCAGACTGGATTGAATTGCCAGTCAGCCTGGGCAAACAGGGCTTTGGAATCGATCTGGCGGTCGGGCTGGGCATAGAACTGACTGATAGGAATATTATTCGGACCGTAGTGCATTTGTTCCTGGCCAAAATTGATGGCATTCTTTTCATGCATCCAGAAAGCACCGGCCACATACTGCCAGTCATCAAAATTCTGTTTCAATTGCAGTTCATGTACAGTGGACAGGTATTTTGAATTCAGGGTGCGCGTCAGGTTGTCAGAAATAGGCCAGACCGACCAGTTGCCATCTGGCGGGTTCCTGCCTGTGACTTCGAATGCATAAGGCGAGACACCGCCATCATCATCATGCACCTGGCTGCGCTGTTGATTGGCGTAGACGAAACCATATTCCAGCGTGGTGTTTTTGTTGGCATTCCAGATGGCCTTGGAGCGCACCGTGTCTATCGACATATCCACCTTGCCCGGCACATTGATGAGCACATCATATTGGCCACGTACACAAGCCCAGCGCGTACCGGCCGACTGGTCACAGTCACGCATGCCTATGTAGCCAGCCCCGGAATCCTGGAAGTGTTCATAAGCCAGTTGCCATTCCAGGTCATTATTGACTTTCAGACGCGCAGCCAGGCGCCCTGCCCACTGGTTCTGATTATTATAACCATCGGCTTTTGATACCTTGCTATTGAAACGCTGGGTCACGTCAGGTATGCCATCAGGTTTCCAGCCCAGGGCTGGAATATTCGCCTCGCTGAAGTCCTGCATCTGGTTGAAGGGGCTGTCCCTGGTCACCTTCATCAAGGTGGCGCGCAAGGCCAGCTTGTCATTGATGACGATATTTTGTATGGCATTAAAGTTGCGCAGGTTCAGGCTGCCGGTTTCAAACGAGGCGCTGCCATAGGTGGAACTAAAGTCAGGCTTGGCCGGGATGATATTGATACTACCGGCGGTGGAATTACGGCCAAACAAAGTCCCCTGGGGACCGCGCAAGACTTCGACCTGATCCAGATCAAACATCAGGGCTTGTGCACCTTGTGGTCGTGGGGAATACAAACCGTCTATATGCAAGCCGGCGGAAGGATCACCAATCTCGGTAAAATTGGTGGCCGTGATACCGCGTATGGTGATCTTGACGGCAGAGTCATTGGCCTGGCCATCCATCTGCACATTCGGTAATTCACCAGAAATGCCTGCCAGATTAGTAATACCTTGTTTGTTCAATTTCTCTTGACTGAAGGCCGTTACGGCCAAAGGGGTTTTTAGCAGAGAAGTGCTGCGACGGGTGGCAGTCACTGTCACTTCCTGCACTTCTGCCCTGTCTGCATCTGTTTTTTTTGCTTTAGGTTTTGCTTCTTCTACCGTTTTATTGCTTTCCTGTTCTTGTGCCCATACATATGATGTGAGCTGGGCGCAGGCACTGGCGACAGCCAGGCTTATCAGGGTACGCTTGGTCATTTGATGAAACATTTTGTCTCCCAATTTATTTTCAGTGATCGGCGTGCCCGCAGATTAGGAGTTGAAATGGACTTTCCCGCCACAGTTCCAACATCACAAGCCACTATCGACAGATCGCCGTTTTCTACGCATTGTTTTGCATACGCGTCTTACTGGTATTTTTTTGTTTTTTTTGGCCGGCGTCTTTTTGCGCCATGCACATGTACTGCTAACAGCTTTGCCTTACCCATCAATGGGAAGGTTTCCAATTATAAAAAATGCATAGTGCTACCCCCGTTTTTATTTGTCAATGAAAAATGTATCCTGCAACACGTCAATTTCAGTGCCAGGTTCTTGCCTGGATTGATAGACTTACGCATGCGAGGATTCCTGGAATTGCGACTCCGTTGTGAGCGTGTTTTTTTCTGTAGCTACTGCCTGCTGCAAAAAATCTCTATACCAATTTCCGCTGAGTTTTAGCGTGCGTTGCTGCGTGACGAAGTCCACATAAGTAATGCCAAAACGGCGCGAACACCCTTCCGCCCATTCGAAATTGTCAAGCAAGCTCCATAGGAAATAACCTTTGACCGGGCAACCCAGATGGATCGCCTCCCTGATTGCCACCAGGTGGCGTATCAGATAATCGCGCCGCAATTCATCGCGGACCTGGCCGTCTGCATCCAGATAGTCATCATACGTTGCACCGTTTTCAGTGATATACATGGCGCTGGGCTGGTAATCATCCTGTATGCGTTTCAGCAAACTTGTCATACCCTCTGGTGCAATTTCCCAGCCAAAGGCGGTGCGCTCGACGCCCACTGCATCCACCAGGCGAGTATTCAGGGGTGAGGCACCCGGCACATGCTCCACCATTTCAGGGAAATAGAAATTCACGCCCAAAAAGTCGGTGGCAACGGCCATGGCTTGCATATCACCATCTGCCACCGCTGGTGCGTAGGCACCCAGGGCTTGCCACACATCTTCAGGATAACCGCGACCGTACAGGGGATCGAGATACCAGCGATTGCGCAAGCCGTCATGCAGGTTGGCCGCCGCGATATCTTCCACTTTGTCTGTGGCTGCAGAAACAGGATGCAAGTTCAACGCCAGCCCTACCCGCGCATCCGTGACATTGGCGCGTATCACAGGCGTCGCCAGTCCGTGCGATAGCAAGACGTGATGGCAAACCTGTATCGCCATTTTGAAGTCCTTGATGCCAGGCGCATGTATGCCATCGGCATGACCCAGCATGGCTGTGCACCATGGCTCATTATGCGTGATCCAGTGCTTGACCCTGTCGCCCAGATGCCTGCTCATGATATCGGCAAACTCGACAAAGGCATGCACAGTCTCACGCACAGCCCAGCCTCCCTGGTCTTGCAGATACTGGGGCAAGTCCCAGTGATACAAGGTAGCCCAGGGCTGTAAACCGCGCTCCAGCATGCCATCCACCAGCCGTGAATAAAAAGCCAGGCCTTCAGGATTGGGAGCAGAACCCGGAGCAGAAAATATGCGCGGCCAGGAAATCGAAAAACGGTAAGCATTGCAACCCAGGCTTTGCGCGATATCCAGGTCTTCAGGCCAGCGATGATAATGATCGCATGCCACTGCGCCATTGCTGCCATCACGTATTGCACCTGGTTGCTCACAGAAGCGATCCCAGATCGAGGCAACCCGGCCATCGGCGCTAGCCGCACCTTCTATCTGGTAAGCCGAGGTTGCAGTTCCCCACAAGAAATCGCTATTAAAATCCGCACGCTCTGGCTGCAAGCGGAGTGGCGTAGCTGCATGAAGTAGACTTTTACTCATATTTTTGCTTGTTCAATATAGAAGTGAATCAATTTATCAATTTAAATGGAAACGTTTCCATTTTAGATTAAAAAATTTTGAGCTTATATCACTCAAAATTCTCAAAGAAAGTATTAGCTGATCCCAGGCATTTCCCTTTCATCAATGGTTTCGCTACAGGCATTGCAAATTTCCAAACCTGGCCGCCCACCAACATCAGTCATGCGTAACAAACTAGTTCATGCCATGCACAGAGACTTGCTTCACTACAATAACCCGTTAAGAATGCTGCTTCGAAATGAAGCTGGTCTTGTTGTACTTAACGGATGTAAAACCCGCTATCAAAGTACTGTCTGCGTCAGCCAGGCCGAGCTGAAACCTTGAACCATCTTGATTTCGCAATACCTTCAGGTAAATCGTATTACACATTAACTGGAAAGGTTTCCATAATCTCGCAAAGAAAATGAATAGTCAAGAAATTCTATTCATCTTTTTAGTTTTATTTGCATACTTTCCACAACACATTCCAGCGGGAAATTCTGATGTCTTATCGCTGGTTAAAATAGATAGAAATGCTCAGAAAAAATCAGCTGGTTTTACGTCTTGCATTGCCGGGCCTGGCCAGGGATGCGCGCATGGTCACTTTGATCTCATAATCGCGCTGTACTGGTCTATGGCTGCCATAGCAGCGATTCAATAATTCATTGAGCGCACTGAGCGTGACTTCACGCCAGGGTATGTGCACCGACGTCAGCGGCGGTGCGGCATAGGCGGCACTCAGAGTATCATCGTAACCGATGACCGACACATCATGCGGCACGCATATACCCGCTTGCTGAAAATAAGATAAAGCGCCCAGGGCCATTTCATCATTCGCGCAAAACACTGCAGTAAAAGGACTACCAGAATCCAGCAATTCCTTGGCGCAATTCCAGCCGCCCTCAGGCGAGAAGTCGCTTTCGGCTATCCACATGTCGGCAGTATTGATACCTGCCCTGTTCAGTTCGCCGAGAAAGCCATTGATACGTTCCACATTATCCGGTGCCGTTGATGGCCCGGCGATGACTGCAATTTTTTTATGCTTGTATTCCAGCAAGGCGCGGGCAGCCATGACACCGCCCTGTACATGGTCGGCGGTGAAGCACTGCTCAGTAATCGCTTCCGAGGCATGATTCAGGACGACCAGACGATCACGCTTTTGACCCAGGATAGAAAAATCTTCATCGGTCAATACATTGCTCATGACGATAAGACCGTCGCAACCACGCTCCATCAAAAACTCTATGCCTTCGACACCCTGGCGTCGTTCATCCCCTATACCTACGCCAAAGGCCACCACCATATGCAAACCTGCCAGACGTAACTCAGTATCAATGGATTGCAGTATGGGCATGTAGAAAGTGCCCTTTAGCACAGGAATATACACGCCTATCATTTGCGAGCTGCCAGACAAAAGGCTGCGGGCCGCATGCGAAGGACGAAAATCCAGCTCTGCTATTGCCTTCCTGACGCGCTCACCGGTCTTGGCCGACACTGAGCCCTTGCCGCTGACCACGCGTGAAGCCGTACCCAATCCCACACCCGCCAGGCGGGCCACATCTTTGATCGTCGCCACTTGATTCTTTTCCATAGTGTATATCTGGCCAGTATATAAAAATATTACCTTGCTTGCAGTAAACAATTTTCATCGATTATAGGCGCATGCCAGTTCCTGCGTTGAACAGGGAAACTTTGGCAGTATCAATATTAAAACGCAGGTTCTCATTCAAGCTGAAGCTGCGATTGTCATGATCAAGCACACACAAGGATTGATTACCCAGCTTTAGCCACAGCAACTGGTGATTGCCCATGGGCTCGACCAGGCTTAGTTGCACACTGTAGGTACCATGCGCATGTATGTGCATATGCTCGGGCCTGACGCCCAGTACCACATCTTCAGCCCTCGTTGCCTGCGGTGACGCGGCATACGCCGACAAGTCCAGTTGTATATGCTCGTTGATAAATTTTTTCTCACTATCGAGCTTGCCCGCGATGAAATTCATGGCAGGTGCCCCCAAAAAGCCTGCCACAAACAGATTGGCCGGACGCTCATACACTTCCGATGGCGTACCCAGTTGCTGTATCTTGCCAGCCCGCATGACGACAATGCGGCTGGCCAGGCTCATGGCCTCGACCTGGTCATGCGTGACATACAACATGGTGGACCCCAGATTCTGATGCAAGAGTTTAAGCTCACGGCGCAGTTCTGTGCGCAATTTGGCGTCCAGATTAGACAGCGGCTCATCGAACAGAAATACTCTGGCCTCTCTGACCAGCGCACGACCTATCGCCACCCTTTGTCTTTGCCCACCAGATAATTGCGCTGGCTTGCGCTGCAACAGGCTTTGCAATTGCAGCATCTCGGCTACCCGCGCTATGCGCTTGTGTATCTCGGCTTTTGGCACACCATTGATGCGCAAACCAAAAGACATATTCTTTTCCACCGTCATGGTGGGGTAAAGCGCATAGGACTGGAACACCATGCCTATTTGCCTGTCACTGGGTTCGGCATGGCTGACATCCTTGCCTGCAATTTCTATACTTCCGGTTGCAATGTCGATCAAGCCAGCGATGCTATGCAACAGGGTAGATTTGCCGCAACCGGATGGGCCCAGCAAGACCAGGAACTCACCCTCCTGCACATCCAGATCGAGTTGCTCTATGATCTTGTAACCACCAAGTTCTATGCCCAGGTTCTTAAGACTTACATATGCCATGCATTCATCCTTAGCCTTTAACCCTTGACCGCGCCAGCGGCGATGCCGCGTACAAACCAGCGGCCTGATATGAAATAGATGGTGAGTGGTAGCATGGCCGTCAAGATGGTGGCTGCCATATTGACGTTATACATCCGCGTGCCCGTCGTCGTGTTGATGACATTATTGAGTTGCGCCGTCATGGGTAAATGCTCGCGCCCGGCAAATACCAGGCCGAGGATGTAGTCATTCCATACGCCTGTGACTTGCATGATGGACGCCACGACTATCATGGGCAATGACATGGGCAGCATCAATTGCACGAAGATGCGGAAAAACCCGCCACCATCTATGCGTGCCGCATGAAACAATTCCTGCGGTATGCCCAGGTAATAATTACGGAATAGCAAAGTCATGATAGGCATGCCAAAGATCACATGCACCATGACGATGCCGGGCAGAGTACTGAAGATATTCAGCACCGCCAGCACACGCACCAGGGGGAACATCATGACTTGTACAGGGATGAAAGCCCCTGCCAGCAAGATACCAAACAAGACTTGCGCACCGCGTGGCCGCCAGAATGACAAGGCATAGCCATTCAGGGCACCAAGGAAGATGGCCAATACTGTGCTCGGCAAGGTAATCGCCACCGAGTTCCAGAAGCCGCCACTGATGCCTTCGCAGGCGACCCCTGTACAAGCCGTGCTCCAGGCTTGCCGCCAGGGTTCCAGCGTGAATTGCAGGGGCAAGGCAAAGATATTTCCCAGACGGATTTCGTCCATGGATTTAAAAGAAGTCACCAGCATGATATATAGCGGCAGCAAGAAGAATGCTGCCGCAGTCAGCAGGAAGGCGTAAATGCCTATGCGGGCTGGTGTCCATTTCCGTCGTGCTTGCAGCATTATGCCTTCCCCTTGCGGGCACGCGCATAGGCATAAGGGATCAGCAAGGCCAACACCGGCAGCAGCATCATGATGGCACCTGCCGAGGCCAGCGCCAGATTGGCGCGACCGAACAAATGGTCCATGATGAACTTGGCTGGTACTTCACTGGCCGTGCCGGGCCCCCCCTGGGTCATGGCTTCGACGGCATCAAAGAGTTTGACGACTGCAGTTGCCAGCAACAGCAAGACCGTTGCGAAATTTGGTGCCAGCATGGGAATGATGATGGACAGGTAAACGCGCCAGGCCGGTATGCCATCCATGCGGGCAGCTTTCCAGATATCTTCATCTATGCCGCGCAAACCTGCCAGCAGCATGGCCATGACCAGGCCCGAGGCTTGCCATACCGTGGCAATAACGATGGTGTAGATGACCATGTCCTGATCAATGATCCAGTCAAACTTAAAATCCTTGAAACCCAATGCCCGTATACCATGTTCTACGCCTATGCCGGGTGTCAGCATCCATTGCCAGACCAGGCCAGTAGCGACGAAAGACATGGCATAGGGATACAGGAAGATGGTGCGCAAGACACCTTCGCCCGTGACATTCTGGTCTATGAAAACTGCCAGCAAAAACCCGATGATGACGCAGGCAATGATGAAGATCACGCCATACACAGCCAGATTATTCAGTGACAAGAGCCAGCGCTCATTGTCAAACAGACGTTCATACTGTACCAGGCCAACGAAATTATCCAGTGGCAAAGTGCGCGAGCTGCTCAGCGATATTTTTAATGTCCATAAGACGGTCGCCAGATAGCCAAAAACCACAGTCAGGCTCATGGGCAGCAATGCTGCATGAGGTATGAGCTTCAAATGCAGCTTGCCTTTGCGCCTGGTGTGATGAGAGCTGACTTGCATGCGTATGCTGGTATCTGCCGGTTGATTACGCTTAGTTTTTCAGCGCAGCAATGATATTCTTTTGCGCTTTTTCTACAGGCATATTGGTATTCCAGTAGGCCGTCAAGACATCTGTCAAAGCACCATTCTGGTCGGGCGTCAGATAAATTTCACCTATGCCTGCGTGACGGCTTTTATCTTTCATGATTTCCATCCCGGCTTTGGCACACAGATTCATTTGCGTCTCATCAGCGTCATTGCGCACCGGGATAGAGCCTTTGAGTTTATTGAATTCCACTTGCGGACCAGGGGCGACCATGATGCTGGCCAGCAGTTTTTGCGACTTGATGGTTTCAGCATTGCTGGTCTTGGGGAAAACAAAGACATCACCCTGTATCAGATAAGGTGCTTTTGGCCCCAGGCCAGGCAGGCAACCATATTCACGACCTGCCACTTGTTTGGCAGCGACGAACTCACCCATGACCCAGTCGCCCATGATTTGCATGCCAGCCTTGCCGTTGATGAGCAAGGCTGTAGTGTCATTCCAGTTGCGGCCTGGAGATGCGGTATCAATATAAGTATGCAGACGTTTGAAACTCAACAGCACTTTGCGAAAGGCCTCAGAATTCATGGCGGCGGCATCACGGTCACGTATCACGCTCAGGTAGAGATCCTTGCCGCCGACATTCGCCAGCATGGCCATGAAGACGATAGTTTCTTGCCAGGCCTGACCGCCATGTGCCAGTGGGATCAAGCCAGCTGCCTTGAGTTTATCGAGCGCAGCGAACATGTCATCCGGCGTCACTGGTTCTTTGTCTATGCCAGCTTTTTTGAAAGCCGCCTTGGAATACCATATCCAGGTTGGCATATGAATGTTCACGGGCACGGCATAATAATGGCCCTTGATCTTGAGCACATTGCGTATCGGTTCTGGCAAGGTCTTGTCCCAGTTTTCCCTGGCGGCGACCTCATCGACATTATTCAACATGCCTTGCTCGACGACGTCCTGGAATTGTCTGGAAATATTGAACTGTGCCGCCGTCGGCGGATTACCCCCTACCATGCGGTTGATGGCAACAGAGCGAGCCTGGTCACCGCCAGCAATGGCAGTGTCAGTCCAGATACCGCCCGCAGCACGATAGGCATCAGCAAACCTGGCAACCGCGGCAGATTCACCGCCGGAAGTCCACCAGTGCATGACTTCGGCTTTTTGCCCGCCTGCCTGCGCAGGTAAGCTCATGGATGCCAGACTGCCCAATAAGATGGACAGCGCCAGTTTATTCAGTTTACGCATTTTGTCTCCGTGTTGACGGCATACAGACAGCAGTTCATCGCCTGCTTTTTTCTGTTTTTTCTTTCTTTTCTTGCGATCAAATTCAGGTTAATTTCCATTATTTGCATGCTACTTGCGTAGAGACAATAAAGTAGGCAATTAAGTAGCCAAATAAATTGGAAACGTTCCCATAAATCCAGGCAAAATATAACACCCTGGGTTTTCCAGTGTCAACACATAGTCATCATGGATCACAAGGACCCAAGCTATGCAGGCAACTACAGATTGAGAAATCAAGCTTGCTTTCAGTGCTGCACCATTTTTTCCCGCAATTGCGCAACGATGAGGTCAACAAAGCTTCTGACCCTGGCCGAGGCATAGCGACTTTCTCTATGCACTACGTGGATAGGCAAGGGCGCAGTTTCATAGGCCTGCATGATGCGCTGCAATAAGCCACTCTCAAAATGCCCGCCCACCTGATAAGACAGGAGGCGACTGATACCCAGACCAGCCAGGCTGGCCTCTATGGCGGCATCAATGCTGCTGATAGTCAGACGTGGCTTGACCTTGACGGCCATATTCTGCCCTTCATGGGTAAAACGCCATTCCACCATGGGAGTGACACCAGTGGCGGCAATAATACTGTGCTTGCCCAGATCATGCGGGCTGGCGGGCGTGCCATGCGCTTCCAGGTAGGCGGGCGAAGCACACAGGACGCGGCGTATCTGCCCTACCCGTATGGCCTTCATGCTGGAGTCTGGTAACTCACCTATGCGCACGCCTACATCAACACCCTCTTCCAGCAAGTTCACGACACGGTCCAGAAACAAGGCAGATACATCCATGCCGGGATAGCGTTGTAAATAATCGACGACACTGGGCATGACAAACATTTTGCCAAACAGCACAGGCGCAGTCACCGTCAAATGTCCGCGCGGCTCGGCATTGATACCGGCCGTCGCCTCGTCTGCCGCTTCCACCTCGGCAATGATGCGGCGCGCATCTTCCAGATAGCGTTGGCCCGCCTCAGTCACCCGGACAAAGCGGGTGCTGCGATTGAGCAACTTGACGCTGAGCCTGGCTTCCAGTGCAGCAATGGCACGCGTGACTGCCGGTGGCGACATGGCCAGGCGACGTGCAGCCGCAGCAAAGCCCTCTTCTTCGGCTACGGCCACAAAGACGGTCATTAAATGCAGCTTATCCATGGCACCTCACTTGATTATTCCGGGATTTACAATAATCTATTGTAAATGATGAGTATTCTTCACACAAACGATATAGCATAAATTGGAGCCTGATTTTAAAACTCATCACCTCTCTCGTCCTAACATTAGATAGAAACAGGAAGAACTCACATGGATAAATCACAGGAAATTGCACGCCCGCCTTTGCCGCCTTTCACACTGGAAACGGCAATACAAAAAGTACGCATGGCAGAAGATGGCTGGAATAGTCGCGACCCGGACAAGGTAGTGCTGGCTTATACAGTCGATACCATATGGCGCAATCGCCATGAATTCCCGCAGGGACGTGAGCAGGTCAGAGAGTTTTTACAACGCAAATGGGCGGCAGAACGTGAATACCGCCTCATCAAGGAAATCTGGGTATACAGCGAGCATCGCATTGCCGTGCGCTTTGCCTATGAGAGTTGCGATCATGAGGGCAACTGGACACGCTCTTACGGCAATGAGAACTGGGAATTCGCTGAGAATGGTCTCATGCATAAACGATTTGCCAGCATCAATGATCTGCGCATCAGCGCAGATCAGCGCCTGTTTCACTGGCCCCAGGGTCGCAGGCCAGATGATCATCCCGGACTCAGTGCTCTTGGCTTATAAGCCAGACCGAGATCAAGTCCGAACAAAGGTCGCAGGAAAAACACCCGGCGTATGATCTCGTAACTGAGGAAGCAGGTCGCTGCTGTCAGCGCAACCAGCAAGATACCCTCCGGCAGGGCAGGCAAGGCCAGCGGTTTCATGCCATGCGCCATGATGACGATGTAAGTCTGATGCAGGATATACACAGGAAACACTGCCTGCGTCAGATAGCGCCTTGCCGGGCTGTCAAAGTTCAGGTACTGCTTCGCATAGCCACAGGCTGCAATAATCGCTGACCAGGCCATGCAAACCCATACGCCGCGCTGGAGCATGATGAACCACTGTGGTGTTGCATCATATTCGAAGCTGAAATAGATAATCAGGAACAACCAGCCACATGCAGCTATTCTGAGGGCCAGCCAGCGCATGCTGGCAAGCTCTTGCCAGAATGCCTGGGAATTGGCGATCAGGGCACCGAATGTAAAGATAAACAAATAACAGGCATGGTTATACCAGTCAGCTACCAGGCCATTATTTGGTGGGTAAGAACTGAACAAACCCATACGTACCAGCGCCAGGTAAGCAACAGGCAAAACCAGGATGCGCCAACCCTTCATCTGCTTTTGCAGCCAGTTGCGGGCAGCCTGGAACCACGCAGGCTTGAAAGCCAGCCAGAACCACAGCAGCACACTATATACCCACAGGTAGGCAACAAACCACAGGTGATTCCAGGTGGGCAGATCCAGCACACCTCCCCCTATCTTGAAACCGCGATAGTGATGCACATAGAGCTGCATGAATTCGCCGTAGCTGCCTGCATAAGCGAGTTTTTCTACCACTTCCAGATAAGCCTGTGGCGGCACCACGACGAACATGCCAAAGATCAGTGGCAGCAAAAGACGCAGGCTGCGGCTGCGCAGGAATTTGCCGGTAGCGATTTTTTCCAGCATGAAGGCAGACGCCACGCCAGAGATAAAAAACAGCAGGCTCAAACGCCAGGGGCTGGTCAGCATCATCAGCGGTTGTATCGCGCTGCTGGCATGCGGGCTCTTGACATGCCAGCCCCATTCCACATAGTACATGCCTGTGTGATACAGGATCAGCAGGAAGAAGGCAATGATCCTGACCCAGTCGAGAAAGTATAGACGCTGGGATGGCGAAGCTGGAGCTGTAATAGCGGGATTAGTCATGGCTCTGCTCTGTTAATGAACACAGCAGGCAGATTAAAAGCTGGATCAGCGTTCCGCCAGACAAATGTGGCTAACTGGATTTCAGCAGGGGTGAAATGGATGCACCGGTCTTTTAGCGATTTAGTCCCGCGACAACATCGTCGCGATACTGGCGGCTGCATGGCAGGCGCAAGCCATTCTGCAACAGCAGTTCTGCATCACCCTTTTGTGCTGGCAAGACCTGGATAATCTGATCCAGTCTGACGATATGGCTGCGGTGACAACGCACAAAACCCTGACCCAGCCTATCCTGCAAACCCGACAAGGTTAGTCGCATCATATGCTGCTGTTGGCTGGTAAAGATCAGCACATAATTATCGGCAGCTTCCAGCCGTATGACGTCGGCCAGTTTGATGACCGTGACGCGGCCTTTTTCATTCAAGAGTAAATGCTGGTCCGCCTGGATTTTCTTTGCGCTAGCCCTGCGTTCATTGACTCTTTGTAAGGCCCGCAAGAATCTCGCCTCATCATAAGGCTTGAGCAGATAGTCTATCGCATTCGCATCAAAAGCCTGCAGGGCAAACTGGTCATAGGCGGTGACAAAAACGATCAGTGGCACAGGTGCAGTCAATTGACTGGCAACAGTGATGCCATCCATCTCTGGCATTTGTATATCAAGAAAGACCAGATCAGGCTGCTGCTTTTGTATGCAGACCAGCGCCTCCTTGCCATCCCTGGCTTCCGATACGATGGCGTCTGTCACATGCTCGGCCACCAGGCGCCTGAGTTTGTCTCTGGCATAGGCTTCATCATCGACAATGATAATTTTCATCTGGCTAGGCTCCCATTAGCAAGGGGCAGGCGCAGCTCGGTGATAACGCCAGATGGTGTCAAATCGCTCAACTGCAGGCTGGCTCTGCCCTGATACAAGACTTGCAGACGCTGGCGCAGATTGCTGATGCCCAGGCCTGCAGCCTGGCCGTCCTCTCGCAAATGCCCGGCATCATCTTCAATGCGTATGATGGCTTGCCCTGACTCTGTATATGCACTGATCTTGATATGCGTCAGCTGGCTGCGTTTTTCTACCGTATGTTTGAAACTGTTTTCAAGTATGGTTTGCAGACTCATGATGGGCACTTTATTGTCCAGCAGCTCATCGGCAATATCCCAGTTGATCTCCACTCTGTCGACAAAGCGCAGGCTCATCAATTTCGCATAGGCTTGCAGCAGTTTCAATTCATCTGCCAGGCTGGTTTCACTATGCTGGCCCAGGTCCATGCTGGCGCGCAAGAGTGCGGCGATCTGGCTCAGGGCTGTGTCGGCCAGCTTGACGTCGGTGTACATCAGCGATGAAATGGTATTGAGTACATTGAACAGAAAATGCGGCTGCATCTGCTGCGTCAGCCTGTGCAATTGCGCTTCACGTAACAGGGCCTGGGATTTTTCTGCCTGCTCTTTTTCTTCCATCAGAGATGCATAAGCTTGCAAACCAAAAATCACAACATAGAACATACCAAAAAACAGGAATATCTTGCTGCACTCATAGATGTAAACCTTGATCCAGCCATCATGCTGATAACTCAAGCCCAGCGCCGCATACACAGCATGGCGCAAGCTATACACTGCGATGACAAATACCGCACTCAGCAAAGGCAGAGGCAGGATTTGCTGCCAGAACCATTTGGCTGGCGTCTGCAATAAACGCCTGTCAGTCAGCTTGCGTCTTTGCAGCAAGAGCAGGGCAGTGCCTACGAGAGCAGATGAGCTTTCCCAGAATATCGGTTCCCAGATATGCTGGCCGCCACCTTTCAAATGGTCTTGCACGGCCACGGTGATCATTAATATCCAGAATAAAAACCAGCCTGCCAGTACCGGTTTTTTGATTTTCACCCAATACGACTTTTCTTCCATCGTCAGGTCACCAGATTGCTGGTGCCCAGCCATTTTCCGCTGGCGCTCAAGTCCCGCGTCAGCTCCAGCACCAGTTTTTCGACTGCCATGGCGGCATTCGTCAAGGGTATATTCCTGGAGGCGCACAAGGTCACGGTACGCGATAGCTGCACATCGCTGATGGGACAGGCGCGCATTTCACCACGCTCAATTTCTGCCAGCAGCGGTGAGACTGGCAAGATGGTAGCGCCCATGTCGGCCAGCAAGGCGGACTTCAGGATTGCTATCGAAGTGATGTCGATGACATTCTCTATATGCTTGCCCTGCTGTCTGACTACCTGCTCTATGCGTGGCCGCACACCATGTTGTATGCTGGGTAAAATCAGGGTGGCCTGCAAGGCCTGGGCCAGGGTAATCGATTTGTGCTTACAGGCAAATTGTGAATCCGTGCGCGTGATATACATCATTTCTTCTTCTACCAGTGGCTTGCTGGCAAAACTGCCCAACTGACCATCATCAAACAAAATCGCCAGATTCAAGCGACCTGAGCGTAATTGTTCAGTCAGATTGCCCGTCAATTCTTCTGTCAGTTGAAACACGATGTCGGGGTAGGCGCTACGTACGGCTTTCAATAAAGGGAAGGCCAGCGCGCCCGAAGCACTTTGCGGTATGCCGAGCGCCACCGTGCCGCTGGGCTTGTCAGTCGATTGGGCAACGGCTGATCTGGCATCGCTGACCTGTTTTAAAATCGCCAGCGCATGTTCATAGAATATTTTGCCAGCGTCCGTGGCTTGCATACCTTGCGCCGACCTGTGCAACAGCATCGCGCCCAGCTCTTCTTCGAGTTGCTGTAATTGCTGGGTCAGGGCCGGTTGCACTATATGTAGCACACGCGCTGCACGCGACAGCGAGCCGTGATCGACGATGGCAACAAAATAACGTAGCTGGCGCAATTCCATGTTTTATTCCACAGGCTTGATGGCCCGTCTTTCTATTGAGGAGGACAGTATCAGGGAAGTCGAGGTCACGCCACAACGTGCCAGGCTGGTGATCACGCGCTCCAGCTCGCGTACTGAAGGTGCGACCACCTTGACGATTACGCAATCTTCGCCGGTAATCGCATGGCATTCAACTACTTCTGGTACTTGCTCGGCAATTTTTAAGACTGGCGTATCGGTTGCACGACTGGCAATACGCACAAAGGCGGTGATGCCATAGCCCAAAGCTTCAGGATTGACCCTGGCATGATAGCCGGTGATGACATTGGCTGCTTCCATGCGCTTGACCCTTTCGGTCACTGCTGGCTGGCTGAGATGTATGCGTCGCCCTATCTCGGCCATGGTGACTCTGGCATCGGCCTGCAAGATCTCAAGGATTTTGCCATCCATCATATCCAATTCTATCTTCATGGAAAAATCCTGTTTTTTCGTTGAGATTAAAAGAAATGTACCTGATTTACCTTTGATTATCCATTTAAAAATCGATCTCACTAACATACACTGATTGCCTGAATTTAATCTATGCCTCCTCAGCCATGCGCCATCTGCCACGACAAGTCCTGCTCGCCCTGCTCACCGTCTATATAGTCTGGGGTTCCACTTACTTTGCCATACAGGTGGCCTTGAAAGCTTTTCCGCCTTTCATGATGATAGGTACGCGCTTTCTGGTCGCAGGAGCTATCCTGTATGTCTGGCAAAAATCACGCGGCGCAGCCAACCCGACTTTGCGTGAATGGCGTGATGGTGGCATCGTCGGCATTTTGATGCTGGGTGGTGGCACTGGCTTGACAGCGGTGGCGCAGCAATATGTGTCGTCCGGCTTGGCAGCCGTTTTCATTGCCTGCTCGCCCATGATTTTGTCCGGCTTGTCTGGCCTGTTTGGTGACTGGCCCAAACGCCGTGAATGGACGGGCATACTCTGCGGTTTTGCCGGTGCCCTGTTGCTGGCGTCTGATGGACAATTCTCGGCCCAGCCTTTAGGCATACTGTTTTTGCTCGGGGCCATACTGTGCTGGGACGTGGGTTCGATTTTGTCGCAAAAGAAACTCAAGATGGCGGCGGGCGGCATGGGCTTTGCCAGTGAGATGCTGGTGGGCGGCTTGTTCCTGTTTATCATCAGCCTGTGCAAGGGTGAGCAACTGACAGGTGAAGTCACCGTCAATGCAGTAGCTGCCTGGGCTTACCTGGTAGTGGCTGGCTCGCTGCTGGCATTTACTGCCTATATGTATTTGCTCTCCAAGGTGCCGGCCGGCCTGGCTGCCAGCTATGCCTATGTCAACCCGGTAATTGCGGTTGCCCTGGGTGTGGTGTTTGGTGGCGAACATTTATCCATGCGCGAAATGCTGGCCATGAGCATCATTCTGGGTAGCGTCATCATGATGACCAGTGCGCACAAGAAGAACAAGGAACAGGCTGCCAGCTAAATGCAGGTGATGATGATGTCGATGCAAGCCTGGCCATTCCGGCGGCTGGTTCCAGGCCAGGCTTAAAAGAATTCAGCAGTATCGTTGGAAACTTCAGTGTGCAAGTCGCCGCTGCTCACCAGCGCATCATAATAACAGGTACGGTTGCGGCCACTGGTCTTGGCAAAATACAGGGCCTGGTCAGCCCGGCCAACAATGGCGACGGCAGGTTCAAACGGGTCTATACGGGCATAACCTATGCTGATGGTCACCGTCCCCACCTGTGGAAAATGGTGTTGCTCCACATTCTGGCGAAAGCGTTCAAAAATACTATGCGCATCTTCTTGCGAAGTGGAGCGCAACAAGATCACGAACTCCTCCCCCCCAAAGCGGAACAGACGGTCTGAAGGACGGAAAGAACTGCGCAAGAGATTGGCGATCAGGATCAGGACTTCATCCCCATATAAATGACCAAACTGGTCATTCACACGCTTGAAATGGTCAATATCCAATACGGCCAGCCAGTGCTGGCGTTCAGGCTCATGGCTGCGGCGCTCTTCTTCTTCGCGTTCTGCCTCGGTGCTGGCTTGTTGTTGCAAGGCACTGCTACGCAAGACCTTGGAAAAATTATCATCAAAAGTTTTGCGATTGAGCAAACCCGTTAATGAGTCACGCTCACTATAATCAAGCAGGTTCTGGAAGTTACGGTAGACAATCAGCATGCCGCTGACGACTTCCATGGTGGTCGTGGTGTAATTGGCAGGCTTGTAGATTTCCAGGCAAGTGTGCAACTTGTCATTGATCCAGATAGGCAACCAGATAATCTTGCCGCCGTCTATGGAATGCTCGATGACCTGTTGCTGCAGTGCGATACCTTCTTTCAACTGCGGGTATTGCTCTATCAAGTCACTTGATGAGGGTGCAGTCTGGGTTTCGTCAGTGATGGCGACATTGCCATCCTGTATGCTGATATGCGGTTTGATGAAAACTTGCTGGCCTATGGAAACCACGTCGAGTACCCGCGCCGACTCTGCGTGGGTCAATTGACGCAGCGCAGTAATTACTGAAATATTCAGTAAGTCATGATCGCGATGCCCGGTAATTTCTACCAGGTGTTTAATGATTGATTCCATGCCCCGTATTCCTGCATCTTCCTGCCGATTCCAGCCGATCCTGCATAAATTACCAGTACGAACTCGCCAACAATAAACCAAACAAGCAATAGCACGCCAGAGTATGCAAATTGCCCTTATACAATAGTATAACAAACAGGGCTGGCTTTACCTGATATTCTACAAACAATTCCTGCGCGAGCTGGTTTTAGGCAAGATGCACTAAATATCCACAGTAAATCCCTGGTAAATCAGGCCAGAGTTTCTGTACTGCGCAGAACTACAGTAATATAACAAGAGGTCATTTCAACCACTTTTCTGGCAGGATGAAACATGTATCGTCCCATATTAAAATTCTTTGCCCAGGCACTGGCAGGCATGACTGCCATGTTGATACTCAGCAGCGCGGCGCATGCCGATGCCGTAATCCAGGTGACCGATAACAGCGGCCAGCCGGTTCAGGATGCGGTAGTGTATGCGGAGCTGGCGAGCGGGCCGCAGCTCACCAAGGCAGCTACGGCGGAAATCCAGCAAAAAGACAAGAAATTCCTGCCCTTTGTGACCGCCGTGCAAACTGGCACCTCGATTTCCTTTCCTAATAATGATACGGTCAGGCATCATGCCTATTCATTTTCACCCGCCAAGCCCTTTGAGCTCAAGCTGTATTCTGGCAAGCCGGCCGCGCCCATCATTTTTGACAAACCAGGCACCGTGGTAGTCGGCTGCAATATCCACGACCAGATGGTGGCGTATATACATATTGTTGACACCCCCTATTTTGCCAAGACGGATGCCAGTGGCAAAGCCCGCTTGCCTGGCATACCTGCTGGCAAATATACCTTGAAAACCTGGCACCCAAAACAGCCACCCAGCGCAGCCATACCAGAACAGCCTCTGCAAATAGACAGCAATGCTGTCAATGTGAATATAAAATTGAGTTACAAAGCCGGATAAATAAGATCATTATTTCCACGCTTATTTCAAGGAAAGTCCATGCGTGTGCATAGTCTGGAAAATCGCGTCGTCACTCTCTTCATCGGTTTGCTGTTGAGTGTGCAACTGGCGGCTTTTTTTGCCATTGGCAATGCCATAGACAGAAATGCGCGCCAGGCGGTTGAAGCCAGCTTGAAAATCAATGAAAGAGTCTTTGAAAAGGTACTGGATCAAAACGCCCAGAAATTCCTGCAAAGCGTTACCGTGCTGGGGCGTGAATATGGTTTTATACAAGCGATTGCAAGCAAGGACGTGGCTACCATTATTTCCACCCTGTCCAATCACGGTGACAGGATAGGTTCGGATTTAGCCATACTCGCAGAACTGGATGGAAAAATCAGCCTGTCCACCAATGCCAACCTGCAAGACTTGCGCAAGGGTAGTTTGCAACAGACCGTCAGTGCACTCATTGCTACGGCAGAAAAAACCGGCAGCGCTTCCGGCAGCGCCATTGTCGATGGCAGGCCGTATCAATTCCTCGTTGCACCAGTCCAGGCCCCGGTCACCATCGCCTGGATAGTCATGGGTATCCCCATGGGCAAGAACCTGGTCAATGAAATGCGCTATCAACCAAATATGCAAATCAGCTTGCTGACATCCGACCAGGGTGCCAACTGGAAAACCAATGTCTCCACCCTGAGCGATGAATATGCACAAAAACTGGCCAAACTCATGCCACCTGCCGGCCAGCAAGTCAGGGCCATGCCTCTGCAAATTGAAGAGGACCAATATAGCGCCCATATTCTTCCGCTGGCACACAACGAACAATACAATGCCATCGCCGTGCTGCAACTATCCATCAGCGAAGCAGTAGCACCGTACAAAGAATTGCAGCGCAATCTTTTGATACTGACGGTGCTGGGCGCTATCGTTGCCAGTATCGTCAGTGTCATCACGGCCAGACGCATCACCAACCCGGTACGCCAACTGGCAGAAACTGCCCGTAGCCTGGGTGCCGGCGATTACACCGCCACCATCAACGTCAAGCAAAAAGATGAAATTGGTGACCTGGCACGCACCTTCATGACCATGCGTGACGGCATCGCCCAGCGTGAAAAAGAAATCAGCCGCCTGGCTTACTGGGACACCCTGACCAATTTACCAAACCGCGCCCTGTTTACCGACATGCTGGAAGAAGCCATCGCCAGTGCCCGTTCCCATGAAAAATCCTGCTTTGTCCTGATGATGGACCTGGACCGTTTCAAGCATGTCAATGATGTCATGGGCCATCGCTTCGGTGACATCCTGCTGAATCAGGTCGCCATACGCCTGTCAGCGGAACTTGGCACGGGTGGCACCAAACCAGCGCGCCTGGGAGGTGATGAATTCGCCATACTCTTGCCGAATAGCTCGAAGAAAAATGCGCTGGACCTGGCCAACCGTATCTTGCGTTCGCTGGAAAAACCGATCTCCATAGAAGACCAGACCGTCGACCTGGGCGCAGGCATAGGCATCGCTGGTTTCCCGGAACATGCCAGCGATGCCCAGAGCTTGCTCAGTCGTGTCGAAGTCGCCATGTATGCAGCAAAACTAGGCAATAGCGGTGCAGTCATCTATTCGCCCGATATTGATAAATCCAGCCAGCAAAGCCTGTCATTGCTGAGCGAATTGCGAGCAGCGCTGGAGCATCAGGCTTTCCGTCTGTATGTGCAGCCCAAGGTGGGGCTGGATCATGGCCAGGTGATTGCCGTCGAAGCCCTGGTACGCTGGATACATCCCGAGCGCGGCTTTATTTTCCCCGATCAATTCATTCCTTTTGCCGAACAAACTGGCTTTATCCGCCAGCTCACTCACTGGGTCATGAATGAAGCGGCGCGTGTATGCCATGTATGGCAACAGCAGGGAATACAATTGAAGATCTCGGTGAATATTTCCACCCGCGATTTACTGGACCAGGACTTGCCTGGCAAATTTGCCCAGATACTGCAAAATCATGAAGTGGAACCTGCCTCATTTTGCCTGGAGATCACGGAGAGTGCCATCATGGATGACCCGGTCCGGGCTTTCCAGACGCTTGATCGCCTGCATGCCATGGGCCTGGAATTATCGATAGATGATTTTGGTACTGGCTATTCTTCGCTGGCTTACCTGAAACGCCTGCCTGTCCATGAACTGAAAATCGACAAGTCTTTTGTGCTGAAAATGGAAACGGATATCGATGACACCAAGATCGTCAAATCCACCATAGACCTTGGCCACAATATGGGCTTGCGTGTCGTCGCTGAAGGGGTGGAAAACCTGGAAGTCATGCAACTGCTGAAAGAACTGGGCTGCGACCAGGCCCAAGGCTATTACATCAGCAAACCCATGCCTTCAGCCGATCTGCCATCCTGGCTGCTCAAATGGCAAGAACAGCATACGCCAGCTGGATGATGCAGCTCAGGCCAGGTGGACAAACTGGCTGGATTTGCGGTCACGCTTGCGGTTATACATGCGGCTATCGGCAATCTTGATAAGGCGGACATAGTCACTGCCATCTTCAGGGAAACTGGCCCAGCCCACAGAGACGCCGACGCTGACCACGATGTCATCGAGTGAAATCGGCTGCTCAACGACACTGCAGATTTTTTCCACCATATTATTGATGTCTATGGAATTCTTGGTATCTTTTAAAAGCAGCACAAATTCATCACCGCCATAGCGCGCTACCTCATCCGTCTCGCGTATGGCAGAGCGCAGGCGGGCCGCAATAATCACCAGGGCCTTGTCACCCGCATCGTGGCCGTGATTATCATTGATGTATTTAAAGCGATCCAGATCAATAAACAGCAAGGTGAATCCCTCACTGGAACCAGGGTTTTCCAGTGCCATTTTTTGCAAGTAATTGATCTGGGCAAACAGGGATTCACGGTTCGCCACCTGGGTCAACTTGTCATAGCGCAGCTTGTTTTCCATCTCGACAAAGGTCTGGGCCAGCATGCCTATCTCGTCGGTACGGCGAATTTGCAGGCTGGGCATGGGTTCGCCATTACCAAATTTTTCTGCCGCTGAAGTCAGCTTGCGCACATCGCGTATGACACGCTCGACAATGGTCAGGCCTATGGTCAGGGCAAAGATGACGCAAGCCAGGGCGATCACCATGCTTTGCATAAAGCCCTGGTTGATACTGCTCATGAAATCGGCGCGCGGCACGGCCACCACGGTCAGCCAGTTGAGCCCCTGCTTATTACCCAAAGGTGAAATCGCCACATCGACAGTGCCATTGCTGAGTTCCATCGATTGTGTCTGGGTAGCTGGTAACTTCAGGTTCGCCACCTTTTGGAATGTTTCACTGATCAGAGGTGTCTTCATGTCGATGGCGCGCATGCGTTCTGGCGTGCCATTGACTGTGCGCTCTGGCAATTCCTGACCAGAAGTCGCAACGATGTAGCCATCAGCATCAACGATGTAGGCGACGCTGTTTTTACTGATTTCGAGTTTGCGCAAGAAGTTTGACAACTCTTTCAGCGTCAGATCGGTGGCCATGACGCCGACAAATTCATGGTCCTTTTGATACACAGCCTTGGCCAGGGTAATCGTGGGAAAATGGAAAGAAAAATTATTATAAATTTTTGACCACACTGGCTTTTCTGAATTTTGCGCTATCTTGTACCAGGGACGCAGGCGCGGATCAAAATCATCACTGCGCAAGACATTCGAGCGATCACCCACATGATTGACCCGAAACACCGTGCGCTTGCCGCTGTCAGGCTCACGCCAGAATAACTGCACCATTTCCCTGGATATGCGGTAGACGCCAACAAAACGCCCGTCGTTGCCACCGAAATAAACATAATTGTTCACATCCATGAACAAGCCACTGGCAGACCAGAACTTCTCTTCCAGCGCCTTCATGTCAGATGAGAAACTTTGCTCCCTGGGTAAATTGGCCGAGCTGGGTGCGACCGACTCCAGCGCAATCAGGGCACCATCCAGATGTTTTTCAGTCGCATGATTGATGCGATTGACCATATCGATGAGGATGCGCTGGGTCAGGGTATAGACGGCATCCGTCCCGGCCTTCATGGAGACCCAACCTATGGCAGCAGACACACCTATCACTAGCACGATAATCGGTATTACCAATTCTCGACGCAAAGACGAACGACTCATACTCGGGCTCAAAAAAAGCTATTAGTAATTTTTGTTTGCTATCCCGCTCTTCCTTCCTCACACCAGCGTCAAGCCTCAGGGCCTGTCATCTCTGGATGGGGCATCCATTACTCCCGGAAAGAAAATCAGGGCTAGTATATACCGTTAAAAATTGTTAAAACCAACATCTGTAACAACACAGACATTAAATCTTGCGTATTGTGATAGTGAAACTCATCAAAACTGATTTTATTCAACGAACTGAGATACATTTTTTTCAAAACAAGATACTAACCATAGCTTAGCTTTTCATCCATTTCTTTTAACATTTGAATCGCTTACGCTGAATGAAATTTCTTTTCAGCAAACAATATATGATGGATTTATACGCCACCGATCGCGAAGTTAAGCACTTAGAGCAAGGTTTGACCGACTTGGTGGCGCAAGAACATCTTGACGAAATGCTCAAACTCGCCTGGCATTTGCGTCAGCGTGATAGCAGCAAGGCACTGGCGCTGTGCGAACAAATCAGTAACTTGCTGAATAATTCAAACCGCAGCGACACCGACAAGGCCCTGGTTTACCTCCGCCTGCAATTAATAAGGGCAGAAGAGAAATGGTTGCATGCCGACCTGGAAGGTGCTGCCGCCATCGTACAAGCCATACTCAGACATCCTGATGTGCATCTTGACCCTGCCAGCCTGAGCGATGCTCACCGCATGCTGGGCTTTGTGTTTTCTGATCAGGGCAAGCATGTCGAATGCGATATAGAAATGGCGATTTCTATCGATGAAGCCAGTAAGGCCGACGATATCCTGCGCAAGCAATGCACGGCAGCAGCATTGGCCAGAGTGGCCGTCTTGCGCGATGATAAATTGGCAAAATCATATTTTGACCGCCATTTTGAGTCGCGTAGCCCGCCCAAGGAGATTCATGCCGGTCTGGCAGCCTTGATGAATGACTTCCTGGGCTTGCATGCAGGCTTGAATGGTCAGCTCGAGGAATCGGTCGTGTTTTTAAGCAAGGCATATGAACAATGCCTGGAATCTGGCCAGATACGCCGCGCCATCCTGACTGCGGCCAATATAGGTTATAACTATAGCAATGCAAATGATTTTGAATCTGCGCTGGAATGGTTGCAAAAGGCATTGAAACTGGCCAAGCCTACTGGCTGGTCCCCCAGCATAGGCAATTGCCTGATGCAAATCGGTGACACCTTGCGCAAAATGGGCTCGCTTGATGCAGCTGAGCAGATGTTGCATGAATCACTGGAGCAATTGGCTAAACTCACCAATTCACGCAATTATGCGCTGACCATCAGCGTGCTGGCCGACGTCGCGCTGGACCGGCGCGATTACCATTTAGCCTTGAATTTGTTCACCCAGCTGGCCATGCTGCCGGGGGCGCAAGAGCAGGCAGATTTGCAGGAAACTGCCAGCCTGGGGCAAGCCAAAGCGCAGGCCAAACTCAAATCTCCAGCGCGTGAAACTAATGCCAACAAAACTGCAGTACTTGTTGCAAAGCGTTAATTCGTCTTGAACAAGTTTCACCTGGCTAGTATAAATAAGTCCTGTACGTTTCATGCCAGCAAGATGCTGGCTAACTATCATCAGTCGCGACGATTTATATCATGCTGCCTCGAAAACAAAAGCTTATTTTCTGTCTGACTCTGTTGTGCATGGCACAGACTGATACCAGCTTTGCCCAGAGTTTGCCCGCGCCGGATAAAGGCCGGTTGCTGGCAACTGGCGGTGTCATACAGCTCGAAGGCGCAGGTGGCGGTGGCCTGACACCATGGGCGACCATTACCGGTTACGGCAGTGAAGACAGCTATGGGGTAAATCTGCATATCACCCAGGTCAGCACCCAGGATTATCGTTTGCAAACTGCCGGAGTGGCTGTAGGCATCGCCGACAAGCTGGAAATGTCCCTTGCGACACAAAAATTTACAGGCAGCCTGGCCCCTTTGGACAAGCTGGAATTACAGCAAGACATCGTCGGTATCAAACTCAAAGTTGCTGGTGATCTGGTCACCGATCAGGATAACTGGCAACCGCAAGTTGCCATCGGGGCCATGTATAAGCGCAATCATGCAGTCAAAGGTCTGGAGGCACTGGGTGTGACCAGCGTCAAACAACTGGGGGCAGTGGACGATAGTGGTGTTGATTACTATGTGTCGGCGACCAAGCTGTTACTGGACCACAGCCTGCTCATCAACGGCACTTTGCGCCTCAGCAAAGCCAACCAGATGGGCCTGCTGGGATTTGGCGGCGACAAGCGCAATCATTACCAGCTCCTGCCCGAGGCCTCAGTCGCTTATCTGATCAATCGCAAACTGGTCGCAGGTGTGGAGTACCGTGCGAAGCCACAGAATCTGGCCGTCGATAATGAAAAAGCTTACTACGACGCCTTTCTGGCGTGGTTCCCCAGCAAGGCAGTCTCATTGACACTGGCTTATGCACATCTGGGTGACATCACCGTCTTCAATCCCAAAAATCAGCGTGGCTGGTATTTGTCACTGCAAATCGGCAATTGAGGATAAGCACATGAAACTGACACCTTCCGCTCCTGTCATGGTAGCCCTGCTGTTTGCTGTCATGGCAAACGCGCCTGGCGCCTGCGCCCAGACTGCAACGCCAAGCCTGTATCAAGCTCTGGGGAGTGAAAGCGGCATCAGCCAGATCGTGGATGAAACCATCATCATCGTCCTCCAGGATGAGCGTATCAAGGCTGCGTTCAAGGACACCAATATGCCCAGGCTGGCGCAATTACTCAAAGAGCAATTTTGCGTCATCAGCGCAGGGCCTTGCAAATACAGTGGCGATGACATGAAAACCGTGCACCAGGGCCTGGGCATCAATGCCGCACAATTTTATGCGCTGGCAGAAGATGTGCAAATCGCAATGGACAAACTGGCCATATCCTCCACCACACAAAACCGCCTGATGGCCCTGCTGGCACCGATGAAACGGGATATCGTTTTTCCCAAAGCCCAGCCTTAGCACTTGCGTGCGATCTTAGTATTTTTTTGCATCTCTCTGAATCTGAATTGCAGTCGTCTTCGTATATACAGCAGATGCACGGTTTTGCCGTGTGAAATTGCCGTTTGATCAAGAGGAATAAGATGCAAATAAAGAGAAAATTCATCACTCTGGCTTTGTTGGGGAGCGCGGCTGCCTGCATGCAAGCCAGCCAGGCGCAGGACATGCTGAAGCCCGATATGGGCAAACTGACTGCCACCGGCGGTGTCAGCCAGCTTGAAGGCGCAGGCGGTGGCGGCCTGACGCCATGGGCATTGATTACTGGTTATGGCACGCGCGACAGCTATGGTGCCAATGCCCACTATACCCAGGTCACTACCCAGGATTACAGCCTGAAAACCTATGGCGTCGCGGTCGGCATCGCAGACCGGGTAGAGTTGTCACTGGCCAGCCAGGAATTCACCGGCTCACTGGCCCCCCTGAATGCCTTGAACATCAAACAGGATATTTTTGGCGTTAAAGTCAAAATCGCAGGCGATGCCGTCTATGAGCAAGACAGCCCGATGCCGCAAATTGCCGTGGGTGCCATGTATAAGCGCAACAAGGGCATAGGCGGCCTGGGAGCACTGGGCGTGACGAATGTCAAACAACTGGGTGCAAAGGATGACAGCGGTGTTGACTACTATGTCTCTGCCACCAAGATCTTGCTGGAACAAAGTCTGTTGCTGAATGGCACGCTACGCCTGACCAAGGCGAACCAGATGGGCATTCTGGGTTTTGGCGGCGACAAGAAAGATAGCTATCGGCCCATGCTGGAAACCTCGGTCGCCTATTTGCTGAACCGTAAACTGGCCATCGGTGCCGAGTACCGCATGAAACCGCGCAATCTGGGAGTCGACAATGAAAAAGATTATTACGATGTCTTCGTGGCCTGGTTCCCGACTAAAAATGTATCCGTCACTGCCGCCTATGCGACCTTGGGCGACATTACCATCTTCAATCCTAAAAATCAGCGTGGCTGGTATTTGTCCCTGCAAGCCGGATTCTGAGAACCTGTGTCCGATTCGCTACTGATCATTTATAGAAAAACATATTATGAATATTTTCTCTCGCCTGTGTAAAACCTTGGTCGTTCTGATTTTCCTGGGCGCTGGGTCTGCCCATGCGCAAACCGGCAATGATGCACTGTATCAAAGCCTGGGTGGCAAGACTGGTATCAGCACTTTTGTCAATTCCTTTGTCGCCATCGTGCTGGAAGATGCACGCATCAACAAGGCTTTCAAGGATACCGATACCGAACGACTGGCCAGCCTGCTGACTGAACAATTTTGTGAACTCAGTGGTGGCCCTTGCAAATACAGCGGCCGCAGCATGACGGAAGCGCACCATGATATGCAAGTCACGAACGCGCATTTCAATGCCCTGGCAGAAGACTTGCAAGTCGCGATGGAAAAACATGAAGTGCCGTCATCAGTGCAAAACAAGCTGATCGCCAAACTGGCTCCCATGCAGCGATCCATAGTCAGCAAATAAGCAATGCAAAGAAAGACGACAAACAAAATGAAACTATTCTTTCTGCACGCACAGCGCCTGCTGCTCACCCTGGCACTGGCAATCGCCGCGCAAGCACCAACACTGGCACATGCGGCCAAACTGAATTTCCAGGCTGTCGATAAAAATGGCAATGCCATGGCGGATGTAGTGGTGTATGCGACACCGATAGGCATGCCCCTGCCGGCCACAGAGAAAACTGAAGCCACCATCGCACAAAGTGATATGCAGTTCTCACCTTATGTAACGGCAATACGCACAGGCTCGCTCGTCAAATTCCCCAACTATGACAAGATGGAACATCATGTAAAATCCTTCTCGGCCATCAAGGAATTTGAAATCAAGACTTATGAACGCGGTGTCGTACCACCACCTGTGATTTTCGACAAACCCGGCATCGTCATCGTTTACTGTCTCTTGCATAACTGGATGCGTGCTTACGTACTCGTGCTGGACACGCCTTACTTCGTCAAGACTGATCAAAGCGGCGCTGCCATGCTGGATAAACTACCGGACGGCAATTATGAAATCAAGGCCTGGCATCCGAATCTGGGCAGCATCAAACCGGCATTGAGCCAGACTGTTAAAGTGAATGACCAGTCAGTGCCCATCAAATGGCAATTTGACTTTGTGCCGGTACCAAGAAAATCAAAATCTGCTGGCTACTAAAAGAAAAAAATGTAGCCGGGCGCGAATGCCCGGCCACACTCCAACTACACTTTACCCAGATTTTCGAGCCATGTCGCAAACTCTCTATCCATGCTGGTGCCCCAGGACCTGACCAGGGATTGATAACGTGGGTAGTCACCACTGCGGGTAAACACCAGCATCTTTTCTATCTCGGCCCTGTGCTGCTCCATCATGAAGCGCACGGCCAGATAACCCCAGCTATAGATCCTGACCGTACCATTATTGTTTTCATAGCCAGTGTCAAATAGCTGGCTCAATGCATAGGTCTTTTCAGCCGCCGCCTTGAGGGCTGGCGGATTATCCTTACCCCTGGAGACATACTCGGCAACGCCTTCCGTCCACCACACCAGATAAGGCGTCAGTGGCGCAGGTTTGGCGCAGTTTTCTGGTGGTGCGTGCGAGTCGTGCAGGTTGGCGCAAAAATCGCCATACAGATTGAAACGGCCATCGAGGTAATGCACATACTCATGGCCCAGATTGAGGACACTGCCATCTTTTTTCTGGTTGGCGACAAACTCAGCCTGGTTACCCGGACGCTCAGGATAGCCTTCCAGATACATGCCACCATTATCAGTGGGCATATCAAAATGCTGGGTTGCATACTTCTGAAAGTCTTCTTTGGACTGATAGATATTTGCCCTCAGACTGGTGTTGTGATCATCTTTGACAGGCTTGCCTCTGGTCGCAAACATGTCGTGGAATTGTTGCTCCAGCACCCCCAGCATCTGGCAGGACTTGTTTTCATCTTCTGGTGTCAGGGCTTGTGAACGCAGGCTCAGGCTGGCACTGCAAATATGGGTGCGGGAAAGCACTTTATTGATCTCAACCTCCCCCCTGGCTTCCTGTTTTGGCATATTGTTGGCACAGCCTGACATCAAGCCAGACAGCATCATTACAGTAACAGCATATTTCAAAGCACATCCCTCCTTGGCATAAAAGTACAACAGACCCATTCCTGCACGAACCAGAGATTTCATTGTAGCTGCGCTGCCGGTTCAAGTTGTGCTGACACAAGGCTTAAGCCCATACACAAACACGCACGGATTTATTCTCTACGTCTGGCATCAGCAAGAAGAAACAAATATACCACAATGATTTTATAAATATATCCTTAATATATTTATTTTGGTATATTTCGTTTCGCCAGTAAGGCTTTCAAATTTTGATTCAGGATGTTTTTGCAAAGCTGTCCACCACGCAAAGCCAGCAATCCCAAATATCAGATCAAAAAATGAGTCATATCCCGGTTTCATGTGAATGACTCTTAGTCCGGGCCCAAATCTCGTCTGAGCTAAACAGCAGGAAAACAGCTCAGGCTGACAAGCCCGTATGAACATTGCCGGAAACCAAATGCAGAACGCCCTGGCCATGAAGCGTCTCATTGAGAAAATAGCTAATTAATAGTCAATAAGTTAATAAGTAGCCAATAAACAGGAGAGTTAGGAATGTGGAATGAAAAAACAAGTGTGCGCCTGGTTCGCATAGCGCTGGCAGTCATAGCCAGTGCAGCCGTCACCGGTGTTTATGCACAAGAGGAAAACAAGGCTGGCGACAAGATACAGCGCGTAGAAGTGACGGGATCAAACATTAAGCGCCTGGAAGTCGAGGGTGTTTCGCCGATTACCATCATCTCCAAAGACCAGATATTGCGCTCAGGCGCAGAGTCCGTGCTGGATTTGATGCGCAACCTGACTTCTGCTGGCGGCAATGGTGCAGAATTCACAGACGGCAATAACTTCAGGAATGGGGCAGCAACTGCCAGCCTGCGCGGCATGCCTACCTTGATTTTACTCAACGGCAATCGCCTGCCTGTTTCTGGCTCGGATGACTCCGACGGCTTCACATCGGTAGATATCAACTCCATTCCCCTGGCTGCCATAGAACGTATAGAAGTGCTCAAGGATGGTGCTTCTGCTATTTACGGTACAGATGCGGTAGGCGGCGTCATCAACTTCATCATGCGCAGCAATTATGAAGGCTTTGAAGTCAACGCTGGCTATGGCAAAACTACCTCCGGCGGTGGCGATGTCAGCAAATTCTCTTTGACAGGCGGTTTCGGTAACCGTGCCACGGACAAATACAATGTCTCCTATAGCCTGTCGGCAGAAGATCAAAAACGCATACGCGGCGAAGACCGTGACTGGGCTAATCATATAGACTTCACCAATAAACCTGGCGGCGTGCAATATGCCAGCGTATATGGTGCACTCGCCAATGGGCAGGCTGGCCCGGGTACGCTCTCCATCGGCTCCACCCGCTTCCCGGATCCAGAGTGCGCAAAAAGCGCCCAAATGCCCTACCCTAGTGGCGCAGACTGGTTTCCGTCTGCGATCCGCAATGGCTGCCTGCACGGTACTGCCGCGTTTTCTGACCTGGTCAAACCTACCCAGCGTTTTGGTGGCACATTCAATGCCAACTGGGACATTAGCCCAGAGATGACGGCATTTGCTTCTGCCTTTGTGACCAAGTATCACAAGCGTATCTACGGCGAAACATCCTGGCTGCAAAATCGCAATCGCGGCAATATCTCTGTACCTGCTGACAACCCCTACAATACATATGGCAAGACCGTGTCGATACGCGCCAATTTCCCGGGTGAAGGCGGTCTGGAAACCGATCTCAATACTCTGTGGCTGGTGGGTGGATTGAAAGGCCAGGTTGGCAAATGGGATTGGTCTGTCACTCTGGCTCATACGGTAGAAGACACCAATGCCGTTACCCTGGGTTCCTACAAGCTGGAAGCCTTCAATAAAGCCATAGATGATGGCCGTTATAATCCTTTTGGCGCGAATAAAAACTCGGCGGCCCTGATCAGTGAGCTGGCTGGCAATATGTATGTCAAGGCCAAGAGCAAGTCAGACTCGATCAAGCTGCAAACTTCGACAGAGTTCGGCAACTTACCTGGCGGCGCAGTGGGCGTTTCCATAGGTTCTGAATTCCGTAAAAACTCTCTGGATTACAATCCCTCGAGCGACTGGCAACAAGGTCTTCTGGCAAAATATGCTGTGCTCCCCGCCATTCGCGGTTCAGAATCGCTGTCTGCTGTGTATGGCGAAATGCGCATACCTGTGCTGAAGAATCTGGAAGTTCAGGCTGCTGTTCGTCATGACCGTTATGAACTGGCTGGCAATACCACCAATCCTAAACTGGGTGTCTTGTGGAATGCTGATAAAACCTTCCTGGTACGCGCAAATTACAGCACCGGCATGGTAGGACCATCTTTGCCACAACGTTTCAGCCAGGGTCGTGACGTATTCTATACAGTCAACGATATCAAGCGCTGTGTTGGCGGTGATGCTTATTTTGATCGTTATTGCAGTACCCAGGTCAATACAAAAAACACCGGCACCAAGGACTTGAAGCCAGAAAAGTCCAATCAATACAATATTGGTTTTGTGTTTGAGCCCATCAAGGACTTGAGCCTGGGCATGACTTACTTTGACATCAAGTGGAGTAACAAGATTGATGTCCTCGATACCGTGACAGTTCTGGGTAATGAAGATGGTGCCTACAAAGCCAATGTTAATCGTGCCGCCGTCACGCCCGAAGATATCGCTGCCTATGCAAATTTATCTGCGGCCGACAAGGCACGTCTGGGCCCTTTGCGTGGTGAGTTGAAATCGCTGACCACCGGTTTCGTCAATCGCTTTGAAGCACATACTTCTGGCATAGATGCTGACTTTGCTTACACCTTGCGTACGCCAGACTTTGGCAAATTCAAGATCTCCGGTGAAGCGACTTATACCATCAAGTACAACACCGTATTATTGGCGGACAATGTGTATATCAATTGCGCCAACAATACCTCTTGCGATACGGGTGAATATAATAACCCACGCTTGCTGGCCAACCTGGGTGTCAGCTGGGATATGGGTCCATGGTCGGCAACAACGCGGGCAAATTACACTGCTGGTTTCCGCATAGACCGCACACCTAATCTGGTCATCAACTCCTGGTACAATCTTTACACCAACGGTGGCGTGGTATCACCCATGACGACGATAGATGCATCCATGTCTTATTCAGGCTGGAAAAATATGGTACTGCGTGCAGGCGCGAATAATCTGTTTAATCGCGATCCTTCATTTGATGCGACTTCCAGTCTTGGCTACAACTCTGCCTGGGGCAACCCTCGTGAACGCTATGTCTATATGAATGTGAACTATAAATTCAAATAAGACTAAGCCTTACTAAGCATAAGGCTCATCCATAAATCCCGGCGTGCATCACATGCATCACGCCGGGATTTTTTTTCCTATGCGGATTTCTGCATGATGAAGCGCAAAATTGATCAAGACTAAGCTTCTGGTATATCTTATGCTCATCCCTCTTTTTACTTTCGCATGGGCGGTAGCATGAACTTTGGCATAGGCGGATCCAGCGCATCTGCAGAATTGGCAGGCATACAGGCAGACTTGAGCGATGTCAGCCCCATCAGTGCTGCAGAACGCCAGGCCAGGGTAGAGAAAGCCGCCAGGCTGATGCAAGAAAATGGCATCGATGCCATGATTTTACCTGCTGGTAGCAGCCTGTATTATTTCACTGGCCTGCGCTGGTATCCCAGCGAGCGCCTGACGGCAGCCATCCTGACGCCGGATGCCAGGCTGACTTATGTCTGCCCTGAGTTTGAAGATTCCAAACTGCGCGAGACCCTGGGTGCACATGCCGACATCCGCCTGTGGCAAGAGGAAAATGATCCCTGCCTGCTGGTCAAGAATTTCTTGCAGGATGCTGGCTACAAAACAGCTGTCATTGCACTCGATGAAAACGCCCCCTTCTTTGTTTTCGATGGCTTGCGTCGCGTCTTGCCGCTGGCACAGATCATCAATGCCAGCAGCGTTACGGCTGAATGCCGCATGCATAAATCAGCTGCCGAGCTGGCCATCATGCAAAAGGTCAAGAACCTGACGCTGGAAGTGCAAAAGAAGGCTGCGAAAATCCTGCATGAAGGTATTTCTTCTTTTGAAGTCGCCCGATTCATAGACCAGGCCCACCGCGCCTATGGCGGCAGTGCATCGACCTTTTGCATCGTCAGTTTTGGTGCAGCCACTGCCATGCCACATGGCCCGGATGCTGAGCAATTCCTGCGCGAAGGTGACATGGTACTCATCGACACCGGTTGCAAGCTGCATGGCTATAACTCGGACATCACCCGCAGTTATGTGTTTGGCAAACCCAGCCAGCGCCAGCGTGATATCTGGGAACTGGAAAAAGCTGCCCAGGCCGCAGCCTTTGAGGCAGCACAAATCGGCGTGCCTTGCGAGCAAGTCGATGCCGCTGCCAGGAAAGTATTGACGGCAGCGGGCTTTGGACCAGACTACCAGTTACCTGGCCTGCCGCACCGTACCGGCCACGGCATAGGCCTGGACATCCATGAGTGGACGTATCTGGTGAAAGGCAACCAGCGTCCGCTGGCGGCTGGTATGTGTTTCAGCAATGAACCCATGATCTGTATAGAAGGCGAATTTGGCATACGCCTGGAAGACCATTTCTATATAACGGAACAGGGGCCACGCTGGTTCACAGGCCAAAGCCACACAGTCGATGCGCCATTTGGTCGCGATTGAGAGCTACTACCGGCATATCAGTTGCCGGTAGTGTTTACTTACCTACTTACTTACCAACTTACTCACTTAGCGGCAGCAGTGCCTTCCTTTTTCTTGACAGGCGCTGGTGCTTTGACGGCATTCTTGGATTTCAGGAATACCGGTCCCCAGACAGGATGACCGATTTCTGCGGCTGACAAATTGAAAGCCGGATCCAGCTTCAAGGCCTTGTCAAATTGCTGGCGGCACAATTGCGTACGTGAAGTCACGCAATAGCTGAATGCCAAAATCTTCAGGGCGCCGAGTTGCACATCCTTGTTATGTCCATTCCAGATTTCGGTCGCGGCATTGAGTTTTTTGATGGAACCATTGTAATCACCACTATCATACAGAGCCGTGCCATCCTTCAAGGCCTGTACATCTGAGCTGAGCGCAGGGGCAGAGGGCTCTACTGGAGGCGGTGCCGGTGGTGGTGGCGGTTCTTTTTGTTTTACCACAGGCTTGGGAGCCGGTGGCTGCTTGGGGGCAGTGTCACAACCCTGCAAGAGGGTACATGCCATCACCAGACCCGTCACATACAGCGTTTGGGCTAATTTCTTCATTTTTTTCAGCTTTATTTATTCGTGAACTCATGTTCTATGGTTGCAGCACTGCTTTTCCCCGCATCAATCTCAGTGATGAAGTCGGGGAAGCCGGGATTGGTTACCCGTATCTTATGCTTACCTGCAGCCAGGCTTATATGTTTCAGGGGTGGACTGGCCCCCTGCTGTACGCCATCAACGAAAACCGTGCCCCAGGGCTTGATTGCCAGCTTCAGATTCAGTTTGCTGGCAGCTGCCTTGGCCGCTTTGACTTCTTTCAATCGTGCTTGTGCAGCTTCTACAAATTTACCCTGAGGATATTGCTGCAAAAATGCGCTAAGCGCCTCAGGGCTGACTGTATTATCGTCCTTTAATTTATCCCATGCCAGTTTCTCAGGATCTGGCTTGTCTGTTGCCTCGACGGCACTGGCCGTCACAGGGCTGGCATTGCTGGCAGCAGCCGCTGCGTTTTTTTCAGCCGCTGCAACTACGGCAACAGATGCAGGAGTGGGTACTGACTGCGATGCAGTCGCCGCGTTAGAAGCAGGGGCCGCGGCAGATGCAGCAGCCAGAGTTTGCCCGGGTTTGTTCGCCCCCTGGCGGCTGGCTAAATAAGCGATCGCCAGGATCAACACTCCGGCCAATGCCAGCATGGGCAGTAACAACTTGCCAGATTTGGTTGACACGGCGGCCCCGGCTTCTGCAGTTTTGGCTTCTGGCCTGTGTGTTTTTACTGCAGTCACATCCTTGACGGGCAGGGCATGCAGATGATCCTGTCCTTCTGCCTGCATGCCAGCGGCATGCTCTTCCCTGCCTTTGCGGGATTTGCGTACAGAGGCAAAAGAACTGATACCCAGCAATTGGCGGAATTCATCCATGCTTTGTGGCCGGTCTTGCGGCTGTATGGCCAGCGCCAGGTCTATGGCCTTCAAAAACTTGGCACTGAAGCCAGCATGCTCACCGTCTTGCAACGGCAGCATGGTGTCTTTGACCACCCGGCCTACCGAGATAGGTGGCGGCGACTTCATGATGGCAAAATACATGACCGCAGCCAGGGCATAGATATCCGTCCATGAACCCTGGGGCATTTCTACATCATCGGCATATTGCTCTATAGGTGCATAACCAGGCTTGAGGATCACCGTCATGCCTTGCGTCATGTCACCAATGATCTGGCGGGCAGAGCCAAAGTCCAGCAAGACGGCCACGCCGTTCTTTTGCACGATGATATTGTCAGGCGAAATATCCCTGTGCAGTATCTTGGAGCGGTACAGGCTGTCCAGGGCTTCAAGTATCTGCTTGAAGATGAATCTCAACCAGGCCTCGGTTACCAGCTTGGGGCGCTTGTTGACGATTTGCTTGAGCGTATGACCATCATAATGGCGCATGACCATGTAGGCAGTCTTGTTTTCTTCCCAGAAGCGATACACCTTGACCAGCGAAGGATGATCAAACTGGGCCAGCAGGCGCGCTTCATTGATAAAACTCTTCAGGCCAGCTTCAAAAGTGGCTTTGTGACGCTCGGACCTGACGGTCACACTGGTATCGGCAGAACGCCCGGCCAGGGAACCTGGCATATATTCCTTGATGGCAACAGTGCGCTGTAAAGAATGATCGAAGGCCAGATACACGATACCAAAGCCACCCTCACCCAGGATACCGGTGATTTCAAAGTCATTTAGCCGCGTGCCGACAGCGAGACAATTCTCGGTACCTGCATGAATTGCAGTTGATGCTACAGTGGCGAGTACTTTTTCTGTGTTCAAGGCTTACTCGGATAATAGTTTCTTGCCTGAAGCAAAAGCGGCATGATATCCATGATATCCACGTCCAGGCCTCTGTTTCATGCTTAACATTTCACGCTCAATTAGCGGTTAACTTGCTTGTCATGCAGACAAATCGCAAAAGCTGAGAAATTATCCCTGTTAATTGCTTTTGACGTACTAATATTTTTTTCTGCAATGGCATTCATTTTACTCAACCAGGCCTCACTACTGCCCGTCGTTGCCAGACAAAATTCCATTTCATGCTCATGTACCCATTCCCAAAAACCATCGGTACACATGAGAAATGCATCGCCATCGCGCAAATCCATGGCATCTGCCGTTACTTCAGGACTACTGTCACCTTCTGCTCCTATCGCCGCAAACAGCATATTGCGCTGGGGATGCTGGCGTATGCGGCTATAGTCGACAATACCAGCATCTACCAGACGCTGGGCCTGGCTATGGTCTTTCGATACCATCTTGATCCTGCCCTTACGAAACTGATAGATCCGGGTGTCGCCCATATGCGCCCACAGGGCGCAACGATTACTCTTGTCTATCAATACGGTGGCGATGGTGGTACTCATATGTCGCTGCACCACATTCTCGCGCTTGCTTTGCGCCACTCTGACTATGGCCCAATCCAGATAAGAGCGCAAAGCCCGGGCACTGAACGAAGCTTCCTGGACAAATTTCTCTACGACAGCATCAATGGCGACCTTGGCCGCCATCTCACCACCGACATGGCCACCCGTGCCATCGGCCAGCACAAAACAAGCCAGCTCATCTTCATTGGCCCAGGCCAGCGCATCTTCATTGGTTTTTCGATTGCCTATGGCAGTGAATTGCGCAGTATCCAGATGCATGGCCGGAATGTGGTTAAGTTTAAGCACAGAAATCTAGCGATTTGATTCTGCTTTTTCGACTTCTTTCTCATAAGCAAGTAAAAATTCCTTGCCAAACATGGCCTGAAACTCATCTTTCTTGCCAGCTGAAATAGTATCAAATAACTCACTGAACTGGTCCCACATCGCTGCCTTGCGGCGTCCGGGATTAATCTGGTCCAGCAGGCCCGGCGTACCCAATTGCGCCTCCACATTGCCTGGTTGCAGGGTTTTCAGGATGGCATCGGTCACCGCCCTGTTTCCTGCTGTTACACCCATCTGATGCGCACGTATATCAAAAAATGCATCTTCCATGGCCTCTGAGGGCGCCATGAAGCCTGGCATCTTCTTGCGCAACATTTGCGTTAATACGGTTTTACTGTCAGGGAAAAATTTTAATGGATTGTTTTCCCTTAGCACAACCATGGTTACTTCTGCTTTCACTTCGCGCTTGAGCAGGGCACGTTGTGACAACTCTTCCATCGCCCCCTGTACCGAGGCTGCCATGAACTTGCCGAGAGTTTCCATCAACTCTACAGTCAGGCCGGAAGCCAGGTTCAGTTGCTGCAAACCTGCGCCCTGCAAGAAGGCATGCATGAGTTCTTGCGCGTTGTGACTAGCATGACTGGCATGGCTTGCTGGCTTGACAACATCGGCTTTGGCCGCGCTGGCAGGCACATCAGCAGCAGCTTCTGCAGTGGCTACCACAGGTTTGCTGCTGACTTCAGTGTTGACTTCTGCCGTCGCCTGTATGGCTTCGGGCCGCAACAGGAACTGTGGCGGCTGTGCTGCCACGCTGTCTTTTGCCACAGGTGGCACTACAGGCTGGCCTGTAATAACACTGTCGGTAACATTTTCAGTAACAATGCCAGTATTACTGTCCTGAGCAACTTGCGCGGCAGGCTCGCCCTCAGCTTCCACCTCAGCCGCCTGGGCTATAGTTGCAGGGGCAGCTGTGTCGGTAGTGAGGTCTTGCTGTGCGTGTTCATTTTCATCAGCAGCAATATCGGTCGCTGCCGCGGCCTCGGCCAGTCCGGCAGCTTCGGCAGTTAACAGGTATAAACCTATCTGGATTTGATCTCCGGGATGAATTTCAAATGCCGTCTCGGCTTTGATTTCCTTGCCATTAATGCTGACAGGATTGGCCAGGCTGAGATTATTGATGAAATGCTTGCCATCCTTGCTCCAGGCATGTGCCTGGGTGCGCGACACAAAGTGCTTGGGGTCAGGCAAGGCCAGGAAATTTTCTACATTCCGCCCTATCGTCGCTGGTTCCGGCCCAAATACCGCAGAAATCGGCGTTTCTGGTACTTCGTTATTATAAGAAACAACGGCAATCTTTATCATTAGTGGCACTCCAAAACCATTTTATATAGCCTGTAAAATAAGTATCCTGAACAGGCAGTTTGAGATAATCTTACGACAGTGCTTTTTATGCTGACTACGACACAGAAACAACAGGGGGCAGCCGCAAAAGAAACTCAGCCATTTTGCGTCCATCCCCAAGTTGATAACTTGCCATGTCAACACGTACTCGAAGCTTACCTGATTATCATGAAATCGGCGACTCAGCCGGACCAAGTTTTATGGTTTGCAGCAAACATTGAGACAAAGTACGACATTTAATGGCAATTAAGTAATTTAATTTTGATATTGCGGACTTGGTTGCGGACTTAGGTGCAGGTGCTGCACGCCACTCAGCATGATCAGTAAAATAGTTCTTGAGCGTTTTTATCACGACATAGTGTCGGGGAATTTGTTATATATGAGGCAATGGTAATGAGCAAGTCTGAGCAAAATGAACCTGCTCTGTCAGAAGTCACAGGTACATTTCATTATCAAGAGTTGATTGAATCCCGCCTGGGGCAACCTATTGCCAGTGATTTACTGGAGCTTGCTGCTTCACCTGGGGCCAAACTGGCGGCAGGCCGCAATGCCCTGGGCTGGACAGTGGAGCAAGTGGCCGCCCAACTAAGGCTGGCACCAAGACAAATCATTGCGCTGGAAAAAGACGACTATCCCGCCCTACCGGAGGCGGCGATAGTCAAAGGCTTCACACGCGCATATGCGAAGCTGGTGAAACTCGATCCCGAACCCATCCTGGCCTTGGTCACGAAGGAGTCGGATAAAAATAAAACGTCGTCTGGCAAGTCCGCAGCAAGCAAACGACCCGGTAGCCCGACAACAAATCAGGCTTTCCCGCTAGGCATTTTTATATGCCTGTGTATTGCTGCAGCCCTGGCTTATGCCTATTTCAATCTGCAGTAATAAATTACCCGTGCTTGTCGGCAAGCACAGGTAAGCCCCATCAAAAACTGTAAGAACCCGTCACGTAGAAAGTACGGCCCAGAGCATCGGTATAACGACCATCGTAACCAACCTGGTCACCATTGCCTTCCTTCAGGGACAAGGGTGGGTTGACATTCAGCAGATTGCGTACACCCACGGTCAAAGCCAGATTCTTGCGCAATTGCGCGCGGGTTTGCCAGTCAAATGTGGTGTAAGAAGCGACATCACGTTTGACGGTAACGAAGTCACCAAAACTGCCATTGGCATTCACTTCACGTACCGAAGCTGAAGCATCGTGATAGCCAGAGCGGTAATTCATGGTCAGAGCATGCGTGAAAATATCTGAGGTTTTCAGGGTAGCCACCAGTTTGCTGATGACACGGAAAGCCACGGCATTGTTTTCATCATAGCGACCTACACTCTGCACAGTAGGGTTACCTGGAATGTCCAGATCAGACATCAGCATATATGTCCCCGTCCAGTTCAGGCTCAGCTTACCCACAGGTGTGGATGTCTTATAGCTATGATCCCAGTCTATGCCACGATAATGCGCATTCGCAATATTGTAATAAGGCAGAGTGCCAACCAGGATATTGCCGCCCTGGCCTGCTTCATAGAAGGTCGAAAACAGCTTGGAATAATTCTCCGGGTGACCGAAAACGATGGCCTCAGGCAGTTGTGCAATCTGGTTGGACATTTTCACATCCCACAGATCCAGACCCACAGACAGACTGGAAGCCGGCTCGAAGCGAAAACCTATGGTCGCCTGCTTGGATTCTTCCGGTTTCAAGCCATTTTCGCCAGTCAGGCGATTCCCACCTGTCAGCACATCATACTGGGTGGCCCCCATGCAATTCACCGCACGTGGATCTGGTGCTTTGACTGGGCAAGGATAGGTGCCACCTGTATTGCCACTATGTATCAGCGGCGAAGTGATGTCACTCATGCTGGCCATCTTGAAACCCGTGCCATAAGAACCGCGCAACAAGAGATTATCAAAGGCACGATAGGCGGCAGACAGCTTGTAAGTCAGCTTGTCGGCTTTATTACCCTGGGTTTCGGCAGCGATGGATTTGCCTTGCTCATTGAAATTAGCAGTATTGGTCACGGCACTGTAATCATCGTAACGCAGGGCCGCAGTCACATCGAATTGCTTGCTGACTGGCAGCAAGAGCTCGGCAAAGCTACCCCAGTTTTTGCGGCTGGCAGCAATCGGCAAGTCACCTGGTGAATCTCCCAAAGGCGCATCAGTGTAATTGGGTTGCAAGGCATTCGTGCCCATGCCTATCGGTGTCGCCGTATAGTCATAACGCTGTTTGCTGAAATCCACACCCATACCGAGTTGTGATTTACCACCACCCAGGGCAAACAATTCGCGTGAGCCACGCAAGCTCAAGACATCCAGTGTGCTTTTTGAACTAGACCAGTTTTCATGCAGGACGGCAGGTGCCAGAATGGCCGCTGAAGAACCGGCTGGTGCAAAAGGATCATATTTGCCGCCGTCGACGATGGCATAGAACTTGTCCTTGCTCAAAAAACCACCGGCAAAATCACGTATGCGCTTGGAAACGGAATGGGTATAAGACAAATTGTAGTCAAAGCCAAAAGCATTGCCATCGACACCCAGCACCAGATGCTGGGCTTCTGTGGTGTAGGCCGTATTACGACCGCCAGCGTCAGAAATACGCAAGCGCATTTTGGCGGAATCAAGATTAGCCGGGTTGACCCCCAGTGTGGCCAGATAAGGTGATACATATTTGGCAAACAGCGGGCTATCCAAGCCCAGGTTCAAGGGCTGTGCCGCTGGTGCATAGCGACCGGTCTGGGTGAACTTGGAGACCACAGCCTCAGCAGACAGCGTGGTATCACTATTGAGTTTGTAATTCAGAGAAGAAAACAGACTGTCGCGCTTGGATTCAGGGATCAGTTGTACCGTCGATGCATAATCAAAGCGGCAGCGGTTTTCTACCTGGAAGGTATTCGGGCCGCAGCTCTTATCCTTTAGATAATTCGGTGAGAACAGGATGGGATCGGCACCATTCTTGAAGTTCAGCTGCGCGATTGCAGGACTGGAATTGTCTGACAAGAACCAGGTCGCGTAATTTTTGCCATTTTCAGAAAACCGCCTGACGCCGGTATCAGCAAATGAACGCTGATTGGCATTGAGCATGCTTTGTTCATCATGGCTGTAAGACAGCAGGATGTTATAGCCATCTTTGTCCAGATCACCAAAACCTTTGGACAGTCCCAGGCGATAAGACTTGCCGCCCGATTGTTGCGGTTGGGTATAGCTGAGATCGACTGCAGCTTCTGTCTGGTTCTTGCGCAAGATAAAGTTGACTACGCCGGCAATCGCATCCGAGCCGTACAGGGTCGATGCACCATCCGTTAATATTTCTACCCGCTCGACAGCCGACAAAGGAATGCTGGCCAGGTTAACCGTACTACCCGCACCATAAGAAGCCAGTCTGTGGCCATTCAACAAAACCAGGGTATAAGCAGCACCAATGTTGTGGATGGAGGCAGTTTGTAAGCCACCGCCGCCGCCATTGATGGTTTGGTTGGCCGTGCTAAAACCCTGCATACTGGGCAAGGCGGCGATGAGGCTTTCAACATTGGTGGCGCCGCTTTTTTCTATATCAGCGCGCGACAGGGTTTGCACTGGCAATGCAGTTTCCTGGTTGATACGTTTGATCGATGAGCCCGTCACTTCGACGCGCTGCATGGCAGGGCTGGTATCTTGCGCCTGGGCCTGGGCAGCGAAGATGCTCAAGCCTAGTCCGCTGGCGAACATCAGTCTCAGCGAATGGGATAATACTTTTTCTTTCATTTGTCTGCTCCGGATTTGAAAAATATTTTTTTGATCTTTTTCTTGCCTGCTGATGTGAGTCTTTTTTTTTGGAAAGCTGAGCTGTTTTCTTAACTGACATGCAGGCCTTTGCTCATACGCAAAAACCGATCAGTTTTGTCTTGTGCAATTCATCGTTTGAATCGCTTTTTTGCAGATGACAAACAGGCTGGATCACAAACTGTCTGCGTTCTTTCCTGGTCACATCCCCGTAGTCAACAGGCGCGACCGACTCTGTAGTTTCACGAACATTCAGGCTCTTTTTTCATCGAAAATCTTCATGTCGTTTTTTAATATATCATGAATATATTTTAAATATACGTAAACATTTGCGGAAATTTTAAGCAGATGGAAATAGTTTTTTGTTGTGCCAATTTCTCCGCAAGGGCGCAGGCAAAGCGTCAAGACAAGCATGCTCATGCCCTCTAAGCTGGCGCTTTTATGGCAGGAGGATGCATGCGAAGCGCAACACAGGCCGGAGCTTTTTCTGAATGGCTGCCAGGGCCTGAGGTATTACAAATCAATAGCCTGGATTGCCACACCGGCGGTGAGCCCTTGCGCATCATCACCAAAGGCTTTCCTGTCTTGCCCGGCAAACGCATCCTCGACAAGCGCGCCTATTGCCAGGCCAACTATGATCACTTGCGCACCGCTTTGATGTTTGAACCACGTGGTCATGCCGATATGTATGGCTGCCTGATCGTTGCGGCAGAACGTGCCGACAGTGATTTCGGTGCCCTGTTCTTGCACAACGAGGGCTATAGCACCATGTGCGGTCATGCCATCATCGCCCTCACCCGTGTCGCACTGGAAGCTGGCGTCGTAGCCAGCAGCGGGCCCATGACAACCATCAAGATCGACGTACCGGCCGGGCAAATCACCGCCTATGCAGAGATGGAAAATAATAAGGTCACGCGCACTTATTTTGATAACGTGCCTTCCTTTGTGGCAGCTCTCGATGTCAAGGTCGAGGTACCCAGGCTGGGTAAGGTGAATGTCACGCTGGCCTATGGTGGTGCTTACTACGCCTATGTCGATGCCCCCAGTCTGGGCCTGTCGCTGGCGGCAGATAATCACCGCCAGATCATCGCCATGGGGCGCAGCATCAAGGCAGCAGTGCAGGAACAAATCGCCATCCATCATCCCTACGATGAAGAACTCAGCTTTTTGTATGGCTGCATCTTTTCTGCGCCATCACAAACAGCTGGTGTGCATAGCCGCAATGTCTGCATTTTTGCCGATGGCGAGCTGGACCGCAGCCCGACTGGCAGCGGAGTATCCGGCCAGGCTGCCATTCTGCATGCGCGCGGTCAATTGCGCCTGGGTGAAAGCATCACCATAGAAAGCATACTCGGCAGCCAGTTCAAGGTGACGGCCTATCATCCGCACAGCTATGGCTATCACAGTGCCATCATCCCGCGTGTGGAAGGCAGCGCCCATGTCACCGGGCGCAGCACTTTCTACCTGGATCAGCAAGACCCTCTGATACAAGGATTCATATTCCGATGAAAGCTGAATTCACGCAAAGGCTGGGCCAGTTACGTCAGCAGATGCTAGACCAGGAACAACAGGCACTACTGGTTTTCTCTCTCGATCATCTGCGTTATCTCTGCAATTATTCTGGGGAAGCCGCCTATGGCATCGTCACGCTGGATCAGTTTTTTTTGATCACTGATTACCGCTTTATCGAACAGGCCGAAACCGAGTGCTTTGAATGCCAGCTGATATGCCGTAACCGCGACCAGCAAAGTCTGGGGCAAGCGATACGGCAAGTCCTGGACATGCAGCACATCAGCAAACTGCTGTTTGAAGCTGCCCATATCAATTTACAGATGTGGTCAGGCCTGGCGCAGGAACTGAGCGGCATCAGTTGCACCAGCAGCGCGGGGCTGGTAGAAGAATTACGCAAGACCAAGGATGCCTGGGAGATCGCGCAAATTCGCAAGGCAGCCGCGATTGCTGACCAGGCCCTGCATGACTGCATGCCCCTGTTATGCCTCGGCGTCAGCGAACGCGACTTTGCACTGGAGCTTGAGTACCGCATGCAAATACTGGGCTCTGAAGGCTTGTCCTTCCCCAGCATAGTCGGTTTTGGTCCACGCTCAGCGCTGCCGCATTGCATACCTACAAACAAGACCCTGGCTGAAGGTGATCTCATCGTTATTGATTTTGGTGCGGTCGTACATGGCTACCGCTCGGACATGACGCGCAGTTTTGTCGCAGGTAGAGCCAGCGCGCAACAAAGAAATATCTACAACACTGTGCAACAGGCGCAACAGGCAGCACTCGCCAGCCTGCATGCTGGTCAAATGGCTACCGTCACCAGTGCCGCCGCCAGCGATATTTTGCAAGCATCGGAATTTGCCGCCTATACCAGCACGGGCCTGGGCCATGGTGTCGGCATACAGTTGCACGAGCAGCCCTTTATCAGCCCGGTTTGCCGGGATACGCTGCAAACTAATTACGTTGTCACCATAGAACCAGGTATCTATATACCGGGCTATGGCGGTGTGCGCATAGAAGATGATGTCCTCATCCAGGCAGATGGCTATAGCTTGATCACCCATGCACCCAAGATTTTTGAGCTGGAAATTTAAAAAAATATTCATCATGTCCACTACTCCGCATTCTTCGGCTCGCAGCCCCTTCCATAAAAATTTCTATGTCGCCAATAGCATGGAAATTTTTGAACGCCTGGCCTGGTATGGTTTCTTTACCCTGTCTTCCCTTTACATGACCAGTCCGGTATCGCAGGGTGGCCTGGGTTTGAATGATCAGGAACGCGGTTTCTTGCAGGGCATGATTCCCTTCCTGCTGTATCTGTTGCCGGTAATTACCGGTGCACTGGCTGACCGTTATGGTTACCGCCGCATGTTCCTGATTGCCTTTAGCATCATGTGCCCGGCTTATTTCCTGCTGGGCCAGGTGCACGGTTTCTGGAGTTTCTGTGCTGCCTTCCTGGCGGTCGCCATAGGTGCAGCCTGCTTCAAACCGGTGGTAGTCGGCACCATAGGTCGCACTACCGACGATAGCAACCGCGGCCTGGGTTTTGGCGTGTTTTATACCATGGTCAATGTCGGTGGCTTCCTGGGCCCACTGGTGGCTGGTTATGTCAGGGCCATCAGCTGGGACATGGTGTTTCTCATGTCCTCGCTGTGGATTTTGCTGAACTTCATACCAGCCATCTTCCTGTACAAGGATAGTGAACATCATGAAGGCGGTGCCGATCAGCGCAGCTTGCAGCAAGTCTTGCTGGAAACCCAGGAAGTGCTGGGCAATGGCAGGCTGGCCCTGCTGGTGGTACCTGCCATCATCGGTATCATGATCGCGGCCAAAGGTGGCATCAGTTATGCACAATATTTCATTGCAATGGCTGCCTGGCTGGGTATCAATCTGCTGTGGAGTGTCCTCAACAAATCCGGCCACCAGCAGCACTGGTATCAGCAAGGCATACGCATAGGCAATGCACAGTTCGTCATTTACCTGCTCATCATGACAGGCTTCTGGACTATCTATAACCAGGTCTTTATCACCCTGCCCTTGTATATCCGTGACTTTGTTGATACCACCGACCTGGTCCTGCTGATAGGCAAGCTCAGTCCGGCTGCCCTGAACTTTCTGGCAGCAGTGAATATAGAACAATTGACGAACATCTTGCCTGGCCTGGCCGCCAAACAGGGGCCCTATGCAGATACCCAGTTACTGGAGCAATTGCGGCTGGAACTGGTGAACTACAAAGTCATGCCACCGCTGGAACAATTACAGTCAGGCTTGCAGGCCCTGCATGCTGGCAAGATCAGTGCCGCACAATTGGCCGCTGACTGGGGCCAGGCTTACCGCCAGGTCAATCCTGAATACATCGTCAACCTGGATTTTGGCGCTGTCGTCCTCTTGCAGATCATCATCAGCACGTATGTGCAGCGCTGGAAAGCCTTGCCGGTGCTGGTCATGGGCACGCTGGTATTAAGCCTTAGCCTGTGGATGACGGGGCTTTCGCATGCCCTGCTGTTTGGTGGCGTCAGCGTTTGCATGGCTGTGTTTGTATTTGCCCTGGGAGAAATGATCGCCTCACCCAAGAGCCAGGAATATGTGGCAGCTATTGCCCCAAAAAGAAAAACCGCCATGTTCATGGGTTATTACTTTGTCTCCATGGCGCTAGGCAATTTGTTCGCCGGGCTATTGTCGGGATGGTCATACACCGTGCTGGCGCGACAAATGCATCAACCCATGCTGATGTGGAGTTTGTTTGGGGGAATAGGTGTGATTACTTCGATTGCCTTGCTGGTGTTTAATTTGCGGCTGAAGAAGTCTGCGCAGGGTTTTGCTGTGGCGGCATAAAATGCATGCGTTGAATCACGCATGCAGATTTTCCTACGTAGGTTGGGCTACGGGGTATCAGCCCAACACTGGGCCTTAACAAACGTATACGTTATTAAGCGCCGAGTGTTGGGCTGGTAAATCGTAGCCCAACCTACGAGGTGAACTTAACCTACAAAACTAAATCAACGCAAACCCATAAAATCTTTTTTACCAATTTCCACACCGTTATGACGGAACAATGCATACGCCGTCGTCACATGGAAAAAGAACTGGGGCAAGCCATAGTTCAGCAAATACGCCTGGCCAGTGAAAGTCTGTTCTTTCGGTGTACCTGGACGCAAGACGATGTTGCGGGTTTCGCTGCCTTCAAATTTGGATTCATCCAGTGTCGCGATGAAAGCCTTGGTCTTGGCAATGCGTTCTTGCAATTCGGCAAAAGTTTGCTCATTGTCTTCATAGGCTGGCAATTCAGCCTGAGCCAGACGACCGGCAACACCCTTGGCAAAATCAGCGGCGATCTGTACCTGGCGTGTCAAGGCCAGCATGTCGGGGAATAAACGTGTCTGCAAGAAGTTTTCTGCAGGGATATTCTTGGCTGTTGCATGCGCTTCAGCTTTTTTCAGAACGTCGCTCAGGCTATCAAGCATCTGGTTAAACACGGGAACAGAGGCGGCATACATGGAAATAGACATGGAAATCTCCTGACAAATGACTGAATGGAGCTGCATTATAGGGTGTATAGAAAATTTGCGTATGAGGCTAGAAATTTTCTGATTCAGCCTGGAATGAGAATATCAAAGCTGGTCTCGCCCTGGCTATTTGTCATCAATTTATGGCTGTAGCCATGCCTGTTCAATACTTCACGCACAAACATCAGGCCTATACCCTGGCCGCCTTTCTTGGTGGTAAAGAAAGGGGTGAACAATTGCCCATGAGGTACATCTGACAAAAGATTTGCAGAATCGCTGACCGATAAGTGGATTTGCTGCTCATGCGTGTTTCTCGTCAGGCTGATGTGCACATAACCCCTTCCTCTCTCTTGCTGACCACTTCTGATGGCAGCCTCGACAGCTTCTATGGCATTTTTGACGATATTCAGCAAAGCCTGTTCCATCAAGGGCGCATCCAGTAACAGCAAGGGCAATTCATCCCGCTGCAGCCAGTTGAAACTGATCCCCAATTCACTGCATTGCTGGCGATACAGATAGATGATGCCATCGAGCATGGCTGCCAGATCATGCGGTTTCAATTCAGGTTCAGGCATTTTGACGACGCGGGTGAATCGCTCTATGAATTCACCGAGATTGCCATTTCTCTTTCTGACGGCAGCGATGGCGGTGCTGAAATCCTGGCTATCTTCAGTACGCAATTGTCCGCTATAAAACAAGAGTGACTCCAGTACCGAGCCTGTGGCGGCAACGGTATTATTGACCTCATGCGCGAGTACGCGTATGAGTTTTTCATAGGTGGTTTTTTCCGAGCTGGCGAGTTCAGCGGTAATCTCATCTATCAATAAAAAATCGCGCTTGAAACCGCGATCGGTAAATTGATTTCTCTGGCAGCGATAACGCCGGCCTTCCGTATCGCTATATACCGTGCTCTCGCCGGGCAGCAAATCATGCAAACTGCCCAGCAATTCACGCTTGGCCGCTATTGCATGGTCCTGCAATAATTCAGGCAGGCTGAGCCTGCTCATTTCTGTCACGCCCAGCAAGCCCTGGGCACTGGCATTCATCAGGCTGATCTTGCCATCGAAATCAAAGACGATGACTGCCGTTGGTGTTGCCTCCAGCAAGCGGTCGAGGAAGCCACGCTGCTCACCGAGTTCCAGTCTTTCCTTATACAGGGCTTCCAGCATGCGGTTGAATAAAACAATCAATTCATTGATTTCCTGATTGCTGTCCGGCTTGAGGCGGCTGGCATAATTTTCATCCTGCAAGAGATCATGAAATTGCTGGGCAAAATCCAGCGGTTGCAAGACTTTATTGACCAGGTAAATACCCAAAGCCAGGCTGCATGCCAGGCCCAGCTCCAGAACTATGATCAGCAGGGGCTGGCTCAGATAAAAACTGAAAGCCAGTACCAGGAAAATCCCATGAATAAAAAACAAATAAGCCAGCAAACGTCGCTTCAGGCTCATTGCTGACCTTCTGCATCAACTTCATTGCTGCTGATCTGGTGTTTTTCCAGACGTCGGTACAAGGCAAACCTGCTCAAACCCAGGGCCTTGGCCACGCGGGTGATATTGCCCTGATGCTGCTCCATGGCTTTTTCTATCATGAGTTTTTCTACCTGGTCCAGCGTCATGCCAGCGATACTCAGGTTCTGGCCTTGTGCTTCTTCATGCTGCTCAGCAAATAAAAAGTCATTTTGCTCTAACAAGGGTTTATCGACCAGCAGCAAAGTGCGTTCCAGGCATTGTTTGAGCTGGCGTATATTGCCAGGCCAGCTACGACTACTCAGCCAGTGCAAGGCCGACGGTGCCAGGCTGACTGCCTGCATGCCATAACTATTGACCAGGGCCGTCATCAGACGATGGGCCAGCAGGGGGATATCACTGCGGCGTTCACGCAAGGGGGGCAGGCGTATGGTAATCAGGTTTAAGCGATAATACAGATCTTCACGAAACTCATTCGTGGCGACCAGTTCAGCCAGTTCACGATTGGTGGCAGAGATAATCCGCACATCAGCCTGCTCAGTCTTGCTGGCACCTACCGCCTGATAACTCTGGTTTTGCAATACCCGCAGCAGCTTGACCTGGTCATTACGATTCAACTCGCCTATCTCATCGAGGAATAAACTACCCTGGCTAGCCATGGCGAAATGGCCTTTGCGATCACTCTTGGCATCTGTAAAAGCACCGCGTACATGACCAAACATTTCGCTTTCAAACAAGCTGGTCGTCACCGCCCCCATGTTAACCTTGACGATGGGCTTGCCAGCACGCGGGCTATTGCGGTGTATGGCATCTGCGATCAATTCCTTGCCTGTGCCGCTTTCGCCCAAAATCAGGACTGAGGCATTGGTCCTGGCCACCCGCCCTATGGTGGCCAATACTTTCAGCAATTCGGGATGCTCACCAATGATGTCATTGAAATTATATTGCTGGTCCAGTGCCTGGCGGCTGGCATTGCCAGGCATGGCGCCTTGCGCCACATCCAGGGTAGTGCGTATCAGTTCCTGTAACTGGGTATTGCTCCAGGGTTTGGTAAAAAAATCTGCAGCCCCCAGTTTGACGCCACGTACCGCCAGGGCGATCGAACCCCAGGCCGTCATCAATAAAACGGGCAAGGCTGGATAAAGGCGCTTGATGTCAGCCAGCAGCGCCAGGCCTTCTTCACCGGTGGTTTGCAGAGAAAAATTCATATCCTGCAAAACCAGGTCTATCTGCTGGCTAGCCAGTATCTGCATGGCTTGCTGCGGCTCATCGCAACTGACACTGGCATAGCCCGATTGTTTCAACAGCAAGGCCAGCGACACCAGCACCGAGTTGTCGTCATCTATGATCAGGATACGTGGGATTGCTAAAGCTTCTGGCATGACCTTATCTATTGCAGTGAGTAGGAGCAGGAATACAGCATCCACACCCGCAAGTGTGGATGCTGTGATTGCCTTGAGGGGCTATCTTAAACGTTTTAGCCTGAATTCAGGGCTAAAATATTTTATTCATAGTGCAATGCTTCGGTAGGACTCAGGCGACTGGCCCGCCAGGCAGGATAAAGCGCGCAAAGCGTAGAGATAGCATAAATGACAGCCATGGAAATCGCAGTGGCTGTCATGAAGATAGGCCAGTTGATGGACTCTCCCAGGACACCAGTCAAAGGTAGTTGTATCAACAATACCATCCCCACCAGCATGGCAATGGAACTCAGCAATAATTGCTCAGTCACGATTTGCTGGTAGATATGCCCGCTATGCGCCCCGATAGCCCGGCGCAAACCAATTTCTGGTATACGCTGCGTGGTATTTTGCCAAAGTACGCCAAACAAGCCGAAGCCCACCATGATGAGCAGGAAAACCGCCATGATTGCCAGGATCACCAAAGGTATGGTGTCCTCTGTCATCTTGGATTGACGCATATCCGCCAAAGGTGAGATTTTATAACCCCAGTCGCTGCGTATGAGTTTCAATTGCTGATGCAGTTTTTCTTCAAAGGCACGCGCAGTACCCGGCTTGACTTTGACCAGTGCAGTTTCCATGCGTCTTTCTCCGGTGGCTTTGGAATAACGCATGATGGCAAATGTGGTGGGTGCCATGAACTCGCCTTTATTGCGATAGTCTTCGAATACACCCATGACACGGAACAGCTTGATATTTTTTCCACCAGATTCAGTGTCGGCAATCACTTGTCCTAGCGGGCTCTTGCCGGGAAACATTAGCTCTGCCATTTTTTTATTGATGACAATGGCTCTTTCAGCCCGCCCCTCATCCTCACTGGAAAACCAACGCCCTTCCAGCAATTTCATTTTTAACAGCCCTGGTGTTTCATCTGCCATTTCTGCCATATGGATGGAATATCTGAAATTACTATCAGGCAGATAAAAATCCGTAGTCCAGGTCGCGTTGCTATAAGGTGAATGAGTAATGAAACCAACTTGCTCTACCTCGGGCATGGCAGCCAGGCTGCGTTGAAAATTTTCAGTTACCCTGGCATCGTTCTTGGTATCGGCTTCACCTGTACCCAGCATGCTGACTGACCACACATCCTGATAGGCAAAACCTGTAGGCAAGTGATACAACTGAAAATAGCGTGCGCTCATCAAAGCCAGCCCGAATACCACGCAAAAGGCCAGCAGAATTTCCAGACTCAATAATAAATTCTTGAACTTACGCTTCCAGATAGGTTTGAGTATATGGAAAAACATTATGCAGCTCCTTTCAAGGCGAGCACAGGATCAAGCCGAGACATTTTCCATGCCGGAATAACGCCAGACAAGACGCCAAACACGATGGCGATGGCAAAGCCATAGACAAACACCATGGAACTCAAATCCACTTTCATATAGGGCACCAGATCAGCATTGCTGAGCCAGATCAGGGTCAGTTTGGTGAGTATCAGCCCGACAATGCCACCCACCAGGCAAAGCAGGATATTTTCCATGACGAATTGCTTGACCAGCTCACGGTTACTCGCACCAAAAGCCTTGCGTACACCAATCTCGGCAGCTCTTTCCATGATGCGCCCGGAGTTCAGATTGACCAGATTTAACGCCGGTAACAGCATGAAGAGCAACATGGCGAGCATGATGCCGCCCACAAACATCGGTGCCCCCGAATCGGCCATATCATCACGGCTTAACAAGCCCCTGGCAAAGAAATCCAGTTTGCCATCCGCCCAGATATAGGTATGCTCCCAATGCTTGGGGTCGTCAGCATTGATCTGCTTGACCAGTTGCAAGAGTTCATCCTTGATCAAGGGCAGATCTGCAGCACTCTTGCCCATTAACAGGGCATTGAAATTCCCTGCATATTGCTCGCGGTATTCTGAACTTGGAAAAGTGGTGACCGGTACCCACAGGTCAGAATAAGCGTTCAGGTGCAATGTGTCTTCGACGACGCCGATAATTTCAAACTGCTGGCCACCGGTATTGATTTTTTTTCCTACGGCGGCTTCACGCCCAAACAATTTCTTTGCCGTGCTTTCATTGATCACGGCCACAAAACGCCCCTGCTTGACATCGTCTTCGCTCGGTACTCTACCTGACAAGACCTTGAAATCGAGTATCTGCCAATACTCGGCATCAGCACGGCGCATCATGATTTCATTGACACTATCTTTTTGATAAACAGAAACAGATTCAGGCCCGGTCACCCCGGCCACCTTTTCAACCGTTTTCATCTTGCGCAAATACTGGTCTATGACCTTATAGCCCACGGGACTTCTCATCGTACCGTTCTTGCTGATTTGCATGACAGTATTGATTTGCAAGAAACGCTCGCTCTTACCTTCCACCCCCTTGGGATAAAACGCCGTTTGCAAGATAGCCGTCACCACCAGCAAAACCACCATGGTAAGCACAATGCACAAAAGGTTAATGGCAGTAAATAATTTACGCCGCATATATACTTTGCAGGCAATCTGGAAATAATTCTTTAGCATGACATCACCTCTAAGCGACCAGTTGGCCGTCAAATACCCGGACTATGCGGCCGCCTTGTTTGGCCTGGCGCTCATCATGGGTGACCATGACCACGGTCGTGCCTTCATGGCTAAGTTTGAGCAGGATATCCATGACTTCGGCACCCATCTGGCTATCCAGGTTGCCGGTAGGTTCATCGGCCAGCAAGACACTGGGGCGACCGACCATGGCGCGGGCTATCGCCACCCTTTGCTGCTGCCCACCGGATAATTGATTGGGATAATGGTCCATGCGCGCAGACAAGCCCACCCTGGCCAGTGCTTCTTCTGCCAGACGGCGGCGCTCTTTGGCGCTGCAAGAGCGGTACAATAAAGGCAGCTCTACATTGTCGATGACACGCAAATCATTGATCAGATGAAAGCTTTGAAATATGAAACCAAAGGTACGGTTACGCAGCCTGGCCAGTTCTTTATCACGCCAGACTTTCATCTCGGCCCCGTCCACTTCTATCTTGCCCTTGCCTGGTCTGTCGAGCAAACCTATGAGATTCAACAGCGTGCTCTTACCGCAACCGCTAGGCCCCATGATGGAGACAAACTCTCCCTTTTTTACATGCAAATTGATATCGCGCAAAGCCAGGGTTTCGACTTTATCGGTTTGATAGGTTTTGCTGACATTGTCCAGTTTGATCATCATTGCTCCTGATTAGATTTTTTGTTGAATTTTATTGAAATACCCTGAAACTGCTTAAATGCTTGAGATGGCTGATATCTGAAATCACCAGCCTGTCTCCCGCCTTTACCCCCTGCAATACTTCAACCAGCTTGCTGTCACCCAGGCCTATTTCTACGCTGCGTTTGACTGCCTTGCCACCTTCCAGCACATACACATCCTGCCGCCCCTTGCCACTGATCGCCGGGCCATTTTCAACGACCAGGCTGCGGGCTTTTTGCTCGGTGATGATATTCACATCCACCCTGAGTTTGTGTCTGAGCGAGGGATGGTTAGACTGATCCAGTATCACGATGAGTTTCACCGTGCCGTTTTGTATCTCGGGCAAGATGGTTTGCACTTCACCAGCCATGATTTGCCCACTGTATTCCACTCTGACTTTTTGGCCAGGGTTGAGATAACGCGCATAAAAATCGGATACTGTCGCCTCTACCTTGAAATTACTCAGCTCTGAGACCTTGGCAATCAATTGCCCGGTATTGACGCTGGCACCTTCGTCAGCCAGCATCCAGGTCAACAGACCATCAAAAGGTGCCTTGACCTGGGTTTGCTCCAGCAGTCTTTGCTGTAATTCCATCTGCTTTTGGAAGATGGATTTTTGCAGACGTCCGGCCTCGATATTGCTTTGTGTGGTGCGGCGGGTATCTGTCAATGTCTCTTTGTGCTGGCGTATTTGCACTTCATTACGCTTGACCGCCAGCTCAGCAGCCTGCAAATCCACTGCCGAAGTGATGCCTATGGCGCCCAGTTTTTGAAAGCGTGCCAGCTTGACTTTATTGCTTTGCAAATCCAGCTCCAGCAATTCCATTTCACTGGCAATTTTTTTCAGGTTGGCATCCATCTCCATGGCCAGCACCTGGCCCTTGATGTCCTGCTGGGAAATCTGTTCACGCAAATTATCGATGGCCAGGCGTATGGTGTGGTCATCCAGTACCATCAGCAATTCACCGGTATGTACTTTCTGCCCCGCCTTGGCAATGACTTTTGTGATGCGCGATTGATTCGGGCTGGATAATTGTTCTTCATGGACGGGGACTACCACGCCTGCTGCATTGATGGTGTTATCGATCGCGCCGACGCGCACTTCTCCCACCCGGATTTCACCCAGACTGACACCCGGGCTGATCATGCGATTCACAGCCCAGGCTGCACCAGTGAGGGAAATGGCGATGGCAGCCAGCAAGAATATGGTCCTGTGCTTGCGCTTTTTAAGTGTGTCCTGGCTAATAACCTGATCCATATCCAAACCTGAGCTGAGTGTATTGCCAGATCAGGTTTGCAAGCGCCGTGCCTGCTGCAGATATAAAATTAAATCATTTAAAATCAGTCACTTAGATAATCTCAAATGAGAAAAAGAGGGAATATTGCGTTCGCCAGCGAACGTCAGTGTGCGAATTAGCACGGTGCATGAGGGAGGGAAAGTATCGCCCAATAAAAAACCCCCTTCTTGTCAGGAAGGGGGAGCAGGGCTACATTTGTTCTGTCTGTGTTTGAGGCTGGCTTAAAATATTGCCAGCAAGGCTACATCAGAAGCGATAGCCCAGACCCACGCCTACCAGCCATGGGTCTATCTTGACTGCACTGACTTTAGCGCCAGCGATAGTCACGTCGCTGCGGATTTGCACTTTTTTGATATCCAGGTTCAAAGACCAGTTTTTATCCAGTTTAAAATCCACACCCGCCTGTATGGCCAGACCTATGCTGCTGTTTTCCAGGCCGCCTGCGCCTTTGAGCAAGTTCACGTCCGAGATGCGGGTGTAATTCAGACCAGCACCAACATAAGGATTGATTTGTGCATCGGGCGCAAAATGGTATTGCGCCGTCAACGTCGGTGGCAAATGCTTGAAAGTACCAATGATGACACCATCGAGCATAACGTCATGTTTTTGTGGATAGGTCAAAATCAATTCTGCCGACCAGTTAGGGCTGAAGTAGTAAGTGAAATCCACCTCCGGGATTTCCTTGCTATCGACAGTGATGCGATTTGCCGCACCAACACCGGCGACCGGGTCGGACTTGTCTGCCGGGCTGATATTCACCAGACGGGCGCGCACTTGCCATGGGCTTTGCTCCTGCGCCATGGCCTGGCTAGCAGTAAAACCTATGGCGGCCAGGGAGAGGGCAATGACTAATTTTTTCATTTTTATTTCCTTTTCTCAATAATCAACAGGGATGAACAAAGTGTAAATCCACACTGCTGGCAGGGACTTGAGCTAGCGCAAAACTGTTGCAAAGCACAAATTTGCGTGTTTGCAGGACAAACGAACTGCGCTGATGTGCCTTAAACCTGTACAGACTGGACATAATTTGGATCGCATATTCCGTCACAGGCTGGCTTGAGGTATCCTTGCAGGCATTCCTATTCCCTATGAAAATTCAAGAAAAATGGCCAATTACGTCTACACCATGAATCGCGTCGGCAAGATCGTTCCGCCGAAACGCCAAATTCTGAAAGATATTTCCCTGTCCTTCTTCCCTGGCGCCAAGATAGGCGTGCTGGGTCTGAATGGTTCAGGCAAGTCTTCCCTGCTGAAAATCATGGCAGGCATAGACAAGGACATACAGGGCGAAGCCGTGCCCATGCCTAACCTGAACATTGGTTATCTCCCGCAAGAACCGCAGCTTGATCCTGAACAAACCGTGCGCCAGGCAGTTGAATCTGCGCTGGGCGAAGTGTTTGAAGCCAAGGCCAAGCTGGAAGAAGTGTATGCAGCGTATGCAGAAGAAAACGCTGACTTTGATGCCCTGGCCAACGAGCAGGCGCGTCTGGAAGCCATCATCTCCACATCTTCAGGTGACAATGTAGAACTGCAACTGGAAATGGCTGCCGATGCGCTGCGCCTGCCAGCCTGGGATGCCAAGATAGCTGTCTTGTCCGGTGGTGAAAAACGCCGCGTCGCCCTGTGCCAATTATTGCTGTCCAAGCCAGACATGCTCTTGCTTGATGAACCAACCAACCATCTGGATGCAGAATCTGTCGACTGGCTGGAACAATTCCTGTTGCGCTTCCCTGGCACTGTGGTGGCAATTACCCATGATCGCTACTTCCTCGACAATGCGGCTGAGTGGATTCTGGAACTCGATCGTGGTCATGGCATCCCTTGGAAAGGCAATTACTCTTCCTGGCTGGATCAGAAGCAAGCCCGCCTGAAGCAGGAAGAAGCGACCGAATCCGCCCGCCAGAAAGCGCTGCAAAAAGAACTGGAATGGTCACGCCAGAACCCTAAAGCGCGTCAGGCCAAGAGCAAGGCACGTCTGGCCCGCTTCAATGAAATGAGCGAGCATGAATACCAGAAGCGCAATGAAACCCAGGAGATTTTCATCCCTGTGGCCGAGCGCCTGGGTAATGAAGTCATTGAATTCAAGAATGTCAGCAAAGCCTTTGGTGACCGCCTGCTCATCGATAACCTGAGCTTCAAGATCCCTCCTGGTGCCATCGTCGGCATCATCGGCCCTAATGGTGCCGGTAAATCGACTTTGTTCAAGATGATCAAGGGCCTGGAAACACCAGACAGTGGTGAAGTCGTACTGGGCCAGACAGCAAAAATCTCGCTGGTAGATCAATCGCGTGAAGACCTCGGCAATACCAAGACCGTGTTTGAAGATGTGGCCAATGGTGCTGACATCCTGACGGTAGGTCGTTTTGAAATGCCTTCGCGTGCCTACCTTGGCCGCTTCAACTTCAAGGGCGGTGACCAGCAAAAAATCGTTGGCAACCTCTCTGGTGGTGAGCGTGGTCGTTTGCATCTGGCCAAAACCCTGCTGCAAGGCGGCAATGTCTTGCTGCTCGATGAACCGTCCAATGATCTGGACGTAGAAACCCTGCGTGCGCTGGAAGATGCCTTGCTGGAATTTGCTGGCAGTGTCATGGTCATTTCGCATGACCGCTGGTTTCTTGATCGTATCGCCACCCATATCCTGGCGTTTGAAGGCAATTCACAAGTCAGCTTCTTTGATGGTAACTACCAGGAATATGAAGCCGACAAGAAAAAACGCCTGGGTGAAGAAGGTGCAAAACCTAAACGCATCCGTTACAAGCCTTTGACCGTATAAGTCTTAGCTAGCTGGCAGGTATGTCATTTGCATAGGCCAGTTTGATAGCAAACCGGCCTATCGCAAAAACCAGGCAAGACAAGGCAATGAAGTAAATTTTTTATTTGGTTTTAAGTTGTTTTTAAGTTGTTTAACAGAATGTTTTGTTGCAATGCGGTAAGCTAAAGATCAATACGGCGGGGCTTACACAATATTGTCCCGGCAAGGCAATGGCGAAGACGGCTGGTTTTAGTAGCTGGCCGCTCACGATGACTTTGCTGGCGCAGTTTTATGTCAGCCCTGACATTCTCGGGCACTGATACGCACGGATAAATCTCATGTTGAAAAAACACTTACTCCCTTTCTTGCTGTGCCTGGCTCTCTTCATGCAAACTGGTCTGGCCAGCGCCAATTCTGGCGGCAGTGCCAGCGCAGGCGGTGGCTCTACGGCCAAGCTGGAAGCTTTTGTTGTTAATCTCTCCACTACTGAACGCTACCTGCAACTCAGCATGGCCTTGCAAATTGCCAATGCAGAAGTCAGCGAAAAAATAAAGATGTTCATGCCCAAGGTCAGGCATACCCTGATCTTGCTACTGAGCAGCAAGGATGGCGAACAATTGCAAAGCCTGGAAGGCAAGCACCAGTTGATGGAAGAAATCAAGGATCGCGTCAACAAGACCCTGGAACTCAAAGAACACGATGGTGTGACTGATGTGTTTTTTGAAAACTTCGTTATCCAGTAAGCCCTGGCAAAACCGCTGGGCATGATCCTGTTACGACAAGTCCTGCAGTTAGGCTGAGCCAGCACCAGCAATTACGCCAGTCTGGGCGTAATCCCGCATTTATGTATACCGGACAGCAATTAGCCGCCAGAATAGCGGCTTTGCCCTATCGCGCATCCCATGTACCAGCTCGCCGCCCCTGCTTTTGCCGAAATAGAAATCAAGAAAAGCCGTTTCCTGGGCCAGCTCTACCCGCTCAACAGCCGCGCCGAAGCACGCCAGCAACTGACCAGCATACGCGCCCAGCACCCGGATGCCGTGCATGTCTGCTGGGCCCTGATCTGCACCGGCGACTCTGGCCTCGATGATGATGGCGAACCATCCGGCACTGCCGCCAAACCCATGTACAACGTGCTGGTGCACAAGAACGTCACCAATGTATTGGCCGTGGTCGTACGCTACTGGGGTGGCATCAAGCTCGGTGCTGGCGGCCTGACCCGCGCCTATGGCCAGGCCATTTCGGATGCCTTCAAGGTGGCCGAGCTGACAGAAGTTGAATACATGTTTGAGTGGGACATCATCTGCACCTATGCCGACGAATCCCATGTACGCCGCCTGTGCGACAAATTCTCCGCCAGCGTCACCGAGCTGGCCTATACCGAATCCACCATCATCAGCATCAGCCTTAAGCAAAAACTCGCCAGCAACTTTGAAGCCGAGTTGATAGAAATGCTAAAAGGGCAAGTCAGCATCATCAAGCCTGACTAAAACCATTCAACTTCCCGCTCCTACGCTCAATTTGGGCGCATAAGCTTTTTACATGTAAATTACTGTCAATTAACATGTCATTTACATATAAAATAGGTCTACTTGTCACTCTGAGTACACAGTTTTGTAATAAAGTTCGCAGTATTATTGCCCTTACATTTGCTTACGAATAGCAACTATCTTGCGTGGATAGATAGCTGCAAGTAGCAAACGCGGCATCAAAAATAATAACCATGCAAGAAACAAATGCAAAATACCAATCTGGCTAGCAGCGGCATTACTGATGTGAATGAAGAAAGCGTCAGCCTCAGACATTACGAATTCAAAAAACGTCTGGGAGAAGGCGGCTTTGGGCAAGTCCATGAAGCCTGGGACAGCAAACTCTGTCGCCCTGTCGCTATCAAACAGCTCAAAGCCACAGAGGGTGCAGCACAAACCACCAGCCTGCTCAAAGAAGCCCGCCTGGCCGCGTCCCTCAAGCACCCCGCCTTCGTCAAGATCTTCGCCATTGAAGATGAAGATAATAGCCATTCCATCGTCATGGAACTGGTGCCCGGCCTGACCCTGAAGCAATTACTGCAGCAACACCCGCAACAACCTCTGCCAGAACAGCAAGTCATCAACATCATCAGCCAGGTCGCCGAAGCCATGCAAGAAGCCCACGCCAGCGGCCTCATCCATGGCGACTTGAAACCATCGAACCTGATGGTAGAACCCGGCGGCAAAGTGCGCATACTCGACTTTGGCCTGGCCTCACAAATCGACGCCCAGGCCACCACGTCCATGAGCCAGCTGGACCCGCAAGGCACGATAGCCTACATGGCCCCGGAACGCATGATGGGCAATCCTGCCAATGCCCAAAGCGACATCTACGCCCTCGGCGTCATCCTCTACGAAACCCTGACCGGCCAACGCCCCTTCGCCAACGCCAGCGGCCTGGCCCTGGCTGCCGCTTTGATGCAATCGAACTCCGACACCTGGGAATTCCCGACAGGATGCAAGCCAGAACTGATCAAGCTGGCGCGGGCGATGACGGCCAGACAGACTGAGAAACGCCTGAGCAGTATGCAGCAGGTGCATGAGCAATTGCGTGGGTTGGTGAGTGTGCCTGTAATGGTGACAGCGGGTGGTGCTGGGAATGTAAGCAGCGTTTCAGGCAAAGGATGGAATAAGCTCAGTAAGCCTAAACGCTTTGCTATCGTCGGCGCCATTATCGTCGCACTGGGTTATGGGGCTTGGCAAGCAATGCCTTACCTTGAAATTGACAAGATGTCGTTGAAACCATTTTCAGAATCATTGGCGATGAAGCTAGGGCTGGAAGCTCTCAAGGTCTTTGACCGACCTGGAAGTATCGATATAGCAGTAAAGAATTTTGAATCAATCCTTACACATAATCCTAACAATGCAGCAGCGGCGGCTGGGCTATCTTTAGCCTTCGGATTCCGCTACGCCAGCGATGGGAAAGATGAAATTTGGTTACAAAAAGCTATAGCCAGCGCACAACAAGGTTTAAGGCTCGGAAATCAAATCAGTCTTACCCATGTTGCATATGCTTGGGTACTTGATAGACAAGGTAAAAGTAATGAATCCATTACAGAATTTGATCAAGCATTAAAACTAGATCCGGGAAATTTTTTTGCACTTTATGGAAAAGTTAAATCGCTTACTCAGTTACGTAGATTTGAAGAAGCAACGCAATTAGCAAATGATAGTTTCAAGAAATTTCCTCAAGAAAGAGTATTTGCTGACGCACTTGGAACTATATATTTTCAACAACATAATTACAAAATGGCAGAGGAATTGTTTAGGCTTAGTATCAAAATACAACCTGATGCTGTAGTTGCTTACTCAAACTTAAATGCTGTCTTACTATATCAAAACCGTCTTGAAGAAGCACTTCAAGTGCTACAGCAGGGTCTACAAATTCGACCCAGTGCATCTCTTTTCGCAAACTTGGGAAACGCTCTTTTTGCACGCGGCGACTACGCAGCGGCGGCAGATGCCTTTGAACAAGCTGTCTCCCCTGATAAAGGAAATCCAAACAACTATTTAGGTTGGGCAAATTTGGCAGACACATTACTTTGGCTACCCGGAAGAAAACTTGAAGCACAGAAATCCTATACAAAAGCCAAAGAGTTATTAGCCACCAGCTTGCTTAGAGCACCAAATGACGTAACGCTTGTTTCACGTATGGCACTCTATGAAGCAAGATTACAGCAACAGTCCTCTGCAGAGACGCTCATAAAACAAGCCTTAAGACTTGCTCCCAAAAGCGCAGATGTTCAATTTCGTTCTGGCCTGGCATATGAATTGCTTGGTAAGAGAGAGCCTGCGTTGGATGCAATCCTGCTGGCGAGAGAATTGGGCTATCCTCAAAAAATGATCGAGTCAGAACCTGATTTATTAGAACTTAGAAAAGACCTGAGATACAAAGCAAATTAGCGATATCGCCAACATAAATAAAACATCATCTATAGGAAATAATGGTGACTAGATGCATGAAATAATTCTTGCAATTAGCTTTCCATTTACTAAACGGAAGTTTTTTGATTTGGGAAATCCCCTTGTTAATCTAAATTAAATTTTTCAATCTTATTCATAAAGGAGAAAACCTTGGCTGACTATATTTTTACAATTCCCTATGATAGAAGAGGGAATGCCGTTGGACAATATACATCCGATCCACTTCCACCAATAGATCCAAAAACTGGCATTCCCAAGTTTAACGATGGGGATACGATCAGTTTTCAATATACCTTCATAAATCATGGAATTTCTGAAGGACCTAACTCTGCTGTAGTATCTAATAGCATAATCAATGCTACTCCAGCAAATACGAATGGTGAAGGCCCCTTCCCAAATGGGGCGTATACTTATGTCTTAAATGCAGAAAATAATTTCACTGTAACTTTAATAAATAATACAAAAATTAAGGACGCATGGAGACTTAGCGGGTCCTTTATATCCTCGCTAACTAATTCAGGCGTCACGGTAAAATGGGATCCAGAAGTCGAAGTCGGTACAGGTGGATAGCGATAGCGTGCATTCATACTTTGCTTTGCTAAAGTAAAAGATGGGGCGGATGTCCGTGGCAAAGATTTGTGCACGTCAAGAAATATTCAAAACAAGCATAGGCAAGTTAAAATTTTCTTGCCTATGCTACTGCCAACCGTGGTGGCTTAATATTCCATGGGCATGGCAGTGATTTCATCATGCGCTGCTACCAGTCACTTGCATTGATGCATTGCATTTCCAGTCGTACAGCAGGCGAAAGAAGATGCTAGCAATAATGATACCGCGGAGCATGTGGCCTTTCTGTAGTCAACGCAGCGGAACACGCTCCACCACCTTCAAATACCGCCTCAAAGCCTCACTAGGCGTTTTCAATAGCGCGGCACAAACCTCTACATCGCCAGCACTGGTCACCAGTGACTGGCGAATTTCTTCTGTGGGTATCTGTTCGGCGCGGCGTATCTGGCTGTGGTTGTCGAGCAGTTTGTACATGGATGGGCGTGAGACCCCTAGTTCTTGTGCTGCGCCCTGTATATACCAGTCGTTGTTTTCCATGGCACGTAAAACATCGTCGTCGCTGAGTTCTGCCAGTTTTTTGCGTGGTATTGCTGGCTGCGGGATTTTGCTGTCTGTGCTGATGCTGGCCTGTGCCACGCTCGATGGAGTTTTGTGCGTGGTTTTGACGAGGCTGGCGAGTTGTGGCACTTCGCCGAGTTGCAGGGCCAGCAGGGCGCGGCGCAGGACGTGGGATAGCTGGCGGATGTTGCCCGGCCAGTCGTAATTGGCAAATTCGCTGACCAGTGCGACTGGCAGGCTGGTGCCCAGCTCATTAGGTAGTTTGCTGTTGCTGAGCAGGTGCAGCAGCAAGACGCCGATGTCTTCACGGCGGGCGCGTAATGGTGGCAGATGGATGATGAAGCTTTCGAGGCGGCGCAGCAGGGCCTGGTTGAAGCCTTCGCTGTATAAGTCCTGGTCGGTCGCGGCGATCAGGCGGGCGCTGGACTTCTGGTCTTGCTGTGCTCCTAGCGGGCGGTAGTCGCCACTCTCCAGTACGCGCAAGAGCATGGGTTGTATGGTGGCTGGGGTATTGCCTATCTCGTCGAGGAAGAGTGTTGCGCCTTCTGCCTCGGCAAACAGGCCTTTGCGGGCATTTTGTGCACCTGTGTAAGCGCCTTTGACGGCACCAAACAAATCAGCCGCCGCCAGGGCTTCATTCAAAGCGGCCATGTTTACACTGACCAGTTCTGCACTGGCGCGCTTGCTGTAGGCGTGGATGGCGCGCGCGGCGATTTCTTTGCCTGTACCCGTTTCACCAAGCAGCAAGACCGGTAATTCCGTCCCGGCGACCTGGCGTATCTGGTCGCGGGCGACGATGGCGGCACTGCCTACACCGATAAAGCCGTGGGCAGGATTGTGCTTGGGCAGACAGCGCATCCAGTGCAGGCAAATCACGATGGCACGGCCCAGGCCCAGGATGACACCTGCTTCTATCTGCTCACGACTTAGCGCCACCGGTACATTGATCTCTATGCCATTGACTTCGACCACCATGCGGCTGGCCGGTGGCGTGATGAGGACGCTGTCATTGGCATCGCGGGTGATGCGCACCGGGTCACGCGAGATACCGCCATAACCCAGCGGCAAACCGTCTTTGCCAGGGTGGCGAAATAGCGGCAGGAAACGATTGATCTCGACCAGACCGTCGGGGTTACTGGCCATGAACTGCTCGCCTATGCGCTGGCTATCTGGATGCCAGATGATGGTCAGGCCCAGCAGGGCCGCCGCATTGTCGGCCAGCTTGGCCAGGGGCGAGGTCAGCGTGTAGTCAGTATCGGTCATTTTGTGAGCAGCAAATTTTGGACGCAGATGTAAAGCGACAGTGTAAAGCGCCAATGTAAATTTGTATGCTTTACATGTCAAATGTGGTCGAAAAAACCTTATCCCCATAGGGAAGCGATGCTGGCACGGGCTTTGCAAATAGGCATGTATAGCGCAAGTGAACCTGCTTGCCATCTGAAGGAGAGAATAATGCCCACCACACAAATCATGCTTGCTGTACTTAATCTGCTGTTATTCATGCTGCTTTCAAAAATGGCCCTGAAAGCCAGGCTGGCCCGCAATATTGCCATGCGCTTGCTGACGGATGATGTGTATTACCATGAAACCCGCGGCTTACTGATACAGAAGAATACCGAGAGCGCCAGGCTGGCCCATGGCCGTGTCAGGATCAGTAGCATCGCCAAAATCCCTGCGAGCCGGCCGCAAGACCCGCAAGTTGCCTGGTTTGCGGCGGTCCACACCTCTACCCATATGCGTCTGCGCCCTTTGCCAGAACCAGCACCATCAGTGCTGGAAGTGCCATATGCCTTGTGGGCCACGACCTGGGCATCGAAAGACACGCCCTGGTCTACCACGCTTAGCCTGAAGCAGGATAAGCATGCTGAAACTCTAGCTGAAGTCGCTGTTGAGGCTATCAAAGAAAAGCCAGCACGCAAACCTGTACTGAAACCTGCCCACAAACCTGGCAAGAGCACTCAAGACTTGCTGGACATGGGAATGATGCAGCCCGCTGCATGTTAGGAAACCTGTAGCACTGAAGCATGCCCACCGTATTTCAGGAGTCAGCTATGAAGCCCGCCCAGCCATTCACGACTGCAGACATGTTATTGAAATTTGATCCTGTTGGTGACTTTGAACTGTACCAGGGTTGCTTGCCACCCATGCTGAGGTTGCAGGCCAATCTGTTTGGCGAGCGCATGCCGACTGAAGCAGAAGAAACAGCAGCAATAGAGAATTTTCGTGCGCTGTATGGCGCAGCCAGGGGTGGCTTTGACAGGCGCAAGACAGATCGAAGGCTGGACCCGGCCAGGGTAGGGATGGCCCCAGCCTATCAGCGCCGCAAGAGTGACGATAGCAATAACGGCATGTGAGCACCGGAACAAAAAACCAAAACCAAAACAAAGTCAGGATCAGACATGACGTCAGAAAAAAGAATGCTCGCCTTGCATGAACAAGATACGCTGGTCTCTTTTGCGCCAGAAGAACCCGGCCTGCAGTGGCAGCGCATCAATGGCATGGCAGTACACGACGATGCCAACTGGGACCTGGAAATTTGCCGCATGACGTGTATGACGCTGGCCGAAGCCAAGAGCTTTGCAGCAGCAGATGATCGCATCACTTTTTTCTTTTACGTCAAACATTACGCCATCATGCGCCGCCACCAGGTCTTGCACGCAGGTGACGTGGTGTTTTTTTCTGGCACACCCACCCTGATTGCAGAAAGCGGTGCCGACAGTTTTGAAAAACCGGCGGCGGCAGGCAGCAGCTTTAGTGTTACGGCTGCGCCTGGCAATAACTGGGTCAGCATACAGGCGCAAATGCAGGTACCGTTTTTGAGTAGCGAGCAAGCCCATGCCTATTTATGGCCATGCCTGCTGCCGGGACATGGCCTGGGTACAGAATTGCCGGGAGGTGGCTTGCAGGCGGTCCTTAGTTATTGCCCACCACATGCAGACAGCACTGATATGTCAGGACACCCCTTTGCCCAGGGCGGCTGGTGGGTATGCGGGCAATATGTGCATGCAGGCGGCAAGCCACATCCTGCGCAAGCCTGTTTTGGCGGCCCTTGCATGGCAGTCAGCCCCGGCGATGTATTAAGTTGCCGCATCGTGTATGAGGCAGCCAGCCGTAGCTGGCTGCAAACCATCACAAATACCAGCAACAAAAACAGCGTGTCTTTCCCGGTATCGGCAAAGCAGAGTTCAGGGCAGGTACAAGAAAAAAATACACTCAGCTTTTGTTTGAAAAAATTGCTGTCCTCACCGCATGCGCATGCAAGTACTGGTGCCAGCCATTTATATCAATGCCTGAGTTTGTACAATGTAGTCGCCAAGCTCGCTTTTCCGCAGGCTAATCTGGCGCAAGACTTGAACCATCTGGCGTTTGTGGAAAACGCCAGGCTCAGTGATGACCATACCAGTCTGCACCTGGGGCGTATCGTCTTGTACAACCCCATGATGCATGTAGGCGAATGAACAGAGCACCTTGACCAGGCGCGTACGTTGGAGAACGTGGGACTTGCATTATGCATAAATAGTCAAATTGGCATTTTTGATTCGCACTGTGCTTTGGGTGAATTTTAATCAGGATTATCTTTCCCTGGCTGGCATGGTTTGTCTATTGAGTAAGGGCATATATAACAATTTTTAAAATCACAAATGCCACTATTGCTGCACCAGAAACAGCTACACTGTTGCTCTCGTTCATGCTTACCAGAGCAATCATCCATGCGCAGTCACACTGCCAAAATCGCTGCCAGTCTGTTTTTGCTGCTAGGCTTGCTCAGCCCGGTGGTGCTGTCTGGCCTGGTGGATTTTTCGCCTGGCCTGATAGAATCAGTCAGCAAGCGCTTTGGGGCAGAGGGGCCGCGTCGTCTGACGCAAATGCAAATTGCCGTCAACAAGATCAGGGCGGCAGCTGGTAAAGACTTTGCCAAAAATGCAGGCCGTTCAGTCGATGCCCAATATGAAATGCCGGTTTTACGCCAGGTGAATGATTTCTATAATCACGTGCCCTACTTCAGCGACCAGGAACACTGGGGCGTCGAAGATTACTGGGCTACGCCTGTGGAATTTATTGCATCATGGGGCGGCGATTGTGAAGACTATGCGATCGCCAAATACATGACACTGAAAGACCTGGGCATACCGACAGAACGTTTGCGCATCACCTATGTCAGGGCCATCCGCATAGGCGAAACCCATATGGTGTTGGCGTATTACCCCAGCCCCGCGGCCGAACCCTGGATCATGGATAATCTGGTAGAAGAAATCCAGCCCGCCTCAGCCCGTACTGACCTGGTGCCTGTATATAGTTTTAATGATGATGACTTATGGCTGGCCAGCGGCAATACCCGCAAGGGCGGGGCATCGACTGTGCGTTTGTGGAAAGATTTGATAGAGAAGATGGCCAAAGAAAAACGCATGTAATGGGCTTACGGAAAATTGCTCCAGCTGCGTTGCAGCTCCTGAATTTAGCAAAATTCGGTACTAAAGTACTGTCTTCGTCGCTACGGTGCAGTTGGGGTTTCGGACAACATGTTGTCCGCCAACGGAACGAACCGCCCTTGCGAGGGCGGTTTCTTAAAGCGATAGCCTTGCTGGAACAACTTTCCGTAATCCCTTGCATGCCTCACTCTGCCACTGCCAGCACCACCTTTTCCGGCGCGCCAAAATAAAAACCCTGGCCGCATTCTATATGGTCGGCAATCAATAATTGCAGGCTGGCTTCGGTTTCCACATTTTGTGCCACCAGGGAGATCCCCAGGGATTGGGCAAACTTGACGATGGCGCGCAAATGGGCGTGGCTGCTTTCGTTATCAGCCACTTCCTGTACCAGGCCTCCATCAAGCTTGATGTAGTCTGGTGGCACTTCCCGGATGAAGTTCAGGGCATGCGGATCAAGGCCAAAATGGTCGACTCCAAAACGCACGCCAGCTGCGCGCAAGGCGGTGACAAATTTACGGGTGATGGCATGGTTTTTTGAGCAGGCAGATTCACTGATTTCTACCGACAGACGGGTCGCCAGTTCGGGTGAGTATTTCAAACGGGCCGTGAACCAGTCGCAAAAATCCTTGCTTTCCATGGATTGCAGCGAGACATTGACGGCGATACTTTTATAGCTGCCGCGATTTTTTTGCAGCATGTCCATGATCAGGGTGATTACGGCCTGATCTATTTCAGGCATCAATTCATGGCGCAAGGCCATGGGCAGGAATTGATTGGCTGGCACCAGGTTGCCCTGGGTATCAAGCAGACGGGAAAAAACTTCATGATGTACCAACTGGCGCAATTGCAGGCGCATGACAGGCTGGGCAAACAAGACCCAGCGGTTTTCTGCCAGGGCATTGCTGATCAGGGTACGCCAGCCGTGCGAACCGGCGATCGCGGCTTCACTGTCTTCCATGTGGGTCAGGGTGATTTGTCCATTGCCGGACTGGCGCATGGTTTCTATGGCCAGGTCGGCGCGGGCAAAGATGTCTCCACGCGGCTGGCTCGGACCAAAGACGACAGCACCGGCCGCCAGGCGGACTTGTCGTGAGGCACGCAGCAAGACTTGATTCAAGCGGTAATGCAGGGACTCGACCAGCAAGTCAATGACTTGCTGGTTAACATCAATACACACGGCAGCCATGGAGCTGCCACCTATGCGGCCCAGGATATAGCTATATTTGCTGACCACTTCACGCAATACGGTCGCCACGTCGGCCAGCAAGGCATCGCCTTGTTGATAACCATAGTGATGATTGTATTCTTTCAAGCCATCGAATTCGAAGACAAAAATGACAGCGCTTTCAAAGCGCCCATCTTCCGACAGCAAAAGATTAAAGCGCAGGTCAAAGCCATGGCGGTTTTCCAGGCCACTGACTTTGTCGATGAAGGCATCACGTCGAAAGCCATCAGCCCGGCTGATTTCTGCATCCAGCATGCTGGAGATGCGCTCTGTCATATGATTCATGGCTAGCACCACGCGTTGCAGCTCGCGGGTTTGGGGCAGCACTTCTATGCGCTGAAAGCGCTTGGCCTGTATGGCGATGGCGACTTCTTCTATTTTTTCCAGCGGGCTGAGGATGATCCTCAGCAAGACCACAGTCAGCCCCCACACGACCAGGTACATGGCAAACATCCATAGCGCCATTTCTTTCATGGAACGCCACAGGTATTCATAGGCATATGCCGGGTGGCTGACCACGATGACCTTGCCTAGTTGACGCCAGCCTGAGGAAATAAAGGCTTCGCCTGCCGGGGTTTGCAAATCAAACAGGGCGGGCATCCAGCTGGGTACGGTTTCCTTGTTGCTGGCCAGCTCTTTATTCAGCATGACCTTGCCTGCTGGATCAAGTACCACGATTTTCTTATAATAGCCGCGATCAAACAGGGTAGAGATTTGTATATTTGCCAGGGTCTGGTCATTTTTAGCCAGTGCTTCTTCCAGTGGCCGTGACAAAGCCGTAGCGGCATCCTGCGCATGCGAGGCCAGTTGCTGTTGCAAATAATCCCGTGTCGTCAACACTGACAAGATTTGCAATCCAAGAAACACGGCAAAAAAGATAATGGATATGGCAAGCAGGAGTTGGCGTCTGAGCGTCATGGTGTCTCTTTATAGGTTTTCATTTCCCGTTTTTATCTGTGCTTTTATCTTTGTTTTGATCTTTGTTTTGATGGCAGGTTTTACCACTTTTTTATCATTTATTTTTATGTTTTTCCTGCGCATGGTGACTTTAACAAGAAAATAGTGTGTTTCGCTTATTTCTTCTGCTTTATTTCAAGATTTACATAAAATCGTGTTGAAGCTGTGGTCACCCGGTTTTATTTTTTCAATGTATTTTAATAAATTTCATATGTCCAATACCGATATTTTACGCAGCAAGATCAATCTGGAAACAGCCGCTTACCCCTGGAGTGAGCTATTACGCCACTTTGCCAGTGGTGCAGTGCTGGTGGTCCAGCCCGGCCTGGACCTGGTGGAAGTGGCGCTGTTGATGGCCAATGACCATGCCGATGAAATTGCTGCCCTGCTGGGTGAAGGCTATCTGGCCAAGGTCAGTGATGCGCAAGCCCAGTCCTGGCTGGAGCAAGATGCCCAGCACTGGACTGTGGTCGTCAAACCCTGGGTGCTGGTGCAAGAACGTCAGGCATAGTCAAAACATAGTCAGCCATGACAGCAACATCAAAGCACCCTTGAACTTTTACTAAGCCCCTAAGGTCACAATCAATGACTTAGCTTTTGAAAAGACAAGATGCAATTTGTGCTGACAGAAACGAGCAAGCCTTTCAAGCAATCGGGGCGTCCGGTAGTGGCTATCTTATTGGTAGTCTTTGCTCACATTGTTTTTTGGCAATTATTACGCCAGCCAAATAATTATTTGCGCCATGCCGCGACCCATGCTGTTGTGAACTACTTGCAAGTTTTGCAGATAGTCCCCAAGCCACTCATGGCGAAACCTCCGGTAGAAGCTGCCAAAACTGCTGACCCTGCGGTCCCGGCCGAAAAACTGGCAAAAAAAGAAAACACCGCCAGCAAGCGGCCATCTGTCACCCGTCCTGCCTCAATCCAGCCGATGACAGAAACCAGCCCGGCTACCAGCAAATCGCCCGAACCACTCGCCATACACGAGGAGCCTGCTGCCAGCCCGGGGCTGAACCTGGATGCCCTGCGCAGTTCAGCCGTCGCGATGGAGCGTAAGCGCAAACCCACGGAAATCGAGCAAATCCAGGCTAGCCACCGTCAGTCAGACAGCCTGGAAAAACGTCTGGGCGAAGGCACCAAAAGAGCAGAAAAGAAAGAATGTCTGAAAGCCTTTTCTGGCTTAGGCGTACTGGCTGTCATCCCACTGGCAGTGAGCACCGTTGTGGACACTGGATGCAAATGGTAATGCGCCAGTCAGCTCGGCTATAATGCCGGATTCCGTATTTTGATTTGGCCGGAATGGGGCTGAAGCAAGATGGCTGTAGCATGACATGAATGGGTATCCCAGATTGATACCCGCCCCTGTTGAGTGATAGCCCTGCTTGAGCGCATCCTTGATTTGTTGACCTTGACTAATTGCTTGTTACATATAAGCAATTTTATTTTTATCTGGATCATTCATGAAAAAAACTTCTTATCTGTTCGCCGCCATGTTGCTGGCAGCACTTGGATCTGGCTTCTCCCCCGTGACTGTCAATGCAGTTCAGGCGCAAGAAGCGGCTGATCCTGCCAAGCTGACTGTGCGCGCAGAAATGGGCAAACCTCTGGCTGAAATTCAAGAATTGCTGAATGCCAAGCAATATCCTCAAGCAATAGAAAAAATCAATGCTCTGGATGCGCTGGACAAGAAAACCCCTTATGAGATATTTGCCATCCAGCGCATGCGCGCAGTGGTAGCTTCCAGCACCAATGATACTGCCCTGATGGCCACATCGTTTGACAGCATGATCAATAGCGAATTTCTGAAAGAACCAGAAAAGCTGCGCTTGATTGAAGCTATGGCTGGTACTTATTTCAATGAAAAGAAATATGTGCAAGCCAGGGAATGGGCAAACCGCATTCTGGCGAAAGACCCGGGTAATGTGGGCATGAACAATCTGGTGGCACGCGCCTACTATCTGGAGAACGATTACCCTAATGCCATCACTGTATTGAATAAGCAATTGGCAGAAGATGACAAGGCCAAGCGCAATCCTACACAAGAAAACCTGAAATTGCTGGCCAGCTCCTATCAGCAAATCAAGGATAAAAATGGCTACGCGACCGTATTGGAACGCATGATTGCCTTGTATCCACAAAAAGAATACTGGCCTGACATGCTCTACTCGGTAGAACGTCGTCCTGGTTTTTCTGACCGCCTGCGTCTGGATTTGTATCGCTTACTGCTGAAAACCGAGAGCCTGGATGACGGCCCGCAATTTGTCGAAATGGTGGAATTAGCTCTCCTGGCAGGTTTGCCAGCAGAAGCCAAAACCTCAGTCGATGCTGGTTATGCCGCCAATTTGTTGGGCACAGGCAAGGAAGCAGCAAAACATAAGCAATTGCGTGACAAAGCCTATAAACAGGCTGCCGACGATATCAAGACCCTGGATGCGGGCGAGGCTTCTGCCAAGAATGCAAAAACCGGTGTGGGCTTGCTCAACATAGGCTACAACTATGTCATCAATGGTCAGCATGAAAAAGGTCTGGCATTGATGGAGCAAGGCATGGCCAAGGGTGGCCTGAAGTTTGCCGATGAAGCCAAGCTGCATCTGGGCATGGCTTACTTGCAGGCAGGTAATCGCGAGAAGGCAAAAGAAGTATTTGCTACTATCCAAAGCACAGACGGCACAGCCGACCTGGCGCGTTTGTGGTTGCTGGTTCCTGCTGCTGGAACTGCTGCTGCCCCGGCCGCTAAATAAGCTCTGGATTTAAGTTAGTTTCAAGTTTGCTTTGAAAAGCGCGGCATACCTCTGTGTATGCCGCGCTTTTTTATCTTCCGGGATTGATTTTGAACAAAAAAAAGCTGTCTTGCGCAATGCAAGACAGCTTATCAAGTTCAGGACCGCAAGCTCTGATTACGGTACTGACGGTACACCTTTGGATACTCTTTAACTACCCGGCCAAACCCCAGGTCTGGCCGAGCATGAACTGTCAACTGCGATCAGGAATGATAGGCAGACTCACCATGGCTGGTGATGTCCAGACCTTCACGTTCTTCATCTTCTGGTACACGCAGACCAACCACCAGATCCACCAGTTTGTAAGCCACGAAGGACACTACGCCTGACCAGATGATAGTAGTGCCGACTGCAGTCGCCTGTGTCATGACCTGGCCAAACATGTCATAAGGATCAGCCGACATTTTGTTGGTGATATAGTCGAATATGCCCTGGCCGCCGAGAGAAGGTGCCGCAAACACACCCGTCAGCAAGGCTCCCAGGATACCGCCTACGCCATGTACGCCAAAGACGTCGAGGGAATCATCTGCACCCAGCAAACGCTTGAGACCATTGACACCCCACAGACAGACTATGCCTGCCAGCAAACCGATGATCAGCGCACCCATAGGGCCGACGAAACCACAAGCTGGCGTAATCGCTACCAGACCGGCTACCGCACCGGACGCACCACCCAGCATGGAAGGTTTGCCTTTCGACATCCATTCACCAAACACCCAGGAAACAGTAGCTGCCGCCGTTGCCAGCAAGGTATTGATGAAGGCCAGTGCAGCCACGTCACCCGCTTCCAGCGCAGAACCGGCATTGAAACCAAACCAGCCCACCCACAACAGCGACGCACCTATCATCGTCATCGTCAGGGAGTGCGGTGCCATGGATTCTTTACCATAGCCCACGCGCTTGCCGATCAGGTAAGCACCCACCAGGCCAGCCACCGCGGCATTGATATGCACGACCGTACCACCAGCAAAATCAAGTGCGGATTTTTGCTGCAAGAAGCCGCCTTTGGCCAATTCAGTTGCTGCAGTAGCTGCATCTTTGATGGCATCAGGACCGGTCCAGAACCAGACCATGTGCGCAATAGGCAGATAGCTGAAGGTGAACCACAAGACCACGAACAACAGCACAGCAGTGAACTTTGCACGTTCTGCAAAAGCACCGATGATCAGACCGCAAGTGATGGCTGCAAAGGTCGCCTGGAAGGCCACGTAGGCAAACTCAGGAATCACCACGCCTTTGCTGAAAGTCGCTGCCGTAGCAAATGTTGCCTTGGCCGGATCCCAGATACCTTTCAGGAAAACACGGTCAAACGAACCGATGAACTTGCCACCTTCAGTGAAGGCCAGTGAGTAACCATAGATACACCACAGTACGATAATCACGGCAAAGATCATGAAGACTTGCATGAGTATGGACAGCATGTTCTTGGAGCGGACCAGGCCACCATAGAACAGGGCCAGACCAGGTATGGTCATCAGGATGACCAGCAGGGTGGCCACCATCATCCAGGCAGTGTCGCCCTTATTGGGTACAGGCGCTGGTGCGGCGGCGGCACTGGCTGCCGCAGGGTCTGCCGCTGCCGCCGGAGCAGAAGCTGGCGTCACTACCGTGATTGCAGGTGCAGCAGGTACAACTGGTACAGATGCGGCAGCCGGTACAGAAGCGCTGGCCGATGCAGTTACCGATGCCGCAGAGGCTGCTGCCGGTTCTGCCTTGGCCGAGGCATCCTGTGCCCATGCGCTAGAGCTAAAACCGACGGTGACCAGCAAGGCCGTCCCTGCCAGTATGTTCTTCAACAGTTTTTTCATGTGAACTCCCTGGTAGGCTATCAGAGTGCGTCGTTGCCGGTTTCACCGGTACGAATGCGCACAACTTGTTGCAAGTCATAGACAAAAATCTTGCCGTCACCAATCTTGCCAGTGCGGGCCGCGGTTTCTATCGCCTCGATGGCGCGGTCGAGGATGGCATCATCCACTGCTGCTTCGATTTTTGTTTTAGGCAAAAAATCGACAACATATTCAGCACCGCGATATAACTCGGTATGACCTTTTTGACGGCCAAAGCCCTTGACTTCAGTCACGGTAATCCCTTGTACGCCGATGGCAGACAAGGCTTCACGCACTTCATCAAGCTTGAAGGGTTTGATAATTGCAGTAATCAGTTTCATGCTGACCTCGGATGATTAAAATGTTTTGACTGCAGACAACAGCAATGTCGTCTTGCCTGTGAATTTGCCACCTGGTGTGACATACAACTTGCTATCGGCATTGGTACCCAGGGCAGCGATACCAAAATTGATGCCAAAGAATTCTTTATTCACACCGATTTTCCAGTCGGAATAAGAATAGGCACCATTGTTCTTGATCGTCTGGCGGCCTACATGCAAACCCAGGGTATAACCCTCAGGCAATTCAATATTTGCCCCCAGATCCAGATAACCACTGTTCTTGCTATTCACAAAACCAAACAGATTGGTGACGGAATGCGAATACTTGATATACGCTGGCCCCATGCCTACCTGGCCATAGATTTCTGTGGTGTTGGCATCGACAAAGCCCGGCACCTTGTTCAAACCATTGGATGGATAGACATAAGAAAGAATACCGACGTCATATGACACATCCTTGACGATCTCGCCTTTTTTACCGGCATACAAATCCCATTCAACATCACCACCACCGCCAGCATCCTTGGTCCACTTGATTGTCGACAACCAGGTCCCGGCATAAAAGCCGCTGGGATTGTGCACATAGTCAGCACCGCCCTGCAAAGCAGGATCAAGACGCGACTGCGAAATAGCGCGATAACGGTACTCGCTGACGACGCCTGCATTGAAGCTGACTTCATTGTCTGGCTTGGCTTCAGGCTTGGCATCTTCTGCATGGGCAAAACCACTCAGGAATGTTGTGGCTACAGCAGCGGCGATTACTAATTTTTTCATTGCGCTTCCCCCTATTGAATAAAGATTTGATTTGATATAAACCGTGGCAGAACCCGTTTTCCATGGCATGCAGGACTGCGTGCTCGTCCGAACTGCCTGTGGCGGATTCTTGAATTCTTCTTTCCCCTTCCTGTTAGCAGGAGTCGTGCCACCCATCCAGGATTAATGAAAAATTCAGCTGAAATACGAGTGACAACACTGTATTCATACGCATACAGCCAGACGTGGCGGGCATGCGGACCGGTTTTAATATTGCAGCGCAATACCAGCAATAGTGTGAGCAAGATGCGCTATCATTGCCCTATAGGTAAAATGGCAAGCGAAAAATCAAGATTGCGCACCATTTGCGGGAGATATCTAGGCCGCACAAAAAAGTGGCAAGACTTGATTTGCACCATAATTGTGCAATTACAAAATAGAGGATAAATAATGGACAAGCAAAATTTCTTTAATGACATGCAGGCTAAAATCAGCCAGGCACTGGAAAACTCACCCGCCAAAGACATAGAAAAGAATGTCAAAGCCATGATGAGCCAGGGCTTTTCCAAGCTCGACCTGGTTACGCGCGAAGAATTTGACATACAGGCACAGGTGCTGGCCAAGACCCGCGCCAAACTCGAAGCCCTGGAAGCCAGGGTAGCTGCACTGGAAGCCCCACAAAAAGACGACTAAGCAGCACGCATGTCACTCGCCGTCCTTAAAAGCCGCGCCCTGAATGGCATGGATGCGCCGCAGGTCACTGTAGAAGTGCATCTGGCCAACGGTTTACCTGCATTTACGATCGTTGGACTTCCTGAAACCGAGGTCAAGGAATCCAAGGACAGGGTCAGGGCGGCCCTGCAAAATGCCCGCTTTGAATTCCCGGCCAAGCGCATCACCGTTAACCTGGCTCCGGCAGACTTGCCAAAGGAATCTGGCCGCTTTGATTTGCCGATTGCCCTGGGCATTTTAGCGGCATCAGGACAAATCCCGGGCGATGCGCTGGAGCAATATGAATTTGCCGGTGAGCTCTCATTGTCTGGCGAGTTAAGACCGATACGCGGTGCCCTGGCCATGACATTTGCGATTTGCAAAAGCCAGCAACATACGCAACAGGAGCCCGCCTTCATTTTGCCGCGCGCCAATGCCGATGAAGCCGCCCTGGTCAGCGATGCGGCAATCTACCCGGCAGACTCGCTACTGCAGGTATGCGCCCACTTTGCGGGTGTGGATGGAGAACAGAGACTTGCACGCCACAGACCCACTTCCAGGCCGCAGCGCCCACAGTATGCTGATTTTGCCGAAGTCAAAGGCCAGCTCCAGGCCAAGCGCGCACTGGAGGTAGCTGCGGCGGGCGCGCATTCGGTACTTTTAATCGGTCCTCCAGGGACAGGTAAGTCCATGCTGGCCGCCCGCTTCCCCGGTATCTTGCCTACCATGACCGATCAGGAGGCACTGGAATCCGCCGCAGTACAATCCCTGACTTCTGGCTTTTCCATAGAGAAATGGAAAGCGCGCCCTTATCGCTCACCCCATCACACAGCCTCTGCCGTGGCCCTGGTGGGTGGTGGTGGAACACCCAGGCCAGGCGAGATTTCCCTGGCCCATCGTGGCGTCCTCTTCCTAGATGAGCTCCCTGAGTTCGATCGCAAAGTGCTGGAAGTTTTACGCGAACCGCTGGAATCTGGTCACATCACCATTTCAAGAGCGGCAAGGCAGGCGGATTTCCCGGCCCGCTTTCAGTTGATCGCAGCCATGAATCCATGTCCTTGCGGATACTTTGGCCACAGCAATGGCAAATGCCGCTGTACGCCTGACATCATCTATGAGATTACATAAGAAAAATATAAAAAGCAGAAGTACAGTATAAAAATACATAAGATAAGTAAATAAATATTAACTTAACTACATGATTTTTATAGATAATTCTTAAAATACGGAAATTTACAATTTTCTAAAAATTTATTATTTCGCTTCATTACTTTCTCAAAAAATTTCTCGTAGCAAAATCCCATGATACCAAATTGGCATACCTGGCCGACTCTCGATTCGTTAGCCAACTCGGATAAAAAAATGAAAACGAGGTTAAAAAATAAGTATAAAATAAGCAAAAATAGGTTGTCTTTATAATAATTTCGAATCAAAACTAAATGTCCAGGCAACTATCCTTTGACTTTTCGGAAGAGGTGACATTTCCTATCACGACGCCACTTCTCCCCATTCGACCCAAACCTCTTGAAGGCGAAATATTGTCGTCTTGGCTAACGCGATTGGCCTTTCACAATGGAATAGCACCAAGTCAACTTTCTTATCAACTCATTAGCACCAGTTATTTGCTAAGCATAGAAGTTGATCGAATTCCGTCTCAGCATTTATTAAAATCCATCACTGCTCACACAGGAATAAGTGAAAATGAGATACTCAAAATGGCGTTTTCAAAATACGAAGACAATATTCATTTGCGTTTTGAGAAGCATGGAAACATCCCGCACGTTATAAGCCCAGGCTACAAAAATATCAAAACTGGAGCTCTCAGAGGATTTGCTTTTTGCCCAGATTGTCTTCGAGAAGACCGGGAGCCGTATTTCAGGAAGCAATGGCGATATACATTTGTAGTATCGTGTAACAAACATGCTCGACTGCTATCCGATGAGTGCAGCAATTGTGGTTACTCTTTTATATATTTTCGGTCACTAGGGAACCGCGAAGAAAAGTATGAGAGAGACTCTATTGTGATATGTCAGCACTGCGCTTTTGACATTAGGAACACCGTCACAAAACCAACCGGCGACAAGATCATCCCATTTATTGCTGAAATACAGAGAAAACTTATCGGAGCGACTGTTAAAAGATGGAGCGTGGATTTCGACAATTTTGAGACTGTCTACCATGCAATTCCATGGTTCGCTGGCATTAAATTATTGGTTCGATTTCTGTCATCCTACGCAACGTCATCAGAGTTGATCCGAGACATCATAGATGGAAAGGGTCTGCCATTTGATCATACCGACTTTAAGACCATACTCCGATCAAATTCCCAATTTCCAGAATCATATCCAGCTCACAAGATTGTCTCAGTCGGTGTGAACTTTGAGCATAAAACCATCAACGGAAGAGCTGCGACTTTGGCGATTCTGAGCGTCATTTTAGATAATTGGCCCCAGTCAATACGGCAAGTACTACAAAATAGCACTCAATCTCAACAATATTGGGCCTTGTTGCTCAACGCTGATACTCCACACTGGATATATGAAGCTTTAAATCCTTGCATACAATTTGCTAAACTGCTGCCTTTCGAAGAAAGGGGAATGATCAAGCAATATCTCATCTCAAAAGGCTACTCAAAACCGACTCAATATCATATAAATAATTTCCACCAGACAGGCACCTTCCCTCTTTTAAATGACAAAGAAAAAAAGCAAGCCCTGCTTGAGTCTAGAGCGCGCTTCATACATAAGGATGACATAGAGAAAAAAATGAAGCGGCTTAGAAAGAAATCAACATAAACGATCTTACCCCCTCCGTTGTGGTGGATACACCTTGCATATTGCCTACGGTAAGTAGTCAGCAATAATTATGCTATACCATCATTTAATGCCTTTTATATAACAATTTTATCAATAATACTGCTATAGCAGATTTATAAATCAAGATAGTGCGGTTGTGTGTGAACTCACAATTAAGCTTTTCCCACCAGCCAGGGGCTGAAAATTTGCATCAAAGTTTCCAGTTATTTTCAATGAAAACTGCCATAGAATTTCAACGAAAGCTGCTATCAGTTTTCAAATCAAACCTGCCGGTCGCGCTGATTTCACAATTCCGCACTTTGCGTTTGCTGACTGTATTGACTCGGAAATGACTTTTTTAGTGTTGGATAGGGCAATTTGCAGAAATGGGTTCGTTACCACCAATAATTCCTACTTGAAGCCAAATTTTTTGCTTCTGAGGGGCAGATCATTTACCAATACCGATTTTTGGTGGAAGCATATTTGTAGTGTGGTGCGGGCTGAAAATTGCCTGAGACGGAAAAGCCGCTCTTTGGGCGGCTTTTCTACAACTAAGGCAATACTTGTTAGTTTGCGCTGGATTATGACCCGGCGTTTGCATTAAATTCTGTCCCACTCGTTTTAATGTCTTTTAAGGGTTAAGTTGATGTTAGTTTGGACTTTTCCTCCTTTGCGTGTTCGTTTGCTGGCTGAATTGACCCTGTCAGTTTGATCCACCTTCCACTTCCTGGCAAAGGCTGCCATCCGGTCATACCATCCCTCAAATCCCAGTTCTTTCAGATCCAAGTGAAGCTGTTTTAAGCTGCGTCGTTGCTTCCGATTTTTACCCGCTTCGGTTTTAAGCCAGTTTGAAAGCTGCAATGCATATTTGTCGATCGCACTGATTGTTTGTCGTTCCGCATAGGCTGGCTCTGTGATTTCAGAGCGCAGATAGCGTCGCGCGGATAGCGCCGAACTGTGTTGCAAGAGATGCCCAGTCGTTTGGCGATCTCCCGTAATGGGATCTGGTCACGAATGTGCCAGCGTCGAATAATACCTAGTAATGCCACGTCAATCACTCCTGCTCCCTACTCATCAAGATAAGTAGGATTGTGGGCTAAACGTGTGTCAGTTTTAGATGCAATTTATCCAGAAAAGTGGGGCACTTTTCAGTGCAAATCAACATTTCTGGCCCTACTTCAGATTAAGGCAGTGCTTTACTTCCTATTTTCTTTCAGCATATTGCAGAACATGGCTCCTTGTTCAATTGAATCGTCAAGCGCAATATGAGTATGAGGAAAATCATCGAACCAGGCTTTAGGCATATATTTTTTCGCACTTTTCTTGAAATCCGACTTCATGACTGCCATAGCGAATGACTTCATATCCGGGGCGGAAAAGCTGAATGGGCTCTCACCTGCGAAACGAATCAAATGCCAGTAGACGAACATGGAATCGAAGCCGGCCGGAAACGCGACGAAAATCGGTTTGCCTGGTAATAATTTGATCGAAGTGACTTACTGGGTCATCGCAGCTCGCAGTGACTCCAGATTCGAACGGCAAGGCACCCAGGCATCTGGTTGAGTAAGCCACCATGCCGCAGTCGTGGGGTCTGCAGAGTTATCAGACAATGTTTTCAAATTGGCGGTGTACGTTCCAATCAAATTCTTCTCGACAGTATAGGCGGCTGAGCCAAAACTAAGCATGGAGTATGCCCAGGAATTGGGCCGTTGGACGGTAGCTCGTCTACAGGTCAGAACAGGCAAATAAAAGTTTGGTCGTCGAGAGGCTGGTTTAGATAAGTATAAAAGAAACATTGGCGAAAAAAAGCATGCTGCCTTATCAATTATTATTGATAAGCAAACCTTGGAATTATTTGATGTATAGTTGATATCATATAAAATAATTTTCTACCTAGTTACTAATGAGTCTTACTTATGCAGCGAGCTCTTGAACGTTTCGGCGTTCCAGAAGAAAATCTGAAGGCAGCAAGAAAATGGGCCGAAAAGCAGAACATTGAAATTTTTCAATGCTATGTACCTACGCGCAAGGAAGTGGCTAAATTAAGTCCCAAGAAAATCACTAAAATCCTGGTGAATTGGATGTGTCACAGTCCAGTCGAAATTATCCCTAGTAAAAGCCAGATCATCGAGGTCAGGAACATCCTGCTCTCGCGTGAGGATGCAGACACACTCAGCAATGTAATAACGATGTGCAATTACTATATTGCAAACGACTAAATTTCCGTTATTTTGAAAAGTATAAAAAAAGCAGCCCAAAGGCTGCTTAAAAACGGAACCAACATCGAGGAGATGTACGCTTTAACTATAGCAGTCAGGTATTACAAATCAATGACTTATTATCGTATTTGTTGCGTAGCAAAAACAAGCGTCAGTTTTCAGACAATTCATTTCAAAAGTCACACCGAATAAGAAAATTTTTGCTATACATTCTTATATAGTCATTAACAATAAATTTTTTTGGACATTCTGCACTAAGTGTAATAACTAACGTGTAGTACTTATGTATTAGAAATAATGGCGTTTTTGAACGCCTGAGATATGGCCGTTCGATTATCGTACGATCACTTTTTCGACAATACCCAGAATGTCTATTTAAAATCGTGGCTACCCAAAATTTCATCGCGTCAATCAGGAAGTGGGCTCAAGAACATGCTTTTTTGAGATACAGCTTCACGTTTATTGTCGGATGGTCGGTTATCGTTTTTATCCTGATTATGGCCGTCTGGCGTACGCACTATTTCACGATAGAGCAGGACAAAAAATTAGTTCGATCAAATGCCCTAAAGGATGTTGCATCGCTTTCACGAGCTTATGCACGATATCTTACCCGCACGATTGAACAAATCGATCAGGTTAGTATGCATGTGAAATATGACTGGGAACATTCCAGGCACTCATTAAAGCTGGAAGAGCAACGATCCCAAGGACTATTCATCGCCCCTCAGTTTGAACTGGTCGCCATTATTGACGCTAAGGGCAAGCCAGTTACATCCACCATCCCCATCGAAAAATGGCAGGACACGACATTACGGGGGCAGTTTTTCTATCATCAAAACAATAATTCCAGTGCTATGCAGATTGGACTTCCTGCTGTTATCAACAGTTCTGGAAAGTTGGTCATACAATTTACCCGCAGATTGGAGGATGCTGATGAGGCATTCGACGGGATGGTCGTTATCTCGGTAGAGCCTTCCTATTTTTCTTCTTTTTACGACAGCCAAAGCCTGGGTAAAAGTGGCTTAATCGCTATTCTGGCAAGCGATGGCACTGTTGGCGCGTCAAGGTTAGGAGATGTTATTCCGTTTGGCGGCGGCAGCGTATTCGCGCGCGATATTCAATTCAACACGGCGGTTGGGACAGGGCATTTTTCTGGCCCATCGACCTTCATCGATCAGCAATCACGTATCTTGGGCTGGCAGAGTCTTGAAGCATTTTTTCTAACCGCTGTCGTCGGCTTGGATGAACAAGAGTTGTTTGGCAACTATGAAGCCATTTGGGCTCAAGCAAAAAAGACTGCTGCCACCACAACAATCGCATTGCTTCTATTTGGCTCAATTGCCATATTTTCATCAACCAGACTTGCGTGGAAAAAGTATCAGGCCAAGCAGGTTCGCGACACTTACCGGCTTGCGACAGAAGCGACCGACGAGGGTTTCTATATGATGAATGCGCTCAGGGATGTACACGGAAAAATCATCGATTTTCAAGTAG
>NZ_JBMPOS010000009.1:0-289254 GCF_049340345.1 Undibacterium sp. Di27W | reverse complement strand
TGTTTTTCAACGTTGGGGTGATGATAGGCGCGCCGTTGTCATTGGAGTTACCCAATGTAGCTGTCAGTTTGTTGTTGGCTGCAGCGGAGGTGTTGGAGCCTGTCAGTACGTCTTCGTCTTGCAGGGCATTCACGCGTGCATTGCCTTGTGGTGTGTAGACCAGGCCTGCTGTGAAGTTTTCTGCTGTAGCGATGTCGGTATTGCTTGTCAGTGTGAAGTCTTTTTGACCGCCGCCTTGAACGATGGACAGGATAGTCGCATCTTGTGTCGCGATTTGGGAAGCTTGTGTCGTAGCATCCAACACTTTGCTCAGCCATTCTTTGGCCAGCTTGGTATTTTCTACTTTGGAATAGATAACGATTTCGTCTGTGGTGTCTACTGCTGCAGTGAAGGACGTTGCTGCTGCTACTTTGGAGTCAACGGCAACTTTGTCTGCACCAGTGGCGCCGCCCAGGATGGCGATCGCTGCCTGGCCCATGGTGACTTTGCCACCCAGCAATTGACCTACCCAGTAGTTCAAACCTGCGACGTCGGCTTTGTGGCCAAACAGGTTGTTGTACACGGTGTTGATGGTGTCTTCTGTTGTCTTGCCAGCAAATGCAGTAGCGTATTCTGGTTGCTTGGAGAACAAATCAGCGATCTGACCGATTGTCAGGTTTTGCGCTGCCCAGTAATTCAGACCATTTGGATCTGCTGGACGGTTGAAATAAGCGATGTAAAGCTTTTGGATGTCTGCAGCAGTGTTAGCCATTTAGGGCTCCGGTCAAAATTCACAAAGAGATTATTGCTTAAATAATAAGCTAAAATAACGGATCACAACATTATAGAAAAGTAAAATTTTTATTAAAATGAATTTGTCATGAAATGACACAATCTTTTAAATTCCGTGCTTAACTCATACAGTATTTGTTAATTCAAAATATTTATTTGACAATCACAAATTTACCCTTCCACCTATTGTGCCTGACCTGGCGTCAGGATTTACTATCCAGTCTCGTGAATATCTGCACATGCAGGAATAAACGCAATGAAACTAAAAATAGGTGAACTGGCGAACCTGCCGTCAGCATTGAAAACCCTGGCACTATAAAATGTCGGCTTTCGCATTTGCTCAATCATGTCGATGAAATCACATTCATGAAACCAGACTATATCCGCCAGGCCGCCCAAATATTGCTGGAAAGACGGCAAAACGGCACGCAGGGCGATGCTCTGCCTGCGGCACTTCGCCCAGATGATCTGGATACTGCATTTGCCGTACAGTGTGAAGTCAGTCGCCTCATGGTCCAGCCCATCGCCGCCTGGAAATGCGGCCTGCCTGCACATGATATGCCTGATACCCCCGACAAATGGGTAGTGGCACCCATCTATGACCATGATGTACATGAAACCAGTACGCCAGTCTGCACTGTCCGGGCCAGGAACGGCCACCTCAGGATAGAGCCAGAACTGGCTTTCATCATCGCGCATGACCTGCCTGCCAGGGCTACCCCTTATACGCCAGCAGATGTTGACGCCGCGCTGGCAGAAACCAGGCTGGCACTGGAATTGATAGACAGTCGTTACACGCACCCGGAACAACTGGATTTTCATGACCACTTTGCCGATGGCTTGTTTAATCAGGGCTTGTTACTTGGTCCCATCGTTGACGCACAGTTGGCCAAGCAAACCAGCCAGCTATCCATCACGCTCAATACCACTGGCCAGGCCAGCATCACACTGGATGGGCAACACCCGGCTGGCATGCCACGCCTGCCCTTGTACTGGCTGGCAGAATTCTTGCGCAGCAAGGGGCTGGGCTTGCAAGCGGGCCAGGCTGTCATTACCGGATCGTATGCAGGCAGCCCGTCTGTAGCTGTTGGTGCGGATATCCAGGTGCAGTTTGGTGAACTGGGTTTGATACGGACGCGTTTTGAAGGAAAATAAACCAGCACCGCGTGGCTTGCCTGAAGTGACAGGGTATTTCCGCCCGCGCATCACTCTGCAAACCCTGCACCGGGGGGATGGCTTATTGGGCATGAAACCCAGTGGTGACTTTGGGCCGCGTGGCGGTAGTGTCACGGTGGTGGAAATCGACTGGCTGTACCACACCGATAGCGGCATGCGCTGGCAAACCCCGGCTCCCACTGCCCTGCTGAATCGCAGGCCGCATCCCACCCAATTGCTGCATGACGAAGATGGCAAGCCAATGAGTCTGCTACGCGATCTGGGGGCAGAGGCAGATGCGCTGGACAAGGTCTGGGATATCGCCCTGCAACCCCTGCCCGCTGCCAGCCTGCAATGGCGCAATGAGCGAATCGCAGAAAATTTTGGACCACTCTGGAGTCTGGTGCAGGAAGGATTTTTTGCTGATTTCTGGGCAGAGAAATTGCCTGAGATGCAGGCACTCGGCTGGCTGGTCGTGGTGCGTCCTGGCTTTACTCATGAGAGCGTACCTGTCGATGCCTGGCATCTCATTATCGATGAAAACACGGGGGCTATTACTGGCAAGCAGGTGGCATCACGCATGCGTGGTCGTCACGAGATCATCACGCCACTAGGCTTGCCTGCGCGTGAAGGCTCATGGATGTTGAGTCTGGGGATAGAAATCGAGGGCGAGGTGCTGGACCTGGTTCCCATGCTGGCGCATCTGCTGCAACGTGATGCACGCTGGCTCAATGCCAGGCAGATACGCCTCATCGATGACATGGCGCTCATACAATTACGCGCTCCTGGCGGCAAACGCATTGATGCCATGGCAGCACCGCTGAAAGCCATCGTCCTGCATATGCTGGATTTGTTGACCGACCGGCCACAAGCGGAAGGCCCGGTGCCCTTGTCGGCCTGGGATAGCTATCGGCTGGAAGCCTTGCGCACCAGCCTGCTCGATAGCCAGCCTGCACGTGCAGGTGCATATGGTGGCTGGCAATTGCAAGGTGATGTGGGTCTGCGCAGCCTGGCGCAGCGCCTCAAGAAAGCTGGCAGCCCGCGCGCAGTGGCCGCGCCCGATGGACTGGGTGTCACTTTGCGCCCCTATCAATTGCATGGTGTCGCCTGGCTGCAATACCTGCGCGAGCAACATCTGGCAGGCATACTGGCGGATGATATGGGCCTGGGGAAAACCGCCCAGGTACTCGCCCATTTGCTGATAGAAAAACAGCAGGGTCGTATGGATATCCCTGCCCTTATCGTGCTACCGACTTCACTGATTTTTAACTGGCAGGCAGAAGCCAGACGCATGGCCCCTGCCCTGCACGTATTGACGTTGCAAGGGCCGGAACGGGCTGACCTGTTTACCGATATCAAACAGGCAGATGTGGTGCTGACGACTTATCCCTTGCTATGGCGCGACCTTGATGTGTTAAAGGCACAGGAATTTCATTTGCTGATCCTCGATGAAGCGCAAACAGTCAAGAATGCCGCCAGCCGCAGTGCAGATGCAGTACGCCAGATCAATGCACGACACAGGTTGTGCATGACAGGCACGCCGCTGGAAAATAATCTGGGCGAGCTATGGGCGCAGTTTGATTTTTTGATGCCGGGGTTTCTGGGTGATATGCGCAGTTTTGCCCGGCTGTGGCGCAAACCCATAGAGGTCAATGGCGAAACCCTGCGCGCGCAATTGCTGGCGCAAAGAGTGCGCCCTTTCATCTTGCGCCGCCGCAAGGATGAAGTAGCGACAGAATTACCACCCCGCACTGAAGTCATCAAACGCCTGCGTCTGCAGGGCAAGCAACGCGAATTATATGAAAGCGTGCGCGTTGCCGCTGATGAACAGGTGCGCCGCATACTGCAACGCAAGGGCTTTGATGGCGCGCAAATCACGATACTGGATGCCTTGCTCAAATTGCGCCAGGTGTGCTGTGACCCGGCTTTGTTAAAAGGCCACAATCTGCCGCACGACATGGAAAGAGCCAAGCTGGAAATGCTCGGTGACATGCTGCCCGCCCTGGTGGCAGAAGGCCGCCGCATACTGGTGTTCTCGCAATTCACGGAAATGCTGGAATTGATCGCCTCCAGCCTGCAGGAAATGCAGCTGGAGTTTTTAATGTTGACCGGCAAGACCGCGACTGCAAGCCGTGGTGAGGTCGTCAGGCAATTCCAGGAAAAGCTAGTACCCATCATGCTGATCAGCCTGAAAGCAGGCGGCGTGGGTCTGAACCTGACCGCCGCCGACACCATCATCCACATGGACCCATGGTGGAACCCGGCAGTCGAAGAGCAGGCCAATGCGCGCGCCCACCGCATAGGCCAGGAGCAAGCTGTGTTCATCTACAAATTATTGATAGAGGGCAGCATAGAGGAACGCATACTGGGCTTGCAGGCACGTAAGGCCGCGCTGGCCGAAGGAGTGCTAGGCAGCGACCAGGCATTGGCCAGCAAATTCAGTGCAGAAGACTTGCAAGCACTGCTAGCGCCCTTAAGTAACATCGTCAACGACCGTTAAATTGTGCAGTGATCTGTGCAATGAGTTGCTTAAAGTATCATTTCAGTCTCTTTTATGTCAATTTTACAAATTTTGTCTTTTTGTACATTGACAAAAAAACACATATGACACATCTTATTAGTAAGCATGTGGGCAAACGTGTTAGGCTAAGGAAAATTCTCCAGAGCAACACTTAATAGACCACTTAATGTAGCCACGCCACTCCCGGCGCTATTCTCTGCCAATTTACCCTGTACTTTGCTGGCAAAACTGCAGGCAACATAACACCAGGCTTCATCTTCTTCACGATGTGGAAATGGCAGCTTATTTATGATGATTACACCACGCAATCGCTATATCCGCACGGTCACGGTGGTGTACCTGCTCTTTGCGCTGGCCTGGATATTCTTGTCTGACAGCCTGTTAGCCAGCCTTAGCAATATCAATGCGATAAGCTGGTTATCGACAATCAAGGGTGTGTTCTTTGTCATCATCACTACCGCACTGTTTTTTCTGGCTTTGCGCGCAGTACCGCAACTCTCGTCCCGTGAGCAAGAAGCATTAGGCAGCCCCTTACTCGAAGTTTTTCATCCGCACACACAGATACGCTGGCCTATCTACCTGATGGCAGTTGCCCTGCCCTTGTCTGTACTGTTATTGCGGCTGGCCGTCGCCCCCAGTTTTGAAAACCGGCCCATGCTGATCATGTTTGTCTTGCCCATCGTCCTCAGCGCCATGCTGGGGGGACTTGGGCCTGGCTTGTTATCGACCTTGATCGCCAGCCTGGGATTGTCTTATTTTGTCATCCCACCTCTGTATAGCCTGGCGATCAAAACCAGCCAGGATGCCTTGCAACTGGGCTTTCTCATCGTTGATGGACTTGCCATCAGCTTGCTCAGTGAAGCCTTGCGACAATCCTTGCGCAAGGTGCAAAACAACAGCAACTTGCTCGATGCCATCATACGTGGCACCTCAGATGCGATTTTTGTCAAAGACCTCAAGGGGCGCTATGTCATGGCCAATGAGTCTGTCACTACCCTGGTGGGCAAGCCTGTGGATGAGATTATTGGTCGTGATGATTACGCCCTGTTCCCGGCTGAATCAGCACGCATGATTACGCAAGGCGACCAGCGTGTGCTGGCCAGCAGCACCATCCAGGTCACGGATGAATACATCGATACCCTGAGTGGCAAATCCATGGTCTTCATGGTGACCAAGGGCCCCATGCTGGACAAGGCTGGCAAGGTGCAGGGCTTGTTTGGTATTGCCCGTGATGTTACCGGACGCAAAGAGGCAGAGGCTGCCCTGAGGGAGAGTGAAGCCGCCATGAAAGTGGCGCAACGCCTGGCTGCTGTGGGCAGCTGGAATTGGGAGGTGCGCACCGACGTGCATACCTGGTCGGAAGAAGTCTATTTGATCTACGGCCGCGACCTATCGCTGCCACCAGCCGTCTACCCGGAAGTGCAGCAATATTTTACGCCTGAAAGCTGGCTTAAACTGGCCAGCTCAGTCGAGGAAGCCATTAAGAACTGCACTCCCTATACCTGCGACGCCGAAGTCATCAGGCCCGATGGCAGCCACCGCTGGATTATTGCCCGTGGCGAAGCCTTGCAAGACAGTGAAGGCAAACTGGTACGGCTGCATGGCAGTGTGCAGGACATTACTGAGCGCAAGGTTACGGCCATGCAATTACAAGCCAGTGAAGAACGCCTGCAAATGGCCATTGCTGCCACCAGCGAAGCTTTATGGGATTGGGATGTGCCCACGAACACAGTCTACCGTTCGCAACGTTATTATGAAATGACCGGCTACACTGAAAACGAAGAAAGCCAGGATCTCGAATTTATCAAACGCAAAATTCATCCTGATGACCTGGACATGGTTTTGCAGCATATGGCGAATTTTCGTCATCCGCATTGTGGCGACATCGATTTTGAATATCGCCTGGTGACCAAGCAAGGTGACATCAAATGGGTGCATACACGTGGTCGGGTCGTCAGCCGCGATGCTGATGGCTATGCTCACCGTGTGGTCGGTACCCTGGCTGACATTACTGAGAAAAAAATCATTGCCGCAGAATTGCTGGAAAGAGAACAGAGGCTGGAGCGCGTCATGCTGGGGTCCGATCTTGGTTACTGGGATTGGGACCTGGCCAGCAATACCTTTAAGGTCAGTGCCCGTTGGGAAACCATGCTGGGTTATTATCCAGGTGAAATGAATGTCAGCCCCGGGCACTGGCCAGACCATATCCATCCGGATGATTTAAAGGCTTCACACGCTTCGCTGGACAGACATATCAAAGGCCTCACAGCCAGCCACGAACTGGAATTGCGCTTGCGTACCAAGTCAGGAGAATGGCGCTGGGTGCTGACCAGGGGCGCAGTCGTGGCCTGGGATGAGCAGGGCAAACCCCTCATCATGTCTGGCACCCATACCGACATCACCGCGCAAAAAATGATGGAGTTGACGCAGCGTGAAGCTGCCACCGTGTTTTCCAGCAGTTTCGAAGGCATCATGGTGGTCAACCCTCTGGGTTGCATCACCAAGATCAACCCGGCTTTCACGCGCATCACGGGCTATACCGAAAAAGACGTGTGCGGCCAATCCACCAAGATACTGGCGTCCGGCCATCACAATGCCAGTTTTTATGCTGAAATGTGGAATGCCGTCAAGGACGATGATTTCTGGCGCGGTGAAATCTGGAACAAGCGCAAAAATGGTGAAATTTTTCCTGAGCTCTTATCCATCTCTTCAGTGCGCGATGCAGCTGGTGAAATCCAGCACTACATTGGCATCTTCACCGACATCAGCGAACTCAAGACCCATGAAGCCGAGCTGGACCGTATTGCCCATTATGACCCTTTGACAGGCGCACCCAATCGCCGCTTGCTGGCCGATAGACTGGGGCAGGCAGTCAACCGTGCCAATCGCACCAGCAAGTCCCTGGCCGTGTGCTTTCTTGACCTGGACGACTTCAAGGATGTCAATGATAAATACGGCCATGCGATTGGTGACCGTCTCTTGATGGGCGTGACAGAAAACCTGAAGCGCGTCTTGCGTGCCGACGATACCCTGGCACGCCTGGGAGGCGATGAATTCGCCGTCTTGCTGTCCGACATTTCATCCGCCGAAGAAAGCGCCATGATACTGGACCGCGTCTTGATGGGCGTCAGCCAGGCAATACAGATAGATACGACGACAGTCAGTATCTCGGCCAGCATAGGGGTCAGCCTTTATCCTGACGATAATGTTGATGCCGATACCCTGCTACGCCACGCCGACCATGCCATGTACCTGGCCAAGGAGGCTGGAAAAAACCGCTACCATCTGTTTGACCCGGAAAGCGATCGCAGAGCCCAACAGCGCAGGCAGATATTGGAAAGGCTGGAAATTGCGCTGGATCATCATGAATTCGTCCTGTACTACCAGCCCAAGGTGGATTTGATCAGCGGTGAAATTGTCGGTGCAGAAGCACTGATACGCTGGCAACATCCCAACCGCGGCATACTGGCACCGGGTGAATTTTTACCGCATATCTATGGCAGCAAGCTGGAAAAACCGCTGGGCGAATGGGTCATCAAGGCAGCCATACAGCAAGCCTATCAATGGCAGTTACGCGGTATCGCGGTACGTGTCAGCGCCAATATTAGTGCACATCATTTGCTGGCGCCGGAATTTTGTGATTACCTGCAAGCTGCCTTGCGCGTGCACCCTTATTTTGAAGCCGGTAATTTTGAGCTGGAAGTACTGGAGACCGCTGCCATCGCTGACATGGAACAAGCCGTCGCCATACTTAACCGCTGCCGCCAAATGGGCATCCATTTTGCGCTGGATGATTTTGGCACCGGCTATTCGTCTTTAACCTATTTACGCAAGCTGCCTGTGGATACCCTGAAAATAGACCAGAGTTTTGTCCGCGACATGCTGACTGATGTCGAAGACCTCGACATCGTCGAAGGCGTTATACGCCTGGCTGGTGCCTTTGACCGCCAGGTGATTGCTGAAGGGGTAGAAACCATGGCCCATGGTGCCAAGTTGCTGGAACTGGGTTGCCGGCTGGCCCAGGGCTATGGCATCGCCCGCCCCATGCCGGCCGACCAGTTCGTTGACTGGTCAGTACGCTGGAAAACCGAAGCACGCTGGCGCGATCTGCGCACCAGGCCGGCGCTGCAAATTCTGCACTGAGCGAGAATTCGCTACCTCCGGATCTTACTTTTTACGGAATACCAAATCCCACACGCCATGACCAAGGCGCAAGCCGCGGTTTTCAAATTTAGTCACAGGGCGATAATCAGGGCGTGGTGCGTAGGCATCGGCAGTATTCTCCAGTGCCGCTTCCGCATTCAAGACTTCCAGCATTTGCACGGCGTATTCTTCCCAGTCCGTTGCGCAATGCAGATAGCCACCAGGGGCCAGGCGGGAGGCCAATAAGGCCACCAGCGGGCCTTGTATCAGGCGACGCTTGTTATGGCGGGCCTTATGCCAGGGATCAGGGAAAAACACGTGTATACCATGCAGCGAGGCTGGAGCGATCATATGCGTCAGCACTTCAAAGGCGTCATGCTGGATGATGCGCTGGTTTTGCAAACCCAGTTCATCCGTCAGCTTGAGCAGGCTGCCTACACCTGGGGTATGCACTTCAACACCGATGAAATTTTTCTCAGGCATGCCTGCAGAAATCTTGGCACTGGTCTCGCCCATGCCAAAACCAATCTCAAACACTGTTGGTGCCTGGCGACCAAATGCTGCATCTACATCCAGCGGCGCTTTTTGATACGGGATGCAAAAACGCGGGCTCAGGTTTTCTATCGCCCTGGCCTGTGCATCAGACAAGCGCCCGGCACGAGTGACAAAGCTACGGATACGGCGCTCGGTAGGATCATAAAACAGCGGCTTTACGCCTTCAACAGGTTTGGATTCAGACATACAGGAAATCAGAAAAGAAGAGAGGAGTTACTTGTGCGACAACAAACTCAGTCTGTGGCTTGAGTAAACACCCAAGCGCTGCGACTTGTGTGGAGGCCAAATGCACCTGTTTGAAGTCACTTGTTTCGCAAAAAGCGTATTTTAGCAGATGAGCGTTATGGGAAGAAATTTCACTTTAGGCTTTGGTTGTTTTAACAAACCAGACTACTCACAAAAGAGATTATTACTCCACAGAAATGACGTGCTGATTACGTCACACTAGAGGTCACATTCTAGAGAAAATGCTAAGACCATGCTTTTCTTCCATGTTAAAAAGCTAATGCGCTGAAATTATTTAATTTCCAATACTGATGCGTGCCTGTTGCAAGCTCTGGTTCCTGCCCGCAGGAGAAAGGGGGCATGTCGCGGCGATCATTTCAGCGGTCTGAGTTTCGCTCCTTTTCAACATCAAACCTGAAGGACGTTCTATGAAATCCGTTTTCAAAGTGGCAGCCGTGGCTGCTCTGCTCTGTTGTTTTGCCCCTGCACATGCCTTTCAGCAAGAGACCCATCGCCGCATCGCCATTGATGCAGTGACTTTCATGAAAAATAATCCTGACAAAACCAACTATAAAGCGCTGGTCACTGGCCTCGCAAAAGCTGGTTATACCGTGGATCAGTTCGCCACGGCCATGGGCCAGGGTGCTTACGATGTCGATGATTTCGCTGACACCTATATCTGTGGTGCAGTCACTGGTGATTGCCAGCTGGCACCGATCTGGGGCGCTGCACAAAGTATCGTCAAATATACTTCTTACTGGCATTTCCAAAACCATACGGCTGGCCCTGATGTACACGGCAACCCGTTCGGTGGCTATAACTATGCCAAGCTGACTGTCGCTGGCGATATTGACAATCTGGCGGCGTCATGGCTGGTGGGTGACTATCTTGACGACGGCCCTGGCGGCATGAAAGGCTGGTTCGGCGACAGCAGCAAGTACAATACCTATGGCGTGACCGAAGCACATTACCGCCTGGGTGGTTATTCAACACCAGCCCAATATGCCGACTTTGAAAAAATCCCTTTCCAGCCCATCGACAACCTGGCGCAGTACTGGTTCCAGCAGTTTCTGAGCAGCCCCAGCTTGCAAAGCCTGGGTTTTGTCATGCATTCCACCGACCTGCTGCAACCCCACCATACCTGGACCACCTCGGCCCGCAATCACTCAGGCTGGGAGCAATGGGTCAACAGCTATTACGACAGCCAGAGCTTGAATGATCCAGCCCTGGTCGCCGCAGCCATGGCCGACTTCACGCCGCTGGCAGCAAATGCCACCGATATCCGTCAATTGCTGACACAGGGTGGCACTTACTCTTATCAGAACGGCGGTATCGTACTCTCCTCCACCGATCAGAATGACCGCATTCGGGTTGGCCGCCTGGTGGTGCCACACGCCATCGCCATGATGGTTCATGTCTTGAACCGTGCAGCCAACCGTCTGAATAGCTGAGGCAGACCATGTACAGACCAGGCAGCAGCTTGCAAGTAAAAATGGGCTTGATGGGTATCTTCCGTACCTTACGTTTCTTGGGCATGAAGAGCTGCCTGTCTGTACTGTGTCTGACTATGTCTGCTGCTGCAATGGCAGCGGACATTGCACCAACTGCGGCGACTAGCCAGGCGGTGCTTCAGTCCGACCTGGTGGCACGCCTGAATGGTGCCCCTATATATAAACTGACACTGGACGTGCTCGCCCACATGACGCAACTGGAAAAACCAAAAACCAGGCAAGCCGATATCCTCGACAACATCGTCAACAATCGCTTGCTGGCTGTTGCAGGCCGTGGCCAGTTTAGCGAAGAAGAATTGCAACCATCGCGGCGGGTGGCGTTTGAAGCGGACGTGATGCTGGACAACCAGTTGAGCGGCTATCTGCGTACCGTTTATCGCCAGGATCTGGAAGCCGCCATCGGTAAACTCCCCGGTGGCAGACTCGATGCACTGATCCAGGAACAAGGCAAGCTGGAAGAAGATGAACTGAGCAAGATTTTCGGCCCCAGAAACAGGGTCATGCTTGACTATAGCCTGAACCCCTCACAGCAGGCTGCAGCAAACCATGTGATAGTCCTGCGCTGCAACTTTGCACCAGCCGCCAATATCAGCCTGTTTGCCCTGTTCCGTCGCCAGAATGTACAAGGACGAGTAGAGTTTTTCAATCGTAACCGTGACTACATACGCCAGCAGGCGCAACTCTATCTGGCCAACCTGTATGTGCTAGACTGGGCGCGCCAGCGTTTTGGTGAACCGGCACTGAGGGATTTGAGACAGGCAGTGGAAGAACAAAATACCGTGCGTGCCATCATGAGCCTGCATGGCATAGGTGCCGATACCGATTCGGAAAGCAGGCTATTGAACCAGCTCGCCGCTGAAGTAAAGCCCAAAGAAGTTGCGGCCTACTTTCGCAGCCATAAGGATGAGTTCAAACGCATCGTGTCAGTCAAGTCGCGTCATATCCGCCTCAATAATGAAGCGCAGGCCAGACAAGTCGCCGAGCTGGCGCAGCGCAGCGGTGATTTCGCCAGCCTGGCAAGGCAGTATTCCACCGCCGCAGATGCCCAGCAAGGTGGCGACCTGGGCATCATTGCTCACCAGGGACAATTATCATGGCTGGAACAACTGGCCTACATGCAGGAACCCGGCAAGGTATCCCCGCCCATACGCGCTGCTGTCGCGCCCAATGAAAAAGCCTATTGGGAAATCGTGCTGGTAGAAAAACGCATTGAAGGCTACCAGGACCCGGCCTCAGAAACCGTGCGTTACCAGGCCAGCCTGGCGCTAGCGCAAGAAAAAGCCATACGCCAGTTATCTACTCTACAAGCACAATTGCGCAAGAGCGCAAAGATAGAAACCAGGCAGGCACTGCAATATCAATAACTGAGCAATAATCCAAGCAATCAACCAGCGAGGCAGGGTCATGATAAACAAGAGCATACTCATCGCAACGGCCATCATAGCGTCAACAGCATCAGCCGTCTGGCTATTGTGGCCGCAAACCGAGGACAAGCAAATCCCTCTGCAAATCGCTGCCACTTCATCCAGCACGGCTGCGCCTGGAAAACCCGCGCAACAAAGCACGGCATCATGGCCACCGCCTTTCCCTGAACGCAATGACGAAAGAAAATTCGTGCCTTTACTGGCCACCGGGCCACTACTTTCTGCCGCCCAAAGCCTGGCCGCCACCCGCGATGGCGACCCGCGTACGCCCCCCATAGAGCATACTCAAGTCACGCAAGAAATGCCCAGCGCCGCCGAACTGGCAGATTCCAAAGCCTATCAGCAATACGAAGCCAGGCAAAACACACGTCTGTATGCCGCCTATGTACAGGCAGCAGATGAGGAAATACCACGACTGCGCGCAGCGATTGCCCGCGCCCACGACATGGGTATGGCCGCCGCAGATATTGCCAAAGGCGAAGAAAAATTACGGCGCATCACTGCCATGCAGGGGCAGCTTCTTAACGAACATCCAGAGTTGCAGAATGGGAATGTTACTAAAACAAATTTGAAATAATTTCTTGAAAGATGGTGCTGAAAAGTGTGCTTGCATTGTTCCTAAATGAGGCACCGAATGCAGTCTCAATCTGCAATGAATAAGATCAGTGACAAGCGAGGGTCCTTGGATTACAGATGTCACAGAACAGAAAATAAATCGGAATTACAAAGTCACTACCTTGCATCTACATTTTTTTAGGACAAGTCGGCTCGACATCATATCCCAGGGAAATATACAAATGACTCAACTTCTTCTTTCCCTCACGTCTGATCACGTGCATTCCTTCCTGGCTATAACAAGTTGACACCGTTGAAGTCAATTTTTCATCGGTGATTAGGTATTGCGCACCCTTGGCTTGTACATTCACATTTTCCCCAATAACAGCAATCCCTATAAATGGATCTGGATAGGCCAGAGATTTACTAAGTTTCAAGCCATACACATGCATATCCCGATTGTCCATCGCATCAGTAACAAAGTCATCTGGCCCTAACCGAATTTCTTTTTCAATAGATGCTTTTGTACAGCATTGTTCCTTCCCGTCTTTGCGAACAAATTCAAGCTGAACCTCATCTGATTTGGATAAAACTCCAGTAGTAAATAATAAGGGAGTTTTTCCAGGAAATATTTTTGCAACGCCATCGAGAGTGCCTGCTGCGTATATAGGCTGGGAGAAAAATAATCCCATTGATAGCATCAGTGTGTTTCTTTTGATCATCGCAATATTCATATTCATGTTTTATATTCTGAGTTCCCTACCCTGCATTTAAAAATTCAAAACTCTGATCAGATTTTTCAGGTAATGCAAATGCTGAATATACCAGCACCTATTTTCATAAGTAGCGTGTCACCTTGAATGAATCCGCCCCAAGGGATTTCATCCAAGTTACCTTCACAGGTCAGTTTTCTGGTGTGATACCTTGCCACTTGTATTAAATCTGTCTAACGTAAGAACAATGCGCTAATTGATTTCTTACTCAAGTCTTGCGATTTTCTCATCTGCGCTCCAGATATCTGCGATTCAATTTAAACTAAACGATCAATCAAACCTCTTATTTCATCACTGAACGGCCTCCCATTTTCATTCACATACACCAGCAAATTCTTTAGGGTAGTTTCGAATCTCCGTGGCAATTTCGCCGACATATAATCAAGTTGAATGACTGCAGTCACTGCGATATTGTTGGATCGGGATAGCAGTAAAGCCATCAAAATTGCAAGGCCTTCCCTGTGTTCCAGACAACCAATGGCTTCAGCACAGCGCTCTTGCCAGTAAAGCGGTTTGGCCAAGGTTATGGCAAACAAGACCTCCCAATCATCTTTAGAAAACAGAGTTAAGGCTTCTGAGGCAATCCCCAGGCTGTATTCCTGCCATGAGGAGGTTTCAGTTCCTAGCAATTTTTCAAATAAATCTACTTTATTTTCATCCATTTTTTTCCTTAAGATCACCATTACGGATAAACGGGCGATCACACTGCACAAATAAAGCTAGCCTGTATCAACACCGTTCATCAGAAGTTCTTCTGTAATTCAATTTAAACGATCAATCAAATCCCTTATCACATCATCGAGCGGTATCTTATTTTCATTTACATACACCAGCAAATTCCTTAGGGTAGTCTCGAATCTCCGTGGTAATTGTGCCGACATATAATCAAGTTGAATGACTGCAGTCACTGCGATGTCCTTGGATGGAGACAGCAGCAAAGCCATTAAAATTGCAAGGCCTTCCCTGTGTTCCAGACAACCAATGGCTTCAGCACAGCGCTCTTGCCAGTAAAGCGGTTTGGCCAAGGTTACGGCAAATAAAACCTCCCAATCATCTTTAGAAAACGAAGTTAAGGTTTCTGAGGCAATCCCCATGCTATATTCCTGCCAAGAGGAGGTTTCAGTTCCTAGCAATTTTTCAAATAAATCTACTCTATTTTCATCCATTTTGTTTTCCTTAAGGTGTGGGAGGTACAATGGGACGTGTCCCGACAGGAAATGAAGACGTAATAACACCATTATCCTTTATCACTTGCCACTGTACGCCTCTGTAATAACCAGTATGCAAAGTGGTCTTCACGCCGCTCACATCACGAAGCAGTATCCCTGGCGCATTTGCAGTCATTTGACCAGCCCTCAAAACCTCTGCATTGTTCCAATCTGGCGGGGCTATAGTATGTATGTTCGGCGATTTCGCTGCTGACAAAGCATATGATTAGATTTTTTTAATAATGCAAATGCTGAATATACCAGCACTTATTTTTATGTAGTACGCCACAGTGTATTGGTCCGCCCTGAGGGGGCTCATTCAAGTGTGATCAAGAAAAATTTATCCCGTCAGTGAGCGGTGTTTTTCATTTTACATACAAGTCAGAGGATTTCCATTCCTTCAAGAAGAGATGCTAATGTTGGCAGAAATTAAATCTTCTTTCCATCTTTCAACGACAATGCCGTAAATATTTTCAAAGAAAGCTCTTGGATCATCAATACGCCAAGCTGATGGCAAGTAAATAGTCTCGGCAGCGTCATGATCTGGTTGAAATATCCCAGAAAAATCGAAATCTTTATTGTGCAACGCATCCTTTAGCACGCGAACCAATTCAATTTTATGAGCAGGAGTGAGCGCTAAAATTCCTCCACAAAAAAAATAACGCTCAAATAACTCTTCCAATTGTCCTTGTTCATTTGGATCAAACTGATTGAGTTCCTCGCCCAAAGTTTCCTCTCTGTCATATGCATCAAAACAGTTCAAGAAGTCTTTCGGCTCAACAATAAAATCTGCGCTGCTGTTAACATGCTTTAGTTTCATAATTTTTTACCAGGGTGGTATTGTCACCGCAGTAGTTGAGAACGATAAAATACAGAAATGAAGCTAGCATCTTCTGTCGACGTGAGATCGCAAAAAAGGTAACGATACTAGCTGAGAACGTGTTTTTGAATGCAGGTTTAATCAAGAAGTGAGTGAATAGAAATCAGAAATACAGACCTCATCACGATATTTATTTTTGATGACAATTACGATAAAGAGTAAGCGCCAGAAGCTGGTCAGGCGACTACCTTATTTATTGGTATATACTGAATCACAAACTAGAAATTGCCTATGCATGGACTGAAAATAGGCACGAAACATCACACTTCCGCCCCTAGCCATGATTTCACTGGCTGAATATCGAATTCTTCATAACTCTTTTTGTCGATATCCACTATCATATTTTTGAGATAGGCTTCAAGCGCTGAGAACTTAACCCAAAAATGAATCGGTTGCCCATCTTTATCAAGTCTTGAGAAATCTGGCTTGCTTTTGTATTTTAATAGTATAGGCACGTCTCTGTATTTCCAGACGGGTGTCTGATGTATCAAACACCAAACACCGTCCTCGTGTACTTCTACAGGAATATGGTAGTTTGCACGGACTGTATCATGGCCAGTTCTATGAAGAAAAAATAATCCCAGCTCACCACTATAACTCGGCAATTCCCTCCATCCAGCTTTACCACAGCCCTGGACTTCCAATTGCTCATGCCCGAAGCTAAAATAACGATGCCTGAACAAATATTTAGTTCTGTAGACAGTCCCCAGCTCCAGAATACTCTCGTTGTTCCCCACATGTGGAAGCCTCGCGAGTACGAGATCATTGTATTTGAGCAAACTCATGAAAGAATTAATAAATAGAAACATTAATCTTGCTCCTACAAAATACGAATATTTGCTTTAAAAGGCATACTTTATACCAGCCGTTACATACACTCCATTTTTTTCCATGTTAGCTTTTTTCAACTTTATTCAAGATAAAAAAACTTAGCTTATTCTTTCCAAGGTGTGGCGCCTGAGTCAATCATTTTGGGAATATACTTCAAGAGTGTACCTGAATTTTCAGGAATCGGTAGTCCCAAGCTTGCCGGATATGTTGCGCAATTATATGGAGGTTGACCAACGCCTCCAGGCTTAAATGAATAAGGAAATTCAGGTAACGGCACTCCAACGCCACGTGAATTATGGAGCTGTTGTGCCAATTCCAATTGCGGACGCGTGATCGGCAAATCCAGTTTATATACCTTGAATATCCTGGTCGAATTTATTACCCGACGCGCTAAATTCATAACGGTCAAAATCACCATCATGATAATCCGCTTTTTTTGCTTGCAGAAAATTCGATTTCGTCAAATCAGTTAAATCAGATATCGCGCCTATTGATCCAAGGCGACTCGCTGTATCCGCTCTGAAACGTGCCATGTCCTGACCATAACCAAAATCCATATCAATGCCACGAGCAAATGGTGGTGGCACTGACCTGAGTTCAAGATCATCACTGCCAATACTCCATGGAGAATAACTTTCATTCGCTCGTACACCTGATGCATCGATGAGATATGGAAGTCCATCATCGCCAAAAATTCTTTGGAAATTTGCCATTGTTTTTTCCTTATAAAATGAAATTGCAATACCTGTCCTTTTTGGACCTATGTATAGCTATCAATACAGCGTTAATTTTTGATAAAAAAAAGAGGCTACCCAAGCTCGGGTAGCCTCTTTCTGGTCTTACTTTGAAAATACTTTAACTAGCCAGGTCGTTTGAAAGGCGCGACCAGGTCATTAGATAGGCCGCAGGCAAAAGGCCGGGCTTGCTCACTCTTTGCTGCCACACTCAGGATTGTGGCAGTGAAATTACGTATACTCAGGGTCACCTTGCCAATGTCAGCTGTCGCTGAGATCAGGGTCTCAATGCCAAGTATCAGCTTCTTGATTTAGTCTCTGTGTTCAACCAGAAAAATGATGACTTGCGATATGGTTGCAGCAATTTGCAACATGGGCTTGTCTTTAAAACTGCCATTCACTATCTGCCGTCATCGACATAAGCAGTCGCGAAATGAGGTTAAGACGTGATAGCGAAGTTACCTAGGAGTTGTTATTTCTTTTTGAAGTATCTCTAAATTAACCTCAATCGAATTCAGTCAAGACCAATGTACAGTATCCTAAAGAAAAAAATTCTTCTTTCCATTTATCTCTGACAATATGGTAGATGTTTTTAAAAAATTGCCTTGGATTTTCAATTTTCCACTCTGAAGGCAAATAAATTGAATTGAAATCTGCATGATCACATAGCAAGGATGAAAAATCATATTCCCTGTCTTTTAGCGCCACTTCTAGTGCCTTAAATGCTTGCACTTTGTTTTCCTTGCTTAGATCGTTACTAGATCCGAAATAATATTTATTGAAAAGCTCCGTCAAATCCTCCAACTTATTTGGGTCATAACGATTAAGCTCAGGATCAAACGTCTCTTCTCTGTCATAAACGTCAAAACCTACCAAAAAACCATTTATAGGAAATACGAGACCATTAGTATTACTGTCTTTAGAATCCATCGTTTTATCACTCAATTGGAAATACCGTAAATAGTACTTCGAAATTTCTGTCGAAGTTAACTCGCCAATTGTCGAGCTTTGGAGTAAATATTGTATTCCCCCGGTGTTACAGTGTTAGGCATAGACCCACGTCCAGTTGTCTCTCGAAATTTGCCGAAAACAACCGCGCCAGGCATAAATTTAGCCTCTCGACATTTCTTCCGTCACCCACATCAATGCTACACAGGCCAACAACATCTCGGGATTGAAGACTGTACATTCAGGTGCTGTCTGCATCCTGGTTCTAGATACCCATTTTTTTGGCGAGCTCGTCAGTTCATAAACTTCATTCGGATGCCCAACATGTCTGATCACCCAACAGACATCTTTTCCATGGTCACTTGCTCTTTTTTCCCATCCGAAATCATAAGCATCCTGGTCGGAATAAAAGCCTGTTTGGATGAAAAGAAATTTCTTTTTGAATTTAAATTCTGTCGTCCCAAATCGAAAGTAGGAGCTGGCATCTGTAGACATAATGAATTGGTCACCTTTACGGATCTACAGTCTTTGCTCGTTCCAGATAAACTCAAAGGAACTAACATCAAATGAATCAGATATGCATTCCAATTTACCATTAAAAAATGATGTTCTACCCAGTTCAATCCACATTATGATGCCTCAGTTTATTGTTTACGTTTTCTTAGTTCCAGAGACAGACCAAAGCCTGGCAAAGCCTTCGAAGTAAACTCAAAATTTCTGAAATCTATAATTATAAAATTATTTTCTTTCAAGATAATGCAGGTGCTGTATCACCCAACGTCGTTTGGCATTCACAAATGTAGCACGCCATCTTGAATGTCTTCGTCCCCAGGGCATTTCATCAAGATCATCTTCATACTCAAACCATACATTTGTTCCATCGTGCCCCATTTCAACGACAGTCTCTGGAGGCCATTCAGCATCAGCCGAAGTAAAAAGCAGTAAATGAGACCACAGGCTTAATTTTAATGGTAAAGGTAGCCAGTTCTTAGCATCAGGAATAAATCTCTCAATAGCAACTCTAATTTGTTTCTCATCATAGGCAGCATCAGAATCGAAAGGCAAATACCGCAAACGATATAGCCTGCCATCTTCTGAGCTGCATGAAAATTCATTTGGAAATAATTGATAAGTTTTTATTTCTTCAGCCATCTATATACCTTTCCACCAAAATATTTGCCATTTTCACTGCCCAAATAACCGCCAATTGCTCCGCCTAATATACCGCCACTAATCGCTACCCAACCAGGGGGCGTCGCGGCCAATGCCCCAACACCCAAAACACCAAGACCTGTTCCCAAGGCCGAGCCACCAGCCCCGCCGAGAATCCCTCCTGTTTCCTGAGCAACCACCTGCCCTTTTAATGGTTCTGGCGCGTCATATACATTCTTGCCAGCTGTATATAAACCCAAACCGGTCCCAACAACCCCACCTGTTTTACCAAACATTTGTAAGTATTTAATTGATCCCCTGCTTGAGCCTGATTTTTCGGCAACTGTTTTTGCAAGATCAAATGGATCCGAATGTTTGGGGCGACACTTGTCAAAATACTGTTCTGGTGTCAAAGACTTGTCTATCATATCAGACATTCTGGCTCCGCCCCAAGACAGCTTTTCTCTAGTTTCCAGTCGGATTTTTGAACGTGCATCCGACGCATTGTAAGCGGCAGCATTGGCAGCCTCAATATCATTAGCAAGCGTCGCTGCCTTGACTAAGGCGACCGATTTATTCGCATTTTCAGCAATTGCTTTTTTATACTGATCACGCTGCAGGGCATCCCAAATTCCTACCAAACCTTGTCCTGCAGTTTGGGGGGAACTGGGAGCCGAAACAGGCATTTTTTGTGTATTAGAAATAACCTGATCGTCAAAACCAGCCAAATTGCCCGAAAGGTAGATAGGAAAATATGGTTTACCTTTCGATAAATTGTATTGATGTCCGATGTCATCAAGTTTTGAATAATTGCGACTCTGCTCTGCAATTTTCGCTTTAACGTAATTTGGATCAGCATCCCTCTCTGCCTGCGATGCTTTCCACAACTCGCCATTGGTCAATGGATCACTTTGTGCAGCTTTTGTGCGTTTTAGAAACGCTTTGGCATTCTTAGCGCAATAATCCTGAATTTGATCCGAGCTGACATCAAGTTGATGCAGCCTGTCCGTGCTTGGGCTGTTTATTATGGTATTCGCATCCAACTCATGCGGGCTGTCCATGCCGTTCAGATTGGCATACTGAATCAACTCACCAGCACTTGGTGTATAGCCATAGTTCTTCCTGAACAGCGCTGTCATGGTATCGCCGGAACGACTCAGGTCTCGCTTGTCGAAGGCATTAGTTTCATATCCAGATTTTTCCGAGCGCAGAAAATTGGATCTGACTAGTTCAGCATCATCATCTATCGCTCCCCAGTCTGGCAAAGCGACAGGGACTGATGCATTATTATTGGCAGAGTTAAATAAGCCATAGGCAAAATTACGCTGTGCTTCTGCATAGCCAGGCAGTATTGCTGAGCCCAGCCTGGCATTGTTCAGCATATTTAAAGAAGTACCATCGCCAGTTTGCAATTCGTTATACAGGTCAGAAAAGTCAGTATCATCTTCATAAATTTTGTAAGCCATGTTTTCCTCTTGTTGCCGCTTGCGGCATGCGCTTGCCTTTCGCAGGGCGATTTAGGTGATATATGCCAACAGAGCAGGCGTGCATCGTCCTGCCTGCTGGCATCCATTTTTTAACCGTAGGTTAGGGAGTTAGTGTTCTGAGAAGCTGAGGTGTGCGAGGGTCAATTGAAGAGCTGGCTGTTAACCTCAGTCACTGCCATTGCATGGCAGACTTGGTCAGGCTGCTAGCTTTGTTGCAGCAACGAGGTCATTGAACAGGCGCCAGGCTTGTTCAATTTTCGTTTTCTCATTTCGGCTGATGGCAATGCTTTTTGTATGTTCAGGATTTTGCATTCAATTGCAATATTGCCGCTGGATTATATGTAATTTTTTTGATTACTTTCCCAAGTTTTGATGGCTGCTTAAAATCGGGTTTTCCATCAATGATAGGTGGCCCCTCATCTTCAGTAAAAGTGATGACCAACAGATCTTCCTTTTCCCATATGGCTTTGACGCTCAGCCCACGAGACAATAAAGTAAATTGATCTAACTTGAATTCTTTTCCATCTCTATTTGAAACGAAAATTTTTACATATTTTTCATTCAGATCGAACCATTGATCAACCAGAGACATGTGAACATAGCTGTGGTAGATCCAATCATCACCGTCAGATTTTGAACCAGCTGGGAAATAAAAATGCTGTCCAACATAGTGAGTGCCTCTGCATGAGGTGATTAAAAAAATCAAAGCAATCAATACACATTTACGTAAGAGAACCAATTTCATCGACGTTTACCTCCGTTAGTCTGAGTATCAACCCATTGCCGTGCTTCATTTATAACTCTTTTGACAGTCTCGGTAGCATCGTCATCTATATCGAGACGTCCGTTTGGCGCCCCAGGATACGGAGCCCCAGCATATTTAAAAGCGTCTTCCAGGTCATTGTGACAGTCATTCACCCAAGGGAACCACAATCCTCCATTCCAACCTGGGTAATTTTGGATACGATTCATAAATTCACGGGCAGTCATTCCATCGGGAATAGTAACACTATGATAAGGATTTTTAAAGCCATATCCTCCAGGCCCTTTCGTGATGCCAAAAAGACCGTCTCGACCTTTTTGTTGTCCCGTTTCAGGGCTGCCCACGTATGCATGATTTAATCCAGGTATCCCGAAAGCATCGCTGGAATAAACATTTACAGTTGCAGGTAAACTTGCACTCTCATTGCCAAGCTGCGTCGTATTTTGCTGAATTGAGGGCGTACTCCTGATCGCAAGTAAGCCCCCAGGTATTGTTTCATTTGATTTTGATGTACTGAAATCTATTCCAGATGAAAAATTATTTTTTCCATTACCTAGAGCATTTTGTGCGAGAGAATAAAAAGGAATTGAATCAACATTCAAATTGCCATTTTTAATGTTATCAAGGAAGTTGTCACTTATTCGCTTTGTATTTCTACTTTCAGTTTTTTGAGGAACGACTAATACAGATCGAAGCGGACTACGCTTGCTGCCCAAGTTGGCATATTGATTCAATTCACCGGAGCTTGGTGTATACCCAAACTCCTTCTTAAACTGTGCTTTTATCTCATCACCAGCGTCCTTCCCGTAAGATTCACGCTGGTCAATATCTTGATAATTTGTTTTTTCTGGGCTCAAAAAAGTTAATTTCGACAAATCACCAGAAGCTTCTACCGCATCAATGGATAACGGGCGTCTCGCCTGCATATCTCCGAAGCTGGTCATGCCCTGCTTATAAACATCTTTCGTATCAGCGTTGGCAGCAAACGACAGTGGTTCTGAGCCAAGCTCAAGATCATCGCCAACAGTACTCCATGGCAAGTGGTCGACATTAAATCCATCACCAGATGTATCAATGAGATATGGAAGCCCGTCGTTACCATAAATTCTTTGAAGATTTGCCATTATTTTTCCTTAAAAAATTGAATCTCACTGCGTTTTTACCAAAACGTCTGCATCGTTATCGGCAAGATTCAGTAACGCGGGCATTGAAAAAGAGCTTATCCAAAACAGATAAGCTCCTTTCAGTGCGTTGTAAGTGCTCTATTAAGCAGCTCGTTTAGTCGCTGCAACCAGATCATTAAACAAACCGCTAACGAAGGGCCATGCCTGTTCAATTTGAGTTTCGACATTCAAGCTGGTAGCAATAAAATTACGAACAATCAAGGCTTTACTGCTTCCAGGTGTAGTGGGTATCAGACCTTCTATATCCAATATCAGTTTTTTGATCTGATCTTTGTGCTCAGCCAGAAAGGCGATGATTTGCAAGAGGGTGGTCGCTATTTGCAGCATGGTGCTGTCCTTTAGATTTGGCATTGATGGGTGATGGTGACGCCGTTGATGGACTTGAGGTAGTCGCGGGCCATGTCAGCCACGGAATGTGGTGTCGAGCCCGGCAAAGGGGTTGTCGCTATCTGTGATTGAGGGTTGAAGCTGGTGCTGCACTTCGCTTGTTGCCACAACTGCCGGTATTGCTGGCATGCTGCCGCTGAAGCTATGATCTTCGATTGGAGCATGCTGGCTGATTTTTGCTGGCAATAGCCCGGTTCGCTTAGAAGTAATAATGGGGAGCACGACGCCAACAAGGGTGACAATGCCAACAGCCAGACCATTGAGTTGCTCTGGCGTGATGGCAATAGAGATACCGAAAGCATCGCCACATTGCGCCAGCGCGCCCAGCGCAGCAGCCAGGGCAGCAACGGAAATACCGCCGTTTTTCCAGAGTTCGACATTGCTAACCTCGTTGCCTTTGCGAAAAAGATTGATGATGGCGTTGATTTTTTCAAACATGATCTGTCTCCCATAAAACATTGTTTGCCAGGCGATTGACCCAACCTGCACCGAAAGTCGGCCAGTTGGATAATTTGGTATAGAACTGTATGCGGTGAGCCAGCATGCGCCTGGCTAGTTTGTCGGCATTGATTTTTCCAACAGTTGCCAGGGTGATAGGTCCAACGACGCCGTCTTCAGCTACGCCAAGAGCACGCTGTAGTAATCTTGCTGCCGTACCTGCGCCGCAATTAATTGCACAGTCAAAAAATTCGAAGGCAACAGCTAACGGTAATTGGTCCAGCTGATTGGCATCCCAAAAATCGCGTTTGTAGAGTGCCTTGGCTTGCTCTGCCGTAAGTGCTGCAATATCGAGCTTGGGGTAACTTCGTTGACTGATACCAAACCGCGTGAGTTTGCCGGCGTCCAAGGGATGATTACTGGTGCCACCTTCATTTTTCAGTATGGGACTAATGCAAAGGTCAAAATTATTCATGGTGATGTTCCTTCCATCGTTGTTCTGCTTCTTGTCTTTCTATTTCTGCGGTTTTCAGGCTGACCCAGCGCTGGCGCAATAGGATGAGTGAAATGGCGATACCAATGACCATCGAAGCTATTGACAGATAGCCTTGTATTTCGGCAATCGACGTCAGGGGCGCGATTGCAGTGGTAATTGCTGGCACGGCCAGTGCAGTTTTCGGGTTGTTGGTGATCGCCTCTGCCACCTGGCTGGCGGCAGTTTCGGCGTGATCAGGTATTTTCATGTAAGGATTCCTTTACGCGATTTACTGTACAAATTTGATGCTGATTTTTTGTTGATTTGGAGATAAGGTGTAAATGGCGATTAATAAATGGCCGATGCGACATACAGATAAATTCAGGTCAATGAGAGCTGAATTTCATTCAATTTTTAATCGAATTTTTATACCAGGATTGACGATGCATGTGGAGCCCATCAAAAGTAAAAAACCCGCCGAAGCGGGTTAAATTTTTAGATATCACAGTTGCGCGAGAATACGGCGCGAACAGGGTTGGATTATTTTTTCTATGAAATTCCATTTCATGCAACGCATAGAATGGAATTTGGTATTATTAACTTCAACGAAGAAACAAAGGTGAATCAGCGTTATCTGATGTTCCTATCTCGCCAGGATCACTGACAGAGTATTGCAAATCTGTGAAATATCCTCGGCCACTAAGAAATGGCTTAGTAGGATCTCCTTGCAAGGCTCGTCGCCACGGATCAAGATTGTTTGGTGATGTAAGCCCTGACGTTGGCTGATTTGTCAACTGTGAGATTGAATCACGCATCGCCGACATGGGTATTTTTCCATTTTCAAAAGCCATTCTTCTTCGCAATATATTTTGTTGCAGTTGTCGGTCTTTTGCATTCTGCAAAGTTTGCTGATAGCTTTGCATTGCCCCTCCCACAGCCTGTCCTAATGAGACTGGTATACGAGATGGGCCTCCAGCTTGCAACAGGGTCATAGCTGCAGCTATTTGCGCTTGAGATTGCGGATCATCGTTACCACCTGAAAACATGTCTAGTAAGCCCATATCAAACCCTTATTAATAAATGCTAGTCAAATCAGCCGGGCTAAGACCTTGATTATTCATTAAATCTGCATTGTTGCTTAAGAATTTCCCATATCCATTACTTCCTAAGTCACTGTTAAATTGCTTGAATAATTGCGCCCCAGCCAAAGCCCCACCAAGAATATTTGCCCCTTGATTCTGATAAAGAGGTGCGCTAGATACAGAACTACTATTGGCACCTATATAGGGAGCCAATAGAGCATTGATTTTGCCAGCCTGATTTATCAAATAATCGTTAGCATTTTGCGCCTGGTTATAGGCATTATTTTGCACACTACCAAGCAGCCCCGCACCCGTTGCCCTGTTCTGACTATTCAATTGATGCGTGTTGAATTGCATGCCAGTGTTGTATTGATTGGCCTGTTGCTGGTTCGCCAGGTTTTGCATGTTAATTTGTTGGCGATTTCCCAGATTTTGCAAATTCATCTGCTGATTTCCTTGGTAGTTTGTCGAATTTGCCTGCTGCTGGAATTGCGAGTTCTGCATCAAGGTGCTCAATTGACCTTGGTAAGCTTGCTGTTGTGCTTGATTTGTTGAGTTGGCATTGAATTGATTACCCTGATTAATCATGCCAGCATTGGCAAGATTGACTTGGTTTGTAGCGGCAGCATTCGCGCCGGATACTCCATATTGCTGACCTGATAGCCCCATGGCTGCGGATAATTGGTTTTGGCGGTCTTGCGCATATTGCTGGGATTGTGCCTGTACCGCGGCATCCGTCTGATTTTGTCCGACTTGCGATAAAGCTCGCGTCAAATTACGTGTCAGCGAATCAGCTGCCTTGCCTTCCGCCAGGCCCTGTCTTGAGCCGCCATATTGGCCATTAACGATGGCGTCGCCTCGAATGGACGGCAGCAAATCTTGCTTGAAACTGGTCAGCATGTCATCCTTGAGATTCTGGAAGTTTGCTGAACTTTGATTCAAGCCTTTTTGAATTGCGCCAGCGAGGTAGGGGTTATTTCCCAGATCGCCATTAATGATATTACCCAGAGCAGGATTCAAGTTCAAATCATTTTGACTTGGTGCATTGATCTGTGCCGCAGGTGCTGCCGTAAAGACACGCGCCTGTTCGGCATTGTAGCCATTTGGCGCATAGCCTTGCGCCGCCATCATTGGATTGGTAAAGATACCCTGTGCAGCGTAGCCCTGGGCGGCATTCATCTGCGGTGCTGAAAATGGATCATTCATCAATCCCAGCGACGCCATACGTTGCTGCCCGAAATCATATGCGCTATTCGCACCGACGTAGTTATCGGCAGCAGTACCAGATAACTGCAGGCCAAGATTTTGAGGTTTATCAAGCAAACCCTGGTAGCGTGACAACAAGCCTTGAGTCGGTTGATTATAGTCAGACTCAGCATAGGTTGGATTGCCGTTTTCATCCATGCCAGTTGGTTTGGCACCCGCTTTTAAAGTTTTTTCCCCAGATCCAAACAGCATGGCGGCAATGCGCGGATCGAGTTGTTGTTGTTGAGTTTGTGTCTGTTGCTGAGATGAGCTATTTCTATCGTTCATAATCCCACTTACAAAAGCACCACCTACCGCAGCTACTACTGACCAAGGCATATATTCTCCTTATGCGACCTTATGCATATGATCAAAGCAATTCGATCGCGTTTTGAATTGTTGATTACCCAATGAGGTCGGCGATTACTGAACCAATACACTTCACCTAGCGAAGGCTCAATGACACCGTCCTCAAAACCAAATATTGCGCCTTCATCATTCTGTATTGGAATGTAATATTTTTCATAATATTCTGCATGCCAACCTGAATCTACATGAGACTCTATACGACCACCAGGTGGAATTTTAGTAATCAGAATGCCACCCAGACGTTCACCTTCAACATGAGACATCAGCCAATTTACAATTGGTCTGATTTGAGGTATTGCCGATGCTTCAGGATACCAAACAGAGTCATGCACATCGTTGAATTTATCCTGATCTTTCTGCAAATTGTCATAGGCATTGTAACGTACCCATATATCAGTCATTTGTAGATGAGGTGAAGCATATGAATCGGATCTGAATGTGCGTTTACCAAACAATTCAGGCTGGCGAATAAGTGACATTTGCAATGGCAATATGTTTATTCTTTCGGCGATTTTTATAAAATTCTTACTCATGAGGCAATGACTACCTTATCAATTTTTTCAACATCAACTTCATCAGTCTCATGTACGCAAAACCAGGTAATTTCATCGACAGCCAGCACTTCATGCTCCTGTCCTTCCTTGATCAAGATGAAGGCAGGAGCGACATACTCTGTTTCTACGTCGCCAACCTTAACTATTGCTATGCCACGATAAAGCATGCTTATATGGTCGTATTTATGTTTATGTGTCACTGCAAAGTGGCCCGCTGGAAGATGCATTTCCTTAGCATATAGCCCTGCAGAAAAATGGTGTTTTATAAGAAGATCGATATCCATGTTCATACTGACATAGCCCTCATAAATTTTTTCATTACTGCTTGTTTATCTTCCGGTGTTTTGTCTGGTGCATTTTGAATTGCTTGCGATATTTTTTTGAAAAAAATCGCCTTTTCTTCATCTGACGCATTTTTCATCTGCTTTATTACTCGCATCACATGCGGCGGAATGCTGTCGTGCATAGCATTTTTTTGCCTTTGGCTTAACAAGCCAATGCCTGCTGGCGCTTGCTTACTTCCAAGTAAATTACTCATTTTTTATCCTAAAAATACCCAGGTTGATGTTCCGCCCTTATAGTAATAAATCCCAACTCCAGCCCCCGGATTCCACAATACGCCATCTGCATAGCGAATATCGCCGTCCCTGGGCTTGGTCGGAGCAGCCATTGTTTTTTCAAGATGCCCCAAGCCTATCAAACCAATAGCAGTCGATATTTTTTGCAGTTCAGACATAAAAAAACGCTGCAATTCAGCAGCGTCTGTTGGTAATGCTCCGGGAGCATAATTAGCATTTCCAAGATTAGCTGCTTTCACCATGCTCCCACCGTTTCCACATCAAAATCGAAGGAGTCAAGTCGCCATTGAAATGAAGTGCCAGTAGAAAATTTCACTGCAATATATCGTCCCGAAACAAATAGATCGCTTGCCACGCTTGAGCCTATTGTGTACACCACATCCGTGTAGGTCGGATCTGCATACGGCGAGGTCGCAGAACCTACACTGATGATCACGGTTTGCCCAGTATTGCCGGATATCCTGGCTCTGATGCCTTTGATGCATTTGATGCTTTCCGGCGTATCAAACGATAGCCCGCGACGTTCAAGAAAGGCTGCTGGTATACTGCCATTGAAACTTGCAGAGGCATCCAGCATATACAGCTTCATATCACTGGATGCCATCAGGACGCGGGCAGAATCCGGGGTATAATCCGGCCCATTCCAGCAGGTCAAATCAGAATCCCATGAATCAGAGTCTTGCGACCAGGCCCCTCCCAGATCAGTTGACACTGAACCATAACTAGCATGGTTAATACCCGGTAAATCACGGAATGAAACTGTTTTATCGACGAAGTTATATACCATGGCCTTATCACATGCCGTTGCACCTATGGATGGATAAGCCAGATAAATTTCATTCAGGAAGGGGTTCTTAAAACAAAATACCAAGCCCCGGTTTGCCACATCAATATTTTGAAAGAATGATCTGCGTGTCTGTTTATCCAATACCGATGTCGCTGATTGTCCATCATGCACAATGACGTCCGAACCTGTAGCAACAAAGTGCCAGCCATCAAACTCTACTGCACAGTTACGGTTCAACATGCCAGACATGCCCATTATTTTTGAGAACCTGAATACTGATTGCCCACCAACATAATCCATTCTATGAGTAGAATTTTCGGTGTAGATGATGAAGGAATCTCGCAATGACAAACCATCCACGATAGGGCTTATGGCTTCGGCAAGATCAGTCTCACCGGCATCTTTGGTGGTATCTGCAGCATCCCATGTGGATGGAAATGCGCCAGGGTCAGCAGGATGTGACCATTTCACCAAGAAAGGTTTGTTTACTCCAGCGACAGTCGCATTCAAAGCCACCAAAAAATTCTTATAAGTTCGAAGTGACTTGCAATAGGTATTGGCTGGCCAGTTGACCAGGTCAATAAACTTGTTCGCCACATTCAAGTCCCAGGTCATCGGTACTTTGGAGGTGTCACCTGTATTTATCACAGGCAAGCCAGATAACAAGGCATGCGTCCACTGGTTCACGACGCCTGTGCGTGGTGTCGCATGCGTGATATCGGTATGTATCACGGAACCAGCGGAATAAGTCGCAGCATAGGTCTTCGAGGCAGACAGATATATCCAATACCGATTCCCGGATATAGTCACAGCAAACACATATTGCGGAATCACGGCAGGCGAGTTATACACTTCTCCATGGCCATAGAACTGATAGGCATACCCATCCAGAAAGCGAATGTTTCTCGCATCAGTCCAGGCATTGATAGGCAGTTCGTGCTGTGACAAATCTTTATTGACACCATACTGCCCGACTTGTTGTACTTTAACGAGAGCCATATGCGCTTAACAATCCATAGCGATTTTGATTTGCCGGCTGCTGTTGGCCTTGATTCAAAAGGCCTCTGAGCTGCTGAAAGTTGTTTTGAAATCCCTGGTATTGCATGCCATATGGATTCTGCTGATTTTGTTGAGCCTGCATGCCATAAGGGTTTTGTTGATATTGCAGGAATGGATTTTGAAAATTGCTGTTCTGCCCACCATATCTATAAGGATTTTGTTGGCCTTGTTGAGATTGTTGGCCTTGTTGAGATTGTTGGCCTTGTTGAGATTGTTGGCCTTGTTGAAATTGCTGGCCTTGTTGAGATTGCTGACCTTGTTGAGATTGCTGATTTCCTTGCGCTGTCCAAGCTCCCTGGTTCCCCCAATAATCCTGCCCCCTGGATTGCCTGGGACTAGCCCAATCCATATTCACGGACTGGTTATAGGAGTTCTCTTGCTGGAATGGCTGTATATAAGGGTTTTGTTGTTGCTGCTGCGCCTGTGGTGTTTGCTGCTGATTTAAAGGAGATTCCAGTCCAGCCATGCCATATGCCTGACGCATATTCATCAATTGCTGCTGCGCGGTGTTGTAAGAACCATTATTGTAAACTTTCGCATACATTTGATGTTCTTCATCAATCCCACCTAGTTGTTGCAATTGCTGAGGTGTCAATTGGGACATTTGCTGACGCAAGTATTCTTGTTGCGCCGGATTCATGGCCTGCGCTTCTGCAATACGCTTCTGCATATCAAGCAAAGAATCGCTGGAATACGTACCAGAAGAAGCTACGCTGTCAAATGGCTTGATTGCCATTTGCTTTTGACGATTTGCAGCCGCCGTCGCCAATTCGGATTGCATGCGCATTGCAGCAAGCTTTTGCTCATAATCGGGCCGGCTACTTGCACCAGGCATGCCAAGATCCCCCGCCTGGTAAGGCCCGCCAATATTGCCCAACGCCGCCATTCTTGCATTCTGGGCCGCCAGATATTCTGCAGTTGGCATACCATTGGTTGAGTCAAGTCTCAACCCGGCATTAGCTGTCTCTGCAGGAGTAGATGCTTTGGTCTGAGAAACGGTGGTTGCCGGATTTTGAATATTGCCCGAACCTACACCTTTACCGCTAACCATATTCTGCGCAGCAGCAACCTGGAAAGCGGTACGTGCAGATTCCAAACCCTTACTTTTGATCTCATTATTCCAATAATCAATCCCATCCCGATCGCCAACTTTGCCAAATGGCGTGTAAAAATCAGCGGCAGTGGTGCCGCCGCTATTACCGGTACCCGGTTCTGGAATATTCCCGACACCCCGGCCAGAGATGATATTTTCGCTTGCCGCCTGGTAAAAATTACGCTGGGCCACCTCTGCCCCCTTGGCGGCAATTTCCCTGTTCCAGTAATCGACACCCGTTTGATCTCCGGTACGGCCAAATTGCTTGTACCAATCTGCTGCGTTTATGTCTGCCATGATTTACCTCATTCTATCCGCGGTTTAGTGAATACATGACCATCCCAATAGTCTCCAATAGAGACACTGTCTTCGCATGGAATATATCCTGTAACCATTCCTAACACTATATTGACTACGATACCGTCTTTGATTTCTGCGCTTTTCATATTTACCACCAGTAAATGATTACAAGACCGTCCCCGCCTTTGCCTGTAACGGCTCCTGCTGTACCATCAACACCACCACCGCCGCCACCAGGAAAACCTCCATCTACAGCATTCATACCAGCACTGAACGCCCCCCTTCCACCCCAACCTCCTCCACCTTGCAGCGTATGAGATATGCCATTCTGAGCTGGCATGTTACCTGAACCACCCTGAAAATATTGGCCTGAAGCCCCGCCATTCGCTTGATAACCACCGCCACCACCACAACCAAAAATACTGCCGCCTCCTTGATTCACACCACCGCCACCACCACCCCATACAGCATTCCCCGGTGCCATTGCCCCCGACGACAATCCATGCGCGCCACCATAATCGGATGAGGCATTTGCGTTTGTGCCACCAGACACTCCCGTTCCGCCTATTGTCGGATTTCCACCAATACTACCAGAGCCAGCACTGGCAATCCCACCACCGCCAGCGCCCCCCCCTCCCCCTCCCGCGCCACCAAAAGCTTCAGCTAAGAATCCCAATGCTAAGCTACCAACTGAAGATTTCCCACCGCCATTTCCCGATATATAGTTTCCAGGTGAAGTCACCGCAGTTCCACCGGCCCCAACAACAATTGAAATATTTGCTCCTGGTCTGAGTGATAAGGAGGTGAAAAACTGCCTATTTCTTGCTCCACCTCCACCGCCACCTGAACCTGAAGCAGAACTTGCTGTATACCCTCCGCCGCCACTACCGCCGCCACCAAATACATCGATAATAAAATTTTGCGCTTGTGGCAATATAAAATTTCCAGAGGTTTTGAATATTTGAAAATTTGGTGACCGCAATGGCGCGCTTGGAAATCCTGGAAAACCTGAAGACATAATTAATAATCCCCCATATGCACCCGCACGCGCCAGCCAGCTGCTACGGTAGTACCGATAGTGGCATATAGCGTATAACCAGCAGGAATAGCACGATTCATTGGAATTACGATTTTCGTCTGACTTGCGACCTCGCTCAACACAGTGGCCGGCAGACTGATTTCTTCCCATAAAATATTATTGGCTGCGATCGTTGTAGCAGAGCCGTTATTGAGGAAAATTCTTAATACAGATGCAGTATTTGTACCTGTTGGTAAGGCCTCAACACTCTCTACAAATGCGCCATTGGGTCCTGCTGGCAAAGAAATTTGTGTGGTTGTACCCGTGCCGTCTTTGTTAATATTGGCCGTTGTGATTAGGTTTGATATCAAGACCCTGGGTATCAACGGAAAAACGGGTGAAATGTTTGCTGCCATACTTGCTCCTTAAAAATTATTGTATAAATACAGCACGCTTGCTGAGTTTGTTCCCCAACTCGCATTGCTCCCATCTGTCGTCAACACCTTGCCCGCATTTCCTGTTTGTCCTGGCAATATAGGAGAGAAAGCCTGTGCAACAACAAAGGCGCAAGTTGCTACTTCATTGTTTGCTGTACCTGCTGCCCTGGTTGCAGCGGTAATTGTTGTAGCAGTAAAATCCTGAGCGCCTGTCCATGCCTGGCCAGCGACGTTACCCTTGGCTGACATACCAGGTCCGGTCAGGTTGCCAGACACGGCCAAATCACCTGTGACCAGCTGATTGCCAACCATCGTCAAATTGTCCGTCATGGTTTGATTGCCAGTTTTCAGCAAAGTCTCAGATCCCGCGATGATGACGAAATTTGTACCGTCATACATCAACAACAATGGCTGGTTGGCGACAAGGTCACCAGACGTAGGATCTGCGCCCAGCAAAGTCTTGACCGATTTCGCACCAAGGCCAGACACATTCACTGTCAAAGCACCAGTACCCGCGTTGACTGGCCGATACAACAGTAACAGCCCGGTTGTGTAAGCCAACAAGGCAGTGACCGGATTCAAGACATGCGCAGTAGCCGTACCTGTTTCTGCGGAGGTAATAATCACCGCGCCAGTAAAGCCGGCGAAGCATTCCTTCAGTACCGTTTTCAGCATGCGTATATGGTCATCGCCCTGGGATTTAGGATCAGATGCCGTTGGATTCGTGACCGTCAGATCATTGATATAGCTTGCAGTTTCCAATGCCATTATTTAGCCCTCACTTGCATGGTTGAACCTGAATACCAGTCTATGGAATTGATGGCATCCACACTTTGCAAATACAGTTTTTCAAAAGTAGGAATGCGCGCATCGTTCATGATGAAAGGCTGGGCTGCACATAAGGCAGCGTACAGGTACACGTTGGGAAAAGCTGCCAGCAACCAGTTCGTCGTATTGATGATCGACAAGGCTGGTATACGTTGCTGATAAGTCAATTCCAGTTGATAAGCTGCATCCGGTATGGGGGCGAGTTGCAATTGCTGGCCTATGACAGAAAACGCTACTGGCCTGCCAGTTGCAGCATCTGCATGGTCAGCACTGAGCTGATCCGGTGAAGAGTAGCGCAGCACTGTCACTGGGTCACTGCGTAAAATAAGCCTTCTCATTTCCAGCATATCAAGCGGCAAGTTCGCATAGGCATTACCCGCTACTGTCAGCAGATTGCTGCGTATATCCATGGGTCGTGCCACAATATCCGATGACATCCTGGCTTCAGCCAGAGCAATAAAGTCAGCAATAAACGGCGTAAGATCAGTACGATGCAACCAGCTACTCACCGCTGTTTGTAAACTTGCATAGTCAGTGATGGCGCTCATATCCGGCCTCCCCACACACGAAATGCAGACAGCGCTGGATCAGCCAGCATGCTCTTTACATGCACGGCTTCTGCCATAAATTCCTGGAAGCTGATTCCTTTGTCATTCAGATATTTCTCTACGATCACCATAGGAAAAGACGCTGCATGCCGCATATCAGTCGAACCATGCCTTCCTTCCTTGTGCAAAGCTTGAGTATGCTCAGCAATGGCCGAGCAATCCTGGATACGCTCAAACGTGACATCACCACCTTCTACATGGATATTGGTCGTGACTGCCATTACATATTCTCCAGCGGAGAAACCTGTACCACGCCTGCAGCAGACACTTGTATTGCAGCGATCCTGTCGTTGCCATTCACACTCAGGATGACGGCATCACCTGGCTGTACCTGCAAATCCGTGCCCAAGGCAGTTGCAGATGATTTGCCAAGGCGCACGCAAGCTGGCGCAGTCGCCGCGACACGGATAAAACGCGGCAATTCACCGCTGGACATTGTTGGAATAGTTGCAGATGCAGACGTACCCGAAGTGGCGATTGCCACTCCGGTGGTCTGACTCGACACGGTGATATATCCACCATTCATAAAAACCCCCTGCGCTTCACAGCGTTTTAATTCAATTGAAAAAGACGGGGCTTGCACCCGCCAGCTTTTTTTATGCCGCCATCAAAAACGATGACGGCATTTTCCAACGTTAAGAATTACAAGGCGTCGTAGATCGCACCATGCGCTTTTGGTGCTCTGCATTCCAGCGTGTATTCCACCACCAGTTCGCGCTGCACTGCATCGCCTGTCGTCGCCAGTTCGATCGTGCTGAATGGACGCAAATAAGCCAGTGCCAGTTTATCAGCCTGCAAGACAAACACATCACGCGCTGCCTGGAAGCGATTTGGCACCACCTTCAAGGAACCAAAGTCGGATACATACACATCAATCGCCGCATACAGTTTCGCATCTTCCGACTTGTCAAAGCGTGTAGCATTGCCACTGAATGTAGAGAAAGTCTGTTTCTGTGCTGGGCCAACCATGATAGTGTCAGGCTCGCCACCTGCGCTATAGCATTTTTGCAAAACATTCTTCAACTGCGCTTCAGTAAATGCACGTGGTGTACCGACAGTACGGCCAGTATTGCCGGTGTATGATGCCAAAGTACCGGCATTATTATCGACGTTATCAACCACCCAGCCGATCAGACCACGTGCCTGGCGTGGTGAAGTTGCAGCAACATCGAGTTGACACAGGGCCGACTCCATATCACGTTTCAATTCCAGCGAAGCCATGGACAACTGATAAGCCAGTTCATCCTTGCGGCCTGCCGGGTTCATCGCTTGCTGGGTACCAGAGACGATCACGGTCTTTGATGCAATCTGCGTACGATTACTCAGGCGCACAGTTGGCGTCACACTCTTGGCCGTAGCATTGTCACCCTCCGCTTGTGCATTGGTCGTGACTGCACTGGCCAGATCCTGCGTTTGCCATTCATGTAAAGTGTTGCTGGCCTTGGCCTTGGCAGCCATATTCATCAAAGGTGTAGTGGTAGGTGAAATGCGATAAATAATATCGCTGAGATCTTCCTTATTACCAATTGCGCTGGTCGTTACATAGGTATTGCTTGGTGCTGTCATAGATTTCTCCGGGGTCTCACGACCTTAAATAAATTTTGCAAAAAGGGAAGCTGCGTCTTCAACCCTGCCAGATTTGGCAAGACGCTGCATGGCAGCCTGACGACCATCACCGCCGGGTGATTCGCCCACACCCGGTCTGACTACCTTTTGCGGTATGCTCGTCACACGTTTGGCCGCCGCATTGGCTTTAGACATCATGGCGTCGTACAGCATGGCTTTACGCCCTAGTAAAACTGCCTTGTGGTCAGCAATACTGTCCACCAATTGATGCTCAAAACCTTGCTCAAGTAAATAACGACGAATGGCATTACTTTCAGCCTCAGCCTTTCTGCTGTCTTTCCAGTCCGGTAGCTTGGCAAGAAGTTCTTCTTGCTGCGTATGGAGCACAGACTCCAGATGCTGCGCCTGCTCAGCCTGGGCAATATGCGCCAGGTGTTGTTGTTGCTGAATATTTTTCTGATAGGCCGCTTGTCTCCTTTGATAGAGGTGCTGCTGTTTCAGATATTCTGCGGGGTTATTCTCCAGCAAGTGTTCCCAGTCTATCTGCTGTTGCTGGCTCAAGGCGCCTTCAATTTGTACCGCCATCTTTTGCAGATTGCTGGCATATTCCTGGCGTTCCTGGGTGGCACGCTGGATTTCAGCGTCAGCAGCCTTGCGCTGCTCAGCCACTTCCATGGTCTTTCTGGTGTAGTCGGATTGACGCAAGCCATTTTTATAGGCATCTGCCAGCTCTGCCCTGGACAAATTGACGGTCTTGCCATCGACTACAATGGTGACCGCCTCATCGTCCCCGGCATACAAGTCCTGTTCTGTGTCCTCAATGGCTGGTTCGGCAGACACGCTATCATTCCTGTCTCTCCGACCACTCAGGTCATCCAGTACTTCCTTCTCCAAAGCCTGGGCACTTTTTTCATGTGCCTGCGGTTCCAGAAAAGCGCCCATGGCTTGTGCTGCACCATCTACATTCAAAGCACTACTTGTGGGTTCAGTTGCCTGATTATCCATATTCCATCTCCAATCAATGAATGGGACTTCCACCCATTCCCGGCGCCTCGCGGCGTTAAGATTTATCCGGCAGAAAAGCCGCTGCTGCGGCCATCCAGTGCGCCGGACCGTTAAAAGTGAACTATATCAGTTGAAAGCAGGGTGCCTGTCACGTGCGCGCCGACGCATGACTGCGTTGCAAATGCTCTCGATAGTCCCACTATCGATGTGCTTTGCGCCTTGCCCTGGTTCGCCGGGCACGCACCCTTCACTTCTGCTTCAACTGCTACAGTCCACTAGATTTTTACTAGTTCACCACTATTAAGCTGATAGGCAGCCTCACCACATGACACCCTGACCCAGCCCTTGGCTGTCTGTATCATCGCTATCTTGGGATGCGGATGAAAGGCCATTGCAATAGAATCTTTCCAACCATTAAAACCTTGTACCGTCTTCACCAATTCTTCAAACGATACATCAGGCCTTGCTTGTGCTCCACTTCCAGTTGCGCCAGCTTGCCGGTTTCCAGTGTCGTGTCGAGCTGGCTCTTGAGTTTCTTCAACATGGCCAGATACATCCAGAGTTTTTCCCGTCCCTCGGCGTCGCGTGCTGGTGAGTTTTTCCATTTTTCTGTGACCTCGTTTTCTATATCAGCAAATGCCTGCTGATAGGCTTCATTCTCCAGCACTTCTCTGGCGCGGCTGGCTGCGTGTACCCGTTGCTCATATGTGCTCATCATTCACTCCCGTCATCTCATCTATACCGGCATCCAGTTGTGTTCGTGGCTGCATCTTCGCTTCCGCAGCAATACGGGCAACCATCATTCTTGTTTCTGCTTCCAGTTGCGCTTTCCAGCGCTCAAACTCCATGCGTTGCTGGGCCAGTTGCGCATCAAGCTGGGCTTTATGCTGACGTTCCTGCATATCATTTTGCGCCTGTGCCTGCTGTTTTTGCGCTTCCAGTTGCAATTCACGCTCACGCAGCATCGCTTCTTGCTGCAGCTCACGCTCGCGCATTTGCATCTCCATCATGTGTTTTTCCTTGCTGGCCTGCATTTGCATCTGTGTCTTTTGCTGATCAGCCTGCATCTGCATTTGTGCCGGATCAGGAGGAGGTGGCGGCGGAGCTGCTGGTGGGTTCTTAGATGGATCGTTAAAAAACTTGTCGCCATTCTTAAAACCCAGCAAGCGCGCAAGCTCAGAGCTGGATTGATAAATCCCTTGCGGGTTGGCTATCCCCAAAGGGAAAACTTTTTCCTGCTGTCCCAACAAAGCCATCAAATGATTCACTTTCTGATCTTTATTACCCAGGCCTATGCCGACATTGATACTCACATCGAACTGATTTCGCCATTCCCGCGGGTCAATATCTACCCAGGCATTTGACAACCTGACTAACGCCTTCTTGTCCTGGTGTTGGCATATCAGCTTCAGGATCAGCTTGAACAATTCAGTAAAGCCTTCCGCAAAATTGCGCGAGATCAAATCCAGGCGCATGTCTGCTTTATTAGTGATGATATTCATCCCCTGCGCAGTCTGGTTCAGGCCATCAGCATCATTTCCCTGGCTATAACGTGTCCAGCCCGTCTTGTTTTCCAGGTCTTGCTGTATATAGTCCAGCAAACCCATGGCCTCACCTGTATTACCCTGCGCCTGATCGAGCCTGCCTACTGCACCTGGCTGCTTGATACGCACCACACCGCCAGGGCGTGAAGTCAGCAAATCATCCAGATTCACCTGGCCTTCTACGGCGTAATAGCGGCCATTGACGTTCAGATACAGATTATCAAGCTGGCTACGCAAAATACTGGTCTTGGTTTTCTGGCTCTCCATCGCCAGATCGGCAATCGACAGTCCAAAGAAAGTATGCGGCAATGGCACAGGCGTAATATCAACAAAGGGAATGAAATCTACCTCTTCATTGTCCAGCAACTCATTGCCGGCTACTGTCACCTTGCGCAATTCACTGATACCATCACCGTCAAAATCGCAACGCACATAAGCCTCAGTTATCCAGATCTTGCGCTGGCTTTCATCAGCATTCGTTACCTCATCTGACAGGTAGGCATTTTCATCATTCCAGCTCAGTCGTTCAATACGTTCCAGATTGACTGCCTGTCCCTGGTCTTCACCGCTGATATTGTCCACATTCTTGTAACCCATGGATTTCAATTCAGATACCGTACGCTGCACCCTGTGCCCGACAAACTTGGCAGTCTGTATATCCTTGGCATTGCGCGCGATCAGAAATTCTTCAGGTGGCACATTATCGATCTGTATCTTGCCGCCAGTCTTCACGCGCTTGCAAGTAATGTCGTACAACATTTCAGGTGGCTGTGACTGGATTTGCTGCAACTGCGCCTGCATTTGTTGCACCGCTGGATTAGCTGGCGGCATATTTGGCTGACCAGGCGGCTGTCCGGGTTGCTGAACATTTGCCTGAGGTGCCTGTGGTGCTTGTGGTGCCTGAGGTGCCTGCCTCGCCTGCTGCATTTGCTGATTGATTTGCTGGCTAATCTCTTCGACTGCCTGCTGGCGCTGTTTAGCATCATCCTCATCGGGATAAGCCTGCTGGGCTATCACCTCAATTTCTGGGTCATCCAGAATTTGCGCCAACTCTATCTGGTTCAAACCTTTATATTCTTCTTTCGCCTCTTCAAAGCGCGTATCCCACCACACCTTGACGATGCCATTTTTTTGCAACAAAGCGTCCTTCATCCACACATAAGCTATCTTGTGACCATTGTTCTTTTTAAAGAACAGGTAATTGATATACTCAGTCGCTGCCTTGGCCCTGGCTTCATCGTCCGGGTTTTGTGGTTCAAACTCGACTATCGAATCACCGCCGCAAAACGTTACCATCAATTGCGGCAGCATCGACTCTATGGTGTCACGCACATCTGTAGATACTACCGACGAACGGCCATCCACTTCTGGTGGTGACAAATCCCCCACCGCCTGGCCCAGATAATAATATTCCGCCTTTTGCCTGGCTTGCGACAAACGTGAAGATGAATAACCCAGGCTCTGGCGCATTTCTGTTTGCACCAGTGCTTTCAATTCGTCTTGAGATAAAGCTTTAGCCATTTCATCCTCTATGCATAAGTAAATTTAGGGTAAGTCAGTTTGCCGCCCCATTCTTCATTCGACATCGCCTCTGCGTTGATGCAGATATAGCGCAGGTTGTCCGCACCATGGCTGAACTCATCATGCAAGGGTGCGCCAGCTTCATTCGTGCTTTGATTAATCACACGGCGATAACGCTTCACGCATTCAATCAGGCGTGCAGTTTTGTCTGCATCAAACCACAAGCGTCCAAATGTCATGCGCGTCAGGCGTATGCCATCTTCCACACTCATGCTTGGTGTGATCGCCACATCCCAGCCCAAGGCCGTCATGATTTCTTCTGCGCTCTTACCAGTCTTGAAGTCCTTGTTGCGGCCGTCATGGGGTAAAAATAATTTCCCCCAATTCATATTTTTTTTCTTCAACAAGGCCGAGTAATAATCCAGCGTCTGATGGCTGTCTTCCAGATATTCAATCACCCGCAATTCCGAACTTTGCCTTTGCACCAGGCTGATCGCCATCGCATCATTCCAGCCCAGATCAACCACCACATGCACTTTCAGCATGGGGTCATACGGCACATGACAAATCCTGCCCTGAGCACCAGCAACTTCGTGGTAATAAATCGCCCCACTGACTGCCGGTTTACATTCACCATCCCAGATATTTTTATAAGCTTCAGGCTCACGCTGCATGCAGGTTTGCCTTTCTCTTTCCAGCACTTCAGGGAACCATGGATTATCACGCCAGTTCATCAAAATCGAAACACAGTCATGCGGTGGTCGTGCGACAAAGCGCTGATGAGTAGGATCGGTTTCCAGTTCAGGGTTATAAGTCACCCAGATTTCTGAGCCTGCCGTGCGTATCGTCGGTATCAAAATACTCCATGATCTGTCCGACACACTCTGGCCTTCTTCTATCCACACCTTGGTGCAACCTTCAAAAGACTTGATACTGTCAGCCGTCTGATCAGACAAGCCGCTGAAATAAAAACGCGTGCCATTCATGCCGCGAATTTCTGATTCATACACCTGGTAGAAATGACTCAAGCCTAGCGCTGCAATCTGATCACGCAATAACTGATGCACAGACTGCTTGATCGATTTCTGCAATTCACGTGCGCATAAAATCCGCTCCACATTCTGCACACCCAGCAACAACAAGGCGCGGGCAAAGCCCCAGGACTTGCCACTGCCGCGCCCGCCACGCGCCACCTTGTAACGCGCTGGCTGGAATAGAAATTCCAGCTTTTCAGGAAACTCGCATTCAATCTGCATTCGGCTTAACCAGTTTGATGGCGATATCGCTAATCAGATGTTCGCCGTTTTCACCTGCACCATTCACTTGCAAGGGTAAAATTTTCAAATACAAAACCGTCCAGAAAGCTTTTTCATTGGTCGGATCTTCCCGCGCCCATTGCGCCAGACGCAAGGCACCGCCCAGTTCCTCCCCTGCTTTGGCAATCGCATCCCTGGCTGTCAAGGTCGATAGACTGACTGCTTTCTTTGGTCGTCCACGTGTTTTGGCAGCAGGCTTGGTCGCCATCTCAGATGCAACAGCAGCCTTCACAATTTTGCTTTCACTCATTTATTTCCAGGATGCCTTGCGGCTTGTCCTGCTCCAGGTTGATTAGCTTTGGCCCGTCCGGGAACCATGGGCAGCGCATCTGCACGGCTGCACGGACTACAATCACAGGCGCACATTCCCATGATTCCCGTCAACGCCCAAAAAGATTTACCTGTCTGCTGCTTCGCGTTCAGTATGGTCAGCACTATGTGTAGGGTGATACGCTTGCTATCACAAACAGGTAAAAGCCTGAGCACCAGCACAAGCATGTCGTGCGGCGCAATTCTGTCAATTTTCTGCGCTCATTCATGAAACTCACCAACACGACTTATCAGCCAAACGCAGAAAACAAAAAGCCCCGCTGCTTTACAGTAGCGGGGCCAGATCAAATCTAAGGACTTCAAATTCTTCAGGACGCAAATCGCCCTGAGCAGAACTATATACTGATTATACAATCAGTGCAAATTTTTCTTAAGTCCCAATATTCACAGGAAAACGCCCTGAAAACACGACGCAGAGGTTCAAGAAAAACCTGCAGCTCAAAACCAAAAACCCCACTTTTTACAAAGCAGGGTTCGTGGTTTTTATCTGAGGGATACTACAGTCTGGCAACAGGGCGCAGCTCGCCCTGAACAACACTATATACTGATTATTTAATCAGTGCAAATTCTTCTTATCTATTTAATGCAAGTATCACAGCCAGAAAACAACAACTAAAAAGCAAGCCAGATAAGAGTTTTCAAAAATTAAAAATACCTAATAAAAACAATTACTTAAAAACCAAAAACCCCACTTTTTACAAAGCAGGGTTCGTGGTTTTTATCTGAGGGATACTACGGTCTGGCAACAGAGCGCAACTCGCCCTGAACAATACTATATACTGATTATTTAATCAGTGCAAATTTTTCTTAAGCAGCCCCTTGATATAAAAAAAGAAACTATCAAATCCAAAAAAGTCACTATTGCATCTTATTTCCCATTCCCTTTTGAGACTTTGTCTCCAGCCAGCACCTGCTTATCTGGCAAGGCTACTTGCTCTATGAGCATGCGCAACCAGATAGCAGCAGGATCAGTATCAGTTCGCCTGTGCCAGGCAAGCATGTAATCATAGCTGACCAATTCCAGCGGTAAATCGAACATGACTATGTTCTGACGTCGCGCATCATCTGACAGCCGGGATGGCAGAGAGGCGATAAGATCGCTACCAGCCAAAGACGCCATATTGGTGGAAAAACTTTGTGTCACCACGCGAATAGTTCTTGAACGTCCTAACTGGGCAAGTGCATCGTCAACCGGGTTCTTGCCAGGATCGCGCAGAGAAACAATGATGTGCGGGTAGGCAAGATACTCATCCAGAGAAATACCTTGCTTCCTTGATTTTCGCGCCAATGGATGCGTATTCGCCACCATGCCTACCAGGTGTTCAGAAAAAAGATGCGAAGAGCGCCATGGCAGTTCAGGGGCATGGGAAGCCCAGAAAGAACAATCCAGTTCACCCGCTGCGAGTTGCTCGTAAGAAGTTTTTCCTGCGGGAATAATGTCCAGCGTGATGTTTGGTGCCGCCACCCTGCAAGCCTGCACAAGCGCAGGAATCAGCGTGGTGTTGGAATAATCACTGGAACCGATACGAAACACATGCTTGCTCGTCTTGGGGTCAAATGCATGACCGGACAACACAAAACCAGCCGCGCTCAAGATGTCACGTACCGGCCCTATCATTGCCAGGGCACGAGGAGTTGGTAAAAATCCAGACTTGCTCCTGACGAACAGTGGGTCATCCAGAAGATAGCGCAACCGATTCAGCGCATGGCTCACCGCCGGCTGACTCAGGGCTAGCTGTTCAGCTGCCTTTGATACAGAACCCTTGCTCGCTACCGCATCGAAAATAACAAGCAAGTTCAAGTCGGGACGAGCAATATTCATATTATGCATAATAATACAAAACTCATTTCATTGGATTCATTTAGCTAGTGACTCTACCATGCTTTCCAGATGACCAAGGCCTGAACAGCAACACCCCAGTTCGTTTCAATGCATGAAAGCATTTATTCTGAAATGGTACTCAGTAACACGCTCAACAAGCACTGGAAATCCAAACCTGCCCTGGGCGAGCAATGCGCTTACAAACCAGGTCACCAGGAAATACTGTCTATACATGGAGAATTGAAAATGAGTAAAAGTAAAGTTGCCTTGATAGGCTGGAGCCCGGATGCCTTTGATTACAGCACCTGGCCAGGGCTCACCAAAGAGCAATTAAAAACCCAGCTTGAAGGTGACAGGGATAGTCTGATCGCACTCGGCTATGACGCACAATTGCTTTACATTTTTGGCGCAGATACAGCATACGACACAGTCTGCAAGTATTTACGTGAGAAAACTTTTGATTGCATCATGATAGGCGCAGGTGTGCGCAAAGTAGAAGCAAATTTCCTGCTTTTTGAGAAAGTCGTCAATGCCGTGCATGCAAACGCGCCACATTCAAAAATTTGCTTCAACAGCATTCCTACCGATACTGCAGATGCAATCAAGCGCTGGGTTTAAGTCTTAAAAAGCTTGTGGAGAAAGGCGCAAAGCATGCACCTTTCTCATCAGCAAGAATCAATTTCCGCATGGAAACAAAAACTGAATTAAAGGACTGGTATGAACACGACTCAACTGACCCTGTGGGTGGCAACTGCTTTCATCGGTATTCCTGGCTTGCTTTACTTGTTTGCGCCGCAGAAAATGATGCAATTGCCAGCTATCCAGCTAACCGTTCCAAATGGCACGCACGCCATTCGTGCTGCTTATGGCGGCGCATTTATTGCATTTGCTCTATTGTTTGCCAGCGGGGCATCAAATGCTGACTTAAGCAGGACCAGCTTGATTGCAATGACGGTATTTATGGGGGGATTTGCATTCGGCCGCATCGTCAGCATGATCGCAGATGGTCTGCCTCACATCTTGTTTCGTGCAGTGCTGGCTGGCGAACTACTGTTTGCGCTAATAGGCATTGCGCTGGTAACGCAAAACTAACTTCGATTTCCAAGCACTTCCATACGCTACCAACAAGCCAGGACTTCACTGAGCAACAAATATCCGCAACAGCGCAAGAAAAGCTAAAATAAAATCAGACCGTGTTGACACAATAAAGTCGAGACAGATGCTCAAATGCATACTTACGTTGAATAAAAGTTGAATAAAATCACAATGGCTTGCTTTCAGTCATATAATTATTCAAAGCAAATTTTTCGCTATAAGGTGTTCATTCTAGGGAGCCAGGTATCTTGCCCGTATCATCCTTGAACAATGTCTTATCCCTGGTATTGAGGAATCTGCTACTGGCTTTCGTCTACATCCTGTTTGGACGTATAGCCTTGCTGCTGGCAATTCCTCCTGGTTATGCCATTGCCGTCTTTCCGCCGGCAGGTGTAGCTGTGACTGCTGTCCTGACAAACGGTTACCGCCTCTTGCCCGGTGTAGCCCTGGGCTCATGTATCTTCAATTTGTGGATAGGCTGGGAAAGCCAGGGACAACTCACTGCAAGCAATATAGAACTTGCGCTTCTGGTTGCTAGTGGCGCGATGTTACAGGCAATGGCCAGCGCTTATCTGCTAAAACGCTTTATTGGCTACCCCGCAGCGCTGGATGGCGAACGTCATGTTGCCTTTTTCCTGTTATTGGCTGGCCCGGTTGGATGCCTGGTCAATGCCAGTGTGGGCATCATCTCCCTGTTCAGCCTGGGTTTACTGCCGGCAGCCGACATGTTTGGCAACTGGTTCACCTGGTGGGTAGGTGACATTCTTGGCGTTCTTATTGTTGCGCCGCTCGTCATGATACTGATAGGCCATCCGCGCACCATCTGGAAGTCACGCCGTCTCAATGTCGGTTTTCCTTTACTGCTGACACTATCCGTCGTGGTTGCCGTCTTTCTGTATGTACGCGAGTCAGAGCTTGAACGGCAAAGACAAGAATTTGAAACCGAAGCCAGCCGCATGACGCAGGCGATACAGCAAAGATTTGATTCCCAGAGCGAGCTGCTGCGCAATATGGAACGCTTCTTTGCCAGCACGGATCATGTCACCAGGGCAGATTTCCATAATTTTGTCAGCACGACCCTGGAGAGAGAGAGCACCATCATTGCCGTCGATTGGGCTCCGCTGGTCATGCTGCGCGACAGGCCAGCCTATGAGACCAGGCTCAAGGCAGAAGGCTATACCACGTTCAGCATCAGCCAGCGCATAGACAAGTATCTCTTTGGTCCGGCAGCAGAGCGCGAGTTTTATCTGCCGGTTGAATTTGTCGAACCCTATACTGGCAATCGCCCTGCCCTGGGTTTTGATCTCTACTCAGAACCAGGCCGCAGAGCCGCCATAGAAAGAGCCCGGGACACCGGCCATCTCAGCACCACCTCACCACTCAACATTATCAGGACAGACAGGGCAAAAGATGTCACTGGCAGCCTGATTTTTGCACCTGTTTATGCACGTAACAGCTCGCCTTCTACACTGGACGAAAGACGGGCCGCTTTTCGTGGCGTGGTACTGAGCGTGCTGCAAGTTGAGGAGCTGGTCAGGCATGTTTTTTCTGAAGACATACGCAAACAGGTCCTGTTCCGCCTGCGTGATTTGAATAGCCCTGTCGACCAGGCCAATGTCTATAACACCCTGGGCCAGCAGCCAAAAGCCCCTGGATTTCGCGCCCTCATCCAGTTTGGTGACCATCAATTTGAATTCCTGGCCCAGCCCTCACCTGCCTATTGGCAATTACATCAATCGTGGTCGGCCTGGGCCACCTTGATCGGTGGGTTGTTTTTTACCAGCCTCATCAGCGTGTATTTGCTGGTCGTCAGTGGCAATGCCTATCATATTGAACATAAAGTCAGGCAACGCACACTGGAACTGCAAGCCAGCAAAGAAGAATTGATACGCAGCGGCTTGCTGTTGCAAACCGTCATGGAAGGCACAGAATCGTATATCCACGTACGTGACCTTGATGGCCGCTATCTTTACATCAACAAGGAATATGAAACCGTCTTCCAGATGAAGCGCGAGCAATTGATAGGCCAGACCATAGAAGATGTTTTCCCACCTGAGCTGGCCAGGAAATACCGTAGCGCAGAACAAACCGTCATTGCCACCAAAACCGCCTTGCGCACTGAAGCCATGGTGCAACAAAAAGATGGCATGCACACTTATCTTGTCGTCCGTTCTCCGCTCATCAACGCTGACGGTGAAGTTTTTGGTGCCTGCGGCGTAGGTACGGATATCACCCAGCGCAAGCGCGATGAAATTGCCCAGTATGAAAACCTCATGCTGCTGCAAGCCGTCATGGACAGCACCGCATCAGCCGTCTGCCTGCGCGACAAGCATGGCAACTACCTGTACGCCAACAAAGAATATGACAAACTCTTCAAACCTGCCAATATCCCCAGCCTGATAGGTACCAGTGTCTATTATCTGTTCCCCAGGGATAAAGCCGAACAATACATGCGCATGTCGGATGAAGTCATCCAGACCGGTACCATACGTCGCACAGAAATCGCCGTAACGGCAGTTGGTCTCAACACCACCCACATACTCATGCTCACCCCCCTGCGCAATGAATCGGGTGAAATTTACGGTGTCTGCACCGTCGGCACAGACATCAGCCAGCGTAAAAAATCCGAAGAAGCCATCCTCGCTCTGAATACCCAACTTGCCGCGACCACCGCCCTGCAAAATGCCATACTCGACAGTGCCAATTTTTCCATCATCGCCACTGACACCGCAGGCTTGATACAAGTCTGGAGTAAAGGGGCAGAACTCATGCTCGGCTATAGTGCAGAAGAAATGATAGGTTTGCAAACCCCAGTCTGCCTGCATGAACCCACAGAGTTGACCAACCGCGCCACCAAACTCAGTCTGGAATTTGATACGCCGGTAACAGCCGGGTTTGCCGTGTTTGCCTTGCGCGCACTGCATGGCATGGCAGATGAAAGTGAATGGACTTACAAACGCAAAGATGGCAGCCACCTCCCCGTCATGCTCTCGGTCACTGCGCTCAGAGACAACCAGGGAGAAATTTCCGGTTTCCTCAATATTGCCTACGACATCACCGAGCGCAAAAAAGTCGAAGTCATGAAAAACGAATTCATCTCCACCGTCTCGCATGAATTGCGTACCCCACTGACTTCCATACGCGGCGCGCTCGGTTTGCTGATGGGCGGCGCATTAGGAAAAATGCCTGAGAGTGCAGAAAAAATCCTCGACATCGCCACCAAAAATTGCCAGCGCCTGGTCAGGATGATCAATGACATTCTCGATGTAGAAAAAATAGAATCCGGCAAGATGGAATTCAATTTTTCTCAAGTACATTTGATCCCTGTGCTGGAACAAGCCATCGCCGCGACTAGCGCCTATGCAGAACAGCACCAGGTCAGCCTCAGGTTGCAGACAGAGGTAACTGAAGACATCGTCAGGATAGATACCGACCGCATCACCCAGGTCCTCATCAACCTGCTCTCAAATGCCGCCAAATTTTCACCTCAGGGCGCTTGCGTTGATGTGCTCCTGAGCTCCCAGCCTGGACAATTGCGCGTCGCCATCATAGACCAGGGCATAGGCATAGCCGATGAATTCCGTGACCGCATCTTCCAGAAATTTGCCCAGGCAATTTCTTCCGACTTCCATAAAAAAAGCGGCACAGGCCTGGGCCTCAGCATCTCCAAAGCCATCATAGAACACCATGGCGGGCAAATTGGTTTCACCAGCGTCATAGGCCAGGGCAGTGAATTCTTCTTCATTCTGCCAGTCGACGCAGAAACCGGCAGCCAGCAAGAAACCCATCAAGCCTGACTAAAATACTTGCCAGGCGCTTGCCCAAAGTGACGCCTGAACATCACAATAAAATTGCTCGGTGTCGCATAACCCAGGGCATCAGCGACCTTAGCCACCGCTTCACCTGCCGCCAAACGTTCCAGCGCATGCAAGAGCTGCGCCTGCTGACGCCACTGCCCTATGCTGATACCTGTTTCAGCCAGGAACAAACGGCTCAGTGTGCGTACAGACATACTGGCCAGGCTGGCCAGCTCAGGCAAACCCAGGCTGCCCCCCGGTTGTGCCAGTATCGCCGTCGTCACCTCTCGCAAGCGATGGCTGGCAGGCATGGGCAAATGCAAGGCCTCATGCGGTGCCTGTCGCAATTCATCCAGCAAGACCGTGATCACTGCTGCCTGTTCACGACTCAGCTCCTCTAATGCAGACCAGCTCGCCGCACGCGCCACCAAGGCACGCATCAATGCATTAATGCTGACGACACAGGGCTGGGCCGGTAAATCCACACAGGCTGCGGTGGTCAACAAGACACTCCAGCCACTTATGGCCCCACTGACACTCACATGATGCGCCTGCCCTGGCGGTATCCAGCCTGCACGATGAGGCGGTAGCAACCAAGATCCATGTCTGGTGCGCACATGTACCAACCCACTCTCCACACAAAACACTTGCCCGCGAACATGGCTGTGCCAGTCATATTCCCGCGTCCCCAGCAAAAACTGTTGATCGCCATCCGCCCCATTCTCACTGCGCAAGGCAATCAGGGGCGGGCCATCAGCCCAGTCGCTATAGTCAGGAACAGAATTTGATTTCATGGCAAGAATTCGTTATTTATTGTCAAAACAACGTTATCAGGCATTCTCACTTTTGTCCAATAATGAGCACAAGACTAAACACCCTGGATACGAAATGAAAACACCTCTCCACATCTGCATCATAGGCGCCGGCTTGGGCGGCCTTTGCCTGGCACTAGGCTTGAAAAAACACGGCATCAGCTTTGAAGTCCATGAAAAAGATGCCGCACCCGACAGTCGCAGCCAGGGTTATCGCCTGCGTATAGACCAGGTTGGCCAAACTGCACTTGCCTCCTGCCTGCCCGCCGCACTGTATGACTTGTTCCAGCAGACTTGCGCCCTGCCTTCAGCGCAGGTCAACACCCTCAATCCACAACTTGAGACCCTGACCGACAAATGGGTAAAAGACTGGCAGCATGACAAAGCTGGTGCAGATACTGTGCCAGACCTTAAAGCCAACCGCCTCAGCATGCGCCAAGTCTTGCTGACTGGCCTACAAGAGCAAGTGCACTTCAATAAAAATCTGATTGGCTATAGCGAACAGGCCGACGGCAAAATCCTCGCCCGATTTGAAGATGGCAGCAGCAGCCTGGCCGATATACTCGTCGCTGCCGATGGCGTGCATTCACGTGTGCGCGAGCTAGGTTTTCCTGAACTTGCACCACAAGACACAGGCAGCATCTGCATCTATGGCAAAACCGCTTTTAGCGACGAAGTGCGCCAGCAAGTGGCCATGCAATTACAAACTGGCACCTCCATCATTTTTGCCCATGAAATGGCAGCCGTCGTAGATACCATGCTATTTCGTGATGATGTGCAAGCGAGCAACGCAGCCATCAGTCACAATGCAGATTACATCTACTGGGCGCTGATAGGCAAACGCTCCAGCTTCGGTCTGCAAGAGAATCAGCTTCTGCCCACGACTTCACTTGCCATACGCAACTGCCTGACACAAACGACAGCAAACTGGGCCACAGGATTACAAGCGCTATTCCAATTGACACCCACAGCAGCACTGGCACTGCTACCCATCAGGACAGCCAGCGACATGCCCGTATGGACTACACATCCCATCACTGCCCTGGGAGATGCCAGCCATGCCATGAGCCCCGCCAGTGGCCTCGGTGCCAACTCCGCCCTATATGATGCCGCTGCCCTGACGAGTGCGCTCAATCAGCTGCACACAGGCCTCAGCACAGCAGAACACGCCATCAGAAACTATGAAGACCAGGTGAGGCAGCATAGCTTTGCCGCCCTGCTGGCCTCACAAAAAGGCAGCAAGCAATTATTCGGCGACAAAGACAAGTCCGCAAACTGAAATCATCCATCAAACAAACATCCAGGCCAGCCATGCACCTCAACCACCTCAATTTAAGCGTCAGCAATGCCCGTGCTGCCGCAGATTTTTTTGAACAGTACTTTGGTTTTAGCACCCAGCTCCACAATCCGGCCAACACCCTCATCGCCATGACAAACCATGACTTCGACCTGGTCTTGCAAGAAATCGGCATTGACGACCAGCCCCCGCTCTACCCGCCGGGCTTCCACCTGGGCTTCATCCTGCCTGACATATTACAAGTGCAAGCGACCTATCTGCGCTTGCAAGTTGCTAGCGTGGAGGGGCTGACGGAGATCAAAACGACATCCAGGGGCAGGCAATTTTTCTTTGTCGGGCCAGACGGCATCATGATAGAAGTGGGCACGCATAATTAGCACCTGCTTGACATCTATCCTCTGCTTCTATGATGTCCAAGTTTTTTTCACTAAACAGCTAAAGCATTGCATAATCGCTACCGCGCGATGACCAGGGCGTGAAAAAATGCTGAGAAAAAATCAAGCAACATACGGAGACATCATGAATAAAAAAATCACCAACATCCTGTTAGTCAGTTTATTCGGAACGATAATAGTTGGATGTGGCGGCGGCAGTAGCAACACTGCTGGCACCGTCAGCATTGCGCCAGATACCAGCAGTCAAAACCAAATCAGTGCCGGTCTTGTTCCGGTAATTTTGCCTGGGCCAGTGCCTGCTGACTCCCCCAAGCCGCCCAGCGGTGCCGCCTACGCCATGTCATTGGCAATCCCACCACGCCATCAGTGGAATGCCAATTATGGTTATTGTGGTGAAGTCGCCTTCATCAGTGCCGGCTTGTATTACGGCCAGTATGTATCGCAATACACCGCACGCGCTGTCGCCACGCCAGGCGTGAATCAAAACGACGTCAGCAGCCAACTACTCGTTGCTGTCAATGATTTGACGGCAGCAGCCAATATGCATCTGAATGCCGTTGAATGGAATGGTCAGGCCAATACCGTCACCACCAACCAGTACCTGGCATGGATCAAGGGCTACGTCCTGGCAGGCTATCCGGTGATCATGGGTGTCTATGTGAATTGGTATGAACCAGGCGGCAGTTTATCGGCTGGTTTTTCCAGCTACGATCATATCGTGCCCGTCAATGGCATCGCCTCCAACCACCCCCTGGTACCGGGCTTGAACCAGACTTATTATGCCGACGATATTTTGCAGCTCAGCGACAATAGCGGTACCAACAATGTCAACTACCCCAATCAGACCAGTGCTCCACCGGTAGCCTCTGCTTATTTGTTCCAATATGGCTTCGACAAGTTCCAGATGACACGCACCCAGGCAAACACCGCAACTGCACCACCATACTCACTTGCCTTGCATAGCAACAGCAGCACTCAAAATGCCGCCGTCGCAATCACCGGTGTCATCGACCTGAATCACGAAACCGTACCAGTACGCCTGGCCACCGACTTGAATTACGAAAACCCGGCAATGAGCAAAGGATCAAACACTGCTCCAGCCGCCGCCCCATTGAGCTTGACCGCAACCGTCTACGGCTTGACTGCCGGTGTTAAATACAATGTATATCAATACAATACGCTGACAGCTATCCCCAATTCTGCCTTCAACGCCAATGCTTCTGCTGCTTACCAAAGCTACACTTTCACCGCTACAAATTCCAGCTACGTACTTCCCGAAATAAAAATCATGTCAAATCAAGTCGCAGCATTCCGCGCCGTGCCAGCATCGGCACATTGAAAAATTGATCCAGCACGCATAGATAAGATGACGCTTCGTTACGCGTCATCGTCAGCATGCTCATTGGTCTGCCGCCTAGTTGTAAAAATCGGTGCGTTGTAACGCACCGATTTTTACAACCAGCAGAAACAGAAATGTTAATTTTTTGAAGCTCCTGATGTATCCAAGCAGACTTCAATAGTAGTGCCAACAAATGGACAAAAAAAGAAAATGAGAATTTTGTTGGTACTATTGGAGCGACGTTGGTGAAGCTCAGTTTCTACACTGAACAGGCAAAGTGATTAGTAGATGCTGAACTGTGTTTACGCATCGGTTTCCCAAGAGAAGTCTTCAGTAAAAAAGTGCGCTGCGGATGTGATTTTTTGTTCAAAAAAAAGTCAAGTCGGACATGCGGAAATACTCGGTGAATAATGACATATTTCATCTTGCCGTTACAGAATTATGGTCGAATTTTTCAAGATGACAGCATACAAAAATCACAAAAAACTACCTTGCATCACCCGAGTTTGAATGTCATCATATCAATGCTTTATTTGCAATACCCTTATATGCGAATAGAGTTTGACTTTCTCTACAAGGAGTTTTTGTGATATTCAAAAAAAATGTGTATGCAGTCGGTACTGCTTTGTTGTTATCCATGTCAGGCGCTTTCGCAACTGGCACGCTCATCCCCTCTTCCAATCGTGTTGATATGTCACACGATGCAGCTCGCAATATCATTTACATTACCGATGCCAACCAGGTGCTGCGTTATAACCTTACCAGTGGCAGTTTCTTGTCACCTATCGTACTAGGGCCTGTAACTAGTGGTGGCAGCAAGGCTCAACTGAAAGGGATAGACCTGTCGCCCGACGGCAATACCCTGGTAGTCGCAGATCAGACTAGCGATAGCAGTTCACAATGGGTATATCTGATCAATTTGAACAGTAATCTGACCGGGCCTCAGGCAATCAGCAAGGTCTCCATGCAAAAAGAATTCATGGAGGATGGCATGTGGTCTGTAGCGTATGCCGGTGATGGCAGCATTTTTGCATCATCACAGTTTGCCGGATCTGGCACGGTTCCTCTGCGCCGCCTTGATCCCGCCACATTCAACTGGAGCAAGCTTGGTACGTCTTACCCAGAAAATATCTTTAACCAGAACACCATGTTGTCAGCCAGTGGCAATGGCGCAGTGGTTGCATTTGCAGAATCAAACAGCTCAGCTGGTCCCTGGGGACTATATGACGTTTCCAACAATAATTTGAAACGCTTCAATAACTACCAGACCGGCACTTCTGCCTATAACTATGAAATTGCCACTAACAGCAATGGCACGCAATTTGCCGTTCCCACCTACTTTGGCACACAGATTTTCGGTGCCAACTATGCAAAGCAAGGTGTCATAGGCCAATATGCAGGCCCACAACCTATTGGTGTTGCCTATCACCCTGTTGAAAACCTGATTTATTTCCCGTGGGCTGAAACGCGTGAAGTCAAAGTATACGATTCCAATACCCTGCAGCAGGTGGCAAGCTATAATTTTGAAGACAACTTCATCTCCAATGGCAATAACGCCTACAAACAGGGACGTACCAAGTTATCACGGGATGGTTCTATCCTGATGGTGACAGTGACCGGTGGCGTACGTTTTGTACAGCAGTATGCCAGCTTGCGTGCCAATACAGTCACGGCCACCAATACTGGTGCGCCAATGACATTCGACTTGCAAGCTTCTGTCGGCAATAAGGGCAAGCTAACGTATACACTTGCCACCAACCCAGCACATGGCACGGCCAGTGTTTCTGGTAGCGCAGTAAGCTATATACCGACACCAGGATACAAAGGCAGCGACAACTTTATCTATACCGCCAGCTATGGCAATGCAACAGTCAAAGCCAAAGTGGTCATCAAGGCAACGCCCTAATAAATCCAGCCAGGCCTGGCGAGCCCAGTCACTTTTTTTGAATAACTGGGTTTGCCGCTGAACAGCTCCCAAGGCCATCATCGCCCGCCTGCCATCACAGGCGGGCGATGTCGCATTTAAATCGCCACAGCATCACAATCTTTTTGCCAGCGCTCCCAGATACTGGATAATTTATTGAGCGAGTTTACGACTTGGTATAACTTGATCAGGCCGCATCAGCATTTGCACTGGTATACGCCTGCTGAGGTCTGGGCAGGGATGAATCCCTAAACCACGACACCTAAATCTGTACATCAGTTTGCGGCTTGGGATGGTTTTTTGCAGGGATATTATTTACGGCGCCAGTAAATTCTGGCTGAACCCAAATGTGTATGTTAAGTGGGCGGTTTACTCTAGCGACAAAATTTTCCCATCGAGTTTCAAGTCAAGCAAAAATTCCACCTCCGCCAAATCATCGCAGTGAGCTTTGATCTTGATGTTCTTTTCATTCACGACTTCGACTTCATCAACTGGAATAGTCATATCAAGCCCGGGACTAAGGGGCACACTTATGTTCGTCCCTGCGACTACCTCACCTTTTCTTATCTGACATTGCAAGGCAAACAGAATCTGTTCGTCAGTATTCCCGACGAAAACACGTTCAACATATATTTCGGTAAGCATTCTCGTTCTCCTCAAAGGCGACGGCCAGCAATCTGGCATTGCGCTTCCAACCATACCAGACATGAGGCCTGTTAAATATTACCAAAAAAATATTTTTTCGCGTTCTCAAGCTGCTTTTACGTATCGCTACAACTCCAAATTCTTATAAAAGAAAATCTCAATTGCACTTGCGACTGAGAATGATTCTCATTTATAATAAACCCGATTAAAATACATTAGTCGTAAAAACTCCCCTTTTTACGATGCTCCCAGCCTCAAGCACGGTGCGTTGTCCGTGTGGGCTATGGAGTTGACCATGATACGCACAAGCCAGTCGCCGCTAGCCAGTGTTCAATTTTTCTAATTATTAGGAAACACGATGCTAAGCAAGACGCAAATCGCCCTGGCGCTGGGTATGGCATGGGGCATGGCTCCGGCAACTACTTTTGCACAAACTCCCGGCCCGGTCCCACCAACAGAAGCAACTACCCTCAAAGATATTACTGTCACCTCTACGCGTACCGCCAGGACAGTCGATAGTGTGCCCAATACCGTCACCGTCATCCCAGCAGCCAGGATAGAGCAAGAAGGTGGGCGCGATATCAAGGACCTGTTCCGCAATGAGCTCGATATCAGCGTGCGTGCTGCACCTACCCGCTTTACAGCGGCTGGCAGTTCCACGGGTCGCGCGGGTAATGAGGGTATCAATATTCGCGGTCTGGAAGGTAACCAGGTCTTGATGCTGGTGGATGGTACGCGTGTACCAGGTAGTTTTTCGTTTGGCGCATTTGCGACAGGCCGTGGTGACTTCCTTGAACTTGATGGCATCAAGGCAGTAGAGATTTTACGTGGTCCTACCTCCACACAGTTTGGTAGCGATGGTCTGGCGGGTGCAGTCAGCTTCCGCACGCTGGATCCGTCTGATCTGCTCAAAAAAGGCCAGTCTTTTGGCGGCTTCGTGCGCTCTGGCTATTCTACGGTGGACCGCTCATGGCGCAATACTGCTGCCATCGCTGGCGACAATGGCAGTTGGCAAGGTTTGCTGCTGGTCAGCGACCGCCGTGGCCATGAAACAGAAAACCGTGCAGACAATGATGCAAAAAACGTCAACCGCACCAAACCAAATCCAGTTGATTTCAATGCCCAATACCTGCTGGGCAAAGCAATCTTCAAAATCGATGGCAACCAGCAAATTGAAGCCAGCGTAGAAGCGCAAAAACGCAAGCAGGATACTGAAGTCTATTCTGCCCGCGCCATCCCGCCATTGACAGCCACCAGTACACTGGACCTCGATGCCAGTGACAAGGTAGAACGCAATAAACTCAGCCTGGCCCACCGCTATAAAAACCTGAATTCCAGCTGGTTGCACAATGCCGAGACACGCCTGTACTGGCAAGATGCCAAGGTCAGCCAATTCTCTGCAGAAGACAGGAATACCGCCGCTGACCGCACCCGCGACAATCACTACAACACCAAGATCATCGGCTTGTCCAACATCATGGAAAGCAATTTCTCCGGTGCGGTTGAACAAAAACTCAGCTATGGCTTTGACTGGAACCGTACTGAAGTCACAGGCCTGCGCGATGGCACGGTAGCGCCATTTGGCGAAACCTTCCCGGCCAAGCCTTTCCCGGATACGACTTACACAGTTACAGGTGCCTTCATCCAGGATGAAATCGAAGCCGGCAAGCTGAGCATCATCCCCAGCCTGCGTTATGACCATTACAAACTTGCTCCATCCAGTGCAGGTTACACGGGCGGCGCAGTCGCCACCTTGTCTGACAGTGCAGTCACGCCACGCCTGGGCCTGGTATGGCAACTCGACACTGCCTTTGCACCTTATGCACAATTCGCCAAGGGCTTCCGCGCGCCTACTCCTGACCAGGTCAACAATGGCTTTACCAATCTGGCATCTGGCTACACCAGCATAGGCAATTCACAACTGAAGGCAGAACGTGCCGACAGCTTTGAGATTGGCTTCCGTGGCAAGGTCCAGGGTTTGCGCTACTCCTTCTCCGCATTTGACAATAGCTACAAAGACTTCATCAGCCAGCAAGTAGTACGCGGCACAGGCACTGCAGTTGACCCGCTGGTATTCCAGTACATCAACCTGGCCAAGGCACAGATCCGTGGCGCAGAAGCACGTGCAGAATTGCAAATCGACAGCAACTGGCAAGCCACTGCCGGTGTCTCTTACACCAAGGGCGACAGCGAAGTTGCTGGTGTAAAAACGCCACTCGACACCATCAACCCGATGAAATTCCTGGCAGGCGTACGCTATGACACAGCAGCCTGGGGCGCACGTGCGCAACTTCAGCATCAGCAAGGCAAACAGCTGGACAGGATAGCCCCTGCAGCCACGCCACAATTTGCGCCAGGTTCTTATAACGTGGTTGACCTCGGTGTGTACTGGAAGCCCATGCAAAACCTGACAGTCAATGCCAACCTCAACAATGTATTGAATACCAAATACTGGGCCTGGTCTGATGTACGCGGCCTGGCCGACAACACCACCGTCAAAGATGCTTACACCGCCCCTGGCCGGAATGCCCAGGTATCAGTTCGTTACGACTTTTAAGAAGGAATCGTCATGCCAGCCCAACATTTAAACCCGCAGCAAAATGCTAAAGTACGTGCAGAATTCGCCAGCATGCGCCGCGAGAAAAAAGCCAGACATCGTGACATCGCAGAAACCCTGGAGATCAGTGAAGGCGAGCTGATCGCCGCCCACGCAGGCACAGCAGCCATAGAAAGCAACTGCCTGCTGCGTGCCACCTGCCTGCGCGCAGAGTGGCCAGAAATCATCGCCGCCGTAGAAAGCCTGGGCGAAGTCATGGCCCTTACCCGCAATCCCTCTTGCGTCCATGAAAAAACTGGTAGTTATAGCAAAATCAGCCACAACCACCATGTCGGCCTGGTGCTGGCAGGTGAAATCGATTTGCGAATTTTTTATCAGCAATGGGCGTTTGGCTTTGCCGTTACAGAGCAAACAGGAAGTGCTGAAGAACGTAGCGAGCAAAAAAGCCTGCAATTCTATGATGCTACCGGCACGGCCATCCACAAGATCTTCATCAAGCCACAAAGCAATGTAGAAGCATATGAAACCCTGGTCGCCAGCTTTGCTGCAGTCGAGCAGCAAACCGGCATACAAACAAAAGACGCCGCAGAAAAACTGCTGGAACTGGCTGACAAGGACATCGATGTCACCGGCTTCCGTCAGGCCTGGGCATCACTGCGTGATACTCATGAGTTCTTTGGCCTCATGAAAAAATTTGCCGTGACACGCACCCAGGCATTGCGTGTGGCTGATGCCCAGTTTGTCCAGCAAATTGATGTCAGCAGCTGCCAGGACCTGTTGCAGGCCGCCGCTGCCGAAGCCGTGCCTATCATGGTATTTACCGGCAACGTAGGCATGATACAAATCCACTCCGGCCCGGTCAGCAAGATTGCCAAAATGGGACCATGGGTGAATGTGCTCGACCCACGCTTCAACCTGCATCTTCGTGAAGACCATATCGCCAGTGCATGGATCGTCAAAAAACCAACCACGGATGGCCTCGTCACTTCACTGGAATTGTTTGACGCTGACGGCGAAACCATCGCCATGTTCTTTGGTGAACGCAAACCCGGCAAGCCAGAACTCTGCGAATGGCGCGCATTGATCGACAACCTCTTGTCAGAAAGCCAGACATGCGCAGCCTGAGTCCACAAACCCAGCACAATCGCCTGCGCAGGCAGGCTTTGATGCAACTGGCGGGTTTGGCTGGCTTAGCTGGCTCCAGCTTGCTGCCATCCTTTGCACTAGCCGCAACCGGCAAAGGCAAACAGCGCATCATCAGTGTAGGCGGCGCAATCACCGAGATCATCTTCGCCCTTAATGCCAGCAATGACCTGGTCGCCGTCGATACCACCTCCAACTTCCCTGAGAGCGTGCAAAAACTGCCTAACGTCGGTTATGCCCGCGCCCTGTCAGCAGAAGGTGTACTGGCCCTGGCGCCAACGCAAATCATCGCCAGCGAAGATGCAGGTCCACCTGCCGTGATACGCCAGCTGACTTCCTCCGGCATCCCGCTGGCGGTCTTGCCTGCGCATCACAAGTTTGAAGGCGTGCTCGACCGCATCAAGCAGATTGGTGAACTGACTGGCACACAAGCCCAGGCAGCTACCTTAATGCAAAGCCTGCAGCAGGAATGGACCAAAGTCCGTACACCGATAGAGCAGCGCAAGGGCAAAGGCCCAAAAGCCGTATTCATCCTCGCTCATGCACCTAACCAGATCATGGTAGCGGGTCGTGAAACCGCTGCCCATGCCGTGCTTGAATATGCAGGTGCCAGCAATGCGCTGACTGCAGGCAGTGGTGGCAATGGTTTCAATGGCTACAAGCCCTTGACACCAGAAGCCATGATCGCAGCCCAACCCGACATCATCCTCGTGACTGACCAGGGCCTGAAAGCCTCAGGCGGCATAGAGTCTGTGTTGAAATTGCCGGGTGTGGAACAAACACCGGCAGGCCGCAAGCGCCGCATACTGTCACAAGAAGCCATGCTCATGCTGGGCTTTGGGCCGCGTCTGCCATCGGCAATCAGCCAGCTTGACAGCGCCATCACCCGGGCCATGCAGGCATGAAAGCCTCGGTAGCCGTGTCTGGTGAATTGCAACAAGGTTTGCAAGCAAAGCTTTTGCAAGGCGGCAGGCCTGGCCTGCTGCTGGTGCTGGGTATCGCCTTGATTGCCGCTTTACTGCTGAGTGTGCAATTCGGTGCTGTGCCTGTCAAATTGCAAGACTGGCTGACCCTGCTAGACTTCAGCGACGACCAGACGCTGACAGGCAGCAGCTATGTCTTGTGGAATATCCGCCTGCCACGGGCCCTGTTTGCCGTGCTGGTTGGTGCAGCACTCGGCATGTCAGGTGCGTTGACACAAGGCCTGTTCCGCAATCCGCTGGCAGATCCCAATTTGCTGGGCATTACTGCAGGTGCGGCTGCGGCTGCGGGTTTGAGTATCGTTGTCCTGTCAGGCATGCACTTGCCTATCCCCATGTCCTGGCGTATGTGGATTTTGCCGGTCACTGCGTTCAGCGGTGCCTTGCTGGTTTGTTTTGCACTTGATCGTGTGGCGCGCTGGATTTCACCCGGCTCTATCGTTGGCCTGCTGCTGACAGGTATTGCTTTGAATGCCCTGGGTGCCGCCGTACTGGGTCTGTGCACTTACCTGGCAACGGACGAGCAATTACGCAACCTGAGTTTCTGGACCCTGGGTTCCCTGGCAGGTGCCAGCTGGCTGGCTGCTGGCTTGTTACTGGCATTGCTGTTGCCAGCCTGGTGGTGGGTCAGACGCATGATCAGCGCCATGAATGCACTGGCGCTGGGCGAAGCTGCGGCTGCCCATGTCGGCATTGATGTACGCCGTTTGCGCACCCAGGTCATTGTGCTGGTCGCGGTACTGACCGGGTTTGCGGTAGCCTGGTGCGGCATGATAGGCTTCATCAGCCTGGTTGCCCCGCATCTGGTGCGCACCATGGGTGGGCCAGATCAAAGACAGGTGATACCACGCTCCATGCTCATGGGTGGCTTGCTCTTACTGGTGGCCGACACCGTGGCACGCTGCATCGCTATCCCGGCTGAAGTGCCTGTGGGTATTTTCACGGCCCTGCTGGGCAGCCCTTTCTTCCTGATCCTGCTGCGTAATGCACGTGGTCGCTTAGCCTGAATCGCCTGTATGAGAATCGCATCATGTTAATGAAGACCACCACACAACAGGGTTTGCTCCAGCTTGACGCCGTCTGCGCCAGGCTGGGCAAGAAAGACTTTGGGCCTTTTAACCTGAGCATAGCCAAGGCAGAAAAAGTCGCAATCCTCGGCCCCAGCGGCGCAGGCAAATCCACGCTACTGAAACTGCTGTCCCGCGAATTGAAATCCACAAGCGGCGACATCATTTTCGAGTCACGCCCGCTGGCAAGCTGGTCCTTGATGGAACTCAGCCGCCTGCGCGCCGTCCTGCCGCAAAACAGTGACGTGGCCTTTGGCCTGGAGACTGATCTGGTCATCAGCCTGGGTCGTGTCAGCCGTGCCCATGACCCTGAACTGTCCAGCATCGTCAGGCAAGCAGCGGCCATGGCCCATGCAGCCCATTTGCTGGGTCGCCGCTTTGACAGCCTCTCTGGCGGCGAACAGGCACGCATACAACTGGCACGCATCTTTGCCCAGCTGTGGGACCAGCGCGATGGCCTGATACTCGTCGACGAACCACTGGCAGCACTCGACCCCGGCCTGCAATTTGACCTGCTCGCCAGCCTCGAAGAATATGCGACAGAACGTCAGCATGCCATCGTCGCTATCCTGCATGACATCAACCATGCCATGCAGGCATTCGGGCGTCTGCTGTTGGTCAAGAATGGCCAGCTCGTCGCTGATATCGCCAGCAACCGCGCAGCAGTACCAGCGCTGGAAGACTTATACAATATTGCCCTGACCTGCATGCACAATGAAGAAGGTGATTTGCTGGTCACCCCCTTGCGCGCTTCATCCCGCGCCAGGAAAAGCGCATAGCAAACAATATTGCCGAATGAGAGAGATCATGCAAAAACCAAAGATGCAGGAAATCAAGGCCTTTGTGCCTGCTAAAAATTTTGAAACTTCCCTGGCCTTTTATCAGGACCTGGGATTTGAAGTCGTCTTCAGTGAAGATGGCATTGCCCATCTCAAATATGCGCAATGCAGTTTCATGCTGCAAGAGTTCTATGTCGCTGATCACGCCAATAATTTCATGATGCATATTCTGGTCGATGATGTCAGTATCTGGCACGAATTTATCGTCTCATCCGGCATTGCAGAAAAATACCAGGTGCGCCTGACTTCTATTGTGGAGCAGCCTTATGGCATGCGCGACTTCACGTTAACGGACCCGAGCGGCGTCCTGTGGTTCATAGGCCAGAATATGGATACTTGCGACAATGCGTAAATCAAACCTGTTCATCGCTGTGATCACCGCAAGCCTGTTATCAGCATGCGCGACCCAGGCTGAAAAGCCAGTCAGCGGCAGCAAGATATTGTTATTGGGTGAAGTCCATGACAATCCAGATGGGCATGCCCAACGCTATGCTGACCTGCAAAAACTGGTCATCGCAGGCTGGCGCCCGGCCATCGCCATGGAACAGTTCGACCGCGAAAACCAGGCCGAACTCACTCAGGCACAGGCAACTTGCACGGATGCAGACTGCATCATCAGCAAGCTCGGCAATAAGCGCTGGGAATGGCCGCATTATCGCCCCGTCATCCAGCTCGCCATCGATTACAAACTACCGCTGCTGGCTGCCAATCTGTCCCGCAGCGATGCTGCCCGCGTCATGCGTGAAGGCTATGCTGCCGTACTCGACAAGAACACCATCACCAGCTACAAGCTCGACCAGCCTTTACCGAGCGTGGTAGTCGATGGCCAGCGTGCTGCCATGGAAAGCGGCCATTGCGGCAAGATGCCAGACAATATCGTCCCCAGCATGGTCAGGGCCCAAGTCGCGCGTGATGTCGTGATGGCCAAAATCGTCACTGAAAACGCCGACCGCGGTGTCGTCCTGCTGGCTGGCAATGGTCACGTCAGGCGTGACCTCGGTGTGCCGGTATGGCTGCCTGCCAGCCAGCAAGCCAGGCTGCAAATCCATGGATATATTGAAACAGATGATAGCAAATCAGGAGGTGCATCTATTGCGTCAACTGCATCCATCTATGACGTCAGCCACGTCGTCAAGACGCATACCCGTCCCGATCCATGCCTGAGTATTCAAGCACCTAAAAGTACAAATTAGAACACAACTTAGAATCCAACATAGAACCCAACTTAAGCCTAGCGCAGAGGAACACATGAAACATCAGTCATCAGCCAACGCTTGCCAGCACCTCGGCCTGGCTACAAGTAAAGTCGGCGAAGTCATGATCTGCCCTGAATGCGGGGTAGTCCACCTGTCTTTGAACCATGTGTCGCTGCGCTTTGATGTCGAGGCTTTCCGCGTCCTTGCCTATATGCTGGCAGAAGCGCAGCTGAACATAGAAAGCTATGATGCGCGCCTGCCCAAAACCCCGGAAGCGCCTCACGTCACCGGCTTTGAAATAGCCCCGGGTAAAAAAATGCACTAACCCGATTTATGCAAAATCCTTGCAGCATGGCGACAATGAGCGTTCATCAGCGCACGGTTCGCGACGAAATGTCTGCAATATCATTTGGGCTGTTTTGCATAAGTCCTCACTAACAGGAGTACCGTATGTGTGAACATGACAAACATAGTATTGCATTAACACCAGAAGCCACACCGGCAGGTTCACGCCGTCGCCGCATCTGGGATTTGACGCATGAATGCCATTGCCCCGTCGTCGGCGTTTGCATACCACTGACGACTTTGCGACGCATCGTCAACAAAGCCATGAATGGCCAGGCCATAGCCGAAGACTATGAAATCCATGTCGGCGCGATTGCTGAGTGTGGCCGTCGCAACCGTCTGTCAGAAGCCATACAGCAAGAGCTGGAACAACGCTATGCCCGCACCATACAGGAATTCCGCGCAGCAAAAACAGTAGAAGCCGTCACCCGCCTGTGGCTGGCAGCCATCGACAAAGGCGATGTGGCAGGTGCTTTCTGGGCCGCACTGACACACCCGCGTTGCGACGCCGATTTGCAAGATGGCTTATGCCGCGACATGCACATGCTGCAGCACCAGGCCGGTGCCAGCGTGCGCATCGATATCGCACGCTTCAATGCCCTGGTTGAACAAAACAAATTACTGACTCGCGAACTAGGCCGCGTGCAGGAAAGACATAACCGCGCCCTGGCTGAAAAAACCCGCGAAATAGAAAAACAAAATACCCAGCTAATACAACTGCGCGCAGAAAGTATAGGCAAGGACAGCAGCATCCATTTCCTCAGTTGCGACATCGCCGCGTTAAAAGCAGAAATCCCCGAGCTGGAAACCCGCCAGCGCCTGCTCAAGAAAATCGAGCAAATGGCTGAACGCCAGACCGAAACAGAAAACCAGGTGCGCGAACTAAAACAAAAACTCGCAGAAGCCAGCAAAGCTGCCGCCGACATACAGGAACAGGTAGCCGAGCAAAGCAGGCAACAGCCAGAAGAAAAAGTCTATCCCATCACCCTGCACCTGAAGCAAAAAACTGTGTTGTGCGTAGGTGGCCGCAGCGGCAATGTCCCCACCTACCGCGACCTCATAGAACGTATAGGCGGCCGCTTCGCCCATCATGATGGTGGCCTTGAAGACAACCAGAGCCTGCTCGACGCCAGCCTGGCCGCCGCCGACCTCGTCATCTGCCAGACCGGCTGCATCAGCCACACCGCCTACTGGCGCGTCAAAGATTTCTGCAAACGCACAGGCAAACGCTGCGTCTTCGTCGAAAACCCAAGCGTCTCCTCACTGGCACGCGGGCTGGAAAAATTCTCGGAAGATGAGGCAGTAAATACAGAAATGGCCAGTCGATAAAACCAGCGCAATCACCCCGTAGGAGCGGCTTCAGCCGCGAATAGCAAATGCAGCAATGCCCGCATCATGCGCGGTCTATGCAGCAAAGCATTCGCGGCTAAAGCCGCTCCTACAAAAAGCCAGCACTTGCTACTATGAGCACCTCACTTCAGGACATCCGCCACATTCACGATATCCACCCCCTGCATTTGGCCCAGCCAGCTATCAAACCAGGGTTTGTGGGATAGTCCAACCACAGTCAGCACACGTGCGCCCGGGCGCTCGCGGAAGGTTTCTCGAATATTAGCGACCATGCGCATATTGCGTATCTCCCAGCCAGCCACCCAGATCTGCGGATAGCCTTCTGGCGATTTGGCACGCATGGCAGCGGCGACATTGGCCTCAGCATAAATCCGCAGGCTTTCTGGTTCGCTGATATAGCGGTACAAAGGCAAAAGGTCGGTGGCCAGCATCAATTCCTCTTCCCGCTTCTTACGCAGTTTCTGGTCTTGATTACCTGCCGCCCAGGCAGATTCAATGGAGCGTACAAAAGCTTTGATATCCGCCACATCAATACGGTCACCAGTATGGTTATCGACGGCATGAACGCGCTGCAAACCCAGGCGTGCTGCCAGTTGCGCAGCGATCAGGTAGTTTTCATTGTTGCGTTTTCCAGCCTGCATGAGCTTTTCTACCAGCACATCATTCAAACCATCGCCCGCATGGCGCTCCATTTCTGGCAGCTGCAGCCATTGCACATAGGCCGATGCCGTGTCATACGAAGCCAAGAACAAGGCTGCGAGACGACGGCGCTGCGCTGGCTTTACCTGCATTGTCTGCTTTGGCCAGGCTTTCAACAACTTGTCCGCTTCAGCCATGGCGGCAGGTGCATCCAGGCCCGTCGCCAGCCTGGCAGCTTCGACCGATGCGCAGTAATCAGCGCCATATCTGGCAACATGGCGGGCGGCCATATCACATTCTTCACCAGACTCGGTTTCTATCGTAATGATCTCTGGTTTGAATTTCGCCAGCTTATCGAGCACACCATCCAGCGATGCAGGCTTGAAGCTGGCTGGCATGCTGTTCAAGTGCACCGTCCCCAGCACCAGCACCTGAGCACGAGGCCCGGCCATATCACGATCCAGCTTCGTCAGATCAAGCTGCGCCTGTGCCAGGACTGGCACTGCCATACCTGCAAATACAATCCGTTTTACCCATAGCCCCATGTCATACCTCCGGTCGAATAAATCCTGAGAATGTAGGGGATGGCAGATGCTTGAACAAGAAGAAATGGACAAAATGCAGTTATCGCTGCATGGAATGCAAAAACGGCAGAATAAAATGGCGCACGAAATACATTCATACCATACGAACATGAGAACTATTACTCAATCGCAGTACACTCAAATCAACTCTATACTCTGCAAATTCAAATAACTACTCTCCCGTATCGTCGTCACAAAATCACTGAGATAAGCCTTACTAGACAAATCCGGCAGGCAAGCCGCATACAGCCTGCCAGTCAAGCCATCCGCTGTAATGCGCTTGGGCAGCACATAGTCACGATTCACATAATTTTGCGCAGCCCACACCGGCAAGGTGGCGATGCCGCGCTTGCTGGCCACCAGTTGCAGCATGGCGACTGTCAACTCGGTGGTGCGTCTGACAGTATCCACACCGGCTGGCTTCAAGACCTGGCGCACCACGTCCAGCATTTCATCCGGCACGGGATAGGTAATCAGGGTATCAGTCGCAAAGTCTTGCGCCACCAGATAATCACGCGACGCCAGTGCATGGTCTTTGGCGATCAAGGCAATGATCTCGAAACGGAACAGGGGGTGATAAGCCACGCTTTCATCCGCATCCATTTCCGACACGATGGCGACATCCGCCTTGTGGCTATACAGCAGCCCTACAGGGTCAGCCTGGAAGCCGGACACGATATCCAGCTCCACCTCTGGCCAGCGCTGGCGGAATACATCCATGGCTGGCATGAGCCAGTCAAAGCAGGTATGGCATTCGACCGCGATACGCAATTGCCCCGCCACGCCCTGGGCCAGGCGCGCCAAGTCGCGCTCGCAATTGGCGACTTGCGGCAAGATGCTGTCGGCCAGTTGCAGCAGACGCTCACCCGCAGGCGTAAAGCGTATGGGCGTGGTCTTGCGCTCAAATAGCGGCATGCCGTGATGCTCTTCCAGCAACTTGATCTGGTGCGACAGGGCGGACTGGGTGAGATTCAGCAAGACCGCAGCCCGCAATAAATTGCCGGATTCACGCAGGGCATGCAGGGTTTTCAGGTGGCGTAGCTCTAGTATGGATTGCATGATCTCTGAGCCTTGTCGGCTCCATTATGAATAAAATTCAAGATGATTCTTAAAATATGTCGTTTGAATCATAGTCAATTCTAACCCATCATGCTACTACCCATAGGACTTTTGCAAAATTGTCCCAGCAAGGCGTCAGCGACGAAGACAGTACTTTAGTACGGCTAGGAGCTGCAACGTAGCTGGGGCGGTTTTGCATAAGTCCTCCCACGATAGGAGAAATGAAATGACAACAGCACACACCCTGGGCTTCCCTCGCATAGGCGCCCAAAGAGAATTAAAATTCGCGCAAGAATCCTTCTGGCGCGGCAACATCACAGAAGCCACCCTGCGTGAAACCGGCAGCGACTTGCGCGCCCGCCACTGGGGTTTGCAAAAGCAGGCTGGCCTCGACTTTGTCAGCGTCGGCGACTTTGCCTGGTATGACCAGGTCTTGAACACCCTGGCCCTGCTGGGTGCCCTGCCCACACGTTTTGGCTTTGATGCCAGGCAACTGAGCCTGGCAGATTACTACGTCGCCGCCCGTGGCAACCCTCAGCATTTTGCAATGGAAATGACCAAATGGTTTGATACCAACTACCATTACCTCGTCCCAGAATGGACAGCAGATACCAGCTTTGATGGCGGCACAGACTGGCTGTTTGAAGAACTGGCACAAGCCCAGTCCCTGGGCCACAAAGCCAAAGCTACCCTGGTTGGCCCTTTGACTTTGCTCTACCTCGGTAAAATCAAGAGCGGTCTGACGATCAAGCTGGATCTGCTGCCCAAGATCATCCCCGCTTACCAGCGCCTGCTGGCACGCCTGCAAGAGCAAGGTGTGGACTGGGTACAGATAGATGAGCCCATCCTGGCACTGGACCTCGACAATGCCTGGCTGGATGCCTTTGTGCTGGCCTACAATGCCCTGGCACAAAACACGCCAAAAATCTTGCTGTCGACTTATTTTGAATCCGTACAGGAACGTGCCGCCCTGCTGCATGCCCTGCCTGTCGCTGGCGTCCACCTGGACCTGGTACGCGCACCACAGCAATTGCCTGCCCTGCTGGCCAACTGGCCACAAGGCCGCGTAATGTCCGCCGGTGTCATCGATGGCCGCAATATCTGGCGCGCCGACCTGACAACCTTGCTGGCCGACTTGCAAGCTGCCCATGCACAATTGGGCGACAACTTATGGCTGGCAGCAAGCTGCTCCTTACTGCATGTGCCGGTAGACCTGGCAGCAGAAACCGCACTCGATGCAGAAACCCTGAGCTGGCTGGCCTTTGCCACCCAAAAACTCGATGAAATCGTCGCCCTGAAACAAGTCCTGAATGGCAATGGGAACAGCGTCGCCGAGCAATTCAAAGCCGCCGACCAGGCCGTCGCCAGCCGCCGCACATCCGTACGCATCCATAACCCCATCGTACAAAAACGCCTGGCTGCGGTTACAGAACAGGATGTCACTCGCCACCAGGCTTTTGCAGGCCGCATCAGCGAACAGCAAAAGCGTTTTTCCCTGCCGCTGTTCCCGACCACCAGCATAGGTTCCTTCCCGCAAACCAAAACCATACGCCAGGCGCGCGCCGCCTATAAGCGTGGCGACTTGTCGCATCTCGAATACCTCGAAGCCATGCGCGCAGAAATCCGCCTGGTCGTTGAGCAACAAGAAAAGCTCGACATCGACGTACTGGTGCATGGCGAACCAGAACGCAATGACATGGTCGAATATTTCGGTGAACAACTCTGGGGCTATGGCTTCACCCTGAATGGCTGGGTACAAAGCTATGGCTCACGCTGTGTCAAACCACCCTTCATCTATGGCGATGTCTACAGACCAGAAGCCATGACAGTCAGCTGGAGCGAATACGCCCAAAGCCTGACTGCCAAAACCATGAAAGGCATGCTGACCGGCCCCGTCACCATGCTGCAATGGTCCTTCGTGCGCGATGACCAGCCACGCTCCACCACCGCCCTGCAAATCGCCCTGGCCCTGCGTGATGAAGTTGCCGATCTTGAAAAAGCCGGCATAGGTATGATACAGATAGACGAACCCGCCTTCCGTGAAGGCCTGCCGCTGAAGCAGCAAGACTGGTCTGCCTACCTCGACTGGGCAGTGCGCGCCTTCAAACTGAGTTCTGCCATCGTCAGGGACGATACGCAAATTCATACCCACATGTGCTATTCAGAATTCAACGACATCCTGCCCTGGATCGCCGCCATGGATGCCGACGTCATCACCATAGAAACCTCACGCTCGGACATGGAATTGCTGGACGGCTTTGGCGAATTCGCCTACCCGAATGACATAGGCCCAGGCGTCTACGACATCCATTCACCACGCGTACCCAAGGTCACGGAAATGCAAAGGCTACTGCAAAAAGCCCGCAGCGTCCTCCCAGACGCCCGCCTCTGGGTCAACCCTGACTGCGGCCTTAAAACCCGCGACTGGCCAGAGACCATAGCAGCGCTGGAAAACATGGTGCAGGCAGCCAAGTTGTTAAGAGCGACTGTGGCAGCGGATGATGAAGAGCATCAGGATTGTTGCTAATAGCTTTTGATTAAGCCGATTTGAATTGGTGCAAAAGGCACATGCTCATTGTATTGTGGGCATGTGCCTTTTGTCTTTGCGCTTTATCCTTGCTTCTTGCAATATGAGCCTATGGATCTTGAATGCTGGTTTCTAGCAGAAAAGCTGGAAACAAGCCTTCTGAAAAATTCTCCAAGTACAATTGCAATACCATATTTGATTTTTTAGTACACGCACCTAGCTAAGCAAGCTCAAATCAAAATTACACTTCATTCACGTCATTCCAGCATGTTTTTAGCTAGAATCCACCGGGCTGGCGCTCCAGCGACGTTCGTAGTGTACCGTGGCATAAATAAATTAGGAAAAGTGCTTTTATAAACTAGATTTTTAAATGCATACATGAGTCAATGGTAGTCTGAGATAACCCAGCTAAGCCGCATAGCTGGCCAGCTGCAAAAATGCCTGATTGCAGGCCAATCAAAAAGTCAGATTTTTGCAAGCCTCACTACCTGTCCATTAGTGTGCGTCGCCTTTAATTCATACACTTGTCCTTTTTCATTCCTCAGAAACTCAAAACTGAATTCAAGACGACGGCAAAAGAACTTATCTTCTGCCTCGGCATACAGGGTATCTTTTACATCACCTTCAGGCTGTGCTCCAAGATTTTTTCCTGATACAGAAACTTCCATCAATCCCCCAGGTTCTCCTGAACCAGACAGAAAGCGATATTTCCCGGCATATTCTTCCAGCATCGCCTGCGGCAAGTCTTTGTTCACGATGCTTCTTGGAAAAAGCAGATCGCGGCTGATGCGCGGCATAGTCAATGAACGACCAGAGCAATTGACTACCAAAGAGACGACCTCTCCCTTATCGTTCTTATCGAACCTGACATCATTACAGCCGGGGTGTTTTTCATCGTTTACAAAAAATTTATCGCCAGACAAGGCAATCACTGGCAACCAGTTTTGATCCCCATCTGCCTCGACTAAAGTCTCGCCGTCCACTTTAATGAAAGCCTTGAAAAAACTGCCCCCCTGATAAGTACCTGTATATTTGTTGAGTTCAGCAACAGGGAGAGTTATCTTTTGCCCCACCATTGGCGCTTCTTTTTTTTCAGCAAAACCAGGGCTGACGAACTGTACTTTTTTAAGCCAGTCCAGGGTGGTGCGCCCTAACGCTATGCGACTGTTTGAAAAATCATGATCCGTCTCCAGCGTCTTTTCTGTCAGTCTTGATTGTTTCCCATAAAGCTCTTGCAAGGACACGCGCTCTTTGACATGTGCCAGGCGGCCATTACCCTGCTTTGCCCAAACCAGCGTGACATCCTTGCCCGCCAGGCCAGCCGCATAGTTTGCAGGATTCCAGCTATCGTTAAATTGTGTCTGTACCTCATTGACAATTTTTTTGCCATTGGCAGCGGGTATGGGCAGAGTAGTAAAACCACTCTCCCAATTTGCTTTTTGTTCTGGTGAAAAAGCTGGGAAAATCCTGAGATCCAATCCATCCAACTGCAATACACCACGAATATGTTTGTCGGTAGCAGCCAGACGCAAGACGATAGGGCCGCCAAGACTATAGCCAAGCAAAACAATATTATTGGGGTCGACATGCATATTCTGTGACACAGAATAAGAGCGCAAGAAGGCAAGGGCTGCCTGTAAATCCTGGTAAGAATTTTCCAAAGAAAATTCGCCTTTCATTCCCCAGGCACCGCGATAATTGAAAATCATCGCATTGTATCCAGCCCGCTGTGCCAGCAAGGCGATATCTGCACTGGAGGTCATGTCAGGATACCCGCGCGCAATCAATATTGTAGGGTGAGCCCCCTTACCTTGCGCAGAAAAAATTTTCCCATAAAGTTCAACGCCCTGGCTATCAAAAGTGACTTCGTTGACAAGCGGTGGAAATTTACTGTCGATGATCACGGGGTCCTGTGTAAAAGGATCATATTGCGCTACGCCATTCGCTGCAAACGCTGTGGCTGCGACGGTGGAGACAGCTGCAGCAAGCAGGAATTGAGTGAATAAGCCTGCCATTTTCTTTGATATGGATACCAGCCTGGTATCTGTAAAACTGAGCTTGCCCGTTTCTATCGTTTTCAACATGAATGCCTTCATTTTTGTGAAATTTTTTCGATGGAATGCTCTCAATACATGGCATATAACAAAACACTCACTACGCCAGGATAGTTGACAGCCATAAAATGCAGTCAATTACCTATCAGCCTGACCTGGGCATCAATCAGGGAAAATAGCATAATTGCATTATTATATAAGCATTATTTGCATCAGGGCAAGCGCCTCCAACGCCAAAAGCACACTGGAATGACGTAACTCCTATTACTGCTACTTGGCAACTATTAAGCTAGGAAACGCTAATTAAAGCCAATATCTACACGGCAATTAGCAAGCTATTCAATCAGATATTTCTTGCTACCTTCCTGTAGGAGCGGCTTCAGCCGCGAACATCCACAATTTCTTATAATGAGCATCATCGGGTACCGCTGAATCTTCGAAATTAATTTCAATTCCGACTGTGTTACTCCAAACGGCATGCGTATCTTTGAATTCGTCATACCAGTGAACATATTTTGATCCATGCAAACAGAAAAACTGTAAATGGCAGTTTTGAACTTTCGAATTATTGACTACTTCTGCACAGCCTTGTCTTCAAGCGAATAATATTTATCTTTGTTGTCGTAGATGCGAACAACATCTTTCAAGGTAGCTGACCACATACCAAAATGTCCCATATCATTCTGGTCGAAGATTGCTTCTATCGTCGCCACCTTGCCGTTGAATTTATAAAGCACCTTCATTTTCTTATCGATTCGTTTTCTGTCATCATCTGTTTCATACGGCCCCGAATCGACATTAAGCCAAAGGCAATCCTTGCTGGAATGTCTGACTTTCGTCAAGCACATGGACATATTTTCCCGACCAACAGTCACATAACCTGTAACTAAAACAAGTTTGCCATCGTAGCGTTCAGGTGTAGCAATCAAATTAATTAAAGACAAGTGTTGAAACCGATTTCCTAAATCAGCTTCAGCCCCATTGGCAAAAAGACTGATTCCAGAAAACAGACAGGCAACCAGGAGGTATTGGAATTGATTGTGAGATTTTTTCATTTTATATATTCTGATAAATGGTCTTACAAAGATATCCATTTTTTCCTATCTTCAAACTTGACTGCCAAATTGATTCGTCATCAATACCTATCCAGTATCCTATTTCATCTACCTCAGATCACTCATGCTGACTTATCTGTCATTTCAGACAAAAAACGCAACTGCTGCCTGAGCATCCCGTCTCTGATGCTACTCCATATCTGCTCAGGAAAATGTGCTGGCAATTCGTGCTCAACCTGCGCCAAAGCATCTGGCACATTTTGAACCAGCCCTTGCATTTGCACAAAACAATCAACAACACCGGTCTGTGCTGCCAACCCCTGCCAATGCCGCGCATGCATCTCACTCATTTTGAAATGCGCATTCTTGGACCTCAGAGCCATGGCCATCTTGATTTTCTTTTCCTGCAATTGATACGCGCCACGTCCGATCACAGGCCAGGCTGACAGAATATCGTACATGGGTGTCAGGTGATAATCACCACCGGCACGCAAAGAAATTGAGAAGTTTTTGGCATGACCATCAGTCGCTGCCAGTAACCAGAATGCCAGGTTCATTAGCACAAAATTCAGCTTGTCTTTGGCAGCAAAGACACTGCCTTCCAGTATGTGCAGGCACTGCGCCATGCCTGGTCCGCCGTCGGCTTCATATTTATTGTCCGGTGCAATGCCGCTGGCCTGGCAAAAATCTTCTTGCGGTAGTCTGGCTATCCAGTCCTGCCCCATCCACTTCCTGTCAAAGCGTTCTACCACCAGAACTTTTTGCGAACCAAATTTTGCGATATCAGCCCTGGCTACTTCAAATCCCAATGCTGCCATGATGCGCATGCACAGCCATTCGTTTTCTATGGAGCCAGACATATCGGCGCGCATGCCGCCAATCAAGCCCAAAGGCAGTTTCAGGATATGTGTGGTCGGTGTCGCGCCATGGGGCACATGCCATTGTCCCTGATACCAGAGCAATGCTGTTTTTTCCTGAGCCCCTGCCAGCGAAATGCGGAAGTCGTCGGTAATATTGCCATCAACCTCATCACCGGTCACATTCAGCAATAATTTTTCGACTTCATTATCTGTCAGTCTGGTCGCGTTAATCTTATCAAAGCCCTCAGGCAGTATATCCAGAGGCAGAATTTGTATGGCACCTATGCAATCACGGCCCAATGCTTCCAGCAGATCTGGCACATTTGTGGACGCAATTTGATAACGGTGGCTTATGCGCTGCCTGATTTTTTTATTGTCAGGCAAGAGATTGTCGAAATAGTTTTTTACTGCTGGGCCACGCAAGATGCTCTGCCCAGCTGTAATTGGTAAAGAGAGTGACAGGGGGCGAGCCACCGCCGACTTGATCCAGCTTTCTGCATACTCGAATTGATGTGTATCAGTACGATCCCAGCTCCACACACCAACCAGCAAGCCGTTCATCCAGACATTGAGTGAGCGATGAATACGAGACTTGTTCATGATTACCAATCCAGTCTGCTGTCGTTATCGGTTTTTCCTATGACAGTTTTATCATCCTGGCGCTGGTAGATAGACAAGCCACAGCCAAGCAAATGCAAGATGCTCAGCATCTGGTCCACGCTTACTGCGCCAGGATTATTTTCTATATTGGCGATCCTGACCTGCCCCACACCCAGCAGTTTACCCAGATCGGCCTGAGACAGTCCCTGTTCACGGCGCAAGGATTTGAGATGGCTGCTAAGCTGTGTTGCCAGGCTGATTCGGTAATCCATGATGTTCTCACCCTCCATAGCCTGAACATGTCATTGCCAGATAAGAGGCGACGATCACCTTGAGGCAATAATTTCAATTTATCACTCAAAAGCGATAAAATCAATATATCATCTTAAAGTGATATTTAAACATTATCACTAATAAGATATAAATGGTGTTTGATGGCAGCTTCCTTGCTTCCGCCATGATGCAAACCATCTTGAATTTTTTTCACCAATTAACGTTTACGTTAACGTCAATTCTTGTGCTATTCTAAAAATAACAGGTGCATAGCCCAATCTCTTGGGCTGTGTTAAACGGGAAAGTGGTCGTCCTGATCGCTGTCATTAACTAATGACGGTTAGTATCAAGACCCAAGCCCCTGCTGCCTCCGCAACGGTAAGCAAGTGCGGTTACATCATCCACGCCACTGGTCATGCATGACTGGGAAGGCGATGTAACAAGACTTGCAAGCCCGGATACCGGCCTGTTGATCGCTGAGAAAAACATTGCGGAAGGCGGTGTTTGGGATATGGCATGGCGCGCTTGATGGCGAGCGGGTGCTGGTCTTCAATACTGGTCTTTCACTGTTTTCCCAAGGTCTGGTCACGTACGGAAGGTGCGTGGCGGGTGTGCGCCCACACGGTGTATGCCCATGGTCAGGATCGTTGCTGCGGCAAGTTTTTGTATGCAGTGGCCATTCTGTTTTCAGGCATCAGTGCGGCCGTTGTTGCGGGCAAAGCCCGCCGTCTGTCCGTGCGCAATCAGGAAGGTACAGGAAATCACCATGGCAACTCTTACCCAGGTTCCCAACGTCAAACTGCTCATCAACGGCGAACTGATAGACTCCAAATCCACGCAGTGGCGCAATGTGATCAACCCGGCCACGCAACAAGTGCTGGCCCATGTGCCCTTTGCCACGTCAGAAGAGATGCAGGCCGCAGTCGATGCTGCCAAGGCCGCTTTCAAGACCTGGCGCAAGACAGCGATAGGCACTCGCGCCCGCATCTTTTTGAAATACCAGCAACTGATACGTGAAAACATGGCCGAGCTGGCTGCACTGTTGACAGCCGAACAGGGCAAGACCCTGGCCGATGCTGAAGGCGATATCTTCCGTGGTTTGGAAGTGGTAGAACATGCCGCCAATATCGGCAACCTGCAAATGGGCGAAATCGCCAATAACGTTGCCAGCGGCGTTGATACCTATACCCTGAACCAGCCGCTGGGCGTGTGCGCTGGCATTACCCCTTTCAACTTCCCGGCCATGATACCGCTGTGGATGTTCCCTATGGCGATTGCCTGCGGCAATACCTTCATCCTGAAACCATCCGAGCAAGACCCCATGGTCACCATGCGCCTGGCTGAACTGGCGATGCAAGCTGGTGTGCCACCTGGCGTGCTGAACGTGGTGCATGGTGGTGAAGACATCGTCAATGCGATTTGCGACCACCCTGATATCAAGGCCGTGTCCTTCGTAGGCTCCACCCGCGTAGGCACACATGTGTATAACCGCGCGACACTGGCGGGCAAACGTGCGCAGTGCATGATGGGTGCCAAGAATCACGCCATCGTCCTGCCAGATGCAAATAAAGAACAAACCCTGAATAACCTCGCCGGTGCTGCCTTTGGTGCGGCTGGCCAGCGTTGCATGGCATTGTCTGTGGTCATTCTGGTTGGTGAAGCCAATCAATGGGTGCCAGACTTGCTGGACCGCGCCCGCAGCCTCAAGATCAATGCCGGTGCAGAAGCCAATACCGACATAGGCCCGGTCATTTCATGCACCGCCAAAGAACGCGTAGAAAGCCTGATCGCCCAGGGTATTGCTGAAGGAGCGACGCTGGTGCTGGATGGCCGCGCACCCAAAGTGCCGGGCTATGAGCACGGCAACTTCGTTGGCCCTACAGTCTTCACTGGCGTCAAGCCTGGCATGCGCGTGTATGAAGAAGAAATCTTTGGCCCTGTGCTGTGCATCATGCAGGCAGATACCCTGGCTGAAGCCATCGCCATCATCAATGCCAACCCTAACGGCAATGGCACGGCACTGTTCACCAAGTCTGGCGCTGCGGCTCGCACCTTTGAAGAAGATATCGATGTAGGCCAGATTGGCATCAACGTACCTATTCCTGTGCCTGTGCCGCTGTTCTCATTTACCGGTTCGCGCGCATCCAAGCTCGGTGACCTGGGGCCTTATGGCAAGCAGGTCATACAGTTCTACACCCAGACCAAGACCATCACGGCACGCTGGTTTGATGACAGCGTCAGCGCTGGCAAGGTGAATACGACCATCTCTTTAAAATAGGGGGATGGCCATGGACTTCGATCTTAGTGAAGACCAGCGCGCCTACCAGCAATCTGCCCGCAGCTTCGCCGCCCATGAAATGACGGCGCAAGCCGCGCATTGGGATGCCACTTCCCACTTCCCGCTGGACGTCATCGCCCATGCCGGGGAGCTGGGATTTTGCGGGCTGTATGTGCCAGAAGAGCTGGGCGGGCTGGGTCTGACGCGGCTGGATGCAGCCATCGTGTTTGAAGAACTGGCGCGTGCCTGCCCTTCGACCACGGCTTATATCACGATACACAATATGGCGAGCTGGATGATCGCCAATTGGGGTACGCCAGAAGTACAGCAGGAATGGGTGCCCAGACTGGCCGCAGGCAAGAAACTGGCGTCATATTGCCTGACCGAAGCTGGCTCAGGCTCTGACGCGGCATCACTGCGCACCAGCGCCCGCCTCGATGGTGACAGCTATATCCTCAATGGCAGCAAAGCCTTTATCTCAGGCGCAGGTGCCACCAATATGCTGGTCGTCATGGCGCGCACGGGTGGTGATGGTGCTGGCGGTATCTCGGCCTTTGCAGTTCCGGCAGATTTGCCCGGCATTAGCTATGGCAAGAAAGAAGACAAGATGGGCTGGAACAGCCAGCCCACCCGCACCGTCAATTTTGACCAGGTACGCATACCGCGCAGCCACTTGCTGGGTGATGAAGGCGAAGGCTTCCGAATCGCCATGCGTGGTCTGGATGGTGGCCGCATCAACATCGCCACCTGCTCCATCGGTGCGGCGCAATCAGCACTCAATAGCGCGCAAGCGTATATGAATGAGCGCATGCAGTTCCAGAAAAAGCTCTCTGATTTCCAGGTGCTGCAATTCAAGCTGGCCGACATGCAAACTGAGCTGGTCGCAGCCCGCCAGATGGTGCGTCTCGCCGCCAGCAAGCTAGACAGCAAGGCCGATAATGCCTCAGTGTATTGCGCCATGGCCAAGCGCCTGGCGACCGACACCGGCTTTGCCGTCTGCAATGAAGCCTTGCAAATCCACGGCGGTTACGGCTATATACGCGAATACCCGCTGGAGCGTTTTCTGCGCGATGTCAGGGTCCACCAGATACTCGAAGGCACGAATGAAATCATGCGCGTCATCGTTGCCCGTCACATGCTAAACCAACCCGCAAGCGAGGAATTTTTATGAGCAAGTACAGTAATTACACCAATCTGCAATGCGAAATCATAGGTCACACTGCACTGGTCACCCTCGCCAATCCGCCCGCCAATACCTGGACGGCTGCGGGTTTGCAGGCATTGACGCAACTGGTCAATGACCTCAATGCCGATGCAGATATCTATAGCCTCGTCATCACAGGCTCAGGCCAGAAATTCTTTTCAGCCGGCGCAGATTTGAAGCTGTTTGCCGATGGCGACAAGGCCGTAGCACTCGACATGGCACGTCGCTTTGGTGAAGCATTTGAAACCCTGAGCCGCTTCCGTGGTGTTTCCATCGCTGCCATCAATGGCTACGCCATGGGTGGTGGCCTGGAATGCGCGCTGGCTTGCGATTTGCGTATTGCCGAAACCCAGGCGCAAATGGCCTTGCCAGAAGCAGCAGTCGGCTTGCTGCCCTGTGCTGGCGGCACGCAAAATCTGGCCTGGCTGGTAGGTGAAGGCTGGGCCAAGCGTCTGATCTTGTGCGGTGAACGTGTCGATGCTGCCACAGCCCTGCGTATAGGCCTGGTCGAAGAAGTCGTCGCCACCGGAGGCGCACTGGACCACGCACTGGCCTTGGCCAAACAGGTAGGCAAGCAAAGCCCGAGCAGCGTCAAGGCATGCAAACAACTCATACAAGGCGCACGCCAGCAACCAATGAACACCGTGCTGCCACAAGAACGCGAGGCCTTCCTGGCCCTGTTTGATACTGCCGATCAAAAAGAAGGCGTCACCGCCTTTTTGGAAAAACGCCCACCCGTGTGGAGGAATGCATGAGCGACGCCACTGTCCTGTTCCACACCCTGCCTGCCGCCAATGGCATGCAACTAGGCGTGGCCACCCTCAATTCAGAAAAAACCCTGAATGCCCTGTCCAAAGAGATGGTGCATTTACTGGGCAGGCAATTGCAAGCCTGGGATGAAGATGACAGCATTGCCATGGTGGTCTTGCAGGCTGCTGGTGAAAAAGCATTTTGCGCAGGTGGTGATTTGCAAAACCTGTACGCCAGCATGCGCGAGCATCATGCCTCAGACAAAAAAGACGACCTGCTGGGCAATGCCTACGCCCTGGATTTTTTTGAGCAGGAATACCGTCTCGACTATCAAATCCACACTTACCGCAAACCCATATTATGCTGGGGCCACGGCATCGTCATGGGTGGCGGCATAGGTTTGATGGCCGGTGCCAGCCACCGCGTCGTCACAGAAAAATCCCGCCTTGCCATGCCTGAGATTGCGATTGGCCTGTTCCCCGACGTAGGCGGCACCTGGTTTCTGAACCGCATGCCGGGCAAGCTGGGTTTGTTCCTGGCATTGACGGGTGCCAACATCAACGCCAGCGACGCCGTATTTGTGAAACTGGCCGACCTGCAATTGCCGCACGAGAGCAAGGCAGAACTACTGGCCCGCCTGCAAGCCTGCGAATGGAGCAAACAAGCAGAAAACAATCATCTGCGCCTGAGTCATATCCTGCATGAACAACAACGCAGTGCTGGCAGCTTGAGCAGCACAGGTCCATTGCGCCAGCATTTTGACCTCATCAATCAACTGTGCAGCGCCGCTGACCTGAGCACGATCATCAGCAATATCTGCCAGCTGGATGCAAGCGTATTGAACGATGATGTGTGGCTGCAAAAAGCCGTGACCAGCCTGCAAAAAGGCAGCCCGACATCTGCCTGGCTGGCGCATGCCTTGCAGGAAAAAGGCAAGCATTTGTCGCTGGCAGAGATCTTCCGCATGGAACTGGTGGCAGCACTGGCCTGCGCGCAAGGCCATGATTTTTCAGAAGGCATACGAGCCTTGATTGTGGAGAAGGATCAGAAACCGCAGTGGTTACCCGGTAGTTTGGATGCATTGCAGCCGCAGGATGGTGAGCGATATTTTGCGCGCCTTTGGGACGCAGAGCAGCATCCATTGCGGGATTTGGGTGCGGTTGGAAATATTCAAAAGAGAGCTGCGTAAGTATGTAATGAAGCTGCAATTCGTAGGTTGGGCTACGGTTTACCAGCCCAACACTGGGCCTTAAATAAACGAATACGTTGTTGAAACGCCGAGTGTTGGGCTGATAAAACGTAGCCCAACCTACGATCGGCTCAACCTACGAGAAACGACCGTCAATCTGAACAAAGAACACGAAAACCAGGAGATAACCACATGTCAAACCAATCCAAAATCGCCTTCATCGGCCTCGGCAACATGGGCGCGCCCATGGCCCTTAACCTGCTCAAGGCAGGCTACTCACTCACCGTCTTTGACCTCTCCGCTGCTGCCCTAAAAACACTGGCAGACGCCGGTGCCCTGGCCGCAGGCAACGCCAGACAAGCCATAGAAGGCGCAGACATCGTCATCAGCATGCTGCCCGCCAGCCGCCATGTAGAAAGCCTCTACCTCGGCGACGAAGGCATACTCGCCCACATCGCCAGTGGCGCACTGATCATAGACTGCAGCACCATCGCCCCACAATCTGCCAAGAAAGTCGCACAAGCCGCAGCCGCACGTGGGCTGGCAATGGTGGATGCGCCAGTCTCAGGCGGCACAGCAGGCGCAGCCGCAGGCACGCTGACCTTCATCGTCGGCGGCAACACAGACGACCTCGAACGTGCCCGCCCTGTGCTGAACGCCATGGGCAAAAACATCTTTCACGCTGGCGAACACGGTGCCGGACAAACCGCCAAAATCTGCAACAACATGCTGCTCGGCATACTCATGGCAGGCACAGCAGAAGCCCTGGCGCTGGGCGTGGCGAACGGGCTTGATCCCAAAGTCCTGTCCGACATCATGAGCAAAAGCTCAGGCCGCAACTGGGCGCTGGAACTCTACAACCCCTACCCCGGCGTCATGGAAAACACCCCTGCATCACGCGGCTACACCGGTGGCTTTGGGGTAGACCTGATGCTCAAAGACCTGGGCCTGGCAACCGAGGCAGCACTGGGTAGCAATTCCAGCATCCCACTGGGTGAAGCCGTGCGTAACCTGTACGGCATCCACAGCAAGGCCGGTGCTAGCGGTAAGGATTTTTCCAGCATCCTAGAGTTGCTCAAGGCCAGAGACTGAACGCAAAAAAACCTCAGGCCCCTCTATTCAAAATCAACTTTCCTGTCCCTTATCACCAGTCATATTACTGGCGCGTGATAAGGGCCCAGTCTGTCTTTACAACTCGGGCAATGGCGACCACACCTTTACTGGTGCGGACTATGACAACAACTGCTATGCCAAAATCCTGGTAAGGCCACAATCACCTACCCATTCAAACGACTCTAGCAAGAGAATATTGAATAGCGATTAAAAAATATCAAAAATATTTTTACTTTTTCAACATTTATCGAAATTATCCTTTATGCTTTCAACAAGTATTCAAGATAAGACAGCTCTGCGCCAAAACCAACTCAAGGTGGACTAGACCAGGAATGGAGAAGTGAAGCCATGCCATGAGATATGGTGTGCTATCTACAAATGTATTGAGCGCTATTTGCGCATATCAAACCTATTTGATTTCTATGTTCTTAAAAATATATACGCAGGTGTTGATCACTTTTTTACTGGCAGTATTATCAAATAGTGCAATGTCTGGCGAATCGGACTCTGGGCAAAATAGAGTCCCTGCAAAATTCTATTTTTTAGATAACACTGCTCTTTATTTTGGTGACATTGATGAAACGGTCAATCACTTTATTTCTGCAACTGCAGATAAGGAAATCAATCGCTTGATCATTAATTCCAGAGGGGGAGATGTTCACTTTGGAATCGTATTTGGATATTGGATACATGAAAATCAAATCGATGTCGAAGTCACTAGTCTGTGCATGTCCTCATGTGCAAATTATATTTTTACAGCAGCAAGAAAAAAAGTAATTCGACCTTCCGCACTGGTGATTTGGCATGGAAGTGCTGAACAAAAAAATTTGCGAGAAAAGAATGAAAAGTATGAGGAATATCTGGCACTTTCTCTCAGCGGAAAAACATCCAGGGAGCAAGAAGAGTATTTGGCTAGTGATAAATTACGATATGAAAATTTCAGTCGATTATTGTCTGAGCAGAGACAATTTTTTAAAAATATCAATGTCAATGAGTATGTAACCCGGCTTGGTCAGGAGCCCATAAATTACAAGCGCTCATGGGTCGCAACAGTTGAAGTAATGAATAAGATGAATATCCAGAGTATCTCCGCACCGGCAGGATATGGAAGTCCTGATTACATGCAAACATATCACCCTGCTCAAATTGACCGATTGGTCTCATTTGGCTTGAACATTCAGGAAGAAATTAAAAAATTGGATTAGGTTGAAATTGAATTTTCTACAAACCATAATTATAAAAATATGAAAACGTTTGAACTAACAGAAGTGAAATTCATTTCATTTTTCGAAAACCGTAAGGTCAAAGGCAAGATTCGATATTGCATTTATTTCGCAACTATGCATTTCTTCATTTCAATGATGATATTAATGCTCATACCCATGGACGAAAATTCCGCTTCAGAAAAACGTACACATATATTTTATTATGTAGTGATTCTTGGTCCCATTATTGAAACACTGTTATTTCAAGCACTTCCGTTCAGTATTGCCCGCCTCTTAAAACTCAATATCTGGTTCACTTTATTATTGATGACAAGTCCATTTGCATTACTTCATTATCCGAATGGCTTGATCGGAATAGTTAACGCATTCTTAGGTGGTTTAATTTATAGCACATCATTTATAGTTTGGGAAAAGAATAGCTACAAAGTTGCACTTTGCATCGTAATGGCAATTCATGGTTTGCATAATTTAGAAGTAACAGGACTGGGCTATGGTCTCATGTATGTACTTGAGCGGCTAAATTGACATCGCAATATTCAGCAAAAACTGCAATTCTTGGCGACTCATACTAAGATCACTCCAAGAGTCGGCACTGCCATAGAAAAATTCAAAAAGTTATTCCAGCTGCAAAACCTTAAAATTATTCCGCCCCGCTTTCTTGGCCAGGTAGAGGGCTTCATCGGCTTTTTTGAGCATGTCGCCAGCGTTGGCGTTTTGTTCGGATGAGATGGCCACGCCTATGCTGGTGGTGACCATCAGTGGCTTGCCTTCTATATCGAAGGGGATGGTCATGGCCTGTACTATTTTGCTGGCTACCATGTCGGCTTCGCCATGCATGTTCAAGCCTTCCAGCACGATGACGAATTCATCGCCTGCCAGGCGGCCTGCCAGGTCGGTCTGGCGTATGCAATTCTTGAGCCGGTTGGCAAACTCTTGCAAGACCAGGTCACCGGCATGATGGCCCAGGCTGTCGTTAATGCTTTTAAATTTATCGACATCCAGGAACATGACAGACATCAAACGGCCCGTGCGTTGTGAGCGGGCGCTGGCTTGCTCCATTCTTTCATTGATCTGGTTACGATTGGGCAGGCCGGTCAGGGTATCGAAACGGGTCAGTGCCAGCAATTGTCTTTCCACCGCCTTGGCGTCACTGATATCGTTAATCAGGCTATTGACGCCCACCACCTTGCCGCGCGCATCGTATTGCGGCACATAGGTGGCATGATAATGGCCGGTTTTGTCACCTATCTGGATCTCGGTTTCAAATTCTGTTTTTTCACCCGCCATGGCAAGCTTGTAGTGCACATGATGTTCCTGTTGCATCGCGCCGGTTAACAACGATAGTACAGGCTGGCAGCGTATCTCTTCCAGTGGCAGATTGAACCAGGTTTCATAAGGGCGATTGACAAACTGGTAGCGGTTTTCGCTATCGATAAGGCTGACAAAGGCGGGGATATTATCGGCGATGGTACGCAGCAAACCTTCGCTGGCAGCCAGTTTCAATTCAGCTTCCTTGCGGGCGGTGATATCGATCACCATGGAGTAATATCCCAGGGTAGCACCCTCGGCATTGATGTCCGGCACATATTCATATTGCAAATAACGCTTGATATCCCGCTCGGGTGCATAGCGTTCGAAAGAGACTCTTTCACCGTGCAGGGCTTGCTGGATTTGTTCCCGCATGTCCAGGTAAGTCTGTTCACCAAATACTTCAGTGATGGTCTTTCCCAGCAAATCATGAGGATGCAAGCCAGGTATCAAGCCATAGTTGCGGTTGCAGAATTGATAGCGCTCACTGGCATCGACATAGGCGATCATGGCGGGTACATTATCGGTGATGGTGCGCACCCGTTTTTCGCTGCGCGTCAGATCATCCTGCACGCGCTTGAATTCAGTGATGTCTTCCACCAGCACAAAAAAACCATCGACCTTGCCGGATTTATTAAAATCAGGCACATAGGTAACCCTGTCCCATTCCCAATGGCTGTAGCGTTCCACACGCCGCTCAAAGCAAGTCCATTCGCCATTCAGGACCTGGTTCACATAAGGTTTGGTTTTCTGGTAAAAATCGGCAGTAGAAACTTGCTTGACGGTCTTGCCTATGGCTTGCTGGGCGGTGATGCCAAACAGATGTTCGGTGCGTTTATTGACGAAGGTGTATTTTTCCTGATAATCGACGTAGGCAATAAAGGCTGACATATTATCGGCAATCAGGCGCAGTTTTTTTTCACTGGCACTTAAGGCCAGTTCGGCCTCACGGCGCTTGTTCATGGCATCGTCAAACGCCTTGGTCAAATCACCTATTTCATCTTTGGAGTAGTTTTTATCAGTCTGTTTTTCCAGTTGGGCGACCAGCATATCGCTTTCTGCATTATTCACCTTGTCACGCAATTTTTGCAGTGGTGCCAGTTGCCAGTACATGAACCACCAGACCAAGAGCAGCAAGGTCAGCAATAATGCGAGGCTGAACAGGATGGCATCTTTTCTGACTTCTGAGATGATGCTGAAGGCTTCGCTGGTAGGGTAGATGCCGGCAACTATCCATCCCACCGATTTCAGGCGACGATAAGAGAGTATTGCTTCATCCCTGGTGTTGTCATTGGTGGTCAGGTTACCTTCCTGGCTGGCAAAGGCGCTTTCCGGCAACTGGTTTTTGTCAGGCAATTCACGGCTATTCTTCAATATCCGTCTATGATCTGGGTGATTGACGAACACCCCCTCAGTCGTCAGCACATAGAAATAACCGCGCTCTCCTATCCTGGCGGTCGCCAGTTCAGCCAGAAAGCTATCCTGCGTCAATTCTATGGTGCCACCCAGCATCAACAGCATGTCACCATCAGGTGCAAAAACAGGGACGCAGATCACCACCAGCGGGCGTCCTGAAATACCGCTTTTTAAAGGGGCAGAAATGACGATCTTTTTTTGCTTGACGGCTCTTTGAAAATAATCCCGCTTGCTGATATTGAGCTTGCCCCTGGTCTCAGGATTATCCAGGTTAGCCAGCAGATCACCCTGCAAGTCAAATACCGCCAGATTATCAAACAGGCCATCAAGACTATGATGATGATCGAGAAAATGCTGAATATACTCATTTTCAGTACTCCCGGCACCAAGATCACTGGCCAGGCGTATCAGAGCGTTTTTCCGGAGTTCTATCTTCTGGTCTATCTCATTTGCGGCGTTGGCGATCAGGCTGGTCTGCCTGGAGACAATCAGCCTCTCCAGCGCACGTTCAAATACCGATGCGGCCAGGATAGAGAGTAAGCTCAGCGACAAGACAAAGAAAATCGCCACCGCCAGGCTCAGGCGGGTCTTCAGGCTGATGTCGCGAAAACGAAAGTATCGGGAAACCGACATATCAAGCAGAAATGAGGTTGGATGCCAATGATGATATTAGCATTCGTGACCTTGATGACAATCAAAATCTCCGCTTGATGGCCTCTATTCAAGCACAGCGTGGTAAATTCACCCGTATTTCTGCTGATCTGGGCATTTTTTTCAATATCCTCAGGGTTTATGAATAAGCCCCCAGGCTGTCATCGGTACGACAGGCCAGGTTTTCAGCAATCTCCTGTGAGCCTGGTGGGCACGCTTCGGTGGCTGGCATCGTCTCCGTCTTGTGCTTGCTTACTTCAGTACCTGAGCTTACAGGCGTATTGCTGTAATCCTGCCCTATCTGTCCTATGTCATGACTGAAATACAGCCAGGGATAAGCGTTATTGTCATAGCTGGTGTGATAGTTGTTATCGTATTCCGGGCTGGCATTCTCAATTTGTGGCCCGCCGCCCCTCCTGGAAATCTGGCGCGCCCGCTCCGCCAACTGGCGGATATAGACTTGCAGTTCCATGGGCAGGGGCTGGCCACTGGCCTGGTATTTTTCCAGGGTTTGTATGCCAGCCCGGGTTTCGTAGTACAACTTTTCCAGCTTTTGTTTTGCTTCACTGGCCAGGGTGATTTGTTCATCCAGGCTGCGCAAATCTCCACCCTTGCGGGTATCCAGGAAAAAAGCCAGGCGTATTCTCAAGGTGGTCAATGCCGTAGCCGCACCTGGCCTGGTAAACAAACCCAGTATCTTGCGATTGTCGCTAAAAATGCCGCGCACCATGTCGTCGACAAAACCAGGGCAAGCCTGCGTCAGCGTATCCAGCGTAGCGCCAGAAAAGTCAGGCAGCAGGCGCGCCACCTGGTTTTCCAGCACCTGACGCCTGTGTGCTTGCAATTGCTCCAGTGAGCTGGTCTGGCTGGCGATCTCTTCCTGCATGGCCTGCACTGCATTTTGCAAACCCTGTAAAGCCAGTTGCATGTCCGGCAGGGCAGTATCGACGACGGCTATCGCTTTATCCTGGTTTGATTCACGCATGGAGCACCTTTTCATGAGTTTCGCCATCTTCACGGCGGGAAGCAAAATAATCGATAAAATACTGACGCAAACCGGGCTTGCCCATGCCAGCATGCCATTCCAGCGGCTGGCCTGCAGGCATGCTCAAATCTGTCCAGGGGTTGAATCCCAGATCAGTGATTTCATGCATGCGCAAAAAATAGCGCCTGTGTGCCACTTCACCATGCCACAGGTGACGGATTTCACCATTCACCACTCCCAGCTGCCCCTGCACCTGCAGATAAAACCGTTGGCCCCAGGCTTGCAGGTGGGCGATCTGGGCCTGGTCATGCTTCAAGGCATTTTGTATGCAAAAATTATAGTCGCCATAAATCGCATGCGCCATGAAATGATCTGCACTGCCCGATATAGCAGCTTCATACAGACCCACGCTATCGAACAGGCTACGCCGCATGGCCCAGCCGTAGCCAGTATGCCCATGCGTATCATAACGCCCCGCATGCAAAGTCGCTGGCTGGGCTTGCATGACAGTCGCAAATGAGGTAACACGGTCGGCGACAGCCCCCACGCCGCCGCCCTGTTCCAGCCGCAAGCAAGTTTGCCAGACTTGCGCCACCGGGTATTGCTGCAATACCGCCACCAGCTCTTTGGCCCAGTGCCTGTTCTCAAACATGATGTCACAATCCAGCCAGGCGACATAACGACAACTGGCAGGCAACCATGATGCGGCCAGATTCAATAATCGTTCCTTCTGCCACAGCAAAGTGGCTGAGCGCAATTGCAAGACATCGACAGCCGCAGGCAACTCAAACGGCGCATCACCAAATGCACATTCCACGGTAATGCAAGTTACCCCCGCAGCCCGCATGCCCTGCATGAAGATGTCATAGTTTTGCCTGCGCGACGCATAGCGGCAGGGATTAAAATAAGTGGTCAGGATGACGAGTTCAGACATGGATGCGCGTATACACGGTTCTTCTCAGTTAAGGGTTTTGATCAATATCCTGGATCGTTCAGCAAGGCACCTGTCTTCCAGGTATCGATCATGCACTGGAAAATAAATTTGCCGCGTTCGCTCAAATACAGGCCCTCCCCCTTCTGACCAAAGTCCTCACGGTAGATTTCCAGATAGCGGGCCGCGCAGGCGCGCTGTTCTTGATTCATTGCCTGATAGAGCGGCATCCTGCCTTGCTGAAAACTAGTCCATGCACCGTCAGTCAATTCATGACCGATCTCATTAAAGTCTGCCACCTCAGGAGCCAAAGGCAATAATAAAGCATCAGCAACTTCTGCAGGATAATCATGACGATCGCCGCCATAATAGAGCGCCAGTGCAGCCAACTTCAAAAAAGCTGGCAGGTAATACACTAATGCAGGTAAAGGAAACAATTTCAAATTGTGCGAGAGGCAGCAATCCAGACGACGCAGGCTAAGCCCTGTTATTTCGCGCCAATTGTAGTCAGCAAAAACCTCTTTTGCCTCAGAGCCTATCCTGTCCTGTGGCCAGACTATTGCTGGGCGCGCCAGAGGGAATGCTGCATTGAGCTGGTTTTCAAAATTAAAATAGTCAACGATATTCATCTAATATTCCTTCGTCCATCTACAAAATCGCCTGAGATTTTAACCGTCTTAAAGCACGCGCACAAACCTCAGTGACGCTCAGTGACATCTAACATCACTTCGGCTAACCTCTTCCAGAAAACCGATATCTGAGCGAATATCCAAACATCATGAAATTCCAGTAAACTAAAGCCGCGCGTCGAATTCACTGCAAAAGAATCGCTGCAAAATTGGATGCCCTTACTATAGCCCATTATCAGACTTTACCCCATGCGCCTGCAAATCCTGTCCGACCTGCACCTGGAAGCCTGGGGTGACACTGCCCCCTTAGGCAACCCAGCCATCAGCCAGCCTGATGTTGTGGTACTGGCCGGTGACATCCATGCGGGCAGCAAGGCGGTGAGCTGGGCTGCACAGCACTTTGCTGGTATCCCGGTGCTCTATGTGCATGGCAATCACGAAGCCTATGGCAAAAACCTGGAAGACATGCAGGCTGATATCGCAAGTGCCTGCGAAGCCACTGACAATGTGCACTTTCTCAATGCCAGTGAATACCAGCTAGGTGATGTCCGTTTTCTGGGGGCGACACTATGGACAGATTTTTGTCTGTTTGGTCAAACAGAACTGCCCTACACCCTGAAGGAGGCAGAAGACCTGATGCCTGACTATCAGCGCATCACCCTGGCAGAGCAAGGCTATCGCAAGCTCCTGCCAACAGATACCAAGAAAATTCATCTTCAACAAACATCCTGGCTCAAGCAACGACTCAATACCAGCTTCAGTGGCCGCACCGTCGTCGTCACTCATATGGCACCATCCATGCAATCAGTGGCAGCGCGCTATGCCGACGACCTGCTATCCGCCGCCTTCGCCTCACGACTCGATGAACTGGCGCAAAAGGCTGACTTGTGGATACACGGTCACATGCATGAAAGCTTTGACTACCACCTGGGAAAATGCCGTGTGATCTGCAATCCCTGTGGTTATCCACTGCATAATGGCAGGATCGAGAATGAGAACTTTGATCCAGATTTGGTGGTCATACTGTGATGCAGGCCCCTATCAACAAGCACAGGATATCTTCATGAATACAGATTGGCACAGCATAGAAATCTCACGCGCAACGCCTGTTGACGCAAGCTACAAAAACACGCAGAACGTCAGGCGATTTTTAACAGTGGAATGTGGGGATGGTTTCAAGTTTGATCGCGACTTCATGGCCTGGATAGGCAATGGCGAACACAAGACCATGGGGGATGTGGCCGATGAATGGCGCCGGCGGCGTGCTGGCAAAGCCAGCTGAGACAAGCATCCAGCTCAGTCTGTATTACCAGCAGCAAACGCAGTAATGCAGGCGGTAATACAGACTGAGATCAGGAATTCAGACGACTACAGCGTCAAACTCAACCCAGCCAGAGTTTGAATTCTATGCCGTTTTGTATCGTGCCTATGACTTGCGCCTGGTTCTCAGCACTCTCACAGAAGCTGGCGAGTACACCAGCAGCAGTGATGACACCCTTGCTTAACTGATTGTTCCAGTAATCAAAGCCTGCCTGGTCTGGTGCGCGGTGCAAGACATTCTGGTAAAAATTGGTAATCAGTGTGTTATTGGATGGATTGACACCATACAGCTTCTGGAATTCAGGCGACTGGAAAAAACCAGCAGCCACCGTCGTCAGGCTGGAACCCTTGTCCATGTCCTTGATCCAGTAACCCAGGCCTTCAAGGTCAGGCTTGCGGCCAAAGGCGGCCTGGTACAGGCGATATGCCTGACCTGCCGTGCCACTGATATCCAGAGCCAGGCTCTTGTCAAAAAACTGTATGCGCTCGACATTGCTCAGATTATCGACATCACCACTGGCATTCACGCGCAATTGATAAGCCGCGCCCACTTGCGTCACGGTATAAGCACTGGCTTGTGCCGCCATGATGACGGTATCAAGGCCTGTGCCACCGTCAATATTATGATTGCCCGTGCCGACATTGATGGCGTCATTGCCGCTACCTGCATTGACGTGCAAATGGCCACCACCGCCGTTGATGGTGATCAAGTCTGCACCCGCGCCAGAAGCGATGAGGTAATCAGAATACATGGTGGCAGGCAAATCCACATTGATGACGTCCGCACCGCTGAACAGGGATTCATTTGCCAGCATTTTTTCATCAATGATCTGACCGGCAGAAATCGGGGCAGAAAAGCCCGTCAAACGTGTATAACTGCCATCACGATATTCTGTGTCTGACGCCGTCATTGTGCCAGTCACCACAGACTTGCTCAAACCATTGCCGACAGAAATGGAGTTACCCGTGTAATTGAAGCTGCCGTCTATGGTGGCCGATGCCAGGAATTTATCAGCGGACGACATTATACGGGTAACAGTGCCAGAATTATTTCCATTGAGATCGGCCTTGATGGAACCGAATGCAGACAGGGATACATTGCCAAACAATGGATCATAGGCAGGATTGTTGGTAGCTACCAGCGTGTTGACTGACAAACTAGTTGACTGTGCCCCGGTACTATTAATAGTTAACGCACCTGCGCTATTAAGAGAATAGTTAAAAAAATACTGCCCAGTTTGTGTCAAAGACACCGAGCCACTTTTAAATAACTGCGAACTGGACGCTGTCGCCGACCCTTGTGTCGCATTTGGGTCACTGAGCACAACACCACTAAATGTGGATGTCGCACCATCAGGAAAGCCGAATTGCAAACTATAACCATTGAAGTTAGCGGAAGAATACAGTGAATGATCCTTGGACCACATTGCACCTAATTTTGAAAACGTATCAAACACACTGCCAAGCGAGCCATTGGTGGGCGGGTTTTTGATCAACTGCTGGTACATGGTAGTAACAACATTTTGCGACAGTTTGATAGAGACGTTTGCCATGGAGTTGCAATCAGGAAAATGAAGAGATAGTTAGAAAAGCGAATAGGCAATTAGTTCAGCCTGCTCACATTACATCGCGGCTTGCGGCTGCAATAATACCCGGCGAATGCTACAGAATTCTTTTTTAGATCGCAATGAAAACTGCCATTTAATTAAAATCTTAGCAAGATGAAAAGTACTTTTTAATTTCCCAGTCGTATAAACTCACGCGCAACTCCTGTTGACGCAAGCTATAAAACACCCGGAACTTCAGGCGTTTTTTAACTATGGAATGTGGCGATGGTTTCAAGTTTGATTGCGACTTCATGGCCTGGATAGGCAATGGAGAACATAAGATCACGGGGGATGAAGCCAGCTGAGATCAAGCTGACTGTTCAGCCTGTATTACCAGCGATAAACGCGGCAATACAGGCTGCAATCAGAAATTCAAACGACTACAGCGTCAAACTCAACCCAGCCAGACTTTGTAGTCTATGCCGTTTTGTATGGAGCCTATGACTTGCGCCTGGTTCTCTGCACTCTCACAAAAACTGGCGAGTACACCAGCAGCAGTGATGACACCCTTGCTTAACTGGTTATTCCAATAATCAAAACCTGGCTGGTCTGGTGCGCGGTGCAAGACGTTTTGGTAGAAATTGGTGATCAGGGTGGTGTTGGATGGATTGACACCGTAGAGCTTTTGAAACTCAGGCGACTGGAAGAAGCCGGCTGCAACCGTAGTCAGGCTGGACCCCTTGTCCATGTCCTTGATCCAGTAACCCAGACCTTCCAGATCAGGCTTGCGGCCAAAGGCAGCCTGGTAGAGACGATACGCCTGGCCTGCCGTACCACTGATATCAAGCGCCATGGCCTTGTCAGCAAACTGTATGCGCTCTACATTGCTCAGATTATCTGTGTCACCGCTGGCATTGACGCGCAGTTGATAAGCTGCACCCACTTGCTTGACAGTATAGGCACTGGATTGTCCGGCCAGGACGACCGTATCAAGCCCTGTGCCACCATCAATATTATGGTTGCCTGTACCTACATTGATGATGTCATTACCGCTGCCAGCATTGACGTGCAAACGGCCACCACCGCCATTGATGGTGATCAAGTCATTGCCTGCACCAGAAGCGATCAGATAGTCCGAATACATAGTGGCTGGCAAATCAACATTGATGGTGTCAGCGCCGCCGAACAGGGATTCATTTGCCAGCAGTTTTTCATCCACGACCTGGCTGGCAGCAAGCGGCGCAGAAACGCCCGTCAAACGCCAATAACTACCATCACGATATGCAGTGTCTGTTGCCGTCATCGTCCCTGTCACCACAGACTTGCTCAAACCATTGCCGACAGAGATAGAGTTGCCAGTGTAGTTGAAGCTGCCATCTACGATAGTTGATGCCAGGAATTTATCAGCGGTGGACATTATGCGGGTAACAGTACCAGAATTATTTGCATTGAGATCGGACTTGATGGAACCGAATGCAGACAGGGTTACATTCCCAAGCAAAGGATCATAGGAAGGGCTGTTGCTAGGTATCAGCGTCTCGACTGACAAACTAGTTGACTGTGCCCCTGTACTGTTAATAGTTAGCACGCCTGCGCTATTAAGAGAATAGTTAAAAAAATACTGCCCAGTTTGTGTCAAAGACACCGAGCCACTTTTAAATAACTGCGAACTGGACGCTGTCGCCGACCCTTGTGTCGCATTTGGGTCACTGAGGATAACGCCGCTATATGTGGATGTCGCACCATCAGGAAAGCCGAATTGCAAACTATAACCATTGAAGTTAGCAGAAGAATACAGTGAATGATCTTTCGACCACATTGCACCTAATTTTGAGAATGCATCAAACACACTGCCAACCGAACCATTGGTGGGCGGATTTTTGAGCAACATTTGGTACGTGGTAGTAACAACATTTTGCGAAAGCTTGATTGAGATGTTTGCCATGAGGTTGCAATCAGGAAAATAAGGAAATAGTTAGAAAAGCAATTAAGCAATTAGTTCTGCCCTGCTTAAACAATTTGCAGTTTGGGCCGCAAGAATACCCGGCGAATGCTACAGAATGATTTGTGGTCCCGCAATGAAAACCGTTAAAAAACTACAGTATTAACAAGCTTGAAATCACTGTTTAATTTCTCTTTCACATTTCACGCACTCAAAGAAAACTTACATTATTTAACAAATATCATTGCTAATTAAATATTACTGGTTTATATTTTCACCATGTTTTTCTGCGTTAAATTCGCGGCAGAGAGAAACCACTATATAAATTAACCAGGAGTACGCATGAAGCAGGGTCGCCTCTTAATTGTCATCACACTTCTCTTGACCCTATCTGCCTGCGAAGGTGGATGGTCCAGTGCCCGCTATCAACTGGTCACCTCTTCGGATGGCAAAGTCTACCGACTGGATGCGCAAAGTGGCACGGTCCATTACGTCACCGCAGAAAAAATGCTGGCCTTGAACGATGAACTGCCTACCCTGCATGTAGGGGAGTATTACCAGATGGCGGATGCCAAGGGCAATATCAAATATCTCAGATATGTAGGCAATGCCCAGTTTGAAAAAAGCCCGGCATCAACGCAGGTGAAGTAAACATGCTTGAGCAGTAATAGCGGCCCGTATAAAACTCCACCGCTCATCACTTTGACTCTCATCTTTGACTCAGTCATGAATGCAGCAAGGGATAAATGAGCAAGCCCAAAACTGCTGCAGCCACAATGATAACAGGCTCCTGTAATTTCTTGAATTTCCACAACAAGACGATGCTGAGCACCGCAATTATTGCGGTTGGCACATCCACTATGGAGCGCTTGGCGATGAGCAGTACAGAACCAGCAATCGCCCCTATGGCAGCTGCTGTAATACCATCGACAAAAGCGATCACGCCAGGTAACTTGCCGTATTTTTTAAAATAAGGTGCCGGGATAACAGTGAACAAATAACAGGGCAGAAAAGTCGCCAACGCGGCCACAGCAGCACCCGGCAAACCTGCCACCAGATAACCAATAAAACCAACGGTAATCACCACCGGCCCTGGCGTGATCATGGCAACTGCAACGGCATCGACAAACTGCTTGTCGCTCAACCAGTGATGCTCAGTCACCACGCCGCCATACAGAAAAGGCACAATCGCCAGGCCAGAACCAAATACAAAAGCACCAGCCTTGGCAAAGAAGATGGCGATCTGCGTTAACAGCGATGCATCCTGGGTGCTCAGCAAGCTGCCTATGACGGGAAATTGCAACAGTGTCAGGCCATGCAGCTTGCCACCACCCCGCCATTTCAGCCATGCTGGTGGCGCACGCAGTAGCCAGACCAGTACACCGGAGGCAATAAACAGCCAGGCAATTTCTGTCTCTGTGATAAAGGTCAGGGTTGCCAGCAAGAGATAAATCGCCCACAGCAATTTATCCTTGCCTATGCTTTTTTGCGTGAGCTTCCTGGTACTCATGATGATGATGCCCACCACCGCAGCCCCCACACCATAAAAGACCGCCTGCATCCAGGCCAGGCCTCCATAACTGACATAAGCCCAGCCCAGTACCACCACCATCAAAAAAGAAGGCAGCACAAAGGCAATGCCCGCCAGCGTCGCGCCTCTGATACGGTAATGCACATACCCCATATAAATACCTAGCTGCGCCGCCAGCGGCCCCGGTGCCAGTTGCGCCAGCGCCAGACCTTCCTTGTAATCAGCAGGCGAAATCCAGCCCCGCTGCTCTACCAGGTCACGCTGCATATAAGCAACCAGAGCCACAGGACCACCAAAACCCAGCGCCCCCAAACGCAGCATATACAGCACCATTTGCCACAGTGTATAAGCGGGCGTGTTTTGCGACGTGTCGACGCCCTCCTGCTCTGCATCCATCTGGCTGTGGCTCATGGCTGATATCCTTTCAGTGCTGGTGTGTGACTGATTACAGTTTTTTCTGCACTGGCAAACCGGGCAGCAGCTAGTGTTGCCAGCGATACCCAGTCGCCTGACAATGTCATGGCGATCAATCCCGCCTACTGCTCATCAAGACAAGCAGGATAGCTTGCTCAACGGTATCTACAAGTCATGCAATTTATTTAGTTTAACAGCTCAAATTTTTCTGCGTATTAACAATCTGCCGTATCTTCAACTAACTCGAAAAAATCTTTGCCATCTTGATAGTGTCGAATCAATCGCATCCGGGGCTCATCCATGTTTAACAGAGTTACGGTTTGCGCAGATAGCAAAAGTAAATGGCTTTGATTTACAAAATTTTCTTTTGGAACGGCCATTAACTGCTCAGCCAACACGATGGCTGCACCCCGTATTTGACACTGTCGCTGAGGACCAAAGAAATTCACCGAAATATTTTCACTGGCAAGAACAAGACGTACATTTATCGAAGGAGCATATGTTTTCAACATGCTTAAGGCTGCGGCAAGTGCCAACTCAGTTTGAATAGACGATGATGTCGATACAGGATTTTTCCAGTATGCAAGAACTTGACCACCTATTTGACAGGCAAGAACCCCATGACATTGTTCAATTAATTTTACAAGCCTGTTAGTTTCTTTTGAAAGAAACTGAACAAGCTCATATGGCTGCATGCTGTCAGCAAGCACATCGATATTCTGCAGGCTTATCGACAAAACCGTAGCGTGTCCGCTGTATGGCGCATTCACTACGTCAATAGGTGTATAGCTGGGATAGGCATTTTTGCGTTTTGTCAGTCGACCATATAAGTCAGAAAATAATCTATGCATCACTTTCATAAGGATTTACTTTCTCATCAAAAGCGGATGCTGGCTTGACAATCACAGATCGTAAACATGTTCTTAAGCACCTAGATCGAGTTTATAAGCAATCCAGGCAATCAATAGATAAATAAGAAGGTAGGTAATAATCAAAAACCATACAGGTGGGGGGCAGCCTATCCGCTCAATCAAGTTTGAACAAGAATCAAACGGCATCAACCACTCCAGAAATGTAGTGAATGCTCCAGCAACAATACCAGCGCCTATCCAAAAACTTCCTGGTTGATTCCTAAAAGTTCTTTTTTCTCGTTTAGATGTATTCATGTAATTGACCTAATGGTCGACTTAAAGCCATATTTATATAATTCAATTCAACATTCACATAGATTCAAACATATCGCCATGAAGGGTGAAATCAATTAAATGCGGTGATCATTTCCAATATTAAGAACTCTGCAAGAGTCGTTAATATGAAGCTAGCGATGACACGTTGAAATTATATAGTGGCGAAACATAGACCTATCAAAATAACAAAAGCGTAAACCTGGAATCGTAACAATAGCTTAAAATTATTACAAGACAGTCTCTACTGCCAAGCCCACTCATCTTCCATGTAAATCAGCAAAAATATGCTCCAACGACAGCAAGGCCAACTCATTGTTTTTGATCTGGATGAAACGCTGGTTCATGCCAGCTTGATGGAATTGGGGCATCCTGCCGCATTCACATTTCCGCCTTACTTTGTTTATCAACGGCCATTTCTTGATGAAATGCTGGTAGCGCTCGCGCCAGATTTTGATCTGGCAGTATGGTCATCTTCATCACAAGCATATGTGGATGTTGTTGTAGCCCAAGTATTTGGTACTCGTTACCCTATACGGTTTGCCTGGTCGGTTGAACGCTGTGTGCAACGCGTTGATATCAGGAGCAATAGCTATGTGTACATGAAAGATTTAAGAAAAATCCAGGGGCAAGGCTATACCTTGGAGCAAATCACAATGGTCGATGACTCCCCAGAAAAAATCGCCAGGCAACCAAGAAACCATTTGGCCATCCATCCCTACACTGGTGACCCAGGTGATACAGGCTTGCTGGATTTAATCGCGCATTTTAAAAATACTCTCCCCTGAAATTAAGCACGTTCACGATACACACCACCCTTGCTTGCGAATCCAAAAATGCAAGGCCAGCTCATGACTGAGCAAAGTCATTCGCGACGCTACGTCTGTCTGCGCAACCATACTAATGCCGAATCAACTTCTGGCCTGGGCAGATGGCCTGCACTCCTGACGAGATGGTAGGTGTGCCCGGGTATGCTGATATCAAAGGGCTGGACCAGGCGCCCTGCTGCGATGTCATCTGCCACCAGCTCAAGGCTCAACAGGGCAACACCCTGGCCAGCCAGAGCTGCCTGGATGGCATGGCCTTCGTCGGAAAAAAGCAGCTGACCCTGACGCGCCTTCCAGGGCAAATCTGCTGCGCTGAACCAGTTTTTCCAGGTAGGGTTGAGCGGGTGCTCGTGGGTCCATTTGAAATCGATCAGCTTTAGCTGGGCCAGATCTGCCAGCCTTATTGCTCCGAGCGTGGGGCTGGACACTGGCGCGAAGCTGTCAGTGAACAGCGGCTCTGCGATCATGCCGGGATACGGCCCCCTCCCATAACGTATCGCTATGTCTGCCAACTCAGACCCCAGGTCGACTGCCCGATCAGATGCGTGCAACTCCAGGTCGATTTCTGGATATAGTTTTTGGAAACCCGTCACCCGGGGTGCTAACCAGCGTGCCATGAAGGCATTGGTAGTCGAAATGATGACACGGCGGCGTGCCTGTGGCTTTCCCAGCCCTTGCAGGGCCGATTCAAAGGCGTTGAAACCATCACGCAGCACTGGATACAGCTCTACCCCGGCCTCGGTCAACACCACTTTGCGCACCTGTCGCTCGAACAGGCACAGGCCAGTGTATTCCTCAAGCAGGCGAATCTGGTGGCTGATCGCGGTCGGCGTGACAGCAAGTTCATTGGCAGCCTGTTTGAAACTGCCGTGGCGGGCTGCCGCTTCAAATGCGCGTAGCGCTGAGAGTGAGGGGAGTCGTCGCATTGCGCCGCTGATCAATAAAAATAAGGGATAAAAATGACAGATGAGAATAACTCATCTTATGCCTGACAATTAAGAGTTTGTCAACGTAAAGGCGCAGGCCTATCTTCTCGCTGCGGCCCTGACAGGCCGGGCACTCTCCCCTACCTTTACGAAAGGAACACATCATGTTCGAACGCATTATTACCCAGCCAGACAATTACGAACCCTATCTGCTTTCGCAGGCTATCAAATTCGGCAACCTGCTCTTCGTCTCCGGCCAGGCTGGCGCGGACGACGATGGCAAGATAGTCTCCGGTGGCTTCCGCGCCCAGAGTCAGCAGGCGTTTGCCAATCTCAGGCGCGCACTTGAAGCCGGTGGATCGAGCCTTGAAGACGTCGTCAAGGTCACCATCTTCGTGACCGATATGGGCAACTTCAAAGAAGTCGTGGAATTGCGTCGTCAGTTTTTCACCGCGCCCTATCCTGCCGATACCATCGCCGAAATCAAGGCCCTCTACGATCCTGCGGCCATGATAGAGATTGAGGCGATTGCCGCAGTCCGACCTCATGCCGGGAGCTGATATGAGTGCTACCAATACCCTGTTTGAACCTCTGCTTATCGGTCACATGCCACTTAAAAATCGCCTGGCAGTAGCACCCATGACACGTGTCAGCGCAACTGAAAGTGGTTGCGCAACGGCGCACATGGCGCGCTATTACAGAGCCTTCGCCCAGGGTGGTTTTGGGCTACTCATCAGCGAGGGCATCTATACAGACCGTGCGTACTCGCAAGGCTACCTGAACCAGCCCGGCCTGTCCGACGACATCCAGCGCGATGCCTGGGTCAAGGTCATAGATGGTGTCCATCAAGACGGCGCACATATCATTGCGCAACTGATGCACGCTGGTGCGCTCTCGCAAGGCAATCCTTACCGCGGCGACACAGTCGGCCCATCGACGGTACGGCCCAAGGGACAACAGATGAGCTTCTATCGCGGCAAGGGCGACTATCCCATGCCACGCGCGATGACCCAGGAAGACATCGAGGAAGCGATCCGCGGTTTTGCCGACGCGGCGGTAAGGGCAAAACATGCGGGCTTCGACGGCGTCGAAATCCATGGGGCGAATGGCTACCTGTTAGACCAATTCCTCAGTGAAGGAAGCAACCTGCGCGATGACTGCTACGGCGGTGATACAGAACACCGCCTGCGCCTGATCGTCGAGGTCACGCAGGCCGTACGCGCGGCAGTTGGCCCTGAGTTCACTATCGGTCTGCGCATATCCCAAGGGAAGGTCAACGATTTTACGCACAAGTGGCGCAATGCAGAAGACGATGCAGCGATCATCTTCGGGACACTGGCAAAACTGCCTATCGACTATATCCACACGACCGAGTTTGAAGCATGGCAAAGCGCCTTCGGAACCGGCCCCAGCCTGGCCAGTTTGGCGAGACAGTATGCAGGCGTCCCCGTAATCGCCAATGGATCACTGCATGAGCCCACCCGCGCAGCCGACTTGATAATGAGCAGCCAAGCCGATCTCATATCACTAGGCCGCGGCGCGCTGACCCATGCCGACTGGCCAGCCCGCATACTGCGCGGCGCAGCCCTCAATGAATTCGATCCCGGAATCCTGTCCCCGATCGCAGACCTTGAGAACGAGGCTCGCCACCGCAAAGAGCGTGAGCACCAGGCATCAGTGTTGATGGCTGGCTGAGACAAGTTCCAGCGCTATAGCTAAGGAGCAGATGGGCTTTGCGATTGATGAAGCAGTGATCAAGAAAATCAAACTATGAAGGCTTGATTGATTTTGAGGTAAGCGAAGTTTGTGATTTATGCATACCCAGGACTAAGCTGTTGATGTTGATGTTGATGTTGATGTTGATGTTGATGTTGATGTTGATGTTGATGTTGGGTTTGACTTTGGGGTTGTCGTTGTTTTTGCCGTTCGCAGTTCCCATGTGTAGACGCCGTTTGTGCGGCACAGAAAATGGAAAGAGAAAGGCCGATGTTTGAGGTGTAGCAGGGGTTTCGTGCAGCACGCTGCACGCCTGCGTAACGGCATGCGCTTGCAAGCGCATGTTCCTAAAGCAAGGCCGCAGGCGAGTTTTCGGACTTTCCCATTTTTTGTACCGCATAAACGGGAACCCCCTTTAGGGGGCGGCTACGCCTGGGTCGCCTTTTTGGCATCCCTTTTTGGCGACGCAAAAAGGGATGTAGCTGCCGGTCTACCAACGGCCGGCAATCATAAATATTGTTCGCAGGTGAGTAAGAAGCGAACTTGAAAATCTCATTTATTTTTTGAATACGTAGATCGAAGGCCGAGTGTTGGGCTAAAAAGGCGTAGCCCAACCTACGAGCTGTTGCGGTTGCGGTTGTTTGCTGCTTTTGACGTTAGCAGTTCCCATGTATCGCACAAACGGGAACTCCCTTCAGGGGGCGACGACGCCTGGGTCGCCTTCTTTTGCTTCCTTTTCTTGGCGAGCAAGAAAAGGGAGTAGCTGCCGGTCTACCACCGGCCGGAAATCATAAATATTGTTCGCAGGTGAGTAAGAAGCGAACTTGAAAATCTCATTTATTTTTTGAATACGCAGATCGAAGGCCGAGTGTTGGGCTAAAAAGGCGTAGCCCAACCTACGAGCTAAGCCGCTTGCAAGCGACGCAGTGGAGTGCTATGCCTGGGTCGCCTTCTTTTGCTTCCTTTTCTTGGCGAGCAAGAAAAGGGAGTAGCTGCCGGTCTACCACCGGCCGGCAATCATAAATATTGCTCGCAGGTGAGTAAGAAGCGAACTTGAAAATCTCATTTATTTTTTGAATACGCAGATCGAAGGCCGAGTGTTGGGCTAAAAAGGCGTAGCCCAACCTACGATAATACAATAGCTTGCCACGAACGCCACTGGAATGCCAGCCGGTGGAATGACGTTAATGACGGTTACGGTAATTGGAGATTGTTTAGCCCGGTAACATACAAAAATTCAGACTATAATCCAGACAATAAAGCAAGCTTCATCTAACCCTGACGAGCCCCATCATGCGCCACCTCATCATCCTCCTCACCCTCGCCTGCGCCAGCAGTTTCACCTATGCACTCGACTGCAACAAAGCCGCCAATACCATGGAAATCAATGAGTGTGCTTCCATAGAGCAGCAAAAGGTCGAAGCCAAATTGAACCAGGTCTATCAACGCGTACTCAAAGGCATGGAAAAAGACTATGCCTCTGAAGGCAATTTTGCTGACATCAAAAAAACCTTCATCAATGCCCAGCGTGCTTGGATCAAGTTCCGCGAAGCGGATTGTGATGCCATCCATGAAAAGAACATCAGCGGCACCATACGTACTGTCATGCATATCAGTTGCATGCAGGCGCGTGCGAAACAACGTATAGCAGAGCTGGAAGACTACGAGAAAAATTAAACAGTTTCAATCGTGAGATTCTGGGTCTGCCTCCGCCTGCAACACCGGCGCGCACAAAGGCAGGACCAGGATAAAGCTGCTGCCCTCGCCCAGTTTTGATTGCAGGCTGATAGACCCGCCCAGTATGCTGGTGACGATGTTATAGGCGATGCTCATGCCCAGGCCCGAGCCGCCCTTGCCCAGCTTGGTGGTGAAGAAAGGGTCAAAGACGCGTGACTGATGTTCGTCCGGTATGCCTATGCCATCATCGCTGAAAATAATTTCGACCAGCCCGGTCTTGAGCGGTCGTGCTGTCAGCTTCATCTGGCCCTTGCTGCGGCCTTCAAAGGCATGTGACAGGGCATTGGTGACAAAGTTGGTGAGTACCTGGCCCAGGGGGCCGGGGTAACTGTCCATCATGATGCCGCTGGCCAGTTCGCACTGCATGCTATGCCCGGTTTTTTTATACATGGGCACCAGGGTGGCGATGATTTCTTCCAGGGTTTCCTTGAGCATGAAGGGGCGGCGCTGGTTGCTGGACTGGTCCACCGTGACTTGCTTGAAGCTGCTGATCAATTCATGGGCACTGCCCAGGTTACGCATCAGCAGTTCAGTGCCAGTGGTAATGGTGCTCAGATAATATTCTATGGTGGTACGACGCAGTTTGCCGGATTGCAGTTCAGCCCTGAGGGTACTGGATTCATCCTGCAAGGTACTGGCGACGGTGACGCTATTGCCTATCGGGGTATTGAGTTCATGGGCGATACCTGCCACCAGTGCACCCAGTGCCGCCATTTTTTCTGAGCGCACCAGTTCATCTTTGGTGCGGTTCAGGGTATTCATGGCTGCGGCCAGTTCGCTATTGGTTTGTTCCAGTGTGATGGTGCGTGAATGTACTCTGGATTCAAGTTCCTGGTTGATCTCGCGTATTTGCTGTTCCACTTCGCGCTGGCGGGTGATATCGACGCAGCAAAAAATGTAAAGCATTTCATGCTGGAATTCTATCGGGCGACCAAATAGCTCGCAAGTGATGATGCGCCCGTCCTTGCGTCTTTGTCGTACTTCAAAACGGTCCAGTATCTTGGCGGTTTGCAGGGCTGCCACCATTTTTTCGCGCTCACGCAAATCTACCCACAAACGAAAGTCACGCGAGGTTTTACCCGTCACATCTTCACGCTGAAAGCCAAACTGCAGCAACCAGAAGTTATTGACATCGACGAACTCGCCATTTTCTATTCGTATCAAGGCCAGCGCCATCGGTGAGAGCTGGAAGATGGCAGAAAATTTATACTCGCTCTGTATCAATTCCTGCTCATGACGCTGGCGCATTTGCAGGGTTTCGAGAAAGGCATTAAACCATGCCACCAGTTCGGTGATTTCATCCTTACCAGCGGGTAGTGGCAAGGGCTTACTGATATCGAATTTGTTTTCTTGCAGGTGCCGAAAACCATCAGAAATCGCCTTGACCGGTGCCACCATATTGCGTTTAAAATGCCGCCCGGCCAGGGTGATGACTACAAAGCAAATCAACATGACGATAGTTGCCAACAAGGCAATGCGATTAACCGGCGCCAGCAGGGTTTGCTTGGGTATCACACCAAACACACACCAGGCACCATCTGCCGTGCAAGAATAATTGACCAGGGCATTGTGCTCCCCCAGTTGCAGATGCACACTGCCGCTGTTGGTGTTATTCGTATTTCTGGTGCTGACCTGGTTGATTTTTTGCAGGTTTTCAAGCTCCGCCGGTGCTGTCTTGCCTATATCAGCATGCTCTGGTGCGTAGACCAGTCGCCCCTTGGCATCGGTCACCATCAGATACGCTTCACGTCCCAGGTCCAGCCGGGAAAAATTGTCTGCCAGATAGTCAGTGGAATAATTGATGAGCAACATGCCTACTGCTTGCGAATCCTGTTTTTCTTCTGAATAGCGGCGTATCACCTTGACTGCCGTCAAGACCTTGCGCAAGGGGGATGCGGTATTCAAATTATCTTCCACCCCCAGCCAAAGCAGGGATTGCGATGACTTGACAGCCACATCATAAATACGCTGGCGCTGAGCTTCATTGACGACTGGCACAGTCAGGGTGTCACCGACATAAAAACGATTGCCTTTGGCAGTAAACAAATCAATCGACACCAGGCCCTTGAGATTGGTGTAGGCATTCAGGCTCTGGCGTATGCCAACCTGGGCAGATAATTCATCATAAGAATTGCGCTCGCTTTTTTGGGCGGCATCGATATTGGCAATCGCTGTGCCTATCTCTTCTATGCTGGCGATGCGGGCGGCCAGGCTTTCTATCTGGCCGGTTTGCAGCAAGAGATAATCACGCTGGTTGCTCACCAGTTGCGCACTATAGCCACTGGCCATGTCCAGCATGGTGCGCTTGACCATGTCAAAAGAAATAACCGCATACGCCAGCAGGGGCAAGACGCTGACAATGAGCAGATAGGCTATCAACTTGATGGTGATATTCGGCTTGATCTTCAAGGTCTGACTCGTTTATTTCAAACTGTCTGCGGTCACCAGACGTGTCTTGATGATCGTTGCAGGTGGCACCTGATCGCCCTTGAGACGGCGAAATGCCAGCATGATGCCAACATAACCCTGCTCAGCCGCACTTTGGTCTACCGTCGCCAGCAAACGGCCCTGCCGGATGGCGATGACGGCCTCTTCCAGCGCATCATAGCCAATCACGGCAACATCTGTCTTACCACTATCCTGCAAGTATTTAATGGCACCCAGGGCCATCATGTCGTTGGCGCAATACAAGAGACTGATCTCGGGGTGCTCAGCCAGCAGGCGCTTGCTGACATCCCGCCCTTCATCAATTTTCCAGCTGGCAGATTCCTTGGCCACCAGTTTGATGAACTTGTTGCTGGCAAAAGCCTGCTCGGCCCCCTGCACACGCAGGCGCGAGTTTTCTGTGCTGCGTATGCCTTCGAGGATGGCGACTGCAGTGGGTTTCTTGATCTGGTCTACCGCATATTTGACGGATTCAAAACTGGCTTTTTCATTATCCACGCCAACAAAAGGTACGTTTTGCATGCCCTGGCTTTGCATGGTGGGTGCATCCAGGCGGTTGTCAACGTCAATGATGACGATGCCCTGGTCCTGGGCTTTTTTCAGGATGGGCACCAGGCGTTTTGAATCACCAGGCGCAATCACGATGGCCGCCACCTTGTTTTGTATCAACTCATCGACTATCTGTATTTGCTGTTCTATCGAGGTTTCCTGCGCCCCCGTCTTGACCAGCAGCTCTACCCCATATTCCTTGGCGGCACGACGGGCGCCTTGCTCCATCTGTATGTAGTAGGGATTGGTCAGGGTCTTCATCACCAGGGCAATGCTGGTGATGGGCTTGCCTTTGGCAGAAGCAGTGAGGGTAGAGTTTGCTGCAGGGTTTGCCTTGTTCTTGCCCACCTCATCCTGGCAAGCCAGCAGCAATAAAGTGGACAGGGTTGCCACGATGGTCAACAGCAATCGACATGGACGCATGATACCTCCTGTTTTTTTGCAGGCAAGACCCCCAGTGTCCTGAGCTGCTCATTCGCGCAATAAACCTGGTTACCAGCTTATCCTAAACCAAGCATACACAGCGGGGGGCGGTATGCATTTGTGAACTTTTGTCAATCATGGGTACAAGCTAGATTAGCAATCCTTTGCTCAGGTCTTTTGCTACAAAGTTCTTATAAAAAAAGCAGCCCTGAGGCTGCTGAAGAACATAAGATGCAATACTATGCATAGGGAGCACAATACCAACACCGAGGAGGAGTATGTTCAGCCAACAGCATAGTCATGCGCCATGACGGCGGCATGACAGTAGTGTGTCTGTCCATCTCCACTCCCCTCTGGTGCGGCTAGCTAGCTGTCTTAAAATTCTTCCCACTCATCCGTTGCGCTTTGTGCCTTTTTGCTGCCAGTATTTGTCGTGGCTGGCTTGCTGACTTTAGTCGCCGCGGCGATTCTTGCTGCGGCTGGTTTTGCCTTCATCACCGTACTGGAAGCCCGGGGCGCTTTGTGGGCACTGTCAACAGGCGCAACTGGCTGCCGGCCATCATCGAGCTTGAACATGCTGATGATGTGCGACAAATGCTCTGCCTGTTCTTGCAGACTCTCGGCAGCAGCGGCAGCTTCTTCTACCAGGGCGGCATTTTGCTGCGTCATTTCATCCATCTGGGTGACGGCGCGGTTGACTTCTTCTATGCCTGAACTTTGCTCCTGGCTGGCGGCGGTGATTTCACTCATGATGTCAGCCACCTGTTTCACTGAGGTGACGATCTCGCCCATGGTCTGGCCTGCTTCATCAACCAGGCGCGCACCTGAGTCAACCTTGCCTACCGAGTCATCGATGAGGGACTTGATTTCTTTGGCCGCCGTGGCCGAGCGCTGTGCCAGGTTGCGCACCTCGGATGCCACCACGGCAAAGCCACGCCCTTGCTCACCGGCGCGAGCGGCCTCTACCGCCGCATTCAGGGCCAGGATATTGGTCTGGAAGGCGATGCCATCAATCACGCTGATGATATCGACGATTTTGCTGGAACTGTCCTTGATCGACACCATGGTATTGACCACTTGCGACACTACCTGGCCACCCTTGCCTGCCACTGTGGCAGCAGAAGCCGCCAACTGATTGGCCTGACGCGCATTGTCGGCATTTTGCCTGACGGTGGAAGTCAGCTCTTCCATCGACGAGGCGGTTTCTTCGAGTGAGCTGGCCTGGCTTTCAGTGCGGGCAGATAAATCAGCATTGCCTGCAGCGATCTCGCCTGAGGCCAGCCTGACCGAACCGCTGGTGGCGCGTATGTCTATCAGCACGGCGGCAATCTTGTCGACAAAGCGGTTAAAGGCCTCGCTAATTTGCGCCAGTTCATCCGTGCCATCAGCCGCCAGACGGCGGGTCAGGTCACCTTCACCAGTGGCGATGTCGGCCATGGCGTCGCGCACCAGTTCCAGGCGCTTCAGGGCGCGGGCGACCAGGGCGGTCAATACCAGAGCAGCCAGCGCTACCACGATGATGGCGGTCACTGCTGATGCCGTCAGCATGGCAGACAGGGCCTGGGTAGCCTCGGCACGGTCCAGCACGGTGGCCAGCAGCCAGTCAGTGCCAGCGATTCTGGTGACAAAGAGCATACCTTCACGCCCATTCAAATGGATGCTGCTACTGGTCTTGGAAGCCTCGGTAGCAGTCAGCATCTCGGTACTCAGCTTGGTGTCCAGCTCACTCAGGGGTTTGAGTGTCAGCTTTTCATTGGGGTGGGCGATGATCTTGCCGCTGCCGTCAAGCAGGAATGCATAGCTGGCAGGAGTAGGCTTGATGGAGGCGACATTGCTGGTGACAGCATCAAGCATGACATCGGCTGCTGCTACCGCTGTGATGCTGCCCTTGGGGCCTATGGGGTCAGCAAAGGTGACCACCAGTTTGCCAGTGCTGGCACCGATATAAGGCGTGGTGATGATGGGGCCGCCTGCCTCGGTAGCCTTGATATACCAGGGTCTTGCGGTAGGGTCATAATCAGCTGCGCGTTTGCGTTCTTGCGAAAACACCGCATGCTTGTCGGCAAAGCCTATATAGGCCATGTCAAACACACCTGCCTGCTCACCCGCCTTGAGTGCACCCAGCGGTTCAGGCAATTCTGCTGCCAGTTTGAGTGAAGCAACCGCCGCCTGCTTGGACTTGACCCACTCAGTAATCGCAGTCGCATGGCTTTCAGACAATTGCAATAACTGGCTATTGAGCGCATCCATGGTACGCGAGCGGGTGGTGAAGAAATTCGCTATCACCATGGACAACATGGCTATCACTACTATGGTCACACAAATGCTGATGAGCCTTCTACGCAGTGACGAAAAAAACATACCAGTTCTCCAATACTTGATAAATGAAACTCATGGAAAACCGCCCCAAATGTGTTGCAACTCCTGGTTGGGGCAATTTTGCGTAAATTTCTAAAAGTCGGGCAGGATAGTCTAAAACGCGAACTCTTGCAGGATAGCACCCATTTCATGATGAGGTAAATATAGCTACTTTACAAACTAACATTCACCTGTTGCAATACATTAACTGTGAAAATGCCCAGGCGCATTGCGCGCAATGAGAAATAAGCATTTGTTCGAGTTGTAATATAACCACGTTGCCACATACCAATGAATTCAGCAAACACTGGCTCAAAACCTCAGCCCACAGCACTACAAAGCCGATGTATTACAGATATGTAATCCATATAATTACCGCAACGCAGTAAAAAGTGGCTCTGTTGCAATTGTTAATTTTCTTCATGGATTACGTCATTTGCTGCATAGGCTTTGATTTCTTGTTTATGCACTGGTATCTTAAGTTAAGCACGAGTGAGTGATTACCTCTGGCCATGGCCAGAGTTCATGCAAGCCCAAAAGACACAATGCCAGCTCTAACCTGGCTTAACAGCGTTTGTTGATGCTGCACCTGAACAAAAAGCTGATTGTGTAATATTTTGCAACAAATTCACCGTAATTTTGCTGATGCATGAACTATCATGAATCAGGCTTCCTCAATTTGACTTTGAGCAGCAAACATGGATGCACTACGCGTACAACTGCATGAAAATTACATGTCAAGAGAGACGGTGGACTTGCTCGCCCTGGGCATCAAGCCCGATCTGCACGATCATGAATATGCGACCCTGGAATCCGTTTTGTCGGTGCGTGGTGTGGATATTTCTGTCTTGCGTGCAGAGCGTGACCAGTTAAAAATCGCCACTGCCTTACAGCTTGCCGATAATAAGCGCGCTCGTCTGTACAAGCGCTTGCTGGCACTGCTCATAGACACGGTTGGTGTGGCACTCCTGTTGGTAGCGCTGGGTTTGCTGATCACGGTAACCATGCCCAATCTGTTCAAGCAAACCAACCGTGCCATCCTCATCTTGTGGCTACTGTATCTGCTCTTCAAGGATGGCTTTGACGGCCAGAGCCTGGGCAAACGCATCATGAAAATACGGGTAGTCCACGCTGACACCGAGCAAGCTTGTAACCTGCCGCAATCTCTCATCCGCAATCTCGCTTTGCTGACGGTAGTAGACTGGTTTTTTATCCTGGGGCGCAGCAAGTTCCGCCTGGGGGATCTCATCGCGAGGACCAAGGTCATGAAAGCCAGTGCAGTAAAATAAATACCCGCTTCTGTAGGAACGGCTTTAGCCGCGAACCGATGGACACGGCAATACCTTCGCGGCTGAAGCCGCTCCTACGAAAATAGCGACTCAATACCATGCGCAAGCCGCTATCACTGTCATCATCACAAAAAATTCGTCGCATCAAACCCGACCAGGGTCAGATTATTGACATTCGTCAGGGTCCCCACCAGCACGATTTCATCTGGCGTGATGTTGGCAACATCCAGCTGGTTGATGACGAACCAGATGCTGGCGTCACCGATGATGTCGGCAGTGATCAAGACCATTTTGCTGGCGACGGTGGGAGCGGTAAAGGCTTTTCCAGGACCAAACAAGGCTGCCAGCTTGCTTGGATCGAGGGCATTGCCCTGTACCGTCAGCACATCGCCATTGGCCCAGGCTTTAGGGATGATGGCAGCGGCGTTGACGGCGGCGATTTTGCTGGTGCCGGTTTTGTTCAGGAAGGCAGAAAAATTCAATACGTCGCCACCCTTGCCTATGGCGAAATTAGTGATGGTGTCCACCCCATTTGCCACCGGGGTCGTGCCAAAGACATAGGTATCAACGCCTGTGCCACCCTGCATGGTATCGAAGCCGGGGCCACCGTCGAAAAAGTTGGGGTAGCTGGAACCTATCAGCAGATTATTGGCGGCATCCCCCTTGATGGTGGTGGTCACCGTCACCTTGCTGGCAGACGGTGTGCCGCCAGTGGTGGCAACCGGAGCAATAGCGCTCAGGTCTACATGGTTGATTTGTTTAACATCGCCACTCAGCAGGGCCAGGGGTTTGCTGTCCAGGGTCAGGGTGTCCGAGTTCAAATCGATCATTAGCGGCGTTGTCAGCGCCCCCTTGCCACTCAGCACATGATTGGTTTCATTGAGGGGGATATCGATGAAATTGATTTGCAAATCGCTCTTCACGGCATTGAGGATATTGGCCACTTTGCCACCTGTGAAGGAGGTATTGTCCAAAGTAACGGTCAGATTGCTGACATTATTGATACTGGCATGGGCAGTAGCATTGCCGGTCAATGTCAGGGTGGCTGTGGTATCGGTGGTCTTGACCAGGGTACCAGTCAGGCCGGTGGGTATATTTCCAAGCTTGCCCAGGCTGGCACCAACATTGCCCTTGAAGGTGTCGCCTGTCAGTGTCAGTATGATGCTGCCAGTGACACTGCCATCATTGATCTGTTTTTCCACAAAGGCGGGGGCTGAGTAACTGATGCTGCCAAAAGTTTGCGCCACCTCAGAAGCTTGCGCCACCTTGAGGACCAGTTGCTCCACATTGCTGGGGGCTGCAGCCGCCTCTGCCGTTGTCGGCATGCGTCCTATCAGGGTGGTGTACACGACACTGGCATAGACCTTGGTGGCGACGGCAATTTTGAATTCCTGCGACTGGGCAAACAGGTTGACGATATCACCACGCGCCATGCCATTGTTCATCTGGTCTACCCAATAGTCGCGACCGGCGACATCGGCTTTGCGGCCCAGCACATTTTGATAAATCAAATCCAGAAATTGCGTATTCGATAAATTTGTACCGTACTTGGCGGTAAATTCTTCCGAGTGGGCAAACACGTCGGCGATCTGGCTATTTGCACCGCCATTTCTGTGTACCCCCATCCAGAACAGGAAACCATCAGTATCCGGGATGCGGTTAAAAGCAGCCAGATACAGGCGCACTATCTGCTCAGAAGCCTGGCTGTATTCCGGCGCGATCAGGAAACTGTATTCCACCCCTGCACGGGTCAGCAAGCCTGAATCCAGGCGCGAAGCATACAGATCCACGGTCTGCTGGTCAGGTTGTCTGTCCCATAAGACCTGGAACAAGCCTGTTACAAATTCTTTATTGGTTTTAGCCATCATTGCACCTGCACTATCTGCAGCAAATGTTTATAGAAGAAACAAGGAAACATCAAGTATCCCTTGGTTTACGGCAAACTTGGGGCAAACCTTTGGAAAACTTATGGCAAACTTTCTACCAGCCCCAGTGTCTCATGCCAATATCGTGTAAAAATTCATCCTGCGAATTCATCCTGCTAGTATCCATGCCCTTGCCAGACGGCAAAATCCTGATTTAAGCAGTATATTCCAAAAAAATTCTGCGCAATTCATGCAACAAGGCTTAAAAAGCCAGCCAATTCAATTTTTTTATCGCGGCACAATTGATAAAATGAAACTCACTCGCTAGTCGCCTTGGCAAACCAGCAGAAAGCAATGCATCATGAAAATAGTCATACTCTTCCCTACCCAGACCGAAGCCAGTCTGTTCCAGCGTGAAGGCATCATCAGCATCGTCTCCGGGGTAGGCCTGACCGCCACCGCCCATGCCAGCCTGCAGGCGATTTATGAATATGAGCCAGATTTACTGATTATGGCAGGCATCGCCGGTGCCTATCCGCATTCCAGTTTCAAACTAGGCGATGTGGCCTTGGTGGAAAGCGAAGTCGAAGGCGATCTCGGTTTTTTCACACCAGACGGCTTTACCCATCTCGCCCATCTGCCCATAGACATGGAATTTGAACGCCGCCATACCCTGCACTGCCCGCACATCCCGGCAGGTACCGGTTTGCCACGGGCACGCAGCATGTCTCTCAATGCCGCCATGGCACATTATGTCGACACAGAGTTCGTCGATCTCGAAAACATGGAAGGCGCGGCCTTCTTCTACACCTGCCTGCGCGAAAACCAGCCCTTCCTGGAGTTACGCGCCGTCTCTAATTTCGTCAATGTCGACAATGATGAATGGGATATGCAAGGCTCGATCAAGGCCATGACGAAGGCCCTGCACCAATTATTAGACGACATCCAACATTGATATTCTCATGCACGGACCAGACCCAAGCAACAAGCATCCCATGCAAGGCTTCCCCCAGGTTTGCTATATCAAGAATACCGTCAGCAATCCGCACATCCTCATCGGTGACTACACCTATTATGATGACCCCGACGATGCAGAAAATTTCGAGCGCAATGTGCTCTACCATTTCCCCTTCATCGGCGACAAGCTCATCATAGGCAGGTTTTGTGCACTGGCGCGTGGTGTCAAATTCATCATGAATGGTGCCAATCACAATATGGCTGGCATCTCAACCTACCCTTTCCAGATCTTTGGCAATGGCTGGGAGAAAACACCCATGGACCTGGACGCCCTGCCCTACAAGGGTGACACCATCATAGGCAATGATGTCTGGATAGGGTATGAAGCCCTGATCATGCCGGGTGTGAAGATAGGCAATGGCGCCATCATTTCCTCACGCTCTGTGGTTGTCAGCGATGTACCCGCCTATAGTATCGTCGGTGGCAATCCAGCCAAAAGCATACGCCAGCGTTTTAGCAACGACATCATCGAGACTCTGGAAGAAATCGCCTGGTGGGACTGGCCGGTAGAGAAAATCAGCCGCTACATCCATGTTATCGTCAGTGGCGATGTCGCTGCCTTAAAGACCAGTGCGCTGGCGGCAGAGTAGCATCAGGACAATTTATTTTTTTATACCTATATGAAAATTACCGATATCCCTTTTGGCACGACAGACTGGTCAGCCCTGGAAAAAACCGAACATCCCGGCATCACAGGAAAAGCCTTTTGGCGCACTTGCCAGTTTGGTGACATCCGTGTGCGCATGGTCGAATACACCCCCGGCTACCTGGCCGATCACTGGTGTAGCAAGGGACATATCCTGCTGTGCCTGGAAGGTGAAATGCAAACCGAGCTTGACGATGGCCGCGTGCTGACGTTGACGGCAGGCATGAGCTACCAGGTTGCCGATGCTGCGGAGGCACATCGCTCATCCACGGCCATTGGCGCGAAATTGTTTATTGTCGATTAATTGCGCCTTTAACGCTTCAACGCATGTAAAACTCCCGCGAATTTACCCTGGCTGGCCAGCGCCCGCAGCACCCCTATTGCCCTATGGTATATTCACTCGCAAGCAACGCCCCAGCCTTGCTGGCAAGATAACAATCAGTCTATCAATACCATAGGGACCAAGAATGAAGAACAAACTGATATCAGCCTTATTGAGCAGCATGCTATGTAGCCTGGCGTTGACAGCAAACCTGGCATATGCACAGGACAAGCACCCCGGCGTGGAAACCACAGCCATCAAGGCAGGCCGCTTGCTGGATGTAGAAACCGGCAAAGTCTTGCGTGACCAGTTGATCGTCATCGTGAACGAACGCATTACAGCCATAGTCCCGATTGCCGGCACACCCATTCCTTACAATGCCAAGCTCATCGACCTCTCCAACGCCACCGTCTTGCCCGGCCTGATCGATGCCCATACCCACCTGACCAGCAATCCGCGCCAGCATGGCTATAGCTCTCTGGGGACATCCACTATACGTTCTGCCCTGTATGGCGTCCGGGCTGCGCGTGATACCCTTAATGCCGGTTTCACCACCGTGCGCGATGTAGGCTCTGAAGGTTTTGCCGACGTTGCCCTGCGCGATGCCATCAATGATGGCGACTTCCCTGGCCCACGCATCCTGGCTGCCGGTTATGCCATAGGCATCAAGGGTGGCCATTGCGACAATAATCTCTTGCCGCCAGAATACAATGACACTGGCAAGGGCGTGGCAGACGGCCCCTGGGCCGCACGCAGCAAAGTGCGTGAAATGGCCAAATATGGTGCCGATCTCATCAAGATTTGCGCTACTGGTGGCGTCTTATCCAAAGGCGATGCTGCCGGTGCCCAGCAATACACGCTGGAAGAAATGCAGGCCATCGTGCAAGAAGCCCACAAGCTGGGCCGCAAGGTTGCCGCCCATGCACACGGTGCCAGTGGCATCAGCGACGCCATCCGCGCCGGTGTCGATTCTGTTGAACACAGCAGCCTGATTGACGCAGAAGGCATCAAATTAGCCAAACAACATGGGACATGGCTGGTCATGGACATCTATAATGACGACTATATTCTCGGCGAAGGCGAAAAAGCAGGTTTCTTGCCCGAATCCCTGGCCAAGGAAAAAGAAATAGGCCAAAAACAGCGCGATAACTTCCGGGCGGCCCTGGAAGGCGGTGCCCGCATGGCTTTTGGCACCGATGCCGGGGTTTATCCGCATGGCGATAATGGCAAGCAATTTTATTACATGGTCAAGTATGGCATGACGCCACTGCAAGCCATACAGGCAGCCACCATCAATGCAGCAGATTTGCTGGGCTTGCAAGACAAGGTCGGCAGTATCAAGGTGGGCAAGCTGGCGGACATCATTGCTGTCGATGCTGATCCGCTGACGGATGTAACAAGCCTGACGAAAGTGAAATTCGTCATGAAGAGCGGCAAGGTTTACAAGTAATTTTTTAAGTCAAGACCTCTCAACACAGAGGCACAGAGACACAGAGAAGATCAGAAGAAAACCAGGAACCGGGATTCTTCATTTTAATCTGTGTTTCTTTTTTAGAAAGCAGCAATGAATCAGAAACTCAGCATAGATGAATACGACGCACTTGAGCAATTAAGCAAGCTGCCGCGCAATACAAAACCGAATGCCTGCATCAGCCGCAATGCCAAGCGCCTGTGCGGCATCAAGTTCATGACTTACCGCAAGGACGGCACGCTGGAATTGACCGACACCGGCAGGCAAACCCTGTTCATCAAACAATGCATCGATGGCTTGCGCGCCATTGCCAATGACCCCGACACCAGCCTGCCCGGCCCGGTCGCCACCTTCCTCGGCAAAAAAGCCCACGTCGCAGTCGATGCCGACACCGGCAAGATGACCATCACCCAGCGTGGTATTGAATGCCTGGCTGATATTGATGCGCAGATGGTGCAGGGGAATAAGTAAGCGGCGAAATGAACGTCAGGCTTTGCAACGTATTTTAGGCGGATACACATGCGTACGATTACGCTCGCGCTAATCGTACCTACCTGAGCTGGTTACCAACTTTCAAATAAGAGTTAGTTATCATCATGACGCATATATACCAATGGTTCTCGTTTCCCCAAGAGTTCTCGGTTGAATGCGCGAAGTGCAAAGGACATGCAATTTGCTCAAACGCCCCGATCACCAAAGCAACTCAGGTTGGAGCAAGCATTAGTTATGAGGCCATCGGGGAGCCGGGTATCTTTGAAGCCGATATTTCTTGTCTCAATTGTGGTTTTTCAGGGAGAAAAACAATCCATTGGCCACGTGATGCTTTTTGGAAGTGTCAGGTAAAAGGAAAAATACTTTGGGCATTTTCATTGGAACATGCAAACGTTCTACTAGAATTTATCCAGTCTTCCAATAGGAATTATCACGACCATACGGGATATCTAGCTTCATTATTACATCTGCCTAAACATTTTAAATTGGCAAAAAATCGTAAATCTGCAGTGACATCAATTAAGCGATTAATTGGAAAATCGAGGGAGCCGGTCTGATATGCCTACATTTTCAATTTTGTGCGCAATTACGTATCTAATCGTATCTACCTGAGCCAGCATTCATACATAGTGTGATTCAACAAAGTGCGCATCTGAATTATTTAAACATGCTGCACACACTAATTCATGCCCCAACCCGTAGGTACGATTAGCCCCGCGTAATCGTACGCATGTTATACATCGGGCGACCTCATTGTTATTTGATATTTTTCACAAAAATCCAGTGCATGGCCTTACTGAATTCAAAAAATAAGCATCACGCTTTATCAAAGTAGCAGAGGTAAATAGACATGCGTACGATTACGCTTGCGCTAATCGTACCTACGCGAAATAAATATAAGAGCTGTTTGTAGCTTCGGGCAGGCTGCCGATCGATAACAACGCGGTCGAGAACGCGATACGGCCTATTGCCATTGGCAAGAAGAACTGGCTGTTCGCAGGCTCAGAACGCGCAGGACGACGTGCTGCCGCTATCCAGACTTTACTGGGCACGGCAAGACTTAACGGTCTTAATCCACTGCAATGGCTGACCAGTGTCCTGGAACGTATCCCGACATGCCCTGACAGCCAAATCGATTCCCTGCTGCCATTTCAGAACTCTACTCCGCTGTAACTTCTTTTTATAGGTGGGGTGGCTGCGCGCTTACTGACTGTCAGGCTTTATTTGTCAACATAAATAACTGCAAGAATCCTACAACAGAAAGAGTACAAACAATTGATACCGACCAAAGAAATATTTTGTACCGGGATTTCTCATTTCTGAATTTACTCCGGATTTGACATAGGCCTACAGGGATAAGTGACATAAGTAATCCACCAATACCACCACCGATTGCTTCTGGTATTCCCCCATGTGATTCCCAATATTGCCGCCCTCCACTTAATACCATAGCTATGAATGTCAAGAAAAGGGCAAGAATTTTATCGGCTTTAGGTGCCATTTGTGCCTCAGCATTTTCTTTTTCAGATTTTGTCGCTGACGACTTGTAAGTGCTTTCAATCATATAATCATCCTAAAAAGTATTTCGTAAACCTGACGAACCTCTGCGTGCAAAATAAAATAACAAGCATAGCTACGATTAGCGTCAGCGTAATCGTACGCATGCAAGCCGGTCAAGTATCAAATACAGGCCACCTGCATGCTGGAATGAGCAGTGTATATTCCTTGGATACTCCTGTTATCTACCGTCATTTCAGATTTATCTGCAAACAGACTGCATCAGTATGCAAGCAACGCCGCTGGATGCCGGATCGAGCCCGGCATGACGGGTTTGAGGATATGGGCTTTAATTGCGAAATACATGTTCGCAAACCATTTTTTTCTCTGTTACCTAATACATGGTAACACCCACCGCCAGCAATTAGCCTCCAACATCGTCATGCCAGACTTGATCTGGCATCCAGGGTTTTATGCCGCACCCCGTAGGTACGATTAGCCCCGCGTAATCGTACGCATGTTATACATCGGGCGACCTCATTGTGATTTGATATTTTTCACAAAAATCCAGTGCATGGCCTTACTGAATTCAAAAAATAAGCATCACGCTTTATCAAAGTAGCAGAGGTAAATAGACATGCGTACGATTACGCTTGCTAATCGTACCTACGCAAGAAATAAAACGTTTAATTCGCCGTGGCTGCTGGTGTTTGTCCAAACTTTAACTGCATCAGCAGATTTGCTGTATCAGCATTAAGCCAATAGTCTTTCACCTTCCCATCCTCAATACGAAGGATGTCTGTCCCTGTAAATTCCACAGGTGTACCGATGGCAGCATTCGCACCTGGCATGCCGCCGCCATAGTTGCCAGTTGCCTCCCAGCGCAGCACGACAAAGTTAGCGTCGACTATGGGGCCGACTTGTACCGAGAATTGCAGATTTTTGAAAAGTCCATGGCTTTGTGCTACCCAGGCCGCAAGCCCTGCCGGACCACTAATCGCAGTATCGGCACGTCCATCCAGCAGCGTGGCATGCAAGGCGAAATCGGGTGCGATGATGGCTTTTGCCAATTCCAGGTCCCCATTCCACAGCGAGATCCATTGCTTAGTCAGTGCCTGGTGAGGCGTGGCCAAGCGGCCTTGATGTTGGTGTGATTGCGCCTGTGGCAGATGTTGCAGCCTCAGCAGTCGCAGCGAAAGCCGCTGTCATGCCCGCGCCAGTTAATGTAATTGCGGCGACCACCTGCATGGCTCTACGGGTAATTTTGCTGATTGAATTCATGAAAAGCTCCTGAAATTTTGTTGAAAAATTTATGTCGACGTTTATTCATCGCCCATCTGCTGGAGTACGCCTGCGCCAGTCAGCAAGATCATCGTCTATGAGCTTGCAGGTGTTCAGACCTACTGCGATGGAAGGAGTATGTATGAAGATCCAGGCAAATAGAATTGCCGAAAAATGACTAGCAGCTATGCATTAATGTATAGCGTTGCTTGTCGTTGCTTATCGTTGGATGTATACGGGAAGAAGTTTGATCCTGTATGCCGGGGCTTACCGTGGCAAGCAGTCACTTTTATTGACGAAGCTCAGATGCCCGGTGCAAAAGCAGTTCCAGGTCATGCCCCAGGCTTTCAACATCCGCAAGCGTGAAAAAATGCAGGTCAATTACAGCCACCTGGCGTCTCAGTCTCATTCACCTATTTTGGGAATGGGACAATCTGTCCTGGCTCACACGCTTCATTTGTTGCCATGTCCCGCCCTGCCAAATAATTTTCTTAGTCTTCCCATTCCAAAAAATCTTGGCCATACGTCAAGAGCGCTACCAACTGCATTGGTATATGCCAGATTGGCAGGCAGTCTGACCTGTATCGCAGTACCCTCACCCGCTACGGATTTCATGAGGTAGTTTGCGCCCATGGCCTCTGCACGCTCTTTCATTCCCACCAGTCCCCAGTGGCCTTCGCGTTGTCCTGCCTCGACGATGGCGACAGGTAGCCCTTGCCCATTGTCTGCGACACGCAGGGTAAAGTAATCACGCTGATATTCCAGCTCCAGTGTGACCTTGCTGGCATTTGAATGTCTTGCTGCATTGAGCAGGGCTTCACGGGCAATGGCATGGATTTCATTGCGGACCGCTTCGCATAGCCAGTGCGGCTTGCCACGCACGGTCAGTGTGAAACGTTCATTGAGCAGGATACTGCCATATTGCTGCAGTGCCTGTTCCAGTTCTTCCGGTACGGATTGGCTGCGCAGGTCCATGATGTGTTCGCGCCCTTCTACCATGAGCTGATCGGCCAGGTCCAGGGTTTGTTCGAGCTTGGCACGTTCTTCCGAGTCGCTGGGCAGGCGGCGTGCCTGGCTGTCAAAATACATGATGAGACCTTGCACGCTTTGCAGCAGGGTGTCGTGCAGGCCGCGGGCGATACGGGTGCGTTCTGCCAGTCTTTCATGCATGAGGTCTTGCATGTGGGCGGTCAGGTAGCGTATACGCAGCAGGTAGAGTACATACAAGAATACCGTGGCCAGCAAGAGCAGCAAGGCAATGAACCATGGTGTCTCTGTGAAAACGGGCGTGATACCGATTTGCATGGCCGTGCCTTGCTCATTCCACAGGCCATCTTCATTGGCGGCTTTGACCATGAAGCGATAATTGCCAGGTGGCAGATTGGTGTAGAAGGCTTCGCGCCGTCCCTGCGAGTCTTGCCAGCCTTTGTCATAGCCTTGCAGTTGGTAGCGAAAGCTGATGCGTTCCGGCATGCTGAGGCTCAGTGCAGTAAAGCTGATCTGGATGTCGCGGTTTTCTTTTGGCAATTGCAGTGCTGGCTGCGCCGCATAGTCTTTGCTACCAGCGTGGACAGCGGTAATCTGCACAGACGGTGGCAGAAGATTGCGAGCGATTTTTTGAGTATCTATCGTGGCGATTTCGCTGGTGGTAGAAAACCACAGCTGGCCATCACTGGCGGCAATCAGCGATGGCAATGGCCGCAGTTGCGATGGGCTGCCCAGCAAGCCATCGAGTGCATTGAAACGCTCATAATTTGTGACATGGGCGGGATCACGCAATAGCTGTTCAACTTCGCTGGCAGGGATGTGGGTAATGCCATCTGCGCCATGCAGCCAGAGGTCGCCAGTGGCGGTGCGGACTATGCCTGATATGCCTCTCAAGGCTTGTTGGCCGCTGACTTTGACAGGTACAAAATGTTGGGCGTCAAGTTTGCTGTTGTACAGTGCCAGGCCATATTCACCACCTGCCCAAAGGTGTTCGCCATCGGCTTGCAGGGCCAGCACATTGCCGAGTTCAAGACCTTGCTCTTTGCCAAAGAGCTGGACATGCTTGCCGTCTATCAGGGCAATGTGGCTATACAAATAGCCCGCCCAGATGCGGCCATGGTTGTCCTTGGTGAGGCTCATGACTGTCTCGGTGGGCAAGCCATTGAGGCCGCTTTGCAATTGCCATTTACCTTCATCAATACGGAATAATCCTTTGCGTGATACAGAGACCCATTGTTGCCGAGAGTCGATCGCGACCATGGCCTGGACCTGGTTACCCGCAATATCAGGTGGCATGGGCAACGTACTGAACTTTCCAGAATTCTCGCGTCGCCACAATCCAGTATCATTACCCAGCCAGATCAAGCCATCATCAGCGCGATAAGCCATGCTGAATTGTCCTCGCAATTCTTGCTTGAGATCGCCAGAGTCTTTGAAGCGGCGCACTACTCCAGCAAAATCAGCGGTGATGACTTCGCCATTGCCAGCACTGGCCATGGAGGGATGATCAAACGGTAGCGCCACCGGCAAAATATGCAGGCGATTGCGACGCAGGCGGTCCAGCCCGTGGGAGGTGCCTATCCAGATATTAGCTTCTCTGTCCTGGAAAAAAGTCTGCGGCAAGGGGCCGCTCATGCCACTCTCTTTGGTTAACAACTGGTCGGGGCCGCTGTCGGCTGTCCACGGTGCCTGGCGACGTTCCAGTGCGTGGGTGCGCAGGATCCACATGACGCCATCACGATCAAAGAACATACCATTGCCTTCTATCTCTGGTCTGGGGGCGGCATTGCCTGCCGGGGCGCGGGTACTCATGCGATAGAATTTATACGCACCGTCAGAAGCCCATAGCGTGCCGTCGGGGCTTTCTGCCATGGCCATCAAATCGAGTTTGGGCCAGGCCTGGATATAGCGGGCCTCACCAGGGCGACGAAAGTAGACGCCACCCTTGACAGAAACCCATTGCACACCAGCCTTGTCAAACAGAATTTGCCTGGCCATGAATTGTGGTAAACCACTGTCAGTGCCTACGGGCTTGAAACGCTGCGCTCCCGGAGCCAGCATCGCCAGGCCTTCACGGGTGGCGGCCCAGATGCTGCCGTCCGGCCCCAGGGTCATGCTCATGACGCTGCCGCCGGGCAGGCCGTCTGCCTCGGTAAAAGTGCGCACGGTATTGTTCTTGAAAACGCTGATGCCGCCAAAACGATAACCTACCCACAGGCTGCCATCGGGTGTGCCCAGCAAACCCAGTACATTGCTGGATCGTAGTGGCTGACCCTGGACTTTATCCATACGCTCAAAACGCAATCCATCAAAACGGAACAGGCCCGTGGGCGTGGCTATCCACAACCAGCCATCGGTGGTCTGGGCAAACTTGAGTACATCACTGGGCGCGCCATTGAGAGCATTCCAGGGGGTGTGAGTATAGTCAGACAGCAAGCGGCTGGGCTGGGCTGTAGTCACGGTGGAATAATTGGCCTCAGCCGCAGTGACAGGCCTGAGGAGAATAAAAAGGGAGCTGAACAACAGCGCAGCCATGCCGGTTTTCAGCAAGGTCTGCCATTTGGGAAAAAGCACGTGGGTGATCCTGGACGATAAATAAACAATCTATAGCCCACAGTCTAACCAAATTTATCAAAACGAAACAAATGATAAGCGATTACTTTTTACGCTTATTTGTACTGTAAGGGTAATGTATCAAGAATACAGATGAATATGCAGCTTCGCTTACTCAGAAAAAAACAGCAAAACCGCACATAAAATCAGCACTGGCAAGACCAGCGCAAAAAAACCTGCATACATAAATGCAAATGCCCCGCCTACTGCCCCTACGCCAAAGGCGAGTACTGGCCACAAAAATTTCCACAAGCGGGCCTTGGTGCCTGTCACTGCACTGCCCCTGAGTATATCTACCAGGTCAATCACGATCTGGGTGACATTGCCTGTCATCACGGTGGTGGGTGCCAGTTCTGTCCATACCAGGCGGCTGGCGGCGTTTTGTATGCCCATGGCAGCGGCACCGGCTATGCCGGCGACCAGGGGCAAGACAGCGTCTGTGCTTTGCACAGGAACGGATAAGCAGCCCAGCAGCATGAAGGCCAGCAAGAACAGCAACTGCATGCCTGTCAGCGCACGCGCAGCGGATTTACCGCTGGCTTCCAGCTTGACAGCAACAATGCGTGCCAGTGCCACTGCCAGGATAAAGGCCGGGAAAGCCAGAAACTTGATCAGCACACCATGGCTGGGGTGGGCCAGCTCGCTGCCGATGAGCACAAAGTTGCCAGTGACATGGGCAGTGAACAAGCCAAACAGGGCGACAAAGCCCACGGTATCAACATAACCTGCGGTAAAACCAAGGGCAATACCCAGCGTGTGCTTGCTTGTCATGCAGTGTTACCTTTGCTCAATGAATACCTGCCCGGCCCGGCCAGGGCGATAGTGCCAAAGATGATCAGCAACAGCCAGCCAAACTGGCCTTCGGCGATGCTCCAGTCAGGGTGTACCGCCAGCATGGACACCAGCAGCAGGAAGATGATGGGCAGGCTAGCCAGCCTTGTCAAGATGCCTGCTGCAATCAGTAGCGGGCATACAATTTCTGCCAGCAGCGCCAGCCACAACGTCAGGCTGCGGCCCAGATGCATAGGATCATCAATATGCGCCAGCTCTGTGCTGTAATGCATCAGCTTGGGCAAGCCATGCACATACAAGAGCATGAAAGCGCCAGCCAGCCTGAGGAAGAGCAAGCCCAGATCAGGTTTGGCTGGCATGGACAGCCGCTGGAAGAAATTCGTTGTACGCATCTTATGCCTTTCAGGCGAACTGACCAGCAGCCAGGTAACCGACCGTCATGGCCACCACCAGCAAAGCGCCGATGGGCGTTGGTGGTGCTGGCGAAGGAATATCCAGCCAGCGGCATAAACCACCGATAGCCAAACCCAGTAATGCACCTATGGCGATATCCATCTCAAGTTCCCTTCTTGTCATCTAAAGCATGGCCGCCGCACAAGGCCTTGTGTTTCGCTTCTTGCGCCTGGGTGTAACGGTCAACCAGCCAATAACCCAGGCTCATGGTAAACACTAAAAAAGCCCCGCTCAACACCGGCGGTGAAGGCACGGGTATATGCAGCAATTTGCAGCCCGCTCCAGTGACGAAGGAGATGAGCAGCCCCAGCAAAATTTTTGAATAACGCATAGTGATGCTCTCTAAAAACGCAAAATTAAAACGCAAAACAACTACAACCGAGCGCACCCCAGAACCCTGAAAAATCAGAGACTGGTACATTGGCAGCACGTGCCACATCATGCCTGTGTACATGCACACCACAAGCACCACGGCACTGGTGCGGCAAGGCGGTTTTTTGCGTGTTTGTCACTGCGCGATAATGGCCGCTGACCTTGGTGACAGGCGACCAGTCTGGCAGCACCGGTATGGCAGGGGGTGACAAGGGATTAAATTCTGCCGCGCCATACACAATCTTGCCACCAACGATGGTGAGTACCGCTTCTATGTGTTTGATGCTTTCTTCCGTCACGCTGAAATAATCAGCCGACAGCACGGCCAGGTCAGCCAGTTGGCCTTCCTTGATCTGGCCTTTTTTACCTTGCTCATTGGAAAACCAGCTACTGCCCAGCGTCCATAACTCCAGCGCGGCATCGCGTGATAATTGCGCATTGACGCTGGCCAGGCGCAAGCCACCGACGGTGCGGCCAGAGACCAGCCAGTACAGCGCAGTCCAGGGGTTATAGCTGGCCACGCGGGTGGCGTCAGTGCCTGCACCTACGGGCACGCCCATCTCCAGCATCTTGGCAACAGGTGGGGTAGCGCGGGCAGCGTCTGCGCCATAACGTTCTACAAAATATTCCCCCTGGAAAGCCATCCTGTGCTGGATGGCGATGCCGCCACCGAGTGCGCGCACGCGTTCTATATTGCGTTCTGTAATCGTCTCGGCATGGTCAAACATCCAGTGCAGGCCATCAAAAGGGATGTCGCGGTTGACTTTTTCAAACACATCGAGCATGCGGCTGATAGACTCATCATAGGTTGCATGCAGACGGAAAGGCCAGCGCTGGCTGACCAGATGGCGCACGACTTTTTCGAGTTCGTCTTCCATGCCTGCGGCCAGGTCGGGGCGCGGCTCCAGAAAGTCTTCAAAATCGGCGGCAGAAAATACCAGCATTTCACCCGCGCCATTGTGACGGTAAAAGTCGCTGCCATCACCGGGCTTGACCATGTCAGTCCAGCGCTCAAAGTCTTGCAGCTCTTGCCCTTTGTTCTGGGTGAACAGGTTGTAGGCGATGCGTATGGTCAACTGCTGGTCTTTGGCAAGCTGGTCGATGATGGCATAGTCTTCAGGATAGTTCTGGAAGCCACCACCAGCATCAATGGCGCTGGTCAAACCCAGGCGGTTCAGCTCACGCATGAACTGGCGGGTAGAATTGACTTGCAAGTCCAGCGGCAGTTTGGGGCCTTTGGCCAGGGTGGCATACAGTATCATCGCATTGGGTTTGGCGATGAGCATACCGGTAGGGTTGCCTGCGGCATCGCGCTGGATTTCGCCACCGGGCGGGTTAGGTGTGTCCTTGGTATAACCCACTGCGCGCAAGGCCGCTCGGTTGAGCAGCGCCCTGTCATACAGATGCAGGATAAACACGGGCGTATCTGGCGCAGCAGCATTGATTTCTTCCAGCGTGGGCATGCGCTTTTCTGCGAACTGGAACTCAGTCCAGCCGCCAACGACCCTGACCCATTGCGGCTGCGGCGTGCGCAAGGCCTGCTCTTTCAACATGCGCAGGGCATCTGCCAGCGAGGGCACGCCTTCCCAGCGCAGCTCAAGATTGTAGTTGAGGCCACCGCGTATCAGGTGGATGTGCGAATCATTCAGGCCGGGGATGACGCAGCGCTTTTGCAAGTCGATGATTTGGGTTGTGGCTGCCTTGAAGCGCATGACGCTTTCTGTATCGCCAACCGCCAGGAACTTGCCATCCTTGATGGCGACTGCACCAGCGAGTGGCTGGCTGCGGTCTACTGTGTGGAACTGGCCGTTGTTTAAGATCAGGTCTGCGTGCATGTGGTTACCTCTTGGAAAATCATCATTGATCCGGTGGTTTTCAGCCACCGGATCATTAAAAACAAAAGCCTGCCAAAGATTAATGCGCTTCACTGGCATTGAACATGCTCTTCGCATAAATCAGGCCCAGACCATAGCCGCCGCCATGGGTGATGGCAGTAGCAACAGTTTGATTGTAAGTCTCGCCACGTGCCCAGTCACGTTGTAATTCGAGCAGATATTGCAGCGATGTCATCGGGCGGGCACCCATTTGTATCATGCGCTCCATGGCGTGCTGGTGAGCTTCTGCCGAGACATCACCGCAGGTATCAGCAATCACATACACTTCAAAACCTTGTTCCAGCGCCGAGATAGCCGGGCCGACGATGCAGACGGAAGTCCACAGGCCAGCCAGCACGATTCTGTCCTTGCCCTTGGCATTGACGAGCTCGGCAATGCGGCTGTCTTCCCATGTGTTCATGCTGGTGCGGTCAACGATTTTTTCATCGGGGAAAACGTTTTTGATTTCTTCAAAGATGGGGCCGGAAAAAGACTTTTCTGCCACCGTGGTCAGTATGGTCGCCACCTGGAACTCCTTGGCAGCCTTGGCCACCATGGCGGCATTATTGCGTAAGGCCACGAGGTCGATGGATTTAGTCGCAAAGGCCATTTGCGGTTGATGATCTATCATGATCAGGGTATGGTTAGTCGGGTTCAACAGGGCTTTACCTGGTTCTGCTTTAGCGATAGGCATGGTGTGTTCTTTCAAAAAATTGGATGGCTAGGTGGATGGGGACTACTTTTATTTTATGCGTCTGGCTTGCCAGACTGCCGCAACAAGAAAAACGACAAATAACACCGCAAATAAAGTTTGCAAGACGGGTGCTTCCGGGCTGTCCAGCAGAGGGTGACCCAAAGGCAGGCGCGTGCTGGTTTCGGTAATGCCAGGTATCAGATGAAAGAAAAAACTCAGTGAATAGCTGACTACCTCAACCTGTCTTGAAAAACGGCCAAACAAAGAACTGGTTTGCGCCAGCACGGCTATCGCCAACACCACCAGCGTGATCAGGGCCAGGGCATGCGGTTTGCCAAAGCCGCCGTGGGCAAATATGCCCAGGCCAGTCAGGCAAGAAACCACTGTGGTCACCAGATATATTTTGCCGCCGGTCTTGCGCGGGTCTATGGCCTGCCAGCGCCAGAATGCATGCAGGCCGGCAATGACAGCCACCAGACTGATGGTGGTATGAAAAATACCGAGTACGGTAAGTCCAAACATGATCTTTCCCTCTCCTGACGTTAATGGGTTGTAATACTTTTACTTGCAAAAAAACTTAGCTCGCCAGAGCTTGCAGCGCGGCGGCAACACCTGCACCATAGGCAGGATCAGCCTTGCTGCAGTTACTGACGTGGCGTTGTTGTATCTCCAGCGCGGCGCCACTGAGAGAGCGTGCCGTATTCTCAAACAAGAGTTGCTGCTTGTCTGTGCTGAGCAGGCGGAACAGATTGCCAGGCTGGCTGTAGTAATCTTCATCGACATGATGATCCCAGTGGCCTGCCGCGCCTTCCAGTGCCAGTGGCGGTTCGGCAAATGCAGGCTGTTGTTGCCATGCGCCTTTGGAATTGGGTTCATAGCCGATCAGGCTGCCCTGATTGCCATCGACCCTGGCTGCACCGTCACGGTGGTAACTGTGGAAAGGGCATCTTGGCGCATTCACTGGTATCTGGTGGTGGTTGACGCCGAGGCGGTAGCGCTGTGCATCGCCATAGGCAAACAAGCGTGACTGCAACATGCGGTCTGGTGAAAAACCGATGCCCGGTACAATATTGGCAGGCGAGAAGGCCGCTTGTTCTACATCTGCAAAATAATTGTCAGGGTTGCGATTTAATTCCAGCACGCCGACGTCAATCAACGGGTAATCCTTGTGTGGCCAGACCTTGCTGAGGTCGAAGGGATTGATGTGGTAAGTCGCGGCGTCTTTTTCTGGCATGACTTGTATCTTCAGGCTCCAGCGCGGGAAATCACCATGTTCTATGCTATGGAATAAATCACGCTGGGCACTTTCACGGTCTTGCCCGACCAGTTTTTCTGCTTCTGCATCGGTCAGGTTGACGATACCTTGCTGGCACACAAAATGGAACTTGACCCAGTGTCTTTCATTGGCCGCATTCAACATGCTATAGGTGTGGCTGCCAAAACCATGCATATGCCGGTAACTTGCGGGTAAGCCGCGGTCACTCATGACGATGGTGATTTGGTGCAGGGCTTCTGGCAATAGTGTCCAGAAGTCCCAGTTATTGTCAGCACTGCGCAGGTTGCTGCGTGGGTCGCGTTTTACGGCATGGTTCAGATCCGGGAACTTCAGCGGATCGCGCATAAAAAACACGGGAGTGTTATTGCCAACCACGTCCCAGTTACCTTCTTCGGTATAAAACTTGACGGCAAAACCGCGGATGTCGCGTTCTGCATCAGCCGCGCCGCGCTCACCGGCGACGGTAGAAAAGCGCATGAAGATATCGGTCTTCTTGCCCACTTCAGCAAATACACTGGCTTTGCTGTAAGCAGAAATATCATGCGTCACCGTGAAAGTGCCAAACGCGCCTGAGCCTTTGGCATGCATGCGGCGTTCAGGTATCACTTCACGGTTGAAGTGCGCCATTTTTTCCAGATGCCATATATCCTGCAGCAAGAGCGGGCCACGCGGGCCGGCACTCTGGGTATTCTGGTTATCGACTACCGGCGCACCGGCTGCTGTCGTTAATTTATTCATTTTTTTCTACTCGCTTATTGAGTATCTGGTATTAAGTATCTGATAGTGAGTATCTGATTGCGAACATCTCATTGCTCATTGCCTTCATGCAGGACGATCAGGCGCCGTCCAAAAAATTTCGCATCAAGGGAATACGCTCCTGGCCCCAGCAAGGCCAGTGCGATGGCATTGGCAATCACCAGGCATATCACTGGCGACACACTGGACAACACCCCCTGACCGAACAGGCACAAAGCCGCCGTCGCCCCGCAAAGCAGGGCAAGCAGCGGCGTTAATATGCCTATGCATAGCAAGACGGCCAGGCCCTCTATCAACATGTCTACCCAGCCAGCCATTGCTGGTTTGCTGCAACAGGCACTGGCTGCGGGTAGCTGCAAGGCCACCACGATGCGCAGTATCAGCAAACCTGCCCCGGCCCGGCCAGCCGGAAACATCGAATACAGTCTTTGCATAGCGCGGCTGGGGGTGGTCTGTATTTAAGACTTGATAAAACTGAGCATGTCTTTGTTGAACTGGTCTTTGTGGGTATCCGTCAAGCCATGTGGTGCGCCTGCGTAGACCAGCAGTTTGGAATTCTTGACCAGTTTGGCAGAAGCACGTCCGGCAGCGTCGATAGGCACGATCTGGTCGTCATCACCATGCACGATCAGGGTGGGGATATCGAATTTCTTGAGATCTTCCCTGAAATCAGTTTCCGAGAATGCCTTGATGGAATCATAGGTATTCTTGTGCCCGCCCTGCATGCCTTGCGCCCACCAGGAATAAACCAGGCCTTGCGATACTTTGGCACCCGGGCGATTAAAGCCATAGAATGGCCCGCCTGCCACATCCAGATACAGCTGCGCACGGTTAGCCAGTGAGCCGGCACGCAGGCCATCAAACACCGACATCGGCAAACCACCAGGATTGCTATCTGTCTTCAGCATCAAAGGTGGCACAGCCGAGATCAGGCCAGCCTTGGCCAGGCGCTTGGTGCCATGGCGGCCTATATAACGCGCCACTTCGCCACCGCCGGTAGAGAAGCCAAACAGCACGACGTTTTTCAGGTCCAGCAATTCAATCAACTGCGCCAGATCGTCGGCGTAGTGATCCATGTCATTGCCATCCCAGGGTTGGCTGGAGCGGCCATGGCCACGACGGTCATGGGCGATGCAGCGGAAGCCTTGTGAGGCCAGGAAGATCATTTGCGATTCCCAGCTATCAGAATTCAATGGCCAGCCATGGCAAAAAACGACGGGCTGACCTGAGCCCCAGTCCTTGTAATAAATATCGGTACCATCTTTGGTTTTAAAGTAAGCCATTTTTTTCTCTCCGTGGAAGTGAGTTGTTGTTGCCGGTGTTGCTGGTGCTGTCTGATTGGCCTGATCGGCCTGTGTTGAAGAGATCGCCATGGCGCCAAACGGCAGGCTGATTGCGCCGACAGTAGCTACACTGCCGAGCAAGACCTTGCGCCGCTGGTGATCCACTGCCATGTCGTGGTCTTTGGTTTCCATGAATTCTCCAATTGCATCAATAAATAAAGGACTACGCCCCCGCCCCAAAACAATGGCTGTTGAGCACAATGGCAAGCCGGGTGTAGCAGATGCGAGCTAGTGTAGGGTTCTTGTAAAAATTGCACATCACTCCAAAGCGGGGTAGGCGACTCATCATTTCGGGTAGTTTTTGGATGGCCACCAACATCAATCTGCTGCATCTATTGTCGATACAATTGTTTTTGCAGAAAATGCCAGACCCTGTCTAAGCGCGACACTGCCAACTGGCGGTCGGGTACAGATTTGCTGCCCAGGCTCAGTGACAATTCTGTACCTGCCTCTGGGCCGCTCCACATTTCCAGTCTGGCTTGCAGGGCAATGGCATACCCCAGCATTTGCTGCACACCGGGATAGCCGTGCTGCTTATCTGTATCTATATTTCTTACTGCCCTGCCCTTGCCGTCGTCGCGGATGCGCAAGCTGAGCTTGCCCCAGGCATGACAAAGCTCTACTTCCACCGTCTCTGCATGCACATGCAAGGCGGCATTGATCATGGCCACCCGTGCCAGTTGATAAAGGGTAGTAAGCATGTCTCTTGTCGCAGGCAAGCCAGAACCACTGATGCAAAAGCGAAATGAAGTGTAGCTGCCAGATGCCAGACTGATGGCCAGCCTGACCAGCGCTTGTTCCAGGTCGGTGCCTGAGTGAGCAGCGCTTTGTTCATCCTGCATGGCTTGCCGTCCCTGTGCCAGCAAATTATCAGCCTCGTCCAGCACCGTTTCTATTTGAGCCCGCTCATGTCCATCGCCAGGTAAATGACTAGCGGTAGTCTGCAGGCTCAGCATCAGCCCTTGCATGCCCTGTATCAGGGTATCGTGCACATCCTCAAGCACAGGACTGCCCTGCAAGCGCCGCTGGCTCAAGGTGGCAGCGCGTGACATGCCCGCCTGGCACAAGAAATAAATGCATGCACTCAGCACCAGCACAGCCAGCATCGATTGCCAGGGCAGCATCGCGTCATGGAAGAAAAGTGGCGTGCCAGGCATGCTGCAAACCGGATAGGCTGCGATCAACATGGAATCCTGGTTTGATGTGAAGGAAGTGAGCAATGTCATGCCAGCGGCGCAAACAGGCAATACCCATTCAGGGTAATTGACAGCTTCTGGCATGCTTTATTGCACTGTCATTTTGTGGTTGAGCCAATACCAGTTTCACCAAACGATGCTATATTGCACTTTTTAACAAACACTGTGGATGCGCAGCCCTCCTGCCAGAGGAAACCCGCTCCCAGGTCCATTTTGCAAACAGGAATCATGGAACATTGCGAATCGACCGCAGCAATCACTATTTTGTCAGTGGATGACCATCCCCTGTTCCGACAGGGTATCGCCAGCGTTATTGAAAGCCAGGCCGATATGCGCCTGGTAGGTGAGGCCACCAATGGTAACGAGGCACTGGACAGTTACCGTGCATTGCGCCCCGATGTCACGCTCATGGATATCCAGATGCCAGACATGAATGGCATCGACGCGACCATCGCCATACGCCAGGAATTCCCACAAGCCAGGATCATCATCCTGACCACCTATGAAGGCGATGTACGCGCCTTGCGCGCCGTCAAGGCCGGCGCCGCCGGTTATCTGCTCAAGAGCATGCTACGCAAGGACTTGCTCGACACCGTGCGCCAGGTTAACAGTGGTCGCCGCTGCATCCCCGGCGACATTGCCATGGAATTGATCTCCCCCGCCAGCGGCGATGCACTCAGCAAGCGCGAAGTAGAGGTGCTGAAGCTGGTGGCTGATGGCAAATCCAATAAACGCATTGCCCTTTATCTTGCCATCTCTGAAGATACCGTCAAAGCCCACGTCAAAAATATTCTCTCAAAACTGACCGCCAGCGACCGCACCCATGCCGCGGTACTGGCCCTGCAGCGTGGCATCATCGATTTGAATTGTCTTAACCAGGCGATGAAATCCTGAGGAAATAAGTAAGCGACAAGTAAGCTATACCGCGGCCGCGGGATGCGATTTATGATGACTTGCTTGTCAACCGCCCGCATCATTTGAGGTGCATAAGCGTGCGTACGATTACGCTCGCTTAACTCTTGGGCTCTTTGACTATCGCGGAATTGGTCTATGAATTTTCATAGACCCGACAAGCCACGCAAAGCTGATGTCACTGCAGGCCAGGCATTGCTTTGCGGATCAATCACGGCAAAATGCCCGGCATCAGGCAGCAATATCAATTGCGTTTTGGGAAAAGCCTTACAGTAAGCTTCAGGCACAGCTTGAGGAACAACTTGATCAAGCGCGCCTTGCAGTACCGTCACTGGTATTGCAGGCGCAGGTAATTGCATGGGATCGACATCTGGGCGTTCAACCGGATTCTTGCCCAAAAACCGCAACACTGCGCCATCACCAAGGTGCAAGTCATGGGACATGCGCAGGTCTGCCGCGGGTGCCAGGGCAAGTACACCGGCGAGTGCGGGCATCGCACATTTGACGGCGGCCCACAGCACCAGATGGCCACCGGCAGAATGCCCGACCAGCACTATCTTGCCGTTGTGCCGCGCCACTTGGTGTGGCAACGTCTCTATCGCGCTGGCGATATCTTCCAGGCTGGCGTCAGGCTGGCCGGGGATGCGGCGATATTCTGGTGTGACAACCGTCCAGCCTTCTGCTGCCAGTGCGCTGGACATCGCCTCGGTATGCTGCCTGTCATATTCTGGTTTCCAGAAACCGCCATGTATCAACATCACCAGTGGACGCCGTGCACCGTCACTGCCAAAACGTATATCGGCTACCTGGTCGGCATGACTGCCATAAATCAGGCTATGGTCAGGTGGATTGCCCTTGCGGCTCAGGATGGAAAGGTCTTCTGTCATATTGTTTCCTGCAATGATTTACGTAGAACGGGAGAAGTACAATGCGCTCATTGTGCCTGTCACTGGCTGTCATTCTCGGTAGGAGCGGCTTCAGCCGCGAAAACCCTACGTACAGAGCTGTTCGCGACTGAAGTCGCTCCTACACGCAAGCTGCAAACCGTCTATTTTTTCGATCTGCGTCCCAACAAAAACGCCAGCAACACGCCCAGCGCAGACAGACCTAGTGCACCGAGGTTACCTATCAAAATATACGGCGTCATGCCGGTGTATCCCTGCACCTTTGCTGCCAGCACGGCGCGGGTATTTTCTGGCAGGAGTTGCTCGACCCCGCCACCTGGCACGATGACGGCTGTAGCCCCAGTGTTGGTTGCGCGCAGCATGGGGCGGCCGGTTTCGAGGACGCGCATTTGTGAGATTTGCAAATGCTGGGGAATGGCGAAAGAATTACCATACCAGGCCAGGTTGGAGGCGTTCAGCAAGATGCTGGCAACCGGCTGACCTGCTGCGCGCTGGGCTGACAATTGCGCGACGATTTCTTCACCGAATAAATCTTCATAGCAGATATTTGGCATGATCCACTGGTCAGCGACTTTCATGGCCGGTTGTATGGGTCCAAAGGTGGAAAACTCCCCCATGGGGATGGCCATCATTTTCACAAACCAGCGAAAGCCCGGCGGGATGAATTCACCAAAAGGGACAAGATGATGTTTGTCGTAACGATAGGGCTGTGCATACTGGCGTGACATGCCCAGTACACTGTTTGAGTACTGGTCACCACCATCATGCACGCCTACACCAAGGATGACGGTGCTATTGCTGTCTTGCGCAAAGGTATTCAAGATCGGCAGATAATCTGGAGGCAGTTGCGAAGTCAGCATAGGCAAGGCTGTCTCAGGTGTGACGATGAGATCGGCCGGGGTTTGCGTGATCATGTCGTGATACAGGTTTAGCGAATCATTCAGATGGTCCTGACTGAACTTCATGTCCTGTGCAACATTGCCCTGCAACAGACGCACTTGTAAGGCTGTGCCTTGCGGCTTGGTCCAGCTGATTTGTTGCAAGGCAAAGCCAGCCACAAAGACAGCAACAATCAATCCAGGCAAGGCCAGGTTTTGCTTGCGGCTCGCCCTGTTTGTCAAGACCAGCGCCAGCGCCGCCGCCAGCAAGGCATTGATCCAGCACAGGCCCAGCACGCCAACGACAGGTGCAAACCCAGCCAGCGGGCTATGGCTATGGGCATAACCAGAGATAGTCCAGGGAAAACCCGTCAAAAAGCAGATGCGCAGCCATTCAGCCACGGTCCACAAGCCTGGTAAGATCAAGAGACCAGCCGTTGTGGAAGAAATTTTCCAGCGATGCTGCAAGTACAGGGTGCCCCAGGCAGCGGCAGCCACATAAATAGCCAGGGCACCTGTCAAGAACATCAGGGCCAGCAGGGATAAAACACCAGGCAAGCCGCCAAATACGGTCATGGCATATACCAGCCAGCTGGTGCATGCGGTCAGCCAGCCGAGGCCATAAGCCCAGGCCAGCCAGCCTGCCCGTTTGCGACTGATGGCATGCTCACCTTCACGCAAGACCTGGCTGAACAGCAGCGCCATGCCTAGTATTTGCACAGGCCAGTAATGGAAGGGGGCAAACGACAGTACATTCATCGCCCCTGCCACCAGCATCAGCAGGAAGGAAGAACGTACAGACAGGGAGCACAACAAAGACTGCGCAGCCTTAATCATCGGAGCGCACGGTAGGTCTTTGTTCCACCAGCAGCATCTGCACTTCTCTTGCGTCAGCGCGCAAGACTTCAAAGTACAGATTGCCTATCGAGAACTCATCGCCCATATGGGGCAGCTCGCCCATATAGTCAGCCACATAGGCACCTATGGTTTCTACATGCTCGGACCCCAGGGTCGTGCCCAGCGTGCTATTGAATTGTTCAAGATCCGTCAAGCCCTTGATGCGCCAGCGTTTGCCATTACCCTTGCTTTCCAGCGCCAGGATATTGTCTTCTTCTTCCTCGAAATCGTATTCATCTTCGATATCGCCGACGATCTGTTCCAGTACGTCTTCGATGGTGATGAGGCCAGAGACACCGCCGTATTCATCCACCACCATGGCAATATGATTGCGGTTGGCGCGAAAATCACGCAGCAAAATATTCAGGCGCTTGGATTCAGGGATATAGATGACGGGGCGCAGCATGTCACGCACATCAAAAGCGTCTGAGGCGTAATAGCGCAGCAAGTCCTTGGCGAGCAAGATGCCTACCACTTTGTCACGATCACCATCCACAGCAGGGAAGCGGGAATGCGCTGTCTCCAGCACTTCTGGCATCCATTCTTCTATGGGATTGGAAATATCGATGACATCCATTTGCGCGCGCGGCACCATGATATCGCGTGCGCACAGGTCAGATACCTGGAACACGCCTTCTATCATTGCCAGTGCATCGGCATCGATGAGGTTGCGTTCTTGCGCGTCGTGCAAAACTTCCAGCAGTTCGGCGCGGTTTTCAGGTTCAGGAGAAATCAGGGCGGTCAATCGTTCAAACAATGACCTATGGGGTTTAAGGTCAGATGGTCTGACCTTACTAGAGTGCTCTTGCATAATAGGCGTAACGCCGTTGTTTCAATCCTACAGAATACAACAAGTGGGGGTGGTTTCCCAAATTTTGCAGCACTTGCTTGCAAAATTTACAGTGCCGCCAGGTCGAAACCATGAAATTTGCCTAAAAACAGACAATCACGGAACAAAGTGTAGATCTGTCATCATGGTGTCATTATTTTTGTCTTAAAGACAAAAAAGCCAGCTGGAGCAGATGATGCGGTCTGCTGGCTGGCTTGTGATGTATATTGCAATCAATGCAATATTTATGCAATTTTTATTTATTTTTCAAGAAGTGATATCCGCAGGCAATGAGCAAATCATCCACTTTTTCTACATAGGTGAGCTTGGGTTCGAGTTGCTGGGTCGCCGGGTTGATGAAGGTGTATTCGGCACTCCAGCCAGAGTTACTCTTCTCTACGGCTTTATAAAAACTCTTGATAATCTCAACACCATTCTGGTCTTTCAAGTCCATGATGTTGACGCCTATCATTTTTTTCAAGGCGGTATGTGCCACTGCCGTGCCTTTGGGATCGAGCACGATGAGGAATAATTCTCTGTCCCTGAATGGTCCGGCCTGGTCACTGAATGCTGCCAGTGCCTTTTCACGACCATTGGCTTTGTAATATGCCACTGCTTTTTTGACCATCGCCACCGCTTCTTCCTTGGTAGCCCGTTCTGCTGCCTGCGCCATACCTGACCAGCCCAGCACCGCTATTGCCATCATTACGGAAAAAAACCACTTATTCAGTTGTTTCATTTTTCTTCCTTTCAAGTGCAGCGATAAAATTAGTCTGTAAAACATAGATCAACTACATAACAAGTAAACAACAACTGGGCAACGCCACAGTAGCATGTGGGCGTACGCAATCAAGACCACGGATTTATCTTATGCAACTTTTTAATTAGGTCAATAAATAGTGTGAGTAATTTCACTTTCTTTTTACTTTGTGAGCACCTGAGGTGGTAACAGGCACTGGTCAAATTCCGGTACTACCAAAGTGCCATGAAGATATCTGAGGTGGCTGTTTAGCAGCGTCAGCATCTGTCGCCAGGACATCCTGCTCCAGTACACATTCCAGGCGGGAATGCGCCAGCTCCAAAGACATGTTTTCCAAACCCGTCACATCTTCTTTTTTCAAACCCAGCACTAACAGGTTCTTCTTGCTATCAAGTAATAGGCCTCGCAAAAAAAGCTGCACATCTGTGCTATTGCTGGTCACTGGCAGGCATAGCCAGCGCAGGCTGCCTCGTCCATTGATGACAGAGATAATTTCGCCGATCTGACCATCGAGTGTAGGCGGTAATTTCCGGCTCAGCCAGCACAGCTCCGGCGCAGCTGGTGTCTGTTGCTTTTTTGAGCGAAATTCTTGTATTTTTTGCTTGGCCAGGTCAGGGTTTTGCAACTGGCTGCTGGCATAGCCCCAGCGCTCCATGTAATGGCTGACGGTACGCAAAGGCAGGGCTATCCTGGTCTGTTGCTGTACCAGCATGACGATGGCTTCGCGACACCAGAGCTGGTGGGCCAGCCCATAGGCCGTTGGCGGCTGGCTGGCGATCATGCCTTTGAGCGCTTGCTCCTGGTCTGCCGTCAGCAAGCGCTGCTGACCATTTTTACGGCCACGGATGGCAGGTGCTGGCACCACATTGCCGGGACGCTCATAGAGCTTGATGATTTTTACCACGCCGCTGTAGCTGAGTTGCAAATGGCTGGCAATCCGCGTGCGCCCCTGTCCCGCCAGGTGCATGGCAACGACTTGTTTCCTGATTTCGTAAAGTGTATCGTCACTAAGACTACGAATGTCTGTTTTTTCTGCGTTCAAGATTTCAGCCCGGCTAGACAAAGATGCAGAGCTTAGTAGACAGAGGCCGGCTGGCGCATGTGCTTAAAGTCACATGCAGGGCATCCTTTCACTGCAATTAAAAAAAGAGTTCCACATATGACTTTAGACACATGCGGCAGAGGGATGAGGCAGGTAGAGTGCCTGGTTTTCCTCCACCTAGGCCCAGACGAATGCAGCGAGGACCCTCATGGAATATAAGGACATCGGAGATGCCAGTCAGGATGTGGCAGCCCTGGCCCTGTTCGTCATTAACAGGTCGCCTGCCATGATGGCGTATTGGAATACCGATTTGATTTGCCAGTTTTCCAACGATGCTTATGCAGACTGGTTTGGCAAGTCACGCGCAGAAATGAAGGGCATCGCCATGCGTGACGCCCTGGGTGAAATCTTCATGTTCAACCGCAAGGAAATCCAGGGCGCACTGAATGGTGAAAAACAGGTATTTGAACGCGCCGTCAGGGTTGCCGATGGCAGCCTGAGACATAGCCTGATGACTTACACGCCGCGCTTCAAAGGTGGCAAGGTACATGGTTTTTTTGTCCACGTAGCCGATGTCACTACCCTCAAACTGGCTGAGGTCGAGCTCAAATCTGCCTATGCAGAATTGAAGGCCACCCAGATACTGCTGAGTGATGCCGTGCGTGAAAATGAAAGGGTGCGCATCGCCCGTGACTTGCATGATGTCCTGGGCCACCACCTGACGGCACTGAACCTGCATCTTGATCTGGCCCTGCGGCAAACCCTGGAACAAGACCAGGACGCCATCAGCGGCAAGTCACTGGCAATTTCCCGTGATCTGGCACAAAACCTGTTGAACCAGGTGCGCGCCGTGGTTGCCATGGAGCGCAGCAATCATGTCAGCGATTTGCGCCAGGCCCTGCAATCCCTGTGCAGTGCCATCCCTGACCCGCAAGTAACGCTGGAATTCGCTGCCAATCTTGACATACAGTGCCCGGTGCTGGCGCATACTGTCTTTAGTTGCGTACAGGAAGGCATCACCAATTGCATACGCCATGCCAGGGCAAAAAAACTGCACATCCACCTGGCGCGCCAGCAAGATGGCATCATTTTACTCATGGTTGATGATGGCAAGGGTGTCAGCACCGATGAACTGGGTCATGGCCTGTCGGGCATGCGCGAACGCGTCAGTGAACTGGGTGGACGCATGCACATCAGCAGCCAGCCGGATGAAGGTTTTCATCTGCATATCTGGTTACCACAGAAAGAAGGCAGCACATGATACGGGTCTTGCTGGTCGATGATCAAAACCTCATCAGGACAGGCATTGCCGGTCTCTTGTCCATGCTGCCTGACATACAGGTGGTGGGCGAAGCCACCGATGGCGACGCGGCGATAGAATTAATAGAAAAACTACAACCAGACGTAGTCTTGCTGGATGTCAGGATGCCAAAAAAATCAGGCATCGCCGTCTTGCAGGAATTAAGTGCCCGCCAGCACTTGCCAGCCACCATCCTGTTGACGACCTTTGATGATGACGAAGCCTTGTTCGCTGGCATGCGCGCCGGTGCCAAGGGATTCTTGCTCAAGGATATTTGCCTGGAAAGGCTGAGTGTCGCCATCCGTAGCGTCGCCCGTGGCGAATCCCTGTTCCGGCCTGCCATTACCGAAAGGGTCTTGCATGGCATCCATAAACTGGCCCCGGATTTTGTAGAAGAACAATTGCATGACCCGCTGACGCAACGCGAAGTCGAGATACTGGCCCTGATGGCAGGTGGCTTCAATAACCGCGAAATCGCCGAAGCCCAGGGCACTAGCGAAGGCACGGTAAAAAACCAGGTGTCGAGCATACTCTCAAAAATGGCCGTACGCGACCGCGTACGCGCCGTCTTGCGTGGGCTGGAATTGGGCATAATCTGACATCAACTGCATAAAAACCGCAAAACAAGCGCCACAAATCCAGGCATTTGAATTTACGTCATACTATTTGCTGCCACAAAAATTTTCAATTAGCATTAAACATCAATCCTGACTGAGCTGTTAGCATACTTGGAGTAGCTTCACTTGCGGACGAAGACTTGATGAAAACCAGTGGCAACAAGGCGCAGCCTCCTCCCATAGAGAACTTTGACGTTGCTCTCAAGGTCATCGACCACCTGAGTGCCATGACAGGCTATTGGAATACTGACCTGATTTGCCAGTTTTCCAACAGCGCCTACTCGCACTGGTTTGGCAAATCCAAGGAGCAGATGCGCGGCATCTATATGCGCGATGCCCTGGGCCCCATCTTTGAGAAAAACCTGGCACATATACAAGCTGTACTGCGTGGCGAATTGCAAGTCTTTGAACGCGAGGTCGTCATCCCCGACGGCAGCATACGCCATAGCCTGATGACTTATACGCCTGACATGGTCGATGGCAAGGTCTGCGGTTTTTTCGTCCATGTGGCCGACGTCACGCCTCTCAAAAAAGTTGAATTTGAGCTGGCCGCCGCCAAAGAAGCTGCCGCTGCCGTGGCCGAACAAGAGCTCAATACCTTAAAGCAAACCAATGCCACTCTGGAGCGCCTCGGCGCCATAGGCCAGGACATCACGGCCCACCTGGAAATCAGCGTGGTTTGCCGCTGCCTCTACCGCCATGTCACCGGCTTACTGGAAACCAGCAGCTTCAGCGTCTTTCTGCTTGATGACAGCAACCTCAGCCTGCACCCTGCCCTGCATATCGAGTCTGCGACCGAACGCGAGCACAACAACATAGAACTGACTGACACTAGCCACCCGTATAGCGCGTGCGTCAGGGAACGCCGCGATATCTGCCTGGATATCCCGCCTGAGCATGGCAACGACTTCCGCCCGGTTAGCGACGCCGTGCCGGGCAGCACTGCCGTGGCGGGTCTGGACAATGTCTACAGCCTCTTATGTGCCCCCCTGCGCGTGGCCGATCGCACCATAGGCGTCATGGCCCTGCAGGCACAGCGCGCCCAGGCCTATGGAGAGCGTGAACGCCTGATCTTCAAGACCCTGTGCGCCTATGGCGCGATTGCACTGGAAAACGCCTTTGCCTACCAGCGCCTGCAAAATGCCCAGGAACAACTGGTCGCGCAAGAAAAAATGGCCGCCCTGGGTTCGCTGGTCGCCGGTGTTGCGCATGAACTCAATACGCCGATAGGCAATAGTGTGCTGACTTCCACCACGCTCAGCGACAAAACCGCCGTCATGGCGGCCAAGCACAAGGAACAAACCTTGCGCCGTTCTGACCTGGAGCTGTTCATCGCCCAGGTACAGCAAGCCAGCGACTTGCTGGTCCATTCGCTGGAAAGTGCTGCTGACCTGGTGCTCAGTTTCAAACAAATTGCCGTCGACAGAACGACGGCACAAAGGCGCGAATTTGATTTACGCAAGACCTGCCATGACCTGTGCGCCACCATCGTCAACCAGATCAACGCCCGCCAGCATCAGTTGATCGTTGATATACCAGATGGCATCTTGCTCGACAGCTATCCCGGCCCGCTGGGTCAGGTCATTATGAATCTCATCAACAATGCGCTGCTGCACGGTTTTGAGCATGTGAAGAGCGGAAAAATTATCATTTCAGCCATTGCCTTGAGCAAAGACAAGATACAGGTCAGGCTGGAAGACAATGGTTGCGGCATGAATGAACATGTACTGGGACACATCTTTGATCCCTTTTTCACAACAAAAATGGGCCAGGGAGGTACAGGATTAGGCCTGTCCATCAGTTACAACATCGTCACATCCATACTTGGGGGTAAGATACGAGCATATAGCCAACCGGGTATGGGTAGCAGCTTCACACTGGATTTGCCACGCCATGCTCCTTTGCAGTGATGTCAGGGGACTTAAGGTCCACCAGGTCTTTGGGGTAAATCTACACTATGGCGATAGTCAGCGCGCATGAACAGCGGAAGGTCATTTTTGGTTCTTCCCTGGGTACGGCTTTTGAATGGTATGACTTCTTTGTGTTTGGCACCCTGGCAGCCATCCTGGGACCCTTGTTCTATTCAAAAGAACTGGGTGAAACCGGGGCTTTCATGGCTGGCCTGGCAACTTACGGTGCTGGCCTGGTCTTGCGCCCCTTTGGTTCACTGATCTTTGGCCGCATGGGTGACGTGGTTGGCCGCAAAACCACCTTCATGATCACCATGACCCTGATGGGCATCTCCACCGCCGGTGTAGGCTTGCTGCCTACCTATGAAACAGCAGGCATCCTGGCCCCTATCTTGCTGGTCATCCTGCGCTGCCTGCAGGGCCTGGCACTGGGGGGCGAATACGGCGGTGCCGCCACCTATGTGGCTGAACATGCCATGCCAGGCAGGCGCGGCTATGCCACAGGCTGGATACAGATCTGTGCCAGCCTGGGTTTTTTCCTGTCGCTCATCGTGGTGCTGGCTTGCCAGGCCATCATGGGTGATGCCGCCTTCAAAAGCTGGGGCTGGCGCATCCCCTTCCTGCTCTCGGTGGCCCTGTTTGGGGTCTCACTGTATATACGCTCCCGTCTCAATGAGTCACCGGTGTTTGCCGCCCTCAAGGCCAGTGGCAAATTGTCGACTGCCCCGGTGCGCGACAGCTTTGCCAACTGGAGCAATATGAAATATGTCTTGCTGTCACTGTTCGGCGCGGTCGCCGGGGTAGGCATCATCTGGTATACCGGGCAATTCTATGCACTGATCTTCCTGCAAAAATCCCTCAAGGTCGACTTTGCCACAGCTTATCTGATGATGTCGGTGGCACTGGCGCTGGCCATCCCCTTTTATGTGATTTTTGGTGCCCTGTCCGACAAGATAGGCCGCAAGCGTCTGATGATGCTGAGTTTTGTGCTGGCCAGTGCCAGCTATATCCCGCTGTTCCAGGGCCTCACTCATTTTGCCAATCCGGCGCTGGAACAGGCCATGAGCCGCGCTCCGGTCAGCATGCAATCCAGTGAATGCAGCGTACACCTGTTCTCGGGCCCCGTCAGTGAGTGCGACAAGGTCAAGGAATTCCTGAATGCCGCCGGTGTCGCGCATAGCCTGCAAGCCAGCAGCCAGGCTGGGGTCATCACCAGCATAGGCAGCGCCAGCATCAAGGGCTTCGATACCAAAGCCATAAAAACCGCACTGGAGCAGGCTGGCTACCCGGCCAAGGCTGATCCTGCTGCCATCAACAAACCCATGGTGGTGCTGATCCTGTTCATCCTGGTGTTTTATGTCTGCATGGCTTACGGCCCCATCGCTGCCTACCTGGTTGAACTCTTCCCCACCCGCATACGCTATTCCAGCATCTCCCTGCCCTACCATATAGGCACGGGCTACTTTGGCGGTTTCATGCTGTATTTTGCCACCCTGATCGCCACCAGCACCGGGGATATCTATTCCGGCCTGTATTACTCGATCGCCGTGGCGCTGACGTCCTTGCTGATAGGGGGCTGGCTGCTACCAGAAACAAAAGATTGGGATATCAGCCGATAAATTGCGCCAGCGTGCCAGACCCGCCAGTAATGGCGGTTTCAACACTGTTTAAAAGCGGGGCGATCAACTATGATCCGTAGACAATAATTGATTAATTTTAGAACCTGTTTGCGATCTGTAGCGAGCGGGCGTCAGCGGGGCGAAGAGCAGCGCAAAAAGCGGAATGTACTTAAGTACATGAGCATTTTGAGCAGCGCATGAGCCCCGCATCGATACAAATTGCGCTCGCGCAGTAAGATCGCAAGCAGGTTCTTAAGGAGAAACCGTGTACCTCATCGCCAACATACTGACCGGCATTGTCGCCGCCCTGCATATCTATTTCCTGGTGCTGGAAATGTTCTTGTGGGATAAGCCCATGGGTTTGCGCACTTTCCGCAATAGCCCTGAGAAGGCCGAGACCACCAAGGTGCTGGCAGCCAACCAGGGTTTATACAATGGCTTTCTGGCTGCCGGTCTGGTCTGGGGTTTGCTGATGGGTGGCCACGAAGGTTTCCATGTGAAGATCTTCTTCCTCACTTGCGTCATCGTGGCTGGTGCCTATGGTGCCTATTCAGTCAGCCGTCGTATCCTCTACATACAGGCAGCACCTGCACTGCTTGCCCTGGTCCTGCTGCATTTCTAATTGGCTTTATTTCACCGGCACATCCACAATCTCTTCCGAATCATGGAAGCGGGTGTAATGGATGTGCTGGACCGTGTCCTTGTTATTTTCAAATACATCGACATAGCGATGATTCCATTTTATCTGGCTGCAGGTGTAATACTGGCGCGCTCTCTGCGGCTGGTTGGTGGTGTCATCAACCCCTTCCACACTCAGTATCAATGAAGCATTGAGCTGATGCAGTGCATCGGCATCAAGGCCAAACAGCGGGCTGCTCTCGTCTATCACATGGATCACGGTCCAGCCCAGGATGAAGATGGGGTGTTGTTCACGCTCCAGCTTCATATCAACGATTTTGCGAAAATTGCCCATGCTGGCTGTCTTTTCATCGCGCATCAGGCGCATTTTTGCCGTCGCTTCACTGATGATATTCATGCGTGCATTGGCCAGGCGTATCAGCAAGACCCGCTTGCCGTCAATCACATGGCTGACCGGATAGTCGGCAAAAATAATGCTGGAACGCGGACGTGAAAACCGCGCAAACATGACACCGGTAATCAAGGCCACACTGGCCATGCCGACAAAAATCTCCAGCGTGGCGATACTATGCCCATACACAGTTTGTGGGTGCATGTCACCATAACCCACCGTCGCCAGCGTCTCCACACTAAAGAAAAACGCCCCCAGAAAACTATTTGGATGCAGATTGCCTATGGGGTTATCACCCAGCATGAACAATGACGCAAAGCACAGATTCAAAACCAGGAACACCACTCCCACGCCAGCAAAAAATACTGGCCAGCTGGAGGTCATGGCGTAGTAGTAAAGGTCTTGCCAGAACTGGGTACGCAAGCCATAGGCGATGACGGAACGACCACCCATGCTGATGTGTCGGCCATGCGGTTTGTGTTGGGTCATGTTGAGGGCTTTCTGATGGGTGTTTTTATCTTTGAAGAACTGGGAGGGCTCTTGTCGGATAATTTTCATGAGGCTTATATTGTCGTTTAAATTCGCCAGCCTTGCGACGAATTATTGTTACCCAACGAACGTCGCTGGTGCGCCAGCCCGGTAGGCTCCTGCCTGCGCAGGAGCGACGGGATTGAGGGTAGTCATATTGCAGATTTAATCAGCGTTTGACTATATAAAAGCTTAACCCCTCAATCGTAGAACAAACTCTGAGGTGTTCTCCCAGCGTCCTAAACTTCGTCGTTCCTGCGCAGGCAGGAACCCAGTGGCGTTTGGTGAGCACTAAGGAAATATATAGAAGATGAGCGTCAAAGCACCAGGATTTACACGCTGATATATTGAGATATTATGCAGTAGGCTAACTACTGATACGGATTCCCCAATCCCATCCCCGCCAGTATCTCTATCTCCAGCGCTTCCATCTCCTCTGCCTCATCATCTTCTTCATGATCATAGCCCTGGGCATGCAGGACGCCGTGGACGATCAAATGCTGGGCGTGTTCGAGCACGGTTTTCTTTTGCTCTGCTGCTTCCTTCTCCAGCACATCGGTACACAGGATAATGTCGGCCTGGGTCACCTCGGCGTCTTCATCCTCGGTATAGGCAAAGGTCAGCACATTGGTGGCGTAGTCCTTGCCGCGATAATCATGGTTGAGTACCTTGCCTTCTTCAGCATCAACAAAGCGCAAAGTGATTTCTGCCGGGAAGAACAACGCCGCCTGCACGGTCTTGCGTATCAGCGGGCGGGTCAGGATATCTTGCAGGCGCTTGTCGGCGTATTGCACCGACAGCGTCAGCTTAGGCTTGGATTCGGTTTTACTTTTTGCGACCATGGTGGGCAGAGCTTAAAGGGGTTGCGGGTTTCAGCAAGCCGATGGCGGCGCTGTTGGCGGTGGCGTTGGCATTCGCGCTTTCATAGGCATCAACAATGCGGGCGACCAGCGGATGACGTACCACATCGACGCTGCCAAAATGGGTAAAGCCTATGCCACGTACACCATCGAGTACCTGGCAGGCATCGACGAGGCCACTCTTCACATTACGCTGCAAATCAACCTGGGTAGGGTCACCAGTAATCACCGCCTTGCTGCCAAAACCTATACGTGTCAGGAACATTTTCATCTGTTCTGGCGTGGTGTTTTGCGCTTCATCAAGGATGACGAAAGCATGGTTCAAGGTGCGGCCACGCATATACGCCAGCGGGGCAATCTCAATCACCTGTTTTTCAAACATTTTTTGCGTACGGTCAAAACCCAGTAAATCATACAGGGCGTCATACAGAGGCCGCAGATAAGGGTCGACCTTTTGCGCCAGGTCACCCGGCAAGAAACCCAGGCGCTCGCCTGCTTCCACCGCCGGGCGGGTCAGCACGATACGTTTGACGGCATCACGCTCCAGCGCATCAACGGCGCAAGCCACGGCAAGGTAGGTTTTGCCAGTACCAGCCGGGCCTATACCGAAACTGATGTCGTGTTCGAGTATGGTCTTGATGTAATGATTCTGATGCGGCGTGCGGCCGCGCAAATCGCTGCGGCGGGTTTTCAGCAGCGGGCTTTCTATGTCAGCATCTTCTGGCAAGGTTGCGTCCACCGCGACGGCGTCGGCAGGGATAACATCATCCTGATCTTCCTTACCTGTCTTGCCTTTTTTCAGGCTCTTGCTGGCGCGTTGCTCTACCAGGGCCAGTTGCACTTCATCGATGGTGATGATTTTTTTCGCCAGGCCATAGAAATGCTCAAGTATCTCTATCGCTTTTTCGGCATTGTGGCCGCTGACGATAAATTTTTCACCACGGCGAAAGATCGTCACATCCAGTGCCGATGATATCTGCCGCAAGTTCTCATCCAGTGGCCCGCACAGATGTGCCAGGCGGGTATTGTCCAGTGGTTGAGGGATGAAGTGCGCTACCGGCACGGGTGTTTTTGCCATTATGCTGTCACTGCCTCTTCGACGAGTTCGCCGCGTAAGGAATAATTATAGGATACGGTAATGCGGGTATTCACCAGCGTACCGACCAGGTCTTTGGAACCCGCGAAATTGACGACGCGGTTATTCTCGGTGCGACCCTGCAATTCATTCGGGTCCTTGACCGACGGGCCTTCTACCAGAATACGCTGCACCGTGCCTATCATGGCATTGCTGTATTTCTTGGTATTGGCATCAATCACAGACTGCAAATGCTGCAGGCGGCGCAATTTGAGTTCTGCCGGTGTATCGTCAGCCAGGTTCGCTGCAGGCGTGCCAGGACGCGGGCTGAAGATAAAGCTAAAGCTGTTATCAAAGCCGATGTCATTGATGAGCTTCATCAGCGCATCAAAATCTTCATCGGTTTCACCAGGGAAGCCGACGATAAAATCAGACGACACAGAAATATCCGGGCGCACCATTCGCAAACGACGCAGGACGGATTTGTATTCGATGGCGGTGTAACCACGCTTCATCGCCGACAAAATACGGTCAGAGCCATGCTGGGCAGGCAGGTACAAATGATTGACCAGCTTGGGCACCTTGGCATAACAGTCTATCAGGCGCTGAGTAAATTCTTTGGGGTGGCTGGTGACAAAACGTATGCGTTCTATCTGTGGGAACTCGGCGATGTATTCGATGAGCAGGGCAAAATCAGCAATCTCGCCATCTTCCATGATGCCACGGTAGGCATTCACGTTTTGCCCCAGCAGGGAAATTTCCTTGACGCCCTGTTCAGCCAGGCCAGCCACTTCTGCCAGCACATCATCAAACGGACGCGAGACTTCTTCACCGCGGGTATAGGGCACGACGCAATAACTGCAATACTTGCTGCAGCCTTCCATGATGGACACATAGGCACTCGCACCTTCGACACGGGCTGGTGGCATATGGTCAAATTTTTCAATTTCAGGGAAACTGATATCGACCTGAGATCGGCCAGAACTGCGGCGCGCATCTATCATCTGCGGCAAACGGTGCAGGGTTTGCGGGCCAAATACCATATCGACATAAGGGGCACGCTTGACGATCGCATCACCTTCTTGCGAGGCCACACAACCGCCAACGCCAATCAGCAGCTCTGGTTTTTTGCGCTTGAGTTCTCGCAGGCGACCGAGGTCAGAAAATACTTTCTCGGATGCTTTTTCACGCACGCTGCAGGTATTGAGCAAAATCACGTCGGCATCGTCGGGATTATCAGTTTTCACCATGCCATCATTGGCATTGAGGATATCCGCCATCTTGTCCGAGTCGTACTCGTTCATCTGACAACCGAAGGTTTTGATAAATACTTTTTTTTGCATAATTTTCTACTTACTCTGCTTACTTACTCTACTTACTTTGCTTACACTTTGGGGGACTGCATCACCGCACCAGGCATGCAGCCATCCCTGGGTACGACTTAAAAGTTTTTGTTCTGGAAAATCTGCGGTTTCCATTCCTGCACTGGCGGCAAGGTTTTTCTGCGCTCAGCTTCGGTTAAGACCCAGATCCTGGATACTTCACCAAAATTATCTTCAAGATAATTAATGATGATGTAATTACCAGTAATCTGCGTAGGTGAGACGAACAGGTTTTCATCATCAAAAATACGCAAACCCGGTGCCGTATTGACGGATTTGCCATTGATGAACACATCCGGGTATTGCGACATATTCAAGACCCCGCGCTTGGTATTTTCGGGGAAATTGCGTTCCGCCGGTATTTGCGCCAAGCCTGGAAAACTTGCTGTCGTCAACGCAGCCAACATGAAGAACATCATTACACGACGTAAAACCAGCAGCATGGGCATACCTCAGCACCTCTTGGGAGTTAAGTTCAAAGGGATTAAATTCAAAGGAATCAATTACTTAGCTTGAAACCTCAGGGAAACCAGCAAGCCTGCAAGTTTAACACAGTCAGCGCAACACTTACTATTGCAGCATAGCAGGCAAACACCTGTTCTCAAGCCAGAAAGCCTTAAAATCTGGGATAATGGCAAAAAAAGAACCATGGAAACTCATGCATACCCGCTCACCCCGCTCTGAAAAGCGTGAATTTGATACCCGCCACTTCCGGGATGCCCTGTCACAATTTGCCACTGGCGTCACCGTCATCACCACCCGGCTGGCGGATGGCCAGTTTTTGGGTTTGACGGCCTCGTCCTTCAATTCCGTCTCGCTGGACCCGCCCTTGATACTCTGGAGCCTGGGCACTGCTGCCAATAGCCTGCCGGTATTCAGTGGCAATTCACATTATGTCGTCAATATTCTGTCTGCCGAGCAAGCCTGGCTGGCCGAGCAATTTGCCAGCCGCAAGACTGATCGCTTCGCCGGTGTTGATTACACGCTGTCGCGCACCGGCCACCCCATACTGACGGGGGCATCTGCCTGGTTTGAATGCCATAACCGCAGCCGTTACCCCGAGGGTGACCATGTCATCTTCGTTGGCGAAGTCGAGCATTGTGAATTCACCAAACAGGCACCGCTGGTCTTTCACTCAGGCCAGTTCTTGCGCCCACCCATAGAAATCAAGTAAATACCAAGTAAATATCAAGTAAGCCCTGCATGACTAATTTTTTGTCCGCCGACCTGATCGGCTATTTCGCTGCCTGTCTGACGACCACTGCCTTCATCCCGCAAGCCTGGCTGACCTGGCGCCGCAAACGTGCCGAGGGTGTCTCTCTGGGCATGTATATCATCCTCGTCAGCGGTGTGGTCATGTGGCTAATCTATGGCCTCATGCTCAGCGCCCTGCCCATCATCATCGCCAATATGGTCACCCTGATGCTGGCCATGTTCATCCTGGTCATGAAACTGGTCTACAAATAAATTCCCCCCGGGCCTGACTGACTGGCTTTTAGGTTCACATACACAGGAAGACAGCATGTCTGACAATAGTAGCAATAACAACACCAGCAGCGATAGCGATATCCATAAAATCCCGGAAGCTGCCAGGCCCAGACTACGCTTGTTCGCGTCCGTTGGTGCAGGTGTCATCTATGGCTTGCTGCTGCGTGTGGGCTTTGAACACAAGTCTTTGCATGCCTGGCTGCAAATCGTTTCCACGGCCTTTCTGATCTTCGCTCCTTTCAGCGTTGGGGCGGTTGCGGTATTGCTGGCAGCAGGCAAATCTCGTATTCATGTGGGCATGCAGGTGATGGTGTCCTTCATGTCCATGATGGCCTTTTTGCTGGCCATGTTCATCTTCCTGCTTGAGGGCATGGTATGCCTGGTGCTGGTCTTCCCGGTTTTCCTGGTGGCCTCCCTGATCGGTGGCCTGATCGCTGGCTGGATACATAATCGCTTCCGGGTTTCCAGGGCCAGCCTCTCCTCTTTTATTTTATTACCACTCTTGCTGGGCCCGATAGAAGCCCATCTGCCGCCAGCGCAAAGCCAGCAAGAGGTCAGCTCTGTCATACAGATACAGGCCAGCCCTGACGAAGTGTTTGAGCAACTGGCCTCGGTACAAAATATCAAACCGGATGAACTCGGCTTTTCCTTTGTGCACCTGATAGGCTTGCCAAAACCGCTGGCCGCCAATATGGATGGCGCAGGCGTAGGCGCAGTCAGGACTTCGCACTGGGAAAAAAACGTACAGTTTGAAGAAATCATCACCACCTGGCAAAAACCATATGCCATGCATTACCGCTTTCATATCCAGCAGGGTGGCATCCCCAGAGACGCACTGGACAGACATGTGGAAATGGGGGGTGAATACTTCGACGTGCTCGATGGCGGTTATGATTTGCAGGCAAAAGATGGCGGCACAGAGTTGCGCCTGACTACCCGCTTCATCAATAAATCCCAGCTCAAGACCTATGGCGACCTGTGGGGGAAAATGGTCTTGAATGACTTCCATCATTCCATACTGGGCCTCATGAAAAACCGTGCGGAGCATGCTCATCAGCACCCGACCCAGCCATCAGTGCAACAATCAAGCCCGCAAGCTGCCGCAAATTAAAGCATGCATGGATTTCATGCCAAAGAACCAAACTCCATCACCAAGGATATAATAATTATCCCTACATAATGGAGTCTGAAAAATGATGGATGAAGAAAAGCAAGGCCTCATACACAGCTACCTGACTGCCTACAATAATTTCGATATCGACGGCATGATGGATTTACTGCATACCGATATCGTCTTCAAGAATATTTCTGGCGGTGAGATCAATGCCCAGACCAATGGCCGCGAAGAATTTCGCCAGTTGGCCGAGCAATCCAAGGGCTACTTCAGCTCCCGTCAGCAAGACCCCAGCAATTTTCGCTTCCAGGCTGACCAGGCCAGCATCGATATCGCTTACCAGGGCGTGCTTGCCATCGACTTGCCAAACGGCTTGAAAACAGGAGAAACCCTGAAGCTCAATGGCCGCTCTGAATTTATCTTCAAGGATGGCTTGCTGGCAGGGATCAGCGACTATAGTTAAGCTGTGCTTTTTAAAAACTGAGGTGTACCGATAGTGGCTGCCTGTCTTGAGTTTTGGCAGTATTTATGAGAAGCTTGCAGCCACTTTCATTCTCATCACCTGACACCAGGACCAGCACCATGAAATTCTTGCCTGTTTTTTCCGCCGCCTTCTTGCTGTCCCTGAGCAGCCTGGCATCAGCCCAGATACAAAGATGTGTGGACAACGATGGAAGGGTGACATTTACAGACAACGTATGCCCCAAATCCACTGCCAAGGGCACTTCTATCAAAGCTGGTCAGAAAAATGTAGGTTCGGGTTCAGGCGGTGGCTCAGATACCAATTGGGCAGCCAAGAATGAAGCCTTCAATCAGCGCCAGGCTGTGCGCGACCGCAATGATTTGCTGGATAATACCCGCCGCAGCAATGAACGCGCCGTCAAGGATTTCATGAGCACACCTTTGCCTGAAGGGGTAAGGTCGGCCAGGTTAACCACTTACACTGACAAACCCCACAAGCTGGAAAACAAGAAGTACGACCAATAAACCTGGGCCTGGCATGAGCCATATTCTTCTTGACCCCTCATGTTAATGACGCGCCTTAGTCCCAGGTTTGACCACCTCCTCGACACCACGCTGGCCATGCAAATCGGTATCTTGCTGGCCCTCTTGCAAGTCTTTCAAAGCCTGTTTCATGATTTTGCGTGGGTTTGTCTTATCCTCTGTACTTTCATCACGCTCATGCGGTAGTGGCAAGTCGCTATCTGACAAAGGTGCTTTTGTATCGACAGGCTCGGCCTGCCCGGTCTTGGTATGCGCTGGTTTAGAGTTCACGGCCACTCACTCCTTGCTGTGCGGCCTGCTGTTCAATACTGTCCACACTGGCAGCATTGGTAGCACTGGTAGCATTGACCGCGCTGGCTGGCGAGGTGCTGCCGACCAGTATCGGCGGTGTGCGCGGATCAAAATCATGCCAGTCACCATTATTGATATTGCCTTCGCCCAGCTCGATCTGGTCGGCACCGAGATTTCTCAATATCTCGATAACCGTGCCTTCGCTTTCAGGCCTGGCGACACTGACTGCCACCATCATGCCCGAGCGTCGTACGGCTGCTGCATTTTCTGCATCGTCGCTGGTATCGCCTTTTTCTTTCATTTGCGACAAGCTGCCTATCAGCGAACCGACATGCGCACCCACCAGCGCACCTAGCGCCGTGCTGACCGGGCCGGTGACAGGCGCGCCTATCATGCCCACAGCCGCGCCGATGACACCACCAGTCGTCGCGCCACCTACAGCGCCACTGCCTGCTTCCCTGGCACCTGGCGATTCATCGCGGTCACCACCGATAGGGTACATATCATGCTGCCCCGGCGGATTAAGATAAAAAGAGCTGATCTGGTTTTTTGCAAAACCCAGGGCCATCAATTGATGTATGGCTTGCTGCACCTGATCTTGCTGTTGCAGTCGTCCGGCAATAATGTGTGTCATGATATTCTCCATCCTGGTGACAAAAACCTGCATTGCGCTGTATTGATCTATGTCAGCTTTTGTTAACGAGCAGGCTTCAGACCAGAATAAGCGCAAGACCGCCATCTCTCTGTGCGTTGCCGCACCCAGGTAAATTGACACAGGGCTTGCGCTGCATTGCAACACCCCCTGCCAGGCTGGTTTTCGCAGGAGCGGCTTGAGCCGCGAAAGTCTTGCCGTATCCACTGAAATCAAGACCAAAAACCTCAGATCAGCAGGGTGCGTTATAACGCACCGCTTTACCCGGCGCATGCTGCCTCACAACTGCGGCGATGAATTTCATGTATGCTGGCGTGCATCTCATCCATTTCTCAGCATGAAAGATCAACTACATTACAAACGCGTTGCCCAAGTACCAGGCCTGGTATTAAGTGGTGGGCGACTGGCTGAATTTCACTTCGACCGCCACTATCACCTCGACTATCACATAGGCCTGGTGTCAGAGGGCGTCCAACGCCAGAAATTCCGCGGTAACTCGGTGCTGCTGGGGCCGGGAGGCATAGTCTTGATGCCGCCAGGTGAAATCCACGATGGCGTGGGCGAAGGTGGCGATGCCTATACACTCAAGACTTTTCGCCTGCCGGTTGAACTCTTTCACCAGGTAAGCAAAGAACTTTCAGGCTCTGAACGCGAACCGGCACTGGTGGGAACGATGCTGGAAGACCCCTTGCGGGCCGCCCATTTCTTGCGCCTGTATGAAGCCATGCACGCCACGGAAACCGTATCGCCGCTGGCGCTACAGTCAGAATGGCTATCGCTGCTGGAATTTGTCTTTACCCAATCCAAAACCATCAAGCCCCAGAGCATCAAGGGTGGCCTGTCTCCCCAGCACATCCAGCGCATCAAAGAATACTGCGTGGCGCATCTCTCGCAAAAAATCAGCCTGGATGAACTGGCGGCTATCTGCGGCCTGGGCCAGTTTCATTTCCTGCGCCAGTTCAAGTACAGCATAGGCATGACACCGCATGCCTGGCTGGTCAGGCTGCGCCTTGAATATGCCTGTGCCTTGCTGGGAAAAAATCCCGCCTCCATCGCCGATGTCGCCCACCTGGTTGGCTTCTACGACCAAAGCCATTTCAACCGCGCCTTCAAGCAAGCCTTTGGCGTCGCACCCTCATCGTATTGAAACCCTGATTTTTGCAGGAGCGGCTTTAGCCGCGAAGGCCTTGCCATATCCGTTAAAATCAAGACCAAAAATCTCACCACAGAGGCGCAGCTTGTAGGGTGCGTTATAACGCACCGTTTTTTAACGACCAGGATACATTGATGTGTGCGTTATAACGCACCCTACCACGCTCCTACAGAACCACGGCCTATTTTTATGACACGGTCAAAAATGGCGGCACTTTAGATTTGTAGGGTGCGTTATAACGCACCCTACACAACCTGGGTCTTTTTATGGCACGGTAAAAAATGTAGGCTCTTTAGTCAATTTTTTACAATCCAGGAATCCGCCATCCGTCTATCATGTACTTCACCAACACCTGTTTTCAAAGACAAACAGGTTCATCATGAAGAGGATACGCATCGTGGAAAGCAAGCATATAACCAGCCCACCGACCATCGCCAGGAATTTCGCCAGTGATAATACCGCCGCCGTATCACCCGCCATCATGGAAGCAATGCTGGCTGCCAATACCGGCAGGGCTGCAGCTTATGGGGCTGACGACTATACGGCGCGCGTAGAAAAAACATTGTGTGAAATATTCGAGCGCGAGCTTAGTGTTTTCCTGGTCAGCACGGGCACGGCGGCAAATTCTTTGTGCCTGAGCGCCATGTCACCGCCCTGGGGCCATATTTTTTGCCACCCAGGCAGCCATATCCATAATGATGAATGTGCTGCACCTGAGTTCTACACCCATGGTGCCAAGCTCTTGCCCATCGATGGGCCATCGGCAAAAATCGATGTCAACACTCTGGCCAGTTCCGCCCGACTCAAGCGAGGCGATGTGCATGTGACGCAGCCGCATGCCGTCAGCATCACGCAGGCCACTGAAATTGGCAGCGTCTACAGTATTGACGAAATCAAGCGCATCAGCGAGGTTTGCCAGAGCACGTCCATGCGCCTGCATATGGATGGCTCACGCTTTGCCAATGCCCTGGTCTCACTGGCTTGCACACCCGCAGAAATGACCTGGAAAGCTGGAGTAGACGCGCTCTCCTTTGGGGCCACCAAGAATGGTGCCATGGGTGTAGAAGCCATCATCCTGTTTGACCAGAGCCTGGCAGCGGAAATGGGATATCGCCGCAAACGTGCAGCGCATCTGACTTCAAAAATGCGCTACCTGTCGGTGCAGATGGAGGCGTATTTGCAGGATGATCTCTGGCTCAAAAATGCAGCTCACGCCAATGACATGGCACTACGCCTGCGCCAGGGTTTGCAGCAAATCAGTGGTATAGAAGTGCTGGGCGAAACACAGGCCAATATCATCTTCTGCCGTTTGCCTGAGGCGATGATAGCGGCCTTATTGAAACAGGGCTACGCCTTCTTGCATGGCCGCTGGGAAGCCGGAGTGGCGCGCTTTGTCACCAGCTTTGCAACGACTGTAGCCGAGATCGAGCAATTACTGGCCAGCATGAGAGATATGCTTACCCAACAAGCAGCAGAGCGTGCAGCATGACGGCCCGCCATTATTTCAGCAATGAGCACTTGAGCATGCATAGCAAGGTAGAACAATGCACAGCCAGGCCGGATGGAGATTTTGAAGTGATACTGGATGGCACCCTGTTTCATCCGCAAGGTGGCGGCCACCCCTCAGATACAGGTTACATCGCAGGCATCAAGGTCAACCGGGTTTTTCAGACTGGCGACATGATTGTCCATCTGACTAACCAGCCAGTGAATGTGGGTGTGACACTGATCGAGGTATTTCCCGACCTGCGCCATCTGCATGCCCAGTTGCACTCTGCTGGCCATTTGATAGGATGCTATGGTGAACTGGCAGGGCTGCAAGCCATCAAGGGACATCACTGGCCAGGAGAAGCCAGGGTAGTGTTTGAAAGCAAAGATGCATCGAATCCAGAGGCAAACACGACCTTGCTCGCAGAAGAAATAGAACAGCAAGTCAATGCCTGGGTAGCAGCTAATCTACCGCGCAAGACCAGCCTGGCAGATGGACAACGCCAGATAGGTTTTGGCAATTTGCCTGCCCACGCCTGCGGCGGCACCCATGTCATGGCAACCGCGCAGATAGGCAAAATAAAAATCACCCGCCTGAAAGAAAAAAAGGGGCAATTATCAGTGCACTATGAACTCGCATAAACTGAGTAATCTTGCAGGGTGCGCCATGCGCACCGCCTCCTCGTGAATATCATGGGGAAACTGCTGAAATATCTCCCATACGACGACCTCAACGCATGCCCCTCACTAATCGCTCAACTGCCTGCGCCATGTCTTCAGTAGGCACTTGCGCATACCCCAGTATCAGGCCATTGCCATTATCGGCCAGGCGACCGTGTTCTGCGGCATGCGAACTCAGCGCCTGGGCGACGATGCCATCCGCCATGGCCCTGTCACTGACTTGTTTGTCATCGAGATCTGCTGGCAACAGCAAACTCAAATGCATGCCAGTGCTGGCACCCTGAATAAGAGCCCTTGCACCGAGACGCTGTTCCAGCGCAGTGACCAAGGCATCCCGTCTTTGCCGGTACAAACGCCGCATGCGTCGCAAATGCGTGGCGAACTGGCCGCTACTTAAAAATTCTGCCAGGGCCAGCTGATCTACTGCCCGACCGCGCGGTGCAGTGTGCGCCAGAAAATTACCCAGTGCCGCCACCAGATGAGCAGGCACCACGATAAACCCCAGCCGCAATGCCGGGAACATGGTCTTGCTGAAAGTCCCCAGATACAGCACAGGTGCATCTGCCGCCAGGCCCTGCATGGCTGGCAGAGGTGGGCCATCATGCCTGAACTCGCTGTCATAATCATCTTCTATGATCAGCGCACCGCAAGCCCTGGCCTGCTCTATCAAGGCCATGCGCCTGGCCAGCGCCAGCACACTGCCCAGGGGATATTGATGCGACGGTGTCACATAGATCAGGCGTGGCGGATAATCTTGCCAATCGCTGACATCAGGCGCAATGCCATCAGCATCCACAGCAATGCCACGTATGTTTAACTGCGCTGCATTGAAGGCCATCCTGGCACCGTGGTAGCCAGGGTTTTCCATCCATACCTGCTCACCAATATCGGCGAAAGCATGGGCGCATAAATCCAGGCTGGACTGGGTGCCATCGGTGATAAAGATTTGCCCAGCATCGCAGAGCACGCCACGCGAGACCCGCAAATAGTCAGCAATAGCTGAGCGCAAAGCGGGTTCACCCGCAGGCTCGCCATAATTCAACTGGCTGGTCGTGGCTTTACGCCAGGCTCGCGCTTGCAAATGCCGCCACTGCCCCAGGGGAAATTCATCCAGTGCCGGTACCCCCGGGGTAAATGCCTGCATGGCGGTAATATCCAGCAAGGCTGTGCTGACGCGGCTGCGTCGTGACAATATTGCAGCGGCAGGCATGGTCGTTTCTGGTCTGGCTGCCTGGGCCAGTTTGACCTGTGCCACCAGCGTGCCACGCTTGCTGGCATCAACATAACCCTCGGTGGCTAATTGTTCATAAGCATACAGCACGGTATTACGCGCCATGGCCAGTTCGGCTGCCAGTTCACGACTCGGCGGCAAGCGCGTGCCTGCGACAAGCTTGCCACTCTTGATGGCAGCGCGCAGACACTCATGCAAGAGGCGTTGCCGCGGCCAGCCTGCGTGGCGGTGTTCGGCTTGAAAGTGATTCAGCAATAAGGCGTAGTCCATGGTTTTCCAGAGAGACAGCATGTGGCTCTAAAATAATTCGCTATTCTGGTTCTTTTTTAAGAGCCATACATGAATTATAGTGCGCCTCGCCCCTATTTTTCAGGAAAACCACCATGAACACCAACAGCGCCCCCACAGACCGTACCCGCATACGCCGCCTGGCAGAACTGGCCAGCTATGAGCAAACCAGCCTGCATGCCGTTATCGACGCCGCCTACCTATGCCATATCGCCTTCCAGGATGCCAAGGGCACACATTGCATCCCCACTGCCTGCTGGCGGCAAGGAGAGTATTTGTATATCCACGGCTCCAACGGTGGCCGCCTGACCAAGATACTGACTAGCGGCATACAAGCCTGCGTCACCATCACCCACCTCGATGGCCTGGTCCTGGCTCGCTCCGCCTTCAACCATGCCATGAATTATCGCTCTGCCGTCATCTATGGCTGCTTTGAAAAAGTACCGGACGAAGCCGACAAACACCAGGCCCTGGCCCTGTTCATGGAAAAACTCGCCCCAGGCAGGCAAGCCCAGTGCAGACCCGGCAATGACAAGGAAATGGCCGCCACCACCATCATGCGCATCGCCCTGAACGAAGCCGCCGTCAAAATACGCACAGGCGGCCCGCAGGATGATGATGAAGACATGGGCATCCCGGTCTGGGCAGGCGTGCTGCCCTTCGCCCAGGTGCACACCCAGCCTGTCGTTGACAGCCTATGCAATGTGGCCACGCCGGATTATGTGAGGGAGTGGGTCAAGTGAACAGTCTGACTCAGGAGGAGGAACCTGAATTCGTCTCTCAGTTTGTAAACGCAATCAGTTCACCAAATGAGCTTTTACTTTTTTCTGCTGCATCAATGAGACATCGGCCAAGCAGAGAGTCTTGGCCTGGGAGCTGATTCATAGATAAGAATTCGTCTTGCAAGTCTTCAATCGTGATGCCCATAAAATCATTATATGCATCTATGACATCGACGAATTCCGCCTGAAACTCGGACAAACTTATTTTCCCTTCTTGCACACCTAAATACAAAAAGCCACATAAAAACGATAGATAGTGCTTATCAAATACCATGTGTTTTTCATGCACTTGCTTACGCAAAATATCTTGTGCTTCGTCGATAGAGTCGCAAACAGATAATTCGGTAAGCCAATACTGAGGTGTAAGCTCATGTCCATTCAATATGGTAGACAAATTCCTTATCTCTGAAACGTGAATGTATTTTGCTTCGATAAGAGCCAAGAGTAAAGGCAGGCAATTCAAAGTGCAATCCTGTTTCATTTCAATTTCTTTTCTGCACTAAGCTTTGCAATATAACGGCTTAGATTTAGGTATAGGCATGAACCGCACGTTTCACTCAAATTTCGGGCGTAAACCTACTCTCAAGTTAACTGAAAAATCGTTTAAGAGACGCTATCAAAGATTCAAAGCCAGTATAGACTTCAGTGCCTTTGGGGAATTGCTTAGCTTGCTCAGACAAGGGCAAAACGGGCGGTGCATCGATGAATATAAAAAATACCGGGCCGATGAAAGGGATGGCAGAAATTAACAGCAACAAACTTTTTGGCCAAAACCGACCTGGCCTGCGCAAAATTTCCATCCATATTTGTATGCTGATGTAGGCTGACAAAAGTACCAGTCCTGCCAATAAAATCGGATGGCTTTCCATCAAAAATCCTTTATTCGTGCTAATACCGAGAGCACATCATACCTCATCCGCCCGCCTCACATAGATGCCTATCAAGCCCAGCACGCCCAAAAACACGCACACCACATGCAGGTAAATCACCGGGATAATTTCATACAGCACATTTTCATCACTGAAAGGATGCAAAGGCCGGATATCAGCATGCATGATGCTGTCAAATACTACATGCGAAAGCGCGCCCAGCAGTGCACCAAGAGTGACTTGCAACAGGCTCAGTTGTTGCCAGCGATAAGGGTTGGGCGGGTAAAATCGGGTGCTGCACCAACGGGCCAGCAAGAAGAGCAAGATAGTGGCACCTGCCATCAAGGGCGCACCCAGATAGGTGTGGAAGAAGGCATGCACAGGGAACCTGGCGTTCATCAGATTATAAAAAGACTCAACGTCGATGAACACATTCACTGCAGCAAATGATAAAAAACTGAAGCGTCGGGGTGCGGCTGCCTTGAGGGCTGCGCCCAGGCCAAAGTGAAATGGGGTGACTGGCATGAAGATATTTTTCTAAAAATGCATGACTCAATGAAGGCAATGTCGCCAGCTTGCCTAGCGAAAAAAATCCAGTACCATGGCAGGCCGCAAAATCACGAAACCCGCCAATAACAATTCGACGACTCCCGCAATCACTGCTGGAACACCCGTCAGATAACCTATAGGTTCTTGCCCTTCCATTCCATAAGGAACACGCCTTACCAGCAAGGTACGGCAGGCAAAAAACAGCATTAACAGGCCCATAAAGCGCATCCCTGCTTTTTCTCCGACAAAAATGAATATCACCATGCTGATGATAAACAGCAGCGTTTCCAGGAAATAAAAACCAGCTGTGTCCTCCAACTGTTTGTCCTGCATATTCTTAACATTCTGAATATTGCGATTTTTTTTGATTGCCACGAGCTGATCCGATCTTATTTAACTAGCCAACAGCTGACGTTCGCCTTGCCTGAACTGAACACTGGCGATGGTGCTCAGTGCCAGACTACCCATGACCATGCATGCCAATAAACCTGTGCAATTACAGAAACTCTTTTTCATGCGCTTGCGCTCTTTGTGGAAAATAAAAACATGCGCATTCTACAGGGATCCATCCCCTATGCTCCCATACGACTCTTGGACTTAACTCTCAACATTGCCAGCCTGCCCAGCACACACTTCCCACAAGCAGCTACGCAACCAGCGATGCGCAGGGTCGGCATCCATGCGCGGATGCCATAGCATGGACACGGTAATTTCCAGCGTTGGAAATGGCAGCTCAAAACTATGCATGCCGGTGCGCAAATTGCCGGTGTGCCGCTCGGGGACGGTAGCGATCAAATCTGATGCCCGCGCGAGTGCCAGCGCCGCAGAAAAACCACCCACAGTCGTCAGCACATCCCGTTCCAGCCCATACGGTTTCAGCACCTCGGCCAGCGGCCCTTTGCTAAGGCTGCGACGGGCCACCAGCACATGCTGGCCTGAGGCATACACAGTTGGCGTCATCACCAGCTGGCTCAGTGGATGACCCAGGCGCATGACGCCAATGAAGCGGTCGCGAAACAAGGCGCGGGTGCGCACCTCGGGGCTGATGGCGTCGCCGACCACGCCGGTTTCCAGGTCGACACTGCCATCACGCAGCAAGGCACTGTCCTTGTTCAATTTGGGCATGAAAGTCAGGCGCACACCCGGCGCTTCTGCGCTGATGCGGGCGATCAGGGCGGGGCCAAAATTTTCGACAAAGCCATCGCTGGTGCGCAGGGTAAAGCTGCGTTGCAATTGTGCCAGGTTCAACTGCTCTGCCGGTCGCAATACGGCCTGTGCATGCTGTACCAGCTGGCTGACCTGTTCGCGCAATTCCAGCGCCCTGGGTGTGGGCACCAGACCACGCCCTGCCCTGACCAGCAAAGGGTCACCGGTAGTCTCACGCAAACGCGCCAGCGCCCGGCTCATGGCCGAGGGGCTGAGCCGCAGGCGGGTGGCGGCACGCGCCACGCTGCCTTCGGTCAGCACCGCATCCAGGGTAAGCAATAAATTGAGATCGGGGATGGACATGCATTTATTTTAACGCGCTTTAAGTTGACATGGCGTCTGGCGCATGAATAAAGTGCAAATCATGCGTCTTCCGCCATGAATGCAGTAAGCCTAAGATTAGGCATCGCCATCCATGTCAGCAAAAAATGCCAGCTACCTCCTCTCCCCTTACTGCCGCTACTGCCACTACTCCGGCTACTGGAGGTATTCCAGCCGCAAGCCAGGTCCGCTGGATACTCGCCAGCCTGTCTCTGTCCATGCTGCTATCCTCGCTGGGCACCAGTATTGCCAATGTGGGGTTGCCAACCCTGACCCAGGTATTCAATGCCTCATTCCAGCAAGTGCAATGGGTAGTGGTTGCCTACCTGCTGGCCATCACCACCCTCATCGTCAGCGTAGGCCGGCTGGGTGACATGATAGGTCGCAAACGCCTGTTGCTGGCAGGCATAACCCTGTTCACCATCGCATCTGCCGTGTGTGGTGCGGCCCCAAGCTTGTTGCTGCTGATCGCCGCTCGCGCCACGCAGGGCCTGGGGGCTGCCGTCATGATGGCGCTGACCATGGCTTTTGTGGGGGAAACTGTCAGCAAAGAAAAAACCGGCAGTGCCATGGGTTTGCTGGGTACCATGTCTGCCGTTGGCACGGCCCTTGGCCCTTCGCTGGGTGGCATGTTGATCGCAGGCCTCAACTGGCGCGCCATCTTCCTGGTTAATGTACCGCTGGGCATCATCAGTTTTATCCTGGCTCGCCGCTATCTGCCACAGGATCAGCCAGCCAGCGATAAAACCAGCTCCCGTTTTGACCGCACCGGCACATTGCTGCTGGCACTGACACTGGCTGCCTATGCACTCGCCATGACCCTGGGTCGCGGGCATTTTGGGGTACTCAACCTGGCGCTCTTGCTGGCCGCCATCCTGGGTGCAGCCTTGTTCATGCTGGTCGAGAGCAAGGTCGCCTCGCCATTAATACGCCCTGCGATGTTGCGTGATATCACACTCAGCACCAGCCTGGCCATGAATACCCTGGTCGCCACCGTCATGATGGCCACCCTGGTGGTTGGCCCCTTTTATCTGTCGCGCTCACTGGCGCTCAGCGATGCCATGGTCGGCCTGATGATGTCCATAGGCCCGGTCATCTCGGCATGCAGCGGCGTCATCGCAGGCCGCATGGTAGACCGCATGGGTGCGCAGGCCACTGTTATCACCGGGCTCATCGCCATGACCGCAGGCGCCTTCGCCCTGGCCCTGCTGCCTGCCATGCTGAACATTACTGGTTACATCATCGCCATCGCCATCCTCACCCCCGGCTACCAACTGTTCCAGGCGGCTAACAATACCGCCGTCATGCAAGACATCACTCCCAATCAGCGCGGCCTGATCTCTGGCATGCTCAACCTCTCGCGCAACCTCGGCCTCATCACTGGCGCAACTTTGATGGGTGCCGTGTTTGCCTGGGCAACTGCCAGCAACGATATCAGGACAGCCGCGCCAGTAGCAATTGCAGATGGCATGCGGATCACATTTATCGTGGCGGGGGTGATGTTGGTAGTGGCGCTGGGGATAGCGGGTGTTGGTCGTTGCTGGGTCAGGCGGGACGTAAAATCAGAGGATTGAAAACCAGGCACCATTATTGAATATCACGACTGGTGCAATCTATGCGCCCTGCGCGACAGGGCAATTGTAGGGTGCGTTGCAACGCACCGATTTCTGATTGATATCGTCCTCGTTTTACCATCTCAAGCGGTGCGTTATAACGCACCCTACTTGATCGTGCGTCATTGTAACGAATAAAAAAGTGTCATTATCGAGTCAAAAAATACCAAAACCCAATATCTTTACTTCCTACAGCATCAGCAATTGCTTGTGCCATTTCTTCTTTTTTTTCAGTCTGATTTCGCAACAAAATAGCTGTCCCCAGGCCAATAAAGAAAGCGTCGAAACTTCTTGCAATGCGAGTAGCTCTTTCGTAACCTAATTCAGCATCCATCGCCAGCATATGTCCGCCACAAACGTCAAGTATGATTGCAAATGGATCTGAGTTCGCCACCATTATCAATGACGCTGGGCGCGCCCCATGCCCCCACCATTGCACTTGTGTGTTCAATTTAAGAAGCTCATCTGTATAAAGGCAGGATGAACCAAAGCCGATCGGGCCAATCACTAAATTTCCAAAATTGAATTCAGAAATAAGTTGACGGAAATCTTCTGGAAATTTGACAGAAAGTCTATTTTCCAAGTCCGCCAAATACGTTGATGGCATTTTATCTTCAAGTAGTCGATACCCACTCAATTCTGGCTCCAGATGCTGAAATTCTTTATTGAGCCCTGTTTGAATTTCTTCGATTGAAAGTAAAGATAATCTGGAATTCATTTACCATTCCTCAGAAATGAATTGATCAACTCTTTCATCTGAAAGCCCATCAGTCAACCAGCTTGCCACAGGTGATGCCGCCTTTAAAGACATGTCAAATGCAACTCTAAAATATTTAATAAAGTACAAACCAGAAACGACGGGGAGTTCATTTTTCAAATACTTTAGCAAGGCAGACGGTGGCAAACCCAAAGACTTTAACCTCTGTAGCTCCGCAACTATTTTCTCGTCTGGCACATAAGGACTTGCATGCATAATTTATATTGACAACTTGTGTTTTCGTCTAGAACGAATATAACTTATTATCGTGATCCATTTTAATAAAGTGAAAAACTTTTTATTCATGGCGATTTTAATAAATTGAGTGCGCACGATTGCACCAAGCTAACCGTAGCTCGTAAGCTTATTGATTCCCCACCACATCTTCCAGCCAGCCGAGGCTTTTGGCTGTCTTGCTTTTCTTTGAACTAAGTATGACTTTACGATCGCGTTTTTCGTCGTATTGATAGCTCTCACTGATTTGCTGGCCAGTCAGCAAGTTGGTGCTGACGGTGGAACCCTTGCCTACCATGCCATCTGCATCTTCTTCGTCTATCCCTATCATTTGCAGGCGCTGGCTGGCCGCATCGAGGCGGAAGCGCCAGGTGTAGACTGAGTATTCACGCGAACCACTGTACTGGCTGACGACCAGCACGCCGTTTTTGATGGCGACGTTGACGCCATCCTTGACACCACCGCAACCCTGGCATTGCAGCAGCTTGCCATTGCTGCCCAGTAAACTATAGCCCTTACCCGCATTCGCCTGCAGCACGATCAAGCCACGTTGCCTGTCATCGGTAGCACTCTTGTTCTCCACCAGCACGGCGGTAATATCGGCCATGCCGTCACCATTGAGGTCACCACTGACCTGGCTTTCTATCATCCAGCCCTGTGGCACAAAATCACGCAGCGCCGGTGCCGTGGCGGGCATTTTTTTGCCTAAGACCAGGCTTTGTTGCGCCTGGCTGCCATGATGCAAAACCGTCCCCAGCAACAAGGCGGCGAATTGGATGGTTGCGGCAAGTTTCATAGCTTATTGATCTCTCTGATAATCTAGCTAAGGCATTGATACATGGGATGTTGGCGCAGTTCAGTGACATCAACATATGCATAGTGGGTATGATACTTGATGTCTTCGCTTGCCATGCACTTAATGCCCTGAATGTGCGCTAACACGCAGAAGCATCATGCGCTAGCGACTACACTCATGGCAGTGACAAGATAATGACGGGCGTGAGTGAAATGCCATGATGCAAGCTCGCACCCACATGTAGAGAATCTTTACCATTTCCATGAGGTCATGCCATGAAGCACTTTCCTACAAAATCCAGCACCAGCAATCTGAAGTCAGCAGGTTTGATTGCTGGCATCGTTTCCTCCTTCCTGCTCTTCAGTACCTGCGTGGCGGCCGATCGCGACGATACCAGCGCTCGTTCACGCTATGAACAAGAACGCAGCCTCTGCGACAAAGGTCAGTCCAATCAATCCAGGGAAACCTGCCTGCGTGAGGCTGGTGCAGCCAGGCAGCAAGCCCGGGCGGGCAGCCTCACCACAGAGAGTGAAGAACAACTCCAGCGCAACCGCGAACGCCGCTGCGAAGCTCATGCTGCATCAGACCGGGAATACTGCCTGCAACGCATGCGCGGCGAGGGAACACAATCCGGCAGTGCAGAACGCGGTGGGATCTTGCGTGAATTGACAGTGACGACCAAGCCAGCGCAGTAAAGCAGTGGGTACGGTGGGAGATGGTGCGCATGGCGCACCCTACCGAGCTGGTTTTCGTAGGAGCGGCTTCAGCCGCGAAGGTTTTACCGTGTCCGCTAAAATTAAGTCCAAAAATCTCACCGCAGAGTGGGCAAGGAGATTCATCCTCAGTTGGTAGGGTGTGCCATGCGCACCGTTTTTAACCACTGCGAACACATTGACGGTGCGTTACAACGCACCCTACCAGGCTGCTGCACCAAAGAGTGAGCACGGAGATTCAAGCTCAGTTTGTAGGGTGCGTTATAACGCACTGCTTTTAAACACACTGCTTGTGGTGCCTTGCAACACCCCTACCACACTCTCATTAACACGCAAAACCATGGCAGACAAAGCTAAGGTAGGGGCTTCCTGCATTGCAGCTTGCGCAAACCCTAGCCCTTTTATATGCAATTCACATGAAAGTTAAATAATGTAAAATAGCACCAGGTATGAATTACCCCGTATGGTCTCCTGGAGTGTGTGACAAAAAACGGGCCATCAAACAATGTGATCAATTTTTATTATTCCCTTACATGAAATTCTCCTTTTTTTTGTCGCTTTATTTTTGCGCATTAGGCGCTGTTCAAGCCCAGGATCTCTGGCCCTCTCAATTTGAATTGGGCAAGAATGCCCAAGCCGGGTTTGAAAAATACAAGGAGCATAAAACCAAGAAGGCCTTTGCCGCGGCGGCAGATGGTGCCTGGGGTACAGCTTACGGCGCGAGTAACGACATCCTGGCCGTACGCAAGGCCCTGGCGAATTGCCAGCGCTACAGCAAGAGCCACTGCCAACTGTATGACCTTGATGATGAAGCCTTCCAGGACAAATATGCGCTTTTCCTGTCGCAGTCTGAGATGGCCATCAAGAATTTCAAAGTCCAGAACGGTTATCAAGATTATGAAACTGGTGATTGGTTTTTACCACCGGCAAAACATATCCGTCCCGGCAGTGAGGGGTTTCATTACGCTACGCCTACCAGTATAGAAGGCATAAAAAATATCAGCACACCTGAGCTGGCAGAAAAGCTCGCTAAAAAACAGATTAGCGTGATCGATGCCCTGGGCATAGACAATACCAGCATGACTCTGCCATACGCGATCTCTCTCGACGGTGCCGCCAATCTTGCTGATGACCCTGAGGCTGCTTTCAATAAAAACCTGGATGCCGATTTGCATGCACTCATGAAGAAAAATTTCCCGCAAAAAGATGCTGCCATCGCGGTATTTTGCGCTTCTGAAGAATGCTGGATGAGCATCAATACCCTGGTTCGCCTCAAAGACATGGGCTATTCCAATCTGTATTGGTATCGCGGTGGCGTCGCTGCCTGGCAAGCAGCAAAACTGCCTGTGGTGAAAGCCGTGCCGCTATTGACGGTATTGCGCCAGTAAAGTATCTGATACGCAGCCGTACTATAAACCCAGGGCCATCTTATGATGGCCCTGTTTATTTCTGACGCTGCGCGGCGATCATGCTTGCGCCAGCCTGGCTCCAGGCTATTGCAACCAGGATTTCAAAGGTTGCTGCACATACGCCTGCATTTTTTCGCCAACAAAAATCTGTGGCAATGAGGGATCGAATTTCGCTTGCTTTTCGCGTTCTGTCACCAGCTCTTTGGTATGTTCAAATACCTGCATCAGGTTTTGCCCGGCATCGAGTTTACTGCCGAACAAGGCATCAATGAAAAAAGTATTATGCGCCAGGGGCTGGCAGCCATATGACACCTTGTTTTCTGCCGCGGCGGTCACGATGATGCGGTTCGGCGCCTTTAACTGCGAGATCAGGGAACCAGAATAGCAGGATGAAATAATCAGCACCGTGGGAAATTTTTCCAGAGGTGCCAGGGCCGTTTTCAAATAACGCGTCCAGATCGGGGCAAAAGGCTTGTTGCCTATTTCTACCGCGACCAGATCGGTAAAGCCATGGCTGCTCAGCATGATGGTGACAACATCGCCCTCCCTGGCCTGGCTGGCAATATCCCTGGCTGTCTGGTCTATGCTACCCAGATGTGCAAAAGGGGTATCCAGCTTGTCTTGATGCAGCTCGTTATCAAAGCTGTAGCTGATCAGCTCAGGATTGATTTCTGCCAGCCTCTGCCTGGTCAGTTGCACGTCTCCCAGAAAAGCATTGGAACCCGAATGCAAGCCAAATCCGGCGTACCAGACACGGTGATGGCTGATGGTATTGGCTTTTTCCTGATTGGCCAGCCTTTGCTGTGCCATCAATTGATCACTCATCTCACGCGCCTTGTCCTGGCTAGGGTTCAGACCAGTCATGACAGGCTTGACGGCACAAGCAGACAAAACCGCCAGCAGGCCAGCCATACACAGGAAACAGGAAAGTTTTTTCATTTATCTCCACATCAGTTTTATGGGCTTAAAGCAGGCATCATAACATTTGTTAAAAAATGTGTCATGAACTGGCATGAAATGAATTTGCTATATCGGCAGACATGCTTGGGACTGGTGAACAGGCCAGTCATCAAAACCAGCCCGCCCCGGTGTACGGCAAAGAAATTTTGATAGAAATCAGCCTGATACCGGCGCTTGAGCAGGGTGCGCCATGCGCACCATGGCCTTAATTCAACGACTCTAAAATGCGGCGTTACAAGGCAGCCTAGAGCTTGCTGAAATTAATTAACATGCTGACGATTACGCTCTAGTCCTACCTTGCTTATATAAAGGCCATCGCAAAATTAATCTTATGCAACTAATTTCCTTTACCTGAAACGATGACTTATCTTGATTTTCAACAGTCTCACATCTGTTTGAAATGGTGCAAATAGCTACGGCTAACTGGTAATTTCTCTGGGCGTCCTTTCATATACACAGTTGCCGTCTCGCTTCCAGTGCGCGTAACATGACTCACCACATTCATATTCACTACCACTGAGCGATGCACCTGGACAAAGTGACTTCCATCGAGTTGATCTAATAGCTCTTTAAGTGAAATCCTTATCAATGCCTCCCCCCCTTCACCTCCCTTGGCACGCCAGGCAATCAATGTGTATTTTTCGTTTGAGCGCAAATAATCAATATCCGCAACTGCAATCATGCGCACTGATTGCCCTACTAGTGCTTTAATCCAGCGCAAGGGTTCTGGTGCTGTTTTCTTTTGCAAACGGGCTTCCAATTTTTCGAGCAAGACCTCGATGTCCGGTGCCTTCTGAGCAGTGTCCAGGCGTTCGCGCACCCGCATTACTGTGTCTGCAAGACGTGCTGGATCTACTGGTTTTACCAAATAATCCAGGGCACCTTGCGCAAAGGCTTCCACCGCATACTCACTGTAGGCTGTGACAAAGATCAAATGCGCACCGCGGCCAATCTGGCGAGCGGCTTCGACACCGGTCATGCCCGGCATATGAACGTCAAGAAAACAGACAGTGGGTTTGTGTGCCTCGTATTGCTCAAGCGCCTCCCTCCCATTGCGTGCCAGTGCCACGATTTCTAATTCTGGCCAGGCCTGCGCCAGCATGCGCGTCAAGGAGCTACGCAACAAAGGCTCATCGTCAGCGATCAATGCGGTAGGACGTGTAGATGTCATGTTAATCCCTCTCACTCAGAAGATTCAAGTTTGGCTGGAAAATTGAGTTCAGCACTAAAACCATGCGGCTCAAGCCCGGTCAGGCTAAGCTGCGCATCGCCCGCAAATACCAGCTGCATACGTTCACGCAGGTTTGCCAAACCAGTACCCAGACCTTTACTCATTTGATTGCTGCGGGCATTTTGTGCAAGGCCGATACCAGTATCGCTGACACTTGCCAGACAACGCCCGTCTTCCAGCCGGACAGTGACATCGATCTGCCCTCCTACTTCACTCGGATCAATGCCATGGCGCACCGCGTTTTCAACCAGGGTCAGCAAAGTCATCGGTGGGCAGATTATCCTTAACGTGGCATCGTCAGCATTGATTGAGAACTGTAATCGATCCGGCATGCGCATATGCATCAATTCAAGATAAGCACGTACCATGATCAACTCTTGTTCCAACGTGGTGGCAGCTTCATTTAAATTTGGAACGGCAGCGCGCAAGTAGGCAATCAAGCTATTCAAAACCGTCGAAGCCTGTGAAGATCCTAAATCGACCAATTCACGCACATTCGCCAAGGTATTGAACAAGAAATGCGGTTCCACTTGCGCCTGCAACAAACGCAAACGCGAATCGAGTGCGTCACGTGCAAGCTCACTACGAATCAGCTCAAATGACAGTGCCTGCTTCTGAGCATGACCACTGATCTGGCGATATAGCGCTGACATGGCGATCCAGGGAGAGATCAATAAACCTGCAATGGTCAAATGAACACAACCAAGCGTCTTTTTGTCATCCAGTATCCATACGTCTGGACTAGTCAAGGTTGTCAGCGAGTAAATAAATACCGTCGCGAATGGTACCACCATGGCCACCATGCTCACTTGCAATACCCAGCGGGCCATCCAGGCCGGCAAACGCCTTGGCCAACGCTCAAATAAGCCAAAAACCAACAATTGAGTCAAGCCAACGAACACCAGCCGTATCGGGGGTAATATCCAGGAAGCATGAAAGATGGGCAACCACAGCAGAGTAAGGACAAAGCTCGCAACCAATACCACGCGCACACGCTGCCAGGCAAATACAGCTTGCGGCTTTGGCAATGGAGATACTGGCAATTCACTATTCATGATTTGTTGATTTCAATACATTCAAGGGATTTGCACTTGGAGTGACTTCAGGAAGGCAAACAAGCGATGCCTACAGTTTATACCGCTTATCCGGGCTCAGGTACCTCATAGCGACGAGTCACGCTTTGCCTGCGTGAACGACGCTATACCGCGATGAACAGCAGCAACCCATGCTCTTTTAAAAAAGCTTCAACAGAAGCTATCATTTCGATGATCAAGTTGATATCACGACATACCCACTCTGGCAACCATCGCCTAATAAAGTCATCGAGTCTATTTTGCCCGTCATTCGTCGCAATCCGCTTCCCCAATTTCGCAGGATGCCTTAATCTGACTGCCATCAACTATGCATCGAATAAAGAGTGATCATGAAATGGATACATATTATCGCCGGTTTGCTGGCGATCGCCTCCGGTGCCATTGCACTGTATGCCACCAAAGGCTCGCCATTGCACCGAAAATCAGGGACCATGTTCACTATCGCCATGCTATTCATGACCTCGAGTGCGGCAATCATTTCACTCTTCTTGCGCACCGACCACGTCAATGGCGTTGTGGCACTGTTCACCGCTTATCTGGTTTGCACTGCGTGGCTAGTCACCAAACGCACTGTGCAGGAGAATCGTGTACTACTGCGCGGTCTCGCGATTTATGCGTTGCTGCTGGGTGCCTATGCATTGAGTTTATGGTTCAACTTTCTGGCAGATCCTAAAACGCTGGTCACCAGAAGCGGCCCACCACAAGCTCTCCTTGTATTCGGCATACTCAGCTTGCTGTGTTCTGCCCTGGACATTCGCATGCTGTGGGCCGGACACATCGCTGGAGCACATCGTTTGGCAAGGCACCTGTGGCGCATGAGCTTTGCAATGCTGATTGCCACCGGATCATTCTTTGCGGGACAAATGCAGGTCTTTCCGGCTTTCATACGTAAAAGCGCCATTCTGGGATTACCAGTTTTAGTCATCCCCGTCCTTCTGGTACTGGGGACTATGTTGTATTGGCTGGGACGCACACTGATTAAACGGCAACGCGCCGTTCTCAAACCACCAGCCATGCACAACTAGTCAAGGTATAGACAGCGCCGTTATGCAAAACAACGCATCGTGTGCCTTGCAAAGCAAGGCTTGACCAATGATGCATAGTCAGAAATCTCACTTCGCCTTTTTTACCCACAACATAGCTGGCCGCAATGAACCAAAAGAAATCAGCGTAGCCAGCCAGCCCACCAGTTTTGAACCTACGAATTGTATATCGCTGCAGCCGCTTTTTGTAAAGCTGGCGGCATATTCCTTGCCGTGACGGATATCATCGATGAGTGCCTGGCCACCAGGTTTGAGGACGCGGGCGATTTCTGCAATGGCCTTGGCGCGGTCTTCGGCGTTATAGAGATTGTGGATGGCAAAGCGTGAAACGACGTAATCAAAACTGCCATCGCCAAAGGGCAGCTTGCGCATGTCGCAAGTCTGGACATTGACCTTGTCGGCGACGCCTTCACGCTGAGCGTTTTCCAATGTAGCTCCGGGCGTATTGCCTGAGAGGTCTTCACTTTGCCACAGATCTATGCCGGTAGCCTTACCTGTGGTGAGACGCCTGGCGGCTGCATTGAGCAAGAGCCCACGACCACAACCTATATCGAGCACTTGCTCGTCCCCTGTCCATTGCAGGCGTTGCAGCATGTCTTCACGACCGCGGATTTTACCTATCTTGCTATCCCACAGCATCCACAAGGCAGTAAAGATCATGCCCAAGCCTGTAGCTAAACCAGTACCAGCCAGATCGACATCAATATCGCCAAGACCGACAGGAACCACCACATGGCCAGACCAGTAAGCCAGTTTGACACTAGCCCAGCAAGCCAGGCCAACGGTGGCACAAATCAGCAGATTGCGTATCACGCCCGGAGCATCAATACCATAGTCTGGACGCTCAACATTAGCCTGGTTCATATACTATCCTTTGTGAACTGGTTGGAATGTGATGATTATCTACCCATAGACGCGCGTGCGACAGTGGAGCCTGTCACCAGTATCTGATGACATTTGTCACTTTGAAACGTGATTGCACTCCATCGTGCAAGGTAGCTACACGGATTGCTGTCTCTTCGTAGAAGCTTGTAGGGTGCGTTGCAACGCACCGGCTGTGATGGTAAAACGAAGATGTTAGCAATGCAGAGAACGGTGCGTTATAACGCATCGGCTGTGACGGTAAAACGAAGATGTTAGCGATGCAGAGAACGGTGCGTTATAACGCACCCTACTGGCGGTAGCAAGCGTCAGCGGGTTCGGGGAACACAAGCGCAGCGCAAAGACGATATGCAAATTGAATAACAAGGAGTTAAAGCAATCCGCGCATGAAACTCAAGGCTCTTTCTATATCCTCAGGACAGTACTCACTCCACCGAGGATGAATCTCACACCATTCGAGAAAGTGCACAAGACAGCTCATCTGCTTTGGATTGAAACCAGCAAGCTGCGCTTTCGTTTCTTGCTGAAATTTCAGCTTTGGACCTAAATGATAAATCATGAATTCTGTTTCCAGCTTGCTGTACTCTGCTTCTGGCGTCAGGCAGAATTTCAGATAGTGGGGAAGTATCCACTTTAACCCAGCAGTCGATAAGCAGCTCAACTCATTATGCAGATAGCGGATGACATCTGCAGTGATTTTTTTATCGCGCTGTTTTTCGAGATAATTTCTCAGATATCCGCATTGCGCACAATCATCCAGGTGAATTGATAGCGCAGTCTTGGCAGGCATAGGCACTATGGGAAATGAAGAGGCAATTTCATCCAGGAGAAACTTATTGTCCATGGTTTATTGGGTAGGTATTTTCTGACGCATAGGGTGCATTGCAACGCACCAGCTGTGATGGTAAAACGAAGATGTTAGCAATGCCGAGAACGGTGCGTTATAACGCACCCTACAGCCTATTTCTGCAATCGTGCTTCCAGCTCACTGACATTTGCCAGCCAAGTTTTCATGCCTGGTCCAGACCATAGTTTTGCCAGTTCTCATTCCCTGGGATTTTTTATGCGTATGAGCGCCGCCTTTGCTTTTGGCAGCAATTTAAGAATATCAGTCCTGGTTTGGCGCACAAGCCAGTCACGCAGTTCGGCAGGCAATTGTCTGGCTGGCTTACCCATTGCTGCGGCCACGACTTCTGCTGCAGCAATGGCAGGAATGCCGTCATCATCCTCAATCGTTTGCGATTGTGCTGGCAATGTGAGTGCTGCTTCCAGGGCCGCAATACCGGGCTTGCGGATGCAGCTGGCAACCCAGTCAAGTGCCGTATCATTTTCAAAGCTCCCTGGCCCCCATGCACCTGCATGGGCCATGGTACAAAATAGAGCGATTGAAAAAGTGAGTAACCATTTCTTCATTTTTTACTTTCGAGATTTGATCTAAGAACGTGCGATTTTTAATCTTATTTTAAATTGCGCAGCGCGTAGGATTTCTTGCAAGGTACCGACTGTGACGGTAAAACGAATATGATAGCAATGCAGAGAACGGTGCGTTATAACGCACCCTACTGGCTAGCTAAGATTAACAAGTGCAAGAGCGATTAGCAAGTTTGCGTTATGCTTCCCACCAAAGGACTATGAAAAGACAGCGAAGCATTTGCAAGCATGGCAACTACGGGGAACACAGAAACAATATTGATCAACAACAGCTTATTGTTGAGTGTCTGATTGTTGAGAGCTGGCATCTTTTTTAGTATGCCAATACCTTGGAGGTTTAATTGCAAGCAAGACTGCGTTGCAAAACGTCGCGAATAGCCAAGGCTGCAATAACCAGCCTTTGACGTGTTCAGCGCCGAAAAAAGCACAGTACACACCTAAGTATCCCCAGGCAACTATCATAAAAACTGTCAATACGCGGGATGCCCTGATTGCCGGCAATGCTGACCAACCAAGCAAGCTGAGTATCAATAGTGACGCAAAAGATATCTCTGTCCTACCTCCACCTCCTGCAAAACCAGACCACATGGCCCATATTATTGCCACCGCGCCAGCAAGGACAGACAATATAATGCGGACCAAGGTATGGGCAAGTGCTTCAATCATAAAATATTCTGTAGTTTTAATCAGCGAAACTGTTTTAACAGATCTCAAGAGAATAAAAGGGGAAGTTGCAGGCCCATCACAAACAAGTGGGGGATTACACAGCATAGTTGATCGAAGTGCCATGTGATCTTTTCAAAAACCGCAAAAATATGCTCCCATTGCAGCACAATTAACTTTAAGAGCGGCTTCAACCAAAAACAGTCTGCGAAGAATATCCAAATTGAAAATGGGCTCCCGCAGTAAAAATTTCGCGGCTGAAGCCGCTCCTACCGGTCAGCAGAATTTGGAGTCAGGTCAGCCTTACCCAACATCCCTTGCAACACATCCCTTGAATCAAACGCTGCCCGGCGCAAACGATCATTGACGCCTTGCCAGTCTTTGTCTTGCGGCAAAGCTTCCACCAAAATCAAATCTGCGTTGGCATGATCAAGTTCGCGCAGGCCTGCATACAGGTCATGGGCGTAGCCTACCGGGTCGGCTGGCAGGTGGCGCCAGGCTTCTGCGTGGATGGCGGGGTGGGCCTGGTAGCTCATGAGGGCGAGCTTTTTGTCTTTGGCGTGCAGACGGTTGACGGTGTCGTCGAGTTCTGCTGTCTCTACCAGAATGACTGGTGTATGCGGTGCGTAGTGGGCGTCCAGCGTGCCGGATGCGCGTGGGGCGGCAGCATCTGGTGCTGCGGGTGTAACACCCAGCACAGCAGCCATTTGGGCGACGGTGATATGGCCGGGGCGCAGCAACACGGGGCCGTGGGTGGCGAGGCGGCTGAGGTCAACTATTGTTGATTCTATGCCGACATCGCTCTGGCCACCGTCAAGTATGTGGGCAATGAGGCCGCCGGGCTGTATCTCTTGCTCGAATTCTTCTTCTACGTGGGCTGCCATGGTGGGGCTGACGTGGCCGAATTTATTGGCCGACGGTGCAGCCACACCGCCCTTGCCTGCCTTGAAGGCGCGCAAGAGTTCTTGCGCCACGGGGTGCGATGGGCAGCGTATGCCGACGGTATCTTGTCCGCCTGAAACGGCATCGGGGATATGGTCGGCGCGTTTCAAGATCAGGGTCAGCGGGCCGGGCCAGAAGGCGTCTATCAGTTGCTGTGCTTCTGCAGGGATGTCCTTGGCCCAGTAGCTGATGTCGGCACCGGGGGCAACGTGGACAATCACCGGGTGGTTAGACGGGCGGCCCTTGGCGGCGTAGATGTTGGCGACGGCTGTGGGGTTTTCTGCATCTGCCCCCAGGCCATACACGGTCTCGGTCGGGAAGGCGACCAGTTGGCCGCTTTCCAGCGCTTGTGCTGCCAGCGCGATTGCCTCAGGCGTACTGGCTTGCGACTTCATGCCCACTCCGGTGCGGCGATGCCGAGGATGGCGCAAGCCTTGCTGAGGTTGGCCTGGGCTGCTGGCATGGTCATGGCGACGAAGGTGATGTGGCCCATCTTGCGGGCGCGGCGGGCTTCTACCTTGCCGTAAAGGTGCAGGTGCGCACCGGGGATGGCCAGCACCTGGTCCCAGGCGGGTTCGCGCATGGTGTCGGTGTCACCTTCATACCAGACATCTCCCAGTAGATTGAGCATGGCTGCAGCAGAATGCTGGCGCACATCGCCCAGCGGCAATTGTGCGAGCGCCCGGACCTGTTGCTGGAACTGGCTGGTGATGCAGGCATCTATCGTGTAGTGGCCGCTATTGTGCGGGCGTGGAGCCATTTCATTGACGACCAGGCTACCATCCTTGAGCACAAAAAATTCTATGCACAGCACGCCGACATAGCCCATCTCGGCAATGATGTGCAGGGCAGCAGCCTGCGCCTTGCTGGCGACTGCATCGGTCACATGGATGCTGGGGGCGATGGTGGTGAACAGAATGCCGTCACGGTGGACGTTTTCTGCGATGGGGTAAACAACGGCTTCACCATCAACACCGCGAGCAACGAGGACGGATACTTCATAGGCCAGAGGCAGCATTTTTTCCAGCACGCAGGCCTGGCCGTTCATGCCAGCGAAGGCAGTGGCGAGTTCAGCGCGGTCACGTACGCGTACCTGGCCTTTGCCGTCATAGCCCATGCGCACGGTTTTCAAAATGCCGGGCAAAAGCTCATCGCTGACTTTGGCAACGTCGTCCTGGCTATGGATGGCAAAGTGCGGTGCAGGAAAGATATAAGTCGTCGCGCCGCAGCGGGTGAAGAAGCTTTTTTCGGCGAGACGGTCTTGGGCGATAGAGACGCAGGCAGCAGCTGGAGCGACAAAGCTGGTTTGTGCCAGCAGGCTAAGGCTGTCTGCCGGGACGTTTTCAAATTCGGTGGTGACGGCCTTGCTGACTTTGGCCAGCGCCATCAGGCCAGGGTGGTTTTCATAGCCAGCCTGGATATGCTGGTCTGCCACTTGGGCAGCCGGGCAACCTGCTTCTGGTTCCAGCACAGCCACCTGGTAACCCATGGCTTGCGCCGCCTGGGCAAACATGCGGCCCAGTTGGCCACCACCCATGATGCCGAGGCAACTGGCGGGAGTATTGGGTAATAATGGCTGGCGGGGCTGGGCGGGCTGTGAATGAGTGGTCATGGTAGTGATTTCAAACTAGGGATCGTTTGTACACAATAGTACAAATCAAATGGGGTACGGATATTTAGGTGAATCGAAATCCGGGTTGCAATATCAAGTTTCGTTAATTGGCCGTTTACATAGATTGGGCCGGGTCGTAGGTTGGGCCGTGACGTAGGTTGGGCTACGCTTCACCAGCCCAACACTGGGCCTCAACAAACGTATACGTGATTCAGACGCCGAGTGTTGGGCTGATAAGACGTAGCCCAACCTACAAGGTCAGCCCAACTCACGCAGCTAACTCAACCTACGAGATTATTCCAACCTACAAACTTAACTCAAACCGGCAACACCATATCGCGGGCAACTTGCGTTTGCTTTTCGCGGAACTTAATCAACCTCGCTGCCAGCGCATCATCGGTCGTCGCCAGCATCGCAATCGCAGCCAGGGCGGCGTTTGCTGCGCCTGCCTCGCCTATGGCGAAGGTAGCTACCGGTATGCCTTTGGGCATTTGCACGATGGACAGCAATGAATCTTCGCCACGCAGGTATTTGGATGGCACGGGCACCCCCAGTACTGGCACAATGGTTTTTGCCGCGATCATGCCTGGCAGGTGGGCAGCACCGCCAGCACCGGCGATGATGGCGCGCAGGCCGCGCTCGCGGGCGGTTTCTGCATAGGCGAACATTTCATCGGGCATGCGGTGGGCCGAGACGACCTTGGCTTCAAAGCCTATGCCAAATTCCTTGAGGATGGCAACGGCGTTTTGCATGACATCCCAGTCCGAGGATGAACCCATGACGACGCCAACAACAATTTTATCTGTAGTCATCATCAGTCCTTCAGGCTTTCGCCAGTCAGGCGTTCCAGTGCTTCACGGTATTTGGCGGCGGTTTTTTGCACGACTTCATCCGGCAGGGCTGGTGCTGGTGCGGTCTTTTTCCAGCTGGTGATGGTTTCCAGATAATCACGCACGAACTGTTTGTCAAAAGACGGTGGTGAAATGCCGGTAGCATAAGAATCAGCAGGCCAGAAGCGGGAAGAATCAGCCGTCAGTACTTCATCCATCAGATGCAGCACGCCATTGTCATCCAAGCCAAATTCAAACTTGGTGTCGGCGATGATGATGCCGCGGGTGGCAGCGTATTCTGCGGCTTCAGTGTAGAGCTGTATGCTGATGTCGCGGATCTTGGCGGCCAGTTCTGCACCTATGCGTTGCTCGGTTTCTGCGTAGCTGATGTTTTCATCATGCTCGCCCATTTCTGCCTTGGCAGCCGGGGTGAATATCGGTGCTGGCAACTTGGCTGCCTGTGGCAAACCTGCTGGCAATTGTATGCCGCAGATTGCGCCTGTATCCTGATAATCTTTCCAGCCTGAACCGATGATGTAGCCACGTACCACGGCTTCTACCATGATGGGCTTCAGGCGTTTTGCGACAACGGCACGGCCTTTGACTTGCGCCACTTCATCTGCTGACACGACGGATTCTGGTGCGACGCCTGTCAGGTGATTAGGCACGATATGGCCGAGCTTTTCAAACCAGAAATTCGCCATCTGGTTCAGCACGCGGCCTTTGTCAGGGATGGGCTCATTCATGATGACATCGAATGCGGACAGGCGGTCACTGGTGACGATCAGCAGCTTGTCGTCGCCAACAGCGTAATTGTCACGTACCTTGCCACGGCCCAGCAAAGGCAGGGAATGAAGAGTGGAGTTGATTTGCGTAGTCATGAGGGATTTCTTTATTTCGTCAGATAGGGTTTACACAAAATTGTTGGTGGCTTGGTAGGTATACCTTGTAGGTTGGGCTACGCTTCATCAGCCCAACACTCGGCGTTTAAATAACGTATACATTTTTTGAGGCCCAGTGTTGGGCTGGTAAACCGTAGCCCAACCTACGAGATTAGCCCAACCTACGTTTGTAGCCCAACCTACATTTTTCCAACCGTCAATTTTGTCTAAACCCTGCATTTCATCCCCTCATCCCGGCTCACACAGGAATGAGGGAACAAACTTATTTCTTAATTTACAATCTGCGCCAATGCGCCTTTCTTGTACTGCTCTGCCACTTTTTCCAATGCCATAGGCTTGATCTTGCCTGCCTGGCCTTCGCAGCCGAAAGACAGATAACGCGCCTTGCACACCAGTTTCGCTGCTTCACGCGCTGGCTTCAAATAATCACGTGGATCAAACTTGCCTGGGTTTTCAAACATGTAGCGACGGATCGCACCTGTCATTGCCAGGCGGATATCAGTGTCGATGTTAATCTTGCGCACGCCGTTCTGGATGCCGATGACGATTTCTTCAACCGGCACGCCATAGGTTTCTTTCATGTCGCCACCGAACTGGCGAATTTCATCCAGCAGTTCTTGCGGTACGGAAGAAGAACCGTGCATCACTAGGTGTGTATTTGGAATGCGCTGGTGAATCTCTTTGATGCGGTCTATCGCCAGGATGTCGCCAGTAGGCTTGCGAGAGAACTTGTAAGCACCGTGGGAGGTACCGATGGCAATTGCCAGGGCATCGCACTGTGTCTGTTTGACGAAGTCAGCAGCTTGCTGCACGTCAGTCAGCAATTGTTCGCGCGTCATTTTGCCGTCAGCACCGTGGCCGTCTTCCTTGTCGCCCATCATGGTTTCCAGAGAACCGAGCACGCCCAGTTCTGCTTCTACCGTAACGCCGATGGAGTGGGCAAACTTGACCACTTCACGCGATACTTCGACATTGTATTCATAGCTGGCGACGCTCTTGCCGTCTTCTTCCAGCGAACCATCCATCATCACCGAGGTGAAACCGGATTTGATCGCAGCCATGCAGACTGCTGGCGACTGGCCGTGGTCCTGGTGCATGACGACGGGGATGTGCGGGTAGGCTTCTACCGCAGCTTCGATCAGGTGACGCAAGAATGCTTCGCCAGCATATTTGCGGGCACCGGCAGAGGCTTGCATGATGACAGGTGCGCCAACTTCATCGGCGGCCTGCATGATGGCAGTGACCTGCTCCAGGTTGTTGACGTTGAAAGCTGGCAGACCGTAACCGTTTTCGGCGGCGTGGTCCAGCAATTGACGCATGGATACGAGTGGCATAATTAACTCCAGATTGCTTTATAAAAAAATCTTTGTCCCTGCTACGCTTGGTTCTCACCTACCCTGACAATTTTCATTGCATTGGTGCCGCCGACCTGCCCCATGGGTTCACCCCAGGTGACCACGATCATGTCGCCTTTGACGACGACATCGTTTTCCAGCAGGACGGTTTCGGCAGACTTCAACACCGCTTCTCTGTCATCAGAGTAAGGCAGGTTGAAGGTCTGGACATTGCGGTACAGCGCTGCCTTGCGCTGGGTAGCCACGCTTGGTGTCAGTGCAAACAGTGGCACGTCAACGCTGTGGCGGCTCATCCACAAGGCAGTAGAACCCGATTCGGTCAGGGCCACGATGGCTTTCACACCCAGGTGGTGCGCTGTGAACAGCGCGCCATAGGCGATGGACTGGTCGATACGGGTAAAGGTCATGTTGAGGAAGTCGGCATCGAGCTTGTTTTCCTGGAATTTTTCAGCTTCCAGGCAAATCAGCGACATCGCCTCCACGGTTTCTACAGGGTATTTGCCAGATGCGGTTTCTGCCGAAGTCATGACGGCATCAGTACCATCCAAAACAGCATTGGCCACGTCTGACACTTCAGCACGGGTAGGCACGGCATTGACGATCATGGATTCCATCATCTGGGTGGCAGTAATAGCCACCTTGTTGGAAGCACGCGCCATCTTGATCATGCGTTTTTGCAAGGCTGGCACAGCCGCATTGCCAACTTCTACAGCCAGGTCACCACGGGCGACCATGATGCCGTCTGATGCATCCAGAATTTCTTGCAGCAGCGGTATCGCTTCTGCACGTTCTATCTTGGCGATCATCATGGGTTTGTGGTTATAAGGCTCACCCGCGATATTCGAGAGTTGCCTTGCCATTTCCATGTCAGTCGCATTTTTTGGGAAAGACACGGCGACATAATCAGCCTGGAAAGACATCGCAGTCTTGATGTCTTCCATGTCCTTGCCCGTCAGTGCTGGCGCTGTCAGGCCACCGCCCTGGCGGTTGATACCCTTGTTATTGGACAACTCGCCACCGATCTTGGTGACGGTATGGATTTCATTGCCAACGACTTTTTCTACCACCAGCACGATGAGACCATCATTGAGCAACAGCAGGTCGCCATTTCTGACATCGCGTGGCAGGGCTTTGTAATCAAGGCCAACGCGTTCTTGCGTGCCCATGGTGCAGTCTGCATCGAGGATGAACTTGTCACCATTTTCAAGATGGATGCGGGAATTTTCAAACTTGCCGATACGGATTTTAGGGCCCTGCAAATCCGCCATGATGGCGATTTCGCGGCCACACTCTGCTGCTGCCTGGCGCACCATGGTGGCCCGGTCTATATGATCCTGCGCCTTGCCATGCGAGAAATTCAGCCTCACCACATTCACCCCGGCATGGATCATGCGCTTGAGCGTAGCCATGTCATTGGAAGCGGGGCCTATGGTGGCAACAATCTTGGTGGCACGTGACATCTGGTCTCCTGAAAATTAGATATTATTTTTAGCGTTGAGTTGGATGAAAACCTGAAAAACTTATTAAGACCGGAAAGCTCACCACAGAGACACAGAGGGGGCACAGAGGGTCACAGAGAAAACCCACTACTTTGAAAGCTCTCAAGCTTTTCTCATGCCTTTCTCTGTGTCTCCGTGTCTCTGTGGTTAGGGGTTTTGGTCTTGATCTTGAATCAAATTATTTCACAGCGCGTTGCAACAAAATTTCTACTGCTGGCAGGGTTTTGCCTTCCAAAAATTCGAGGAAAGCGCCGCCGCCTGTGGAGATGTAGCCTACCTTGTCAGCGATGTTGTACTTGGCAATCGCAGCCAAAGTATCGCCACCGCCAGCAATCGAGAAGCCTGCTGAATCAGCAATTGCCTGCGCCAGCACCTTGGTGCCGTTGCCGAACTGGTCGAATTCAAATACGCCGACCGGGCCGTTCCAGACGATCGTGCCAGCTTTTTTGATTTGTTCTGCCAGCAGTGCTGCCGTTGTTGGGCCGATGTCGAGAATCATGTCGTCGTCCTGCACATCTGCCACTGCCTTGACGGTTGCCACGGCGGTTGGCGAGAATTCTTTGGCGCACACCACATCAGTCGGGATAGGCACAGACGCACCGCGCTTGGCCATCATATCGATAATGGCTTTGGCTTCTTCCACCAGATCTGCTTCTGCCAGCGACTTGCCGATCTTGAGGCCGGATGCCAGCATGAAGGTGTTGGCAATGCCGCCACCGACGATAAGGTTATCGACCTTGTCAGCCAGCGATTTCAAAATAGTCAGTTTGCTTGATACCTTGGAACCAGCCACGATAGCGACCAATGGGCGCGCAGGTTGACCCAGGGCCTTACCCAGTGCATCCAGCTCGGCAGACAACAGCGGGCCAGCGCAGGCAACAGGGGCAAACTTGGCGATACCGTGGGTAGTTGCTTCTGCACGATGGGCAGTGCCAAAGGCGTCGTTCACATACACATCGCACAGGGCAGCCATCTTTTGCGCCAGCGCATCGTCGTTTTTCTTTTCGCCCTTGTTGACGCGGCAGTTTTCCAGCAAGACGACCTGGCCTGGCGCTACAGCTACACCATCCACCCAGTTTTGCTTTAGTTCTACATTCACGCCCAGCAATTCAGACAAGCGCTTGGCAACTGGTGCCAGTGTATCTTCTGCCTTGAATTCACCTTCAGTCGGGCGACCCAGATGCGACGTCACCATCACGGCAGCACCTGCCTGCAAAGCCTGCTGTATCGCCGGGACTGACGCGCGGATGCGGGTATCTTCGGTAATATTGCCGTCATCGTCCTGAGGAACGTTCAAATCGGCGCGGATGAAAACACGTTTGCCCTGGAGCTGGTTTGCTGCGATCAGGTCACTGAGTCGGTTGAATTGCATCGTGATATGGAGTTGGCAAGGTTGAAGGGTGGCGCCCCTGTCTCGGCTAGCCATGAGCCATGATGCTGCACATGGCAAAGCCTGACAAAACACGACGCCGGGATATTTCAAGACTTACACAAAGCCGCTATCGCGCCATGTTGGTGCATGGCCGGAACAATTTTGTGTAAGCCCTATGGATAAGTCCATGATTGCAAAAGTCCCCAGCCAACTATTTTACCAAAGCCCGCTTGCAGACCATACGGTTTTGCACGGGTTTTGCGAGTTTAATGTGAAAATTAGTAGTAAATTGACATTTATTTGATTGAATTACTTCGACTTGGGGATGATGCGTAGGTTTGATTGGGGATGGATGAGGATTGATGGGTAATCAGTACGGTCGTGCTTTTGTATGATTTTTATCAATTTGCCATGCTAAATGCGTTTATTGATTTGATTTACTTTTATATACCTCAAGCGAATGTCCGCGGCCGAAGCTGCTACACGCCAGCACAACTGCTGCCGCCGCCCATAGTTACCTCATTCCTGCGTGCTTTTGGCAGGAATCCATCGGCTTCCGTAGTAAGCTATTCTCGACTTAATTTCTGATAATCAGATTTTTGAAAATTTTGAAATTGAAATTTGGTCTCATATTTTTATGGCCGTTTGCCGGAATTCTTTTTTTTCACTTCCCTCTCATATAAAATGGAAAATTTTGGTTTAATGTGCTCACGATTCCAGGAAAAAACGACTTTGCTTACCGCCAGATTATTACTATCATCAGCAGCATGGAAATCAGATAGTGGATTGTATGAGAGGTAGACATTAGTATCATTTAAATAAAAATACCCCAAACTCTTATAACCTGGATTTAAGATGTAAACGGGGTTTTCATACTCATTGGTAATATTTTTAGCACTCAGTTGCATCGCAGGATCGTAATAAATCGTCAAAACCGCGCTCGTTAAGGCTGTTTTCTCACGGCTATCATTTGGTTCAAACTGACGAGCATAAGCAATTGCCACGATGCCGCTGCCTTTCGGTATATCTTTTTCTCGTAGATATAGCTCGGCATCTGATCCGCCACTCTTGGAGCCGGGTACCAACTCAATATTCAGGATGTGTTCAAGTTGTTTGACGTCGGTAATACCCGCCTTGGCAATACGAATCACTAACGCATCAAATTGAGATTGAGTGGCGGACATTTTTGGGCTTCTTTGTTTCTTTATTTTTGCAGGAATTTGCTTCTGCTCGGATGCAAATCCTTGCCCTAAAAAAACAGCACTCATGACTAACAGTGTGAAAATTTTTAACATAATGGTTTCTATTTCCGTGCAGGCCCACGAGCATTTTTATATGTATCAATATCAATAGGCTCATTATCCCACCTATCTCGGTGTCCGTTATTATTAGACCACTACATTCGCAGTTCCCATGTGTAGACGCCGTTTGTGCGGTACAGAAAATGGAAAAAGAAGGACCGCTATCTGAGGTGTAGCAGGGGTTTCGAGCGGCCCGCGTAGGGTTCATGCACTTCGCCTGCGTAACGGCAATCGCTTGCAAGCGATTGTGCGCCCTGCAAGGGAAGCGAGTTTCGGGCCTTCCCATTTTTTGTATCGCACAAACGCCCCCCCCCTTTAGGGGGCGACTACGCCTGGGTCACCTTTTTTCGCCTACCTTTTTTGGCGAAGCAAAAAAAGGTAAGTAGCCGCCGGGCTACCCCGGCCTGCAATCTTAAATGACGTGTGAAGGTATTTGAAAATCCGAATGCTCGAACACTAGAGATCAGAAATTAACTCACGCAATAGTTTACCACGAACGCCACTGGATTCCTGCCAAAAGCACGCAGGAATGACGCAGCAAAGGGAGCGGTAATATTATCAATTCAGGCTTCGATATGGGCCACCCTGCAGGGCCTGGCATCAGGCAAGGCATAGCCCTCATCCCAGCTCATAACCCGAGCCGAATATAAGTAAACACCGCCATCCCAAAAAATATCGTCTGCAACATATTCCGCCGCACCAAAAAGAAAGCCGTTGCCAGCAAACCCGCCAACAAACGCGGGTTTTGCAAGCCGACTTCGACCTGGCCATTGGTCAGCAATAAGTCAGGAACAATAATCGCTGCCAGCGCGCAGGCGGGGGCATAGCGCAAGGCCTCCTGCACACGCTTGGGCAAATTGATGTGGTGGCCGACCAGCCAGAAGCCGCTGCGGGCGATGAAGGTGGCCAGGGTCAACAAGCCGATGACTAGCCAGATTTCCCAGTCGCTCATGCTTGCTCCTCTTGGCTTTTGTCAGTAGCCGTTTCCTTTTTACCATCCAGATATTCTTCCAGCATCATGGCTGTGCCCATGCCCAGCAAGACCGCCAGCAACAGGCCCAGTTTGTAGGGCATATTCACCGCAAGCAGGGCCACGGTGCCAGCCACAACGACACCGGCAAAGGCGGCGCGGTTGATGATGAGAGGCAGCATGATGCACAGGATCGCCAGCGTGCCAGCAAAGCCCAGGCCCCAGCTGGTGGGCACTTGGCTACCCAGCAGGATGCCGATGACCGAGCCAATTTGCCAGGCTGCCCAGTTAGGAAATACCAGGGCCTTGAGATAGGCCAGCTTGCCTTTTTCCTCGGCAAATTCAGGATAACGCTGCATGAACAGGCCGACAGAGATGTCGCCTGTTAAAAAGCCCAGCCAGGCACGGGTACGCCAGGGCAAGTAAGCGAAATGGGGAGCCAGGATGGCAGAAAATATCAAAAAGCGCAGGTTCACCACCAGGGCCGTCGCAAATATCACCCAGGCTGGAGCATGGGCAGCAATCAGGGGGAGCGAGGCGAGCTGGGCTGATCCGGCAAAGACCAGCAGGGTCATGCCCAGGGCTTGCGGTAATGTCAGACCAGCCTTGATCATGGCGATACCCACCACCAGGCCCCAGGCACCAACACCAAACCAGGTGGGCCCGCCTACTCTCAAACCTTCCTTGAACGCGGCCTTGTCTGATTCAAATGACATGAGAGTGTAGATGTAGCGGGAAAGTGCATCATTGTAACTTGGAAACAAAAAGCTTGCCGACGGTGCTGAATTTGTGAGCAGATTGATAAATTTTCAAAACCACGCAAACCCATACAATTTTAAATTTCATACAATACATTGCAATTTCGTAGATTGGGCTACCCGCCCCGCCAGTCCATGGTTCGTAGGTTGGGCTACGGGCTATCAGCCCAACACTGGGCCTCCGCAAACGTATACGGTATTTAAACGCCGAGTGTTGGGCTGGTAAGGCGTAGCCTAGCGAGGCCCGGCCCAACCTACGATTTTTGCCAGGTCACGCTAAATCCCTGGCTACACAGCTTCACCACCCACCAGCACGAATACCCCCAGCCACCCCATAATCCGTTAAAATCCTGTTAGCAATGTCTAAATTGGAAGTAGTCCCGCGCCAGCAACATGCGCACACACACTTCCAGCACCATTTTTATTTACGGAGTCCCCATGTCCACCACAGCCAGCACAGCCACAACCAATAACATCGTCGAACTGCAAGCCACGGATTTGCCTGCGCACTGCCCTAACCCGGCCATGCCGTTGTGGTCTTCGCACCCGCGTGTCTATCTCGATCTGTCGCATGGCGGCACGGCCACCTGCTCTTACTGCGGCACGCAATACAAGCTGGCAGCAGGCGTAGTACTCAAAGCCCACTAATCCACCTCCCCATCATGGCCGCTAAAAAACAGTTGAATGGCAGTGCCGACGAAGTTGAAGCGGCCTTTTATGACGCACTCAGCCGCGCTGATCTCGATGGCATGATGGCCCTGTGGGCCGAGGATGAAGAGATAGTCTGCATACACCCCGGTGCAGCCAGGCTGATAGGCCATGCGGCCATACGCAGTTCATGGGAAGGTATTTTTGAGCGCGGCAGCGTGCAGATACGGCCTTTGCAATTGCATGCCACCCACAATATGCTGACAGCAGTACACAGCATCGTCGAAGAATTCCAGCGCCCCAGCGATGGCGGTCAGGACGTGCATATCCTGGCCACCAATGTGTATGTCAAGACACCGCGCGGCTGGCGCATCACCATGCACCATGCCTCGGTCGCGTCTGGCAAACCGCCGCTGGACATGTTCAAGGCCAGCATCCTGCATTAATGAAGCATCAATGAAATACCTCTCACCTCGCTGGTTACCCGGTGGCCATCTGCAAACCATTTACCCGGCCTTGTGGATCGCCAAGCCTGTCACGCACCTGCGGCGTGAGCGCTGGACCACGCCGGACAATGATTTCGTCGATATCGATTTCCTCGATGGCGAACCCGGCAAACCCTTTGTCGTCCTCTTCCATGGCCTAGAAGGTTCCAGCGACAGCCACTATGCGCGCGCCATGATGGCCGCCTTGCGCGAGCGTGGCTGGTCAGGGGCGATACCGCATTTTCGGGGCTGCTCAGGCGAGCTGAACCAGGCACCGCGCTTTTATCATTCTGGTGATTCACACGAAATAGGCTGGATCATAGAACGCCTGTACCAGCAATTCCATCACCAGCATGATGGTGGCAAATTTTATGCCGCCGGTGTCTCGCTGGGTGGCAATGCCTTGCTGCGCTGGCTGGGGGAATCGCAACATCATGCCGACATCGTCAATGCAGCTTGCGCGGTTTCTGCCCCGCTTGATCTGGCACAAGGTGGGGCTTCGCTGTCCAGCGGTTTCAACATGATCTACACCCGCATGTTTTTAAAAACCCTGAAACCCAAGTGCCTGCAAAAGCTGGATCAATTCCCTGGCCTGTTCAATAAAACCGCCATGCTCGAAGCCAGGGACTTATACGAGTTCGACAATGTCGTCACGGCGCCCCTGCATGGCTATCTCGATACCGATGATTATTGGCACAGGGCCAGCGCCAAGCATATACTGGGGGACATTACCGTACCAACCCTGGTGCTGAATGCCAAAAATGATCCCTTCCTGCCGGCCCAGCATTTGCCCACGCAAGCGGCCAGATGCGTGACGCTGGAATACCCCGATCATGGTGGCCATGTCGGCTTTGCAGCAGGCAGCCTGCCTGGTCATTTGAACTGGTTACCGCAAAAGATACTGAATTTTTTTGAGGCAAATAGCTGATGGATGAAATCGTCAAGGCAGCCATGGCCAAGTGGCCCAATGTACCGCATTGCTATGGCTGGCTGGCGCTGGATGCACGTGGCAACTGGCGCATGCGCGACGAGCGCAGCCAGGCGCTGGACCTGCCAGGCGACATCATCCGCCACCCCACCCTGCTGGCTTTCATCACTCGCAATTATCTGTGCAATGAAGAAGGTTGCTGGTATTTCCAGAACGGCCCGCAACGTGTGTATGTCGACCTGGCAGCCACACCCTATATCGCCAATACCACCGCGGATGGCGGCTTTTCCCTGCAACATGGCGAACAGGCTTTCAGCCCAGAGCTGGCCTTCCTCGACCCGCAAGGCAGGCTGCAACTCAGCAGCGGCACCACCCTGGCCCAGGTCGATGACCGCGACCTGGCACTCTGCCTGCCCTGGCTGACACTGGACCAGCAAGCAGTCAGCGATGAAGCCTTATTACAATGGCTGGAAGATGCCAGCACACCAGGTGAACTGCACTTGCGCCCACCGGGCATGCCAGGCTTGTGCCTGGAAGTGCAACGCTGTGAAGAGGGGCAATTGATGCGGGAATTCGGCTTTGTGGCAAGGCCAAGATCGACAGCACCGGCCTGACAAGCATACCGCCATTCAGCCTATCTCAACTCATTTCAACTTCCTGATACGCTCTGTCTTTACCCGTTTCCATTTGTTGTTGACCCATTGCTCCTCATAGAGATAGTTATACTTGCCCTCAACCAGGCCATCATCGATTTTCCTGCTCACAGGCACAGGTATGTCATTGACTACCCGGTATTGGGTAAAGACATGGTAGCAACAGCCACTTTTTTCAGCCGTGCTCAAGCGCTGATATTGCTCGCCAACCTGAAAAATTCCCAGGCTACCCAGTATCAAATTCGTCATCGGTTCGCTGTACACAAAACCATCCTGCTTGCGCGACTTTAACAACACATCATAACTGGGGCCACTATAAGAAGAGAAATTGCCATTACGGATGGCGATGTCTTCTTCCCCATCAAAATTGAAGTCCCCGACCAGGATGGTCCCCTGCTCGCCATAGACTGCTGGCCGATTGGGTGAGACCGGTGCAGTCTTGTACAGGCTCAGGAAAATATTATTCAAGGGGATCACCTGCAAAGGCGTGGTCTGGCCTTTTTCGCTGATATACACCACGCCTGCTTCTTCGCAAGTGACGCTGTCATCTTTTTTGTCTGCATCGCACTTATTGAGCATGCGTATGCTGAAGTCATACCTGGTGGACACCTTGTGCAAGTCAAAGCGCCAGCCTTCTTCTGCAGGCTGGTCTGGTTTTTCCATCAGCGGCTTCAAGGCCGCCAGCAAATCCAGGCGCTTGCGATAAACCTCAGCCAGGCAAGCTTCACGTCCTTCGTTTTTTTCTTCACAGGTGCTGCGGTTGCCAGATAGATTAGAATCAGCCGCTATCCACTCATGCTGCATCCTGCTGATGGCGGCGCGGTCTTTGGCCAGTTTCAGCAATTCCCCGTAGAGCACGCCAAGCTGGTCATCCAGGGCAGATAAAGCCGGGTCTGCACAGATGGCTTTTTCTACAGCAGTGGCCGCCCTGTCGCAATCAAAGCTGGCGGCAGCGGCGGACAGGGTGATGCTGGTGCAGGCGAGGATAGCGCTTGATATCAACTGCTTGATGTGACGAATTTGCATTGCAGATTACTCTGTTTTTGACGAAAGCGCAGAAGGAGATTCAACACGGCTCTTCAACACAGCCGCAAATACCTGTGCCAGCTCCATCGCATCTTCACCCGCATGGTGGGTGTGTGGCAAACCTTCCAGATTCAAAGCATACTTGATCTTGCCCTTGCGGCTTTCTACCCACTCACATCCTGTCAGCCCCATCCAGTAGCTGCGCAAATCCACACCAGAACCGGTAGAACCAAACGGGCTGGTGCCAACATACCTCATGAAATACCAGTGTACAAACATGCCATCCCACACCGCAGGCGCAGCCAAAAATACCGGTCTGCCTATTTTTCGCAAGGAATTTACCCAGTCATAAGCTGCGCGTATAGCTTGCGCGGCATCTGGTGCATTGCGGATCAAATGATCCCTGTCCAACCCTGATACCGCCAATGCAGCCGGATCAAATTCTTCCGATATAGGTTTGATTTCTGAATAAAAGCTCAGCTCAGGATGTCCGGCTACGGCCATACCCAAAGAGATCATACTATAGGGGCCAGGTATGGGGCCGTCGGCTTCTACGTCTACAGCGATATAAATTTCTGGCAGCTCTTTGGTTTGATGGGTCATCTGTCTCTTTCTCTCGTTATGCACAAGCCTCGTCAGGCTCAGTGCAGCTTTTTCCATATCTCTTGAATGATGACCATGGAAATGTCATCAGGATGGCGGCTGCCATCCTTGTCTTTCGCCATACACGAATCCGTCAGGGCCACATTGCCGCGCCACAGGCCGGTGTCATTGCGTATGCCCGTGCCCCAGCCCATGTGAAACTGGATCAGGTTTTCATACTTTGCATCCTTGACGCGCTGCTTGCTGGCATCATCAAGCTTGGCCAGGATCTGCGTGGCAGCCTGCTCACAAGTGGCAGGCCAAGTATCGGCATCTGGATAGCGTTTGCAATTCTTGTCGTAACCATTCTTGCCTGGCGTGGCGCAGGTGGTAGTCGCCGGGCTGGCGTGACTGGTGCTGGCAGCATTAGCTGACGGCACCGCCGCATCTTGTGCCCATGCGGAATTGGCACAGACAGCCATGGTCGTCGTGATTGCCAGGCAAATGCCGGATAAAGTATTTTTCATTTTTTTGTCTCTCTTATTTTCATATCAAACAAGCATCATACATGAAGCAAAACTTGCTGCTCATTGTTTGAAGATTATTCTTCCAGCCAGGGGCCGTCGTCCCACCAGCCCTGGGCGAGGATGGTGGTGACGTCGTAGCTGGAATCATCACTGTCCTGATACATGGGCAAGCCCAATAGCGCCGCCAGCTCGATATCATAAGATTTGAATGCAGCCTTTAATTCTTGTGAGATCTTTTGAGGATAGACCCAAAAGCAAACCAACTGATCTGCTTCATCAATCGCCAATAACTGGCGTGCCACCACCCTGCCCTCTGCATCACGGGCATACAAGACTTGCTTATTGGCATCGAGCAGGCAGGCGACAGTAGAATAATCACACAAGCCACCTATTCCAAGACAGGTTCCCGCATAGCTGCCCATCATCAACACTTCAAAGGGATCATGCTCAAACGCCAGCGTCAACTCGGCTTGTCCTATTTGCACTTTGCGTAGCAGACCAGTCTGCCATATAGCCTGTTGAACACCTGGGTGTTTGGCATACCAGGCTCGATTGAGTGGGTGCTGGATATAAGCCAGAGTATCGCCATTCCTGGCATTGATCAAAAATCGTCGCAGGCTTTGACGGTTACGCCCTGAAAAATGATTCATGCCTGCCAGTAAACGCAGGGCATGTCTGGCAGAAGCAGAAGCATCACGTAATTGGAAAGAGCCATCCATTTCTATCCAAAGTGCCGCTTCTATCGCGCGCAAACGCAAAGCAGGCAATCGTGACAAACTGAGCTTGCAATGCCTCGCTATTTGTTGTGGTGATAAATTTAAGTCTCCCGCCAGGTATTCACGCAGGCGACGCGGCAAAGGGCTATCCAGACCTGAGGCTTCACACAACTCCAGCAAACGCTGGCAAGCAGTTTGCGGCGGCATTGACTGCCAGTCCAGCGTAAACCATTCAGTATTCAACTGTCTTCTCATGAAGAGCTGGCGACGCTCAAAATGCAAACTCCCCAGTAAACAAGCAGTTTTAAAGAACCTGGCAGGCGTTGCTAAAAATGAGGTGCGTAACAAAGACGGTGTCGCATTGGCAAGACTGTAGATACCATAAGTCAGTAAATTGACGTTATCTTCTCGACGGCAGGCGCGTTCAAATTGCCGCCAGACGCGATCATCTAGTGCAAGAATTTCATGTCTTTTGTCTTCCGGCCAAGTCTCGATGATATTCACAAGACTATGTCCATAATCGATTTCAATGGAAAACGGCGGCAGACATAATCTATGCATCAGCGGCAAAAAATCATGCACTGCTTTTGGCAAGGTCAGTGCATTGCTCCATCCGCCGACAAACCAGCTCCATATCCGGGCGAGTTTGTCTTGTCTCTCAGCAGTGAGGTTTATCAGCACATCATGGCAAAAAGAAAACAACTTCAAATAGACTTGCCACTTTGCCTGTAATTTTTCTTTCTCATCCTCATCAATAAATTTGTAGAAAATATTGAGCCAGGTCTCCGCAGCCTGCTGGCTAAATTTCTCCCAGCGAGTTTCACGCAATAGCTGAGCAAGACCAGGCAATTCGGCACAATAATCCCATAAGAATACCCAAGATTTAATACCCGCAGCATCGCAAGCTCTTACTATTGCTTCTACAGGTACATCCTGGCAGTCATGTTTGGCGGTCAGCACATAGTCGCGCAATTCGCCAATATCACTAGACTCGTAGAGCAGGCAACCAATGAGACTATATTCCACACTCACTTGCCTGCCCAGGTTACGCAGAATATTGCGCAGGTAAAACTCAAAGCGCACATCATCTGCCGACAATCCATGCAAGCGCATGAGCTGCTCAACACTCATCTGCTGATCTGACAATTGTCCCTGTAGTTCACGCATCAGCACATGCAAGAAAATATTCTGGCGGATGGCAGGTAATAGTTGCGCCAGTTCAGCAGCATGAGATTGCGCAGGGCTCAGTGCGCACAGGTGCGCCAGCAAACCCAGGTTTTCTGAGCGGCAGGCATCATCTACTTGCATGCCGCAATGCCTGCGCCATATCTGCAACCAGGCCAGTTGCTGTTCTGCGCTACAGGCACGCAATTGCCACAGGAAGCAGCGACGAAAACCATCGGGGAAAACCGGCAAGGCTTGCGCCGTCGTTTGCCAGTGGCGGAAAAACAGTGAGGCAGTGGTCGGTGGCAACGCATCTGCTGCCAGCACAATAAGCTGCCCTTGTGCATCCAGCGCAGGCAAGGCAGCAAAATCATGGCGGGCGAAAAAGGCATCGAGCAAACGCTGGTCCGCCAGCCAGGTGCACAAGTCCAGGGCAGGCGATGCCGCCTTGGGAGGCTGGTATTTGGTGCCCCGAAATGCACGGGGATGGGCCGCCGTGGCGACTGGTTTTTTAATCGCTGCAACTTGCGGCATGACCGGCGTCGTGCTGTTGCCGGGATCAGGCAAGCTCATCCAGAACACCCGCCAGAATGCAGGCCAGACACTGGCGAGATCTATGGCCTTTTGTAGACTATGCCAGTCAGCCAGCAAGCTGGCGGCCTGAGCGAACAGCCTGGTATCAAGTTCAGCCAGATTCACCTGGCGCAAGCCTGGTTGCAAGACGCCATCGATATCATCCGCCAGCAAGGCAATGATATGCCCAGGCTGGCGCAACAGGCTGATTAATAGAGATTTGATGACAGGCGCTTTAGATGGCGCTGTTCTGGCTTTGACAGAGTGAGCTGATGGCATGTGAATAAACAATGAAAATTCCTGGGAGCAGAGCAATCACCAGCAAGCATCAACGCGCAATGCGCATGAGCTAGCATGGTCATGTCTTGCATATCCGTTGAAACCATTTCATCTTATTGTGTCATCCACTGCATGGCACTACTTAGTAGGAGCGGCTTTAGCCGCAAATCCGCGCAGCCTTGGCCGTGCGCGTCACCTGAGTTGATGCACGGGTTTTTCGCGGCTGAAGCCGCTCCTACAGAGGATGTACAAATTCTATGACTGAATAAGATCAGGGAATTGGTTTCAAGATTTCATTTTTTATTTCACATGCTTTTATTCTTTTTTATCGAGGAGGAAAGTGTGGTGCCAGCAAATCTGTTCCGGCAAGTGCTCATTATAAATTAATCGGCAGCAGATTGTTCACCATCTTTTTTTAACTTCTCAGTTGCCACTTGTCGCCAATTCGTTTCAGGATGCAAACCAATTGCCTTGATCAAGCTAAAGTAAGCACTAATAATTTCTTGAGGCGGTTCATACTTGCTACCATCCCATTCCTGGGCACCACACTTGAAACAAATCTGTAAAGTGCTCAATAATTCATCTTGAGCATAAAACCTGATCGTATGATGCGGCTCAAAAATACACGCAGCAATCAGGTACCGCGTTCTGGCTGGTACAGCATTAACAAAGCGCTTAAATTTGACTGTCTCTTGCTGAGTCAATATCACGGTTTGATAAGTAAGCTGTTCCTGCGGCAGAAATACATAATTCTTGCGATCAAAAAAATCATATTTATCAGAATGTTCAGTCACGACTATTTTATCTGCCGTTTCAATTGCCTTGATCAACTCACGTTTATAGGCCGCGCCCTCGCCAGATAATTTACCAGCCTGTGCCGAGACGACAAACAAGCTGACACATACAAAAACAACTACTCTGAACATGTGATATCCCTGCATAAAATTCCTTGAATTATTACTTTTAAACATTCCAAAACCTTCACCCCAACCGGATGCCATCGCTTACCAACCTGAACAATAAATTCAAGACTTTTTCTTCAGCAATTCTGCCCATTCTCTTTCGGGGCTTAAACCTATGGACTTGACGAAGCTGGAGAAACTCCCAATGATGAAAGACGGTGGCGTATGCTTGGTCGCGTTCCACTGTTGCTGGCCACACGCAAAGCAAATATCGAGCTTGCTTGCCAGCTTGCCTTGCACATAAAAATACACCGTATGATGTGGATCAAAAAGACAGCCAGAGAATGATTGTTGCGTTTCGTCAGGCGTAGCTTCGACAATAGAAATGAAATTATCACGGTGGCGCTGACTCAGTGTCACCGTTCTGTAAACTCTTTCCTTTTGCGGGATAGATCGCCCAACCACGACGAAATCCAGTTCTGAGGAATGCTCGGTCACGACGATCTTGCTGGCTTGCCGGATGGACTGGAGTAAATCAGCCTTGTAGGCTGACCCTTGTGCGGTATCTTTCTTTTTAAAAAAACAGGACGTGAGCAGGCTGCAAGCCAGCAGTAATAAAAATCCTTGAAAGATTTTTCTGCTTAAGAGAATTCGCTGCGCCATTTATCAACGCCGCTTCTTCTCTTCCGCCAATTGCTCCTTATGCTTTTCTTTCCATTCACGCTCGCGGGCGTCGATGACGGAGAGTTCAAAATACTGGGCATCTTTTTCGCGGCGGGCGATGTCCAGTTGTTGCAGGGCGGCGGCCAGGTTGCCTTCTATGCCATAGGCTTCGGCCAGGGCGACGTGCTGGGCAGCTTGCTTGCCCTGGGCGGCGTAGACCTTGGCCAGCAGGTTATATAACTGTGCCTCTTGTCGGTACAGGACGATCTGGTCGCGTAAAAAGACGGCGGCTTTTTCTTCCTTGCTGTCGGCCAGCAGGGCTTCTGCATATTGCAGGGCGACGCCGCGTGAAAGGGGCAGATCACGCATGGCTTTGTCGGCCTCTTTGACAGCGGCGTCAGTCTGTTTGTCACCGATGAGGATGTCTATCGACAGGTCGACATACATATTGCTGTAACTGAGCAGGCTTTTATAAGCGGGGGTCTGTTCCAGCAGTTTGCGCGATTGTTCCAGCAGTTTGCGGGCGGTGGCAAAATCCAGGCGTTTATAGGCGACAAAGGCCTGGCCGTATTTAGCAGTGATCTGGTCTTCGAGTTTGCCGGATTTGACCTGGGTATCAAAAAAAATACTGGCATCCATCAAGCCCTGGATGGTGCTATCTTGCAAGACCCTGACCCTGGCCTTGGTGAGTAAAAATTCCAGGCTGTCGGCATGCTGGCGATAGCGCTGGTCTACCAGGCGCGACTGGATGTCGGCTATCCTTTCACTGGTCAGCGGATGGCTGCGCAAGTACGGTGGCAGGTTGTCGTTGTAGTTGCGCGTGGCGTTTTGCAGACGGCCAAAAAAACTCACCATGCCGGATGGGTCAAAGCCGGATTCGCGCAAGATCTGGAAGCCGACACGGTCAGCCTCGCGCTCGGCATCGCGGCCAAAGTTCAATTGTTTTTGTATCGCCAGGCCTTGTCCGCCTGTCACCAGGGCCATGGCGGCATCCGGGCTGCTACGGGCCGCCAGCACGGCAAGGGCCAGTGCGGCCAGGGGGATCAGGGCATCGTTTCTCTGGCTGGTCAGCATGCGTGCAATATGGCGCTGGGCAACGTGGCCTATTTCATGGCCCATGACGGATGCCAGCTCTGACTCAGATTGCGCTGCCAAAATCAGGCCGGAATGAAAGCCGATAAAGCCGCCAGGAAAGGCAAAGGCATTCAGTACCGGATCACGCACGGCAAAAAACTCAAAATTGAAATTGGTTTCGCCACGGGCATCCTGGCGGTTTTCCAGCATTTTATTGCCCAGGCGGTTCAGGTATTCGCTGACGGGGGCGTCGTCCATAAAGTCAGGGTCGCGCCTGACCACGCTCATGATTTGCTCGCCGAGCTTGCGTTCTGCCAGGGGCGACAAATCTTCACGCGAGGTATCACCCAGCGTAGGCAGGTTTTGCGCATGGACCAGTGCGGGCGACAGGCTGGCACTGCCCAGGCTGACTGCCAGCAAGACCGCCAGACGGAGTACGGGCAGGCGAAAGGCGCGTCGCAGCGGTTGTGCAATGCTATGATAGTCAGACTGTGATTCGGGCTGTGATTCGGACTGTAATTTGGACACCAAGAGCTTCCTTCTCGTCATGACTTAGGTAAAACAGCTTTTGCTGCAAGACTATGTCTCATAGTAACAATTTTACCTAAACCTATATTTCGATATTCTTTTCTTTTTACACAATAATGAGTGCAGATACAAGCAAACCAGAGCTGAGTCATTTTGACGCAGCTGGCCAAGCCCATATGGTGGATGTAGGCAATAAAAACAATAGCCACCGCATCGCCATCGCCCGCGGCCATATCCGCATGCAGGCCGCCACGCTGGACCTGATCCAGCAAGGTAATGCAAAAAAGGGCGATGTCATCGGCATAGCCCGCATCGCCGCCATCATGGCAGCCAAGCGCACCAGCGACCTGATCCCTCTATGCCACCCTCTGGCGCTGACCCGTGTTACTGTTGATTTTAGCATTGATGCAAGTAACAACACCGTTACTTGCGAAGCCCAGGTAGAAACCGTAGGCAAGACCGGTGTCGAAATGGAAGCCCTTACCGCAGTCCAGGTTGGCTTACTGACAATTTATGACATGTGCAAAGCTGCCGACCGCGGCATGGTGATGACAGATATCCGCGTCATGGAGAAGCACGGCGGCAAGTCCGGTGACTGGGTGGCGGATATCGATCAATAATGGAGAAGCCAGCTACTTTACTGGCCATCGACATTGCCTATGCCGACAATGGCGCCGCTGATGCCGCAGCTAATGCAGCAACTAATGCAACAACTAATGGCAACAACAAGCATGCCTATGCCGCCGGTGTGGTGTTCCATGACTGGAGCGATGACAAGCCTGAGAAAACCTGCATCAGCCATATCAGCGATGTGGCCGAGTATGTGCCGGGCGAATTTTATAAGCGCGAGTTGCCCTGCATTTTGCAGTTGCTGGCAGAACATGATGTGCAGCCAGACTGCATCATTATCGATGGCTATGTCTACCTGGATGGCAGCAGCCAGCCCGGCCTGGGCTGGCACCTGTATCAGGCACTGGGTGGCAAAGTCGCCATCATAGGCGTAGCCAAGTCTTCTTTCTCAGCCATAGATACATCCTTCGGCATATGCCGTGGCGATAGCATCAAGCCGTTGTACATCACCAGCATAGGCATGGACCAGTCTACAGCCCAGGCCAGCATCGCTGCCATGCATGGCAGCTTCCGCATACCGACTTTGCTGAAACTGGTGGATCAGTTGTGTCGTGAGGCAGTGGATAAGCCTGCCTAGCCCGTAGGGTGCGTTATAACGCACCATATTCCCCACTTGCTACATAGCGGATGAGATAAGCAAAAAAGCGGTGCGTTGCAACGCACCCTACAAGACGGCATCCGGTAGGGTGCAGGCCATATCAAGGCGCATCCCGTGCTGGCATGCTCTCAAAAATCGCCTGATAACGCGTATCCTGTTTGCCCTTGGCTTGCCAGTAATCATAATATTCTGGATAAGAAATAGGATGCAGGCGTTGCAGGGTCAGCAAGGTGTAAGCGGCTTTTTTAGGCTGACCATTGAGTACATAAACCTCTGCCAGGTGGTTGAGGATGTGGACAAAGCCAAAGCGCTTGCTCCAGGTTTCCATATAGACGATTTCTTCGGCTGACATGCCTTCATGCGGTTCCATGTGCGTCAGTTTGAAGTACTCAAAGAATTGCGGAAACAAGGTAACACTGGGTTTGCGAGTAAACTGTTCTTGCGACTTGAAACCCTGGGTGACATAACGCAGGGCTTTAAAACCACCCACCACGCGTTGATAATCGAGGATCACACCGGCGATGACTGCGCTGGCCAGTGCCAGGCTGGCCAGCACCATGCCAGGCCTGGCCACGCTGCCTTGTGCAGGCCAGCGCATTTGATGTACCAGGCCCATGAGCACACCGACCGGCAGCAAGACAAAGGCATACCAGAGCGGGAATTCGACCATGCTATGCACGCCGACGGCAAAGAAGCACAGGCTGCAAAATTGCAGCGCCATGCTCTTGGCAGGTTTGATGCAGGTCTGGTAAAACCACCAGCACAAACCACCCATGATGAGCAGGCACGCAGGCCAGCCCAGTTCGGCAGCCAGGTTCAAGGGTAAATTATGCGCATGTTCGGCATAGGTGCTGGAGGCAAAATTGGCACCGATGCTGACCTGGCCAGCACCATAGCCAAACCAGCCCACGCCCAGCCAGGGATGATCTGCCGCCAATTGCCAGGCAACTTGCCACAGGCCAGTACGCTCAGAACGGCCACCAACGTGCTCAGCCACGGAAGACGCTGAAAAACCGATGATCTGACTAATCTGCGGCAACAGGAAAACCAGCAGCGCATACAGCAACACCAGCCCCGCCATCACCACGATGCCAGTACGCCTGGCCGCACCCAGCTTGCCTGCAGTATAGGCAAAAAACACGGGCACTAAAATCCAGCCTATGCGTGATTGGGTCAACACCGTGCCCCACAAGAGCAAGGCCGCCAGCACGATGGCGATATAAGCCGGGAGTTTTGCGGTGCGATAGAAGTACCAGAGTCCAGCCAGGGCAAAGAAATACAGCAGGGCCAGTTGATTCGGTTGCGCTACATTGGCAAAGGGACGCAGGGATGCCCGTGCATCTTCGGCCATGTACATGACCAGCGGCGTCGCATCCAGGCCCAATATCTGTATATGCTGGAACACCAGCGATACCACGGCAGCCACAATATGCGCCAGGGCGATGGCGGCGACAGCCATGTCGACCCTGCTGGCGTCAAGTGCCATGCTACTGCCAAACACGATGGCAAGAGCAAACAGCATGAGGTAGAACACCGGGAAGGCCATCTCGGCAAACGGCTGTATCATGCCCAGCATGAGCTGCAGGCCGATCAGGAGCACAATACCGAGGGGTAAAGCCAGCAAGGCGGGATAACGCAGATAAACAGGCGCAGGCCTGATGACAAAATATGCCATGGCCCCAAGCAAGCCTACGCAGCTGATCAGGTCATGGTAAAAAGTTCTGTAGGGATGGATATGATAAGCATGCGTGTAGCTGAAAAAAATCGCTACTGCAAAAATAATCAAGGCCAGCCGGCCTTCTTTTGCTGATGCCATTCGGGATACATTTCAATAAAATGGCCTGGGCTGCACATGGGTGGCAAACCAGGCCGTGTCAGTTTAACTCGAACTCAGATCGTCAATTCAGATCGTCAATTCACTTCGTCAAATTACATTTTCAGTTGTAGTGGCATGATGCCCAGATAGGCCGCCGTTTTTGCATCTATCACTGCCGGGAAAGTGGATACCCTGATCTTGATGGGTTGATATTTACATTTTTTTTCATCGCAATCGTGCGATTTCAGCCAGGCTTGTATGTCGGCTTTTTTATCTTCATTGTCTTTTTCAAGAGCATCAAAGTCCTGGGCGTTTTCCAGTATTTCCTTGCTCATGTCAGCATAAGGGATATGCAGTTGCGGCATGTGGCCCTTGCCACCACCTACGGATTCTATACCGCGGGCCATGCTGAGATCCGCCGAGTCGGTAGGTTCAAAGGTGCCGACCAGCTTGGGTCCCCACAATGGCAGCGTGGCCTTGCCCTTTTCCAGGTTGCCATCGGTAATTTCAGAAGCCTGCACCACTTGAAAGTTCTTACCCAGCGCAGCGATATAAGCAGGACGTGCTTCCAGCAAAGTGCTGACGCCATAGACAAAGGCATACACCTGCAATACCACAATCACCAGCAAATCCAATACCAGCCACTTCTTTTTTTTGGTATTGAACACGACCAGGGTCAGGGCCGGGCCCAATATGACATCAATACCAACAATAAGGAAGAAAATTTCATAACCCCCTATGGCAGAAAGCATAGGCGTCGGATACCACATGAACCAGCACAACATGAGCAGAGTAAAACCAACGACGAAACTGATTAAAAAATGCGTACCACTGGCACGATAACGGGACATGGAAGTTTTCATAGCGTGGAAATTATTGAAAGAAAAAACAAACGACCAGATCTGGTTTAGTCATCTCAGAAGAGCTTTAGCAAATATGCCACGACTCTGCTATCGAGCCTGCATCAATAACAAGACTATCCTGAGACATACAACAAAAGTCTGCATATTTTAATGAGCTTTAGTGTGAGGATCAAGGAATGATAAGCTTTTTTACAAGTCAATCTCCCCCTGTCTGAGGACAGTAGCACAAGTGAGGCATGCGCGTGCCAAAATATCATCCAGACAAGATGCCTGCCAAGCAAGAGAATTTTGTTTTAAAATCAATAATTTTCCAGGCATGGCAACTTGCTAGCTAACTACTTTGTCATCTGCGCATTATCCATATGACGACTCACACTTTGATTGAAACCCATCCATGAATCAACAAAATCAAGTAAATGCATCCAGGTTCAAGCAGTCGCTGTGGCTAGTATTACTGTTACCCGCTTGCGCAATCGCGGCGTATGGCGCTTCCTGCATGGGCGACAAAACCATGGAAGGTATGGCTTACCTGACAGGACAACTGCTGGTCTGTGCGGCTGCCGGAGCCGGAATATTTTATCGCTTGTTCTTGCGCAAGCGCGGTGGTGTCTATTACATCAGCGTTTTTCTGGCTTTTTTTATTGCCATGTTCGCGGCTGGCAAGATCAGCCTGGACAAACAGAAAGTACAAGCCAATATCGCCATGCAGTCAGCCAAAGAAGAAATGCAGCGTCTGGCTACGAACATACAAAAAAACAATGACAACCAGGACAGTAAGGTCTTGTCCCAGGTAGTGGAAACCGGCCCCGCAGCCACACCCAAGGCCAGTGGCCAGTTTGGGGAAATGGAAAGATTCATGAAAGACTTCATGAATAGCGCGGCAGCCTACAAGAATGCCTATTTGCGCGAACTGAATGCGGCCAACTGGGACCAGGTCATGGATTTCAAGCGCATAAAAAATGACAAAGATATGCTGGAGAGTAAAGCCATAGTAGAAAAAGCCAAAGCCATCATCAGCAAATTTGAAAGTAATACCGACAGCTTGTTTGATGGTGGCCGGGCAAAAATCAATTCCCTGGCGCTGGATGACAGTGCAAAAAAAAGCATGCTCGATGGCTTTAACCGTGGCGCCCAAAATTCTCGCAACATGATCATGCAAAACTGGCAGATGGAAAGAAAAGCCGTACAAGAAATTGAAGGCATGCTCAATCTGCTGGCAGATAAAAAGAAATGGACTTTGCAGGGTGAGCAACTCATGTTCCGTGATGAAGCCCCCCTGGCACAATTCAATCGCCATCAACAAAAGCTACAAGAAATCCTCAAAGAGCAGCAAGACATACAACAGCGTCAGATCCAGAAGAATAATAAGGAAATGGATAAGTTGAATAATAATTTTCAAAAGTGAGTGTTAAGCATCCATGGCATAGAAATACCAGCCAGGGCTGCATAAAACATGAAATTTAACCTCGACGATGAAAGAACGATGCCAGCAGGCTGGTTGAGGGTGGACTGGTCCGTACCAGCCGTAGCCTTGCTGGAAGCAGGTGGAGTGAGGCACTTCAGCCTCGGCCATGATCTTGGCGACGATGAGCACGGCAGCGGCGATGATGTCGTGCCATGGATAGAAGAAGCGGTCGTGACCAGCGGTTTTGCACCACCAGAGATGCGTTTGCACTCAGCCAATTCTTCGGCAAGGCAAAAAATGAAAGCTGGCATACAGAGTATCTTGTGCCATCAGAAAAAACTTCAAGGCAAGACAAAAAGACCAAGCAAGACAATTGCAGCCAGCGCCAGGCAGGCGCTATATTTTACAAACCAGATTTCTGATTTTGCAGCGGCGCGGGCGGCGGACTCTGGTGTTGCATAGTGTCGCCTGGTTCTCATTACCAGCAATTCATCGCTGCTCAATATCCGCATCTGCCCAGCCAGTACCGGCAATATAAAGATGATCTTGGTCCCCAGAACCTTGACGCGCAAGTGCCAGAATATCTCGCTATCCTTGTCTTCAAGTGTGCCACTGCCAGGCAAGTCGGCGGGCAGACTCAGTGTGAATTTCATGTCGCTGGCAGCATGTGCCAAGCGTCTTTCAGTCAATTCTCGCCACCACAAAGTCGTGCTCTTTGCGTCTTCGCCACTACCCATTTTATGGATGCATTCCACTTCAAGATGGATAGCATAGTCGGTCGCGGCCGTGTTCATGTTTTTCCACTGGCCATCCATGAAATGCAAAGTGGCAGGCACATCACGGCAGCCTGCATGCAAGGGTGGCTGTATATGCAAAGCCAGGTCACCCAAGCGCTTGCGCAAATGTATCATGCGCAAACCCAGTACCAAGAGCAAAACCCCAGGCAAGGGCGAGAATATGGCTCTATAGTGGGCCCAGCCACTTGCATTGCTGAATAATGTCAATTCGCGCCATGAAAAAAACAGACTCACCGCTAGCCAGCATACCGATACCAGGATGAGTAAAATATTTGTGTCGGATTCGGGATGCAAGAAAACGTATGCTGGCTGAACCTGTCCCTGCCCCTGTCCCTGTCCCTGTTCCATAGCCTTGCATGACCGGTACTCTTTAGCAGAATGGCACTTCACCGACAGCCCAGCACCTTGGCTGCCTGTGCCTGTTTAAAAAAGCGCGCGTAGCCGCAGGCGTCTTCGCCATACAGGTCTTTCTTGCTGCGATCAGCACCGGCTTGTAGCAAAAAGGCAATCGCTGGTAGCTGGTTGTATTGGGCGGCAATCATCAGCGGTGTAGAACCGCGGGCACCGGCAAAGGCTGCATCAATAGGCAAACCCTGTTCGTGCAGATAGCGCATGCTTTTGATTGCATTGCGGTAGCTGGCATAGTGCATGGGTGTCCACACCTTGTTGCTGGGTTTCTGCAAATCTGCGCCCGCCTTTGCCAGGGCTTGCACGATGTCCACGGCGTCATTGCCTATGGCAGCAAACAAGGCACTGCGTCCGCCATTGCCTTCTGCATCGACAGGTGTCGCCAGGTCAACTTGCGCCCCTTGTTGCAGCAGGTAGCGCACTTTCTCCAGATTGTTTTCTTCTGCCGCTTGCATGAGCAGGCTATGGCCTTCAGCATCCCTGCTATTGATATCGGCACCAGCGCTGATCCTGGCCTGCAGTTGCGCCAGGCTCTCTATGTTTGCCGGGCTGGCAGCCGGCATGCTGCTGCTCTGCGTGGCCGGCGTGCCCTCACTGATGGCTGGCAGATCATCATACAGCATCAGATAAGCACCCAATATCAGCATGCCAATGACGATGACATAGGCCCACCAGTTGCGCCGGCTTTGCTTGCCAGGCTGCGCCATTGCATTGGGAAATTCATAGATGCCATAGTTTTCAGCGTCTGCCAACAGCTCGCGTTTGTTTTGCAGCCCCGACCATGCTCCGGCTTGCACGGGCAGAATAAATTCCAGGTCTTCCCCCAGCAATTTGATCTGCAATTTCCAGATCACCTCCACTTTTTTGTGGCCTAGTAAGCCGCTAGCTGGCAAATTTGAGGGCAGGCTGATGCTTAGGTCCACATTGCGCGCACCGTGAAAAACCTGCACGGTTTTCAATTCCAGTGTCCACAGGGTCTTGCTGCTGGTGTCTTCACCGCGGTTGTCTTCACACACGCAGACCACTTTAGCCTTCAGCGCATAATGCGTCACTGCATGCTGCATGCGCTGTCCCAGTGGCAGTGTGAAGCGCAGGCGTAGGGCCATCTCCTCGATACCGATGTACGGCTGCTGTGTCATCAGCAGGCTACTCTCACCCAGACGCCAGCGCAGATAAGCCAGGCGGGCAGACCAGCACAACAACAGCACACCGGCCAATGGAAACAACAGCGCCCAGAAGCGCGCATTGCTACCGCCATCTGTTATAGCCAGGATGGACATGGGGACGGTAAACAAATTCCAGATGATTGCAAAGACGCCTATCGCCACCGCCCCACTCTTGTTGGCTTGCAATTCCAGTTTGCTGGGCGGAACATGGCCTGCTCTGAACGCTGCGCCAGAACCTGCCGTTGTCGTATCTGCCTCATCTGCCTGAGGCCTGAACCAGATTGCCCAGAGCAACCACAAGCCAGCCAGGCTGACCAGGGGGAACAGGATAGCGAAAGGTATCAGGAATAGCATGCGCTTGAAGCGCACTTGTCTGTCATAGACGGCATAGGCTGGATCTTGCGGGTCCAGCCAGAGTATGACGTTTTGATTCTGGCTGCGCGCCGCCAGCAGTGCGGCGTGGATGTCGTGTTGATAATTGTCTATATTATCGCGACTATCGCCACCGATATTGATGCGTGTGCTGTGATAGGTCTTGCCCTGGTATTGATATTCAAATTCTGCCAGGACTTGCCAGGTAGTGGATTCGCCTTCATGTTCGCGCAATTCCAGCTTATTGATATGCGCTGGCACCACCACCAGATCGCGGGCCTGCCACCAGCCCCCTAACTGCCTGGCCAGAGGGCTAACACCGCCACCCCAGCCCCCCGCTCCAAACAACACTGCAAACACCAGCACGATCAGACTGGCCCCTAATCTCAATCCTATATTTTTTGTTTTTATCATGGCTGCAATGTAGCAAAGCAGATGCCACGGTGCAAGATACGAAAGTAGGTATGAGGGCGAGCTACAACAAAAAGGGATTTTTTTGTCGCTGTCATTATCCTGTCATGCCACGGTGTGAATATGGCATCTTGCCGCAAAAATTGCCGTAATAAAAAACCAGCGTAATCGCTGGTTTTTTATTATCAAATTGCTTACTGTATACCTTTGATCGCCGTCAAATACGCCGGACTGGTGCGCATCTTGGCAATCGCTGCCCACAAGCCATCCACCTGGGCGGCATTGGCTTCATGGTATTTTTTATTGAAGGCCATGAAATAATAGGCTTCGGTAAATGGTGTGGGCAAGGCCTCTATCTTGCCTGCGAATTCTGGCTCGTCCATGCGCAGCTTGCCTTCATGCTCAAAGCCAATGACCAGTTCACCCTGGCCTGCCACCATCTTCAAGAGATTTTTTTGGAAGGTCGCCGTTTCATCATTGAAAGGCACTTTCAGGGCCTTGAGTTTTTCTGTGAACACCGAATTACCCTTGGCAAACAAGACGCCTTGCTTGACTTCAGAAAAGCTGCTGCCATTCCAGTCTGCCTTGCTGCCTTTGACGCGGTAGACCACAGAACGCGCCGCCCCCACTGCCTTGCTGGTATCCGCTTCACCAGGTTTTTTCATGGGAAAGGCTGCATATTCCTGATTGGCCGCCGTGAACCCCATGGCAGCACCAGAATTGATCGTGCCCGCCTTGATCTCTTCAGCGCATTTGGTCGGCAACATGGGCTGGAACTTGACCTGCAAACCCTGCTGCTCTGCCGCCATGCGTATCAGCACCTGCACCGTCCCTTCCTTGTTAGGGAACAGGAAAGGCGGCGACGCCGTATTGCCTATGCAAATCGTGATGGGATCAGCTGCCAGAGCAATGGCGGAACAGAAAAAATTTGTGAAAGCAAACAACGCTGAGTAAGCAAATAGAGTAGACATGAATTATTTTCCTTTATAGTTGACCTGCTACAAACAAATTTGAGTGACATCAAAATCTGCCATCGCAATACAAGTTGCGCCTTTGACCGATGATGCTTACACAGCATTTCATTTAAGACCTAGAACAAGTAGATGTCAAGAATCAATAAATGACAGGCTCACTTCCAGACCAGCTTGCCATATATCCCAGGCATTAAAAAATAAGATTACTTAGGAAAAACAAATGAAAGTCCTTCGACATCTTTAATTTCCAAGAGGAAATTATCCAAAAATGGATGTCTACATTTAACTAACGCATAGTTGACACCATATGTTATAAATAAGATATTTTTTGACTGAACAGATTTCCCAGATGGGAGCATACATATGCAAGCCAGTCGTCAACAAGAAGCGTCCATATCACATGATGCACTCCCCCCTTTATTGGCATGGCATTGGTTATGGATAGCTCTGGCGCTGTTTGTGCTCGGCACAATAGCTGCCTGGACACAGAAACCCCGCCCCGTCCCTGTCAACAGAGCAGCTTCGACTTTATCTTTTCTTTGGCCAAACGAAACGAATCCCCACCGACGTCTACCTAGGTTTAATGAAGATTTCCTCGCTGTCATTTTTTCAGAAAATGGAAAACAGGGCTGGATACTCAGTAAAAATCACATACTGACGACGGATGATGGCGGTAATAGCTGGCATACAGAAAGTAATAATAATGAGCAATTGCTCGCAGAAATCACAAGGAATGAAAACAGTGACTGGATGCTGAAAAACAAAGAAATCGTATTCAGCAAACGAGCAATAAAAGAGCTTGCCAATTTCAAAAAAAAGACAGTCCCAGGCCTTGCGCCTGCTCTCCATATAGACACTGACGGGAAGCATGCATGGACTGTCGGTGCGAATGGCATCATCATGGCAACAAGCAATGGCGGAGAGACCTGGAGTCAGCAATCAAGTAATCTTGAGATAGAATTTTCCTCTGTCTACTTTCAACCCGATAAGCTTCATGGCTGGGTTGTTGGGAAAAATGGAGTAATTCTCGCGACAGACGATGCGGGAAACTCATGGCATCCCTATTCAGCCAATGCACATCCCTTTCTCGCTTCTGTCAGTTTTAGTTCCGACGGACTGCATGGCTGGGCGGTAGGAGGAAATGGCGACATCCTCGCCTCTTCCGATGGGGGCGCTCATTGGAAGCATCAGCATAGTGGTATAGAGGGAAGCTTAGGCGTCGTGACCGTAGGGGGCAATGAAGATATTTATTTCTTGCCCGGTGCAGGAGGTGAAGTTGAGAGTAATAAGGAAGGCGACCATAGCGACTTATCAAATGAGGCTGCCCGAGCTATAAGCTTAGGAGAAAATAACCTGCATATCTGGGCTGCTGGTACAGGCGGAGCAATCATTTCGACGGATGATGGTGGAATAACATGGAATAAAAGATCGGACAGGTATTTTGAAACAAATGAAGTTCGTCATGCTTATTTCACCAAAGACAGGACATTTGGCTGGTCCCTCACGGCAAACACTGAACAGCCAAGGTTTAGCGGGGAATTGGCAGTCTTCACGGAAAGGAAACCGACCTGGGAAACGATAACTAACGATCAAAGCATCCTGTTCTCGAAAGTATATTTCGATAGTGATACTAAACATGGGTGGGGCATCACAACCTATGGTTACCAACCATCCCATACTATAGACAAAGACTGGGCTTCAGTATTAGGGCAAATTGTCAATACGACAGATGGAGGTAAATCCTGGCAACAGCAAACCCGAGGAACCCCCGCCAGGCTTTTTGACATCCACTTCAATAAAGACAAACAGCATGGCTGGGCCGTCGGCGAGGGAGGCTTGATTTTATCCACCATGGATGGCGGAAAAAACTGGGACTATGCAGAACACTATAGTCGCTCGCCTGCGCTTTGGTACTGGTTACTGGTTGCTATTTCAGGCTATTGCATCTGGCTGTCCTGGCATTTTCGTCCCAAGGCACAAACCAGTGATTCGGTCGCGGATGTTGCAGCGTCCGATGCAGAAATACGATTCCCTGACGATGACAAGCTGGATTTTTCCGGGTTGGCACGTGGCATCTCCCGTTTCTTGCGTAATACAGAAACCCAACCACCACTGACGCTGGCCATTACTGGAGAATGGGGTAGCGGCAAAAGCTCCCTCATGCAACTTGTCTGTGCAGACCTGAAAAAATATGCCCATAGCCCCATCTGGTTCAACGCATGGCATCATCAAAAACAAGAGTGCCTGTTTGCCGGGCTGCTTGGTGCCATTCATGCCCAGGCAGCGCCATCGACTTTTACTGTGAATGGCATGCAATTCAGGCTACATCTGCTCTGGTTACGTTCAAGACGCCACTTTGGTGCGATGATGCTCGCAATTATTCTCGCAAGCTGCCTGTTCATAATCAGCTATGACAGTTTTCAACGAGGTGGCATACAGCGCTTGCTCACCGTTTTGCCCGATATTAAAAATATACTGGCAGAACATAATATTACTATCCTGGTCGATTCAATAGGCGGCGTCATCGCCGCCTTGGGTGCTGCGTTCACCACGCTATATGGTTTGGCAAAAGGCTCTAAAATCTTTGCATCTGACCCTGCGACACTCATGACCCGCATTGGCGAAAGTATGAGTTTGAAAACTGCGAAAGAAAAAAATGACTTTCGCGATGACTTTGCAAGTCAGTTCAGTGATCTCACCAAAGCACTCCCATATCGCCTGGTCATCGTCATTGATGATCTGGATCGTTGCCATCCGGCCGCCATTCTCGAGGTAATGGAAACCGTCAATTATCTGACATCCTCTGGTGACTGCTTTGTTATCTTCGGCATGGCCAAGGAGCGCGTGCTGGCTGCACTAGGTCTGGCATTCAAGGATATTGCGGCTGAAATGGTGGCGATGGATAAGCATGCCAGCCAGGACGAGCACGACAACTCACCACTAGACCCCGTTCTGATCAAGCGCCGCGCCTATGCTATAGATTATCTGCAAAAATTGGTCAACATAGAAATCAAGGTACCCACCACAAAAGACAAACCGGTGCATCAGTTACTGTTTACCAAAGACATTTTCCCCAGAAGACGCATCAAGGAATTTTTCCGTCTGGCGACTTTCATGTGGCCAATTGCTGCGGCAATCATTGCGATATGCATAGGAGTTAGCCTGGCCAAATTCATGATGAATGAAAGCCTTAATTTCAAGAATCAGCACATAGAAACCAAAGCGACTCCTGCTGCACCAAAAACCAAAGATACGACACTTGCGCCAGCAGATTTTACTGCCAAACCGCCAGCGCCTGCATCCACCACTGAAAATTTTGCCGTTCAAGCTCCAGCTTCTGGCGCGAGTAAGCAAGCTCTCTACGCGGATGAAGAACATGCCTCGTGGATGACTATCTACTCCTGGTCAAGCTTGGCCTTACTACCGCTGTTGGGGATAGCAAGCATTTTGCTCATCCGGCTGCTAAGAAAAAACATTCAAGAAACCAGAGACTCAAACCAGTTCCGTCAAGCACTGGAAATCTGGACTGGTGTCATTGTCACGAAGCGCCATACACCACGCTCAATTAAACGTTTTGGTAATCGTCTGCGCTATCTTGCCATGTTGCAGCAAGGTGAAGCAAAAGATGAGACTTTATTTGATCAAGCGAAACTCGTTTTAACTACATTTTTGCTTAGAAAAAAACCAAATATTTCCCAGCAAGCTCTTTTGAAGGATGCATTGGCAGAACATCAGTTAATCGCAATTGGAGCGATGCATGAAGTGTTCGGTGAAAATTGGAAAAATCAACTCAGTGGCCAAATTGCCTTTGAGGAAGGATACAGTGAAATCCAGTCAGATGAAGCGCGTCTCAGAAATGAGATCATAGAAACTGCCATTTCGAAACACCAAGCTTCATTTGGTGATGTATGGCCACCAAGCGATATCGAAGTCGAGGTATTTGAGCGATTAATTTCTGGAGTACGTCTGGCGGGTGATCCACAAATCCTTACTCCCCAGAGACGCGAAGAAAAACCAGAAGCCAATTACTCATCCCTATCATCTATCGCAAAGAAAAGACGCAAGTGATGCATGATAGCGCCCGGATTTAACCCTGCGCTATCTTGACCTCATGCTTTCTCAACCCTGCCAAATTGCAAACTCTATGCCATTTTGTATGGAACCTATCACCTGGGCCTGGTTTTCTGCGCTTTCACAGAAGCTGGCCAGCACACCGGCAGCGGAGATTTTGCCGCTTTCCATGGCGCCGATCCAGTAGTCAAAACCTGCCTTGTCCGGGCTGCGGTGCAAGACATTGTTGTAGAAGTTGGTGATCAGGGTAGTATTGCTGGGGGCTTTTCCATATAACTTCTGGAACTCGGGAGAGGAGAAAAATCCTGCTGCCACCGTGGTCAGGCTAGAACCTCTTTCCATGTCTTTGATCCAGTAACCCAGCCCGGCAAAATCGGGCTTGCGGTCAAAGGCGGCTTGGTACAGGCGGTAAGCCTGACCGGCAATGCCGTTGACATCAAAAGCTATATTGTGGTCATCAAATTCTAGCATCTCTATATTGATGAGGGTATCCGTGCCTGCCTGGCCCGTGCTGTCTTTCACCAGGTAGGTATTGCCCACCTTGCTGACCTGGTAGCGTGATGCATTACCATTGTAATAAACCGTATCCTTACCGGCACCACCGTCTATGGTGTCGTTGCCTGTGGAGCCTGACATCAGGTTATTGCCCGCATTGCCTACCAGGCTGACAGCGTTCTTGTCATAGGCACGCAGATTTTCAACATTGGCAAAACTGCTTAAGGCGCTATTAAAACTCACCCAGACGGTATCTATGCCCTCACCCGGGGCTTCCACCACTTGATCAAGTGCGTTGTCCAGGACATAGGTGTCGTTGCCTTTGCCGCCGATCATCAGATCATTGCCGCCGCGGAAACTATCCTCCCAGTCAAAACGGTCATCACCATCACCGCCCATCATGGTGTCGTTGCCATTGCCGCCTTCCAGGGTATCATTTCCTGCATCGCCAGCCAGGGCATCATTGCCATTCGCGCCAAAAATCAGATCATTGCCAGCACCGCCCTGGATATGATTATCCAGTTCATTGCCGCCGATGATGTCATCTTTTGCAGAGCCTATGGCATTTTCATATTCGCCATACAGCCAGCGCAAGCTGACCGGGTCACCACCATTGATGATGGTGTTGAGCCCATCGCTGGCGCTCATGGCCACGCCCACCAGATGCGGTGCCCCCGTGATATGAATACCCATATTGAAATAAGCCCCTGTGCTATACAGGGACAGGTCAACAGTATCAATGCCACCTTTGTCGAAATAGGTGCGATAACCATCTGTACCCGCAATGATGGTATCGTCGCCGTTGCCACTGGTACCCCGGCCTTCGCCATAGGCCAGTTGCAAGGCAATCACATCCAGTATCATGGGGGTGAACGCATGCAGTATCGATGAATGGTTCTGGTCATCATAAGACATGACGGAGAAATATTCCTTGTACATGTCTTGCGCACTGTTAGTCCTGAAACCCAGCAAGTCAAACCCCAGGTTTTGGGTTGCCGCATAATCGGCAGTAATGACGGGGACACCATTGATATAATCACTATGCGGATGCGACAAACCCAGGGAATGCCCCAACTCATGGATCAGGGTCTTGGTCACGCGGGTATACGGCTCTAAAGAAAAATCGCCCTGAAACTCACTGCTAGCCTGGTTGATGACTATATCGCCTGCCCCGCCCACGTAGCCAAAATTTTTATCGCTGTTCCCGCCTGATCGCGCACCGTAGGCCACGTTCTTCAGGTTTTGCCAATTGATATTGATATCAGATAAATTAGCTGCGCCTACCACAGCTGGTGTCACCAGCGTATTACCGTTATAGACGTCATAATCAACTACGCCAGAAAACGACAGATTGGCGAACTGGGAATACATATCCAGTATGGCATTGATATTGTCCAATTGAGATTGCGACCATTTGTATTCGCTACTCCCCTGACTGACATCGCTGGTAAAACTATCCGATACCGAAACGCGGATAGTGCCTGACAAGATGTAATTGATAAAACCCGGTACGATGCCATCAAAATTGAACATGGCACGGGTAATCGGGTTCAAGGGAAAATAGGGTATGTAGGTAGCCATGTTCAGTTCGTGTGGTGGACGTATCCGTCAAGCAGAGGGATAAAAACAGAGCGCCATTGTACGTGATGCAGATAAAATAACAAAATACTATGATGGCAATGCAATATCGCAAACACTGATTGCCAAACCTGGACGCCTGCCATGTCTGCCTTTCGTTCACAAGTCTCCCTCACCTTGCGCAAGCCCGGATTCTGGGGCTACCTGCTACTCAGCACACTGGGCATGTTGGTGCTCGCTGGTATAGCGCTTATATTGCTGGGGCTGGTGATGTTCGGGCGCATACTCGATAGCGAACCGAGCAGGTATGCGGCCAGTGTCAGCCTGGAGGGATATCAGATCGAAGTGGAGATGGTGAGCATTCACCCTTTTCTGGCTGAATATAAAAAACATATCCGCATCAGGAAAGACCAGCAATTGCTGGGAGAAAAGGAACTCATCGATGGTGGTGGTTTTGTGGACTTGTATTTTTTGCGTGATGGCGAGAACATCCATATCGTCGATGGCATGCTCTCTGGTTTGACACTTGATACGGCAAACGCACACATCCGCGATCTTGATACAGACCGGCTGCCACTCGACATCAGCATCGATAATCTGGGACAAATAGGATTTGCCGAGCAAGCACCCACCACTTATCGCTGGCAAGCAGCCAGGGAATTGCTGCAGGTTCCGGCTGGTAATGGCGCACTGACCAAGGCATCTGCCGCTACACCTTGAGACTGGGTAGTGAAAATGGGCGGCTTATTTGTACCGTTCAATTTCACCACCCAGTCTCACAAATTAGCTCACCCACTCGGTATACACAATACCGTTTTGTATCTGCCCTATCACCTGCGCCTGGTTTTCTGCACTCTCGCAAAAACTGGCGAGCGCACCTGCGGGCGTGATCATGCCCTTGTTTAACTGATTGGCCCAATAATCAAAACCTGCCTGGTCGGGCGCGCGGTGCAAGACGTTTTGGTAGAAATTCGTCAGCAAGGTAGCGGTACTAGGGAAAGAGCCATACAGTTTCTGGAACTCTGCCGACTGAAAAAATGCCGCCGACACCTGGGTCAGGTTGGCTCCGTGGTCCATTTTATCTATCCAGTAACCCAGGCCAGCGAGGTCGGGCTTGCGACCAAATGCAGCCTGGTAAAGACGATACGCCTGGCCAGCTACGCCGTCGAGATCAAAGGCCAGCGCCGCGTCGGTGAACAACAAACGCTCTACCTGGGTCACGGTGTCAGTGCCATCCGTGCCGACCACATCCTTGATGACGAAATTGCCGGTCGTGCCGGTGATGGCATACTCACCCAGCTTGCCTGACATAATCAGAAAATCCGTGCCACTGCCACCATTGATGATGTCATTGCCGGGGCCGTTTTGTATGGTGTCATTACCCGCACCTGCAACGATATTATCGTTGCCTGCCGTACCCACCAGGTAATCATTGCCGCCGGTGCCATACACATTTTTACCTGCTACCGAAATCACGCTGAGGCCGAGTATATAGTCAGTAGCGGCGTAAGCCAGATTGCTGACCTTGACGTAGAAATCGCCATGGGTATAGCCGCCAGCATAGGCAAAACTGATGCTGCCATCGCTGCTGTTATTGGCATAGCTGAAATCGATCCCATCCAGTGGCCTGCCATTGATATCGGTGATCTCTACCTTGATGCCGCTGAAGGTTTCGCGCCAGTCATTGGTGGGGCTGTAATTGTTGGCTGGATCGGTTGAGACCACCAGCGTGTAGTTGCCAGGGCCATCGAGATTGAGCTGATACCAGTCGGTTAAATCAGTGGCGGACAATTTGCCAAAAGACACCAGGCCCTGGCTGACCTGGAAATTAATATTAGGAGAGCCGGAATCGTAACCCTTGGTTCTCTCATCGAACACTGTAGAATCGCCGTAGACGTATGCCATAATTCACTCTCTGAATAATCTAAAAAATCAAAAACCTTTGATGGCAAGCTGGCCAGCCAGCTCATCCATACTACGAGCCTCTTTGCCACTCACCCCTTGCTGCATTAACGCAATCAAGATGGCGATGGATGACAGCATTGTAAAAAAGCTTTAAAAAAATAAAGTTTTTTAATTTAGTATCGTTTGCCTGTACCCCAGGTACTGGCTTTGATGACAAGCCCGACATTTGTCGCCACAATAGTGGCTCCATCTCACAACTCAAGCACCATGAAGCCAGCACAATCCAGCGACGAGCACGAAGACCAGGAACATAGCCGTGCAGAAAAAGCGGCTGCCGCATCACGTAGCACCTGGACCAGCGTCATCGTCAACCTGCTCCTCTGCACAGGCCAGATCAGCATAGGCATCCTGGCCAGGTCACAAGGCTTGATTGCAGATGGCATCCATTCACTGTCTGACCTGGTGGCTGATTTTGTCGTGCTGTTTGCCAGTCATCACAGCAAAAAAGATGCAGACCAGGAACACCCTTATGGTCACCAGCGTTTTGAAACCGCTGCCTCCCTGGCACTAGGCCTGATCTTGCTGGCCGTCGGTGTGAGTATGCTATGGTCAGCAGTGCAAAAAATCAGTGCGCCGGCGAACATAGCCCAGGTGCACATCATGGCATTGTGGGTAGCGATTGTTGCGCTGATATCGAAGGAGCTGCTGTTTCGCTACATGCTGGCGATTGCGCAAAAAGTCAAATCCGGCATGCTGGTGGCCAATGCCTGGCATGCCAGGTCAGATGCAGCCTCATCCTTTGTGGTGGGCCTGGGCATCATAGGCAATCTGGCAGGCTACCCCATCCTCGACCCTATCGCCGCCCTCATCGTTGGCTTGATGATCAGTAAAATGGGCTGGGAATTCGGCTGGGAAGCCCTGCATGATTTAATGGACCGCGCTGCCGATGAGGTAGAAGTGCAAGCCATACGCGAGACCCTGCTCGCCACCCCCGGCGTGCGCAATGTGCATGATGTACACACCCGCAAAATGGGCGACATGCTCATGGTCGATGCCCATCTCGAAGTCGACGCCCACATCAGCGTAGAAGCAGGCCACGACATCGCCGTCATCGCCCGCCAGCGCGTGCTGCAAAGACACCGCGTACTCAATCTCATGACACATATCGATCCGTGGAAGCAGCAGGATGGGGATCATGTGTAGGCTTCGTAGGTTGGTAGGCTTCGTAGGTTGGGCCGGGCCTCGCCAGGCTACGCCTTATCAGCCCAACACTGGGCCCCAACAAACGTACACGTGATTCAGACGCCGAGTGTTGGGCTGGTAAACCGTAGCCCAACCTACGACCATGCTCTCGGCCCTTACTTCAAAAACACCTTCACCTCGGCCTGGAATCGCTCCGGCTGGTCCCACATGATGAAATGCGCGCTGTCGGGAATGCGTTTCAGGCTGATATCTTTGACGCTGGCGTAGGCGACTTTGTAGAAGCTATCCATCTGCTCTGCACTCAAAGGCACACCGTTCGGTAGGACATATAACACCGTGGTTGGCACGGCGATGTTTTTCAACTCAGGGATGAGGTCGGTGGTGACCAGCTCATGATAGGCGCGGGCAGACACATCCTGGTCACTCTTGAGTCCATCCGCCACTGCGGACGGGCGCATGGCAGTGTTATTGATCATGCCCGCGATCGTCCCCTCCATTCTTTGCGCACGCGCTTCGGGCGTCATGCTGCGCATCTTGGCCAGCATATCGTCGGCCATGGGCTTGATGCTCTGTGCTGTCGCGCCCGGCACACCAAACATGGCACCGAGGAAAGGGAACATATCCACCACCATCAACTTGCTGATCGCTTGCGGATGGCGCGCAGCCAGCATCATGCCTATGCTGCCACCCATGGAATGACCAATGACGACAGGCTTATGGATACCCTGGACTGCAATATAGCGGGCAATTTCTTCCGCCACTGGTGCGGCCACCGGGCCTTCGGTATTGCCACCCACCACCTGCCCGGCAAAGCCGGATACTTGCACCAGATGATAACGATAGCCCGGCACCGCCTTGACCATCTCAGCCCAGACACGTGGCGAAGAACTCAGGCCAGGCACCAGGATAACGTCCCTGCCCTCACCCTCGGTTTTCACGCTGATACGGTCTGAACTAAAGCCAGCAGCCCAGGCGGCTACGGGGCTGAGCGCGGCACAACTGAGCGCCAGAATGGTTTTAAGCAAATGACGGCGGAGCAGCATGTTTGTCCTGTTAATTATTATATAAAGAACAGCATTAAATCACAGAAACAGATCGTAAAGTTGGGAATACTTGTCACGAAAATTCGCTATCAACATCCAGGCAAATCTGTCTCGATCATGCACCACTCATGCCCTCACGGCATCGGGCACGCCTTCGCGCGCGGGCACGGGTTCAACTTCTACCGCGCCCATCAAATCATGCCCTGCAGCGGCCGGTAATTCAAACTCGTCATCCGTGCCACACTGCCGCTCACGGTTATGCCCTTCAGGCAGCAGGTTCTGGAAATACACCGGCCAATGGCCGTCTTGCCCGCCTCGCGGGTGTGCAGATAAAGACGCAGGTAGCGGAAAAGACGCAGGTAGCGGATGGAGGTGGTCATGGCTCAGGGGGAAAGTATAGGGCCTAGGTTGGATGATCTCGTGGGTTGGATGACCTCGTAGGTTGGGCCGGGTCGTAGGTTGGGCTACGCCTTATCAGCCCAACACTGTGCGTTTAAATGACGTATACGTTTGTTGAGGCCCAGTGTTGGGCTGATACCCCGTAGCCCAACCTACGAGGCTATTTTCAAGTTAAAAATGCGATTAATCTACTCATTCTTTAATTTTTGAGTAGATTAATACTCATAAAATGTTAAGTAAATATGAAACAAGCATAGGGCAGCAAGTCGCCATCAAAACATGCAAGTACGCAGATAGAGTGGCATACTGTCAACAATCCACATGATGACCAGCCCACTATCCCAATATCCCAGCCATGCCAGCAAACAAGCTAGAAGATGCCATCGATGCCCAGCTCCAGCAATGGCTGGCCACCACCGACTCTGGTGACTGGCAAGATATCGCCAGCAGCCATGCGCGCCAGCTCCCCCACTTGCTGGCAGCACGATTTGATTACGATATACGCCAGGGTGGTTTTGCCCAGTTTCTCTACAATATGCGGGGACATTTACTGGCGCAGATACAAGACATGTTGATCGCCGCCAGTGCCGATATCGCTCACGACTATTATGTGCAGGCGATCAGCCTGTGCTTGAAAAACAAGCTTGATTACCAGCGCTTTTTAGCCAGCAACTACACCGAGGCCAACCCATTGAAAGACCAGTTGCACTTGCTCAGTCTGGCTTATCTGCGCGAAAAGATAGATTTCAAAACCGAGGCACATGTTTTTCTGGTGAGTGGCTTGCCAGTTTGAGTCCATGACGTAGCAGTCTAAGGCTCAAATCGTATGGTCATAGCGCCATAATTGATCGTTAACTTGTAGTTCTTCAGAAAATCTTTACCCAGAGAGGCCCCTGCATTTATTCCCGTCGTACCAAAGCTTGTATAGGCCGCGGTCAAGTCGTGTATCGCCAGGTCACCGATACTGATATCAGGGGCCTTTCCTATTCTGACAGCTTGCTCACCGCCATGGCCTGATGAACCTGCCGGCTTCGCCTCTTCAAGATATTGTTCAATCCCGATTTCTTTCGTCGTTGCTGGCGTAATTAATAAGTTATAAGCGCCACCCGTGTCGATTAAAGCGCGTACATCGTGACCAGACATTTTTATGTTAACCGAAGGAATATTGAGATTCAATTCCATTTTCACATCTTGCCGGTCTGGTTTTGCAGCATTTTTTACGAAATAGATTTCTTCTTTTTTATAGTCGATGACCAGAGTCTTTCCAGCCAAAAAACTGTAACCTAACAAGCCAGAAAGTGCTTTCCCGTCTGGACCTGTCATGCCGTCAATTTTAAAGGATTCAAAATCAGTGATCTGGCCTTTGCTGGTATCGGCACTCAGATGGACTGGGCTAGTATTAAAAGTTGGCACTTTCTCAGCGCCAAACCCACCAGTCCCTTCTACTTCCGGTGTCAATTGAATGCCCAGGCTTTGTGCATAGTCCAGGTCTATGATGGACGCCGAGGCGGTTCCCGTATCAAGCATCATCCAGGTTTTTTTTGCGCCATTGACAGAAACCTTGACGTAGATATTCCCCTTGCGGAACATCGATGTCAACAGTTGCCTGGACGTGGCCGTCTTATTATTTTTCGTGTTCACAAGTGCGCCCTCTACCTTGGTCGCCCCCTTTTCTAACGTTGGCACGGCGGCGGCGTGCACAACAGACATTCCTGGTATTGCGCCTGCCACGAACATGGCTATGACCATGGACAGGGTCGTTTTTTGAAAAGAAATCGCTGACATTGTTGAGCCCTGGAGTAATTTGCAAGCTGGTTACTGGAAATTCTGTTAACAGGGATTTACCAGGAACACTTGCATGGTATTGAATCTCACGAACCAGATTCAATAAAAAGAAGACTCATACTAGCCAGTACCTGAGCAGCAATCCACAGAAGAACGACAGGATGTAAAAACGGATAGCTCATTTGCATACATACATGACCAAATGCAAGCGGCCACGTATTTCTTGAAAGGCACGCACATAGGCCCTGCTCGTCTGCATTTGTGCAAACAGGCCGTCAATCGGCGTTACTGCGATGTAAATTGAAAGTGCCAAAGCTGGCAGGCCAAACATGACAAAAATCCCTGTCAGTAAAATGTTCAATGCGCGCAGGGCAGGAATTTTCAAGTGCTTCATGAAGAGAATACGTGAGCTAACCGCCATAGGCAGACATGGCGCAAGCAAAGAAATGCGCACGCAAAGGCAGCGCCTGGCAAGTCATCGCCCCGGAAATTTTATCCAGTCGTTGCTGCTGTGGTGCCGTGGCAGGGTCGGGCACATATAAAATCCCTCGCTGGCCTGAATATGGCAGGTGCAGCCTGTACGCAAAAAACACATAGGCAGGCTGGCCGCCATCGACATAACAAGCCAGGGTTAGTCCACAGTTGGCCCGGGATTGCTGGTGGACTTTCGCCACCTGGTTTTCATATTGACTGTGGAACAGGCTGACATCAACATAGGCTGGCAAATCAGACGCCGGTAAATACCACAAGGCCAGCCAGGATAGCAAGACCAGCACCAGCCGCCCTACACTGGCCAGCCGCGGCTTGCCAGAAGAGCGCAGCAACAACATCAACATCCTGACACTGGCGTATGCCCCAAGAGCAAACCCCAGTAGCAAAACCAGGACAAAACCCAGCAAGGAGAGTTGTATATAAAACGCAGAAAAAACCAGCGCCAGCACGGCAAAAAGATAGACGGACAGCGACGCAGTAGCTGGAGAGGCTGGTGTCTTCACAGGCAATCGCTCATACCCATTCTCTGCATCAGGCTTGCCCCATCATGTTGGCAAACCTGGCACGCAACTCTTCATACGATACATCTTCTTTACGGCTCGCCAGCAGCCAGACATGGCCAAAGGGATCGGTCAGGGTGCCGCGCCGGTCACCGTCAAACTGGTCAGCCACCGGCATGGTGGCTGTCGCGCCCAGCTCAACTGCGCGGGCAAACACAGTGTCCACATCGTCTACATATAAATGCAGAGAGACAGTGGAGCCCCCTAAACTCCTGGGACCGCGATAACCCATATCCGGGAATTCATCCGCCAGCATGATGCGCGCATCACCTATGTCCAGCTCGGCATGCATGATCTTGCCCTTGCCGTCATCCAGACGCACCAACTCGCGCGCGCCGAATGCCTTGGTATAAAACTCCAGCGCCGCAGTGGCCCCCTGGACGATAAGATAGGGTGTCAGGCTACGATTGGCAATGGGTAGGGATAAGTTGCTCATGGATGGCTTTCGTGGTGAGAGGTAGGATAAGCTAAGCCCGCATACACCAGCACCTGAGTGCCATGGTCCATGCAAGCCGTGTAGCGGTAAGACTGCCTCAGATGCCAGACCAGCGGTACCTTGGGTATTTGTATTTTATCAATGAATTGCTTATCCAGGTAAACCCATTGTGCCTTGTGCTTTGCGGCAGGCCGACATGTCATGCAGGGTTTGAATGTGCAAGACGCCAGCGCTCATGGTACCGCAGCAGGCTTGACATCCGTAATCACCATGAAGACATAGCCGCCATCAAAGGGGGCGCGATAGATGCCCTTGGCTTTTAACAGGTAGTTGGCGACTGCGGCCATTTCCCAGGCATCGGTCAGCTCCCCTGTCCAGCTGCGGTCTATCAGTTTTTGGAAATGATGCTTTTCACCCAGGCTTTTCATCACTTCCAGGCGCTTGTACAGGGCCGGGGTAATGCTGCCATTGCCCCAGCTCCACAGCCAGGTTTTGTTGCGCTCGGAAAACGAACCCACGAATTGAAACCTGGCCAGCAGCTTGGGCTGGCCCTTGTCTGAGAATATCAGCTCACCGGTTTTTTGGTCTACGTCCCAGCGCTCATAAGCCAAAATCTTATAATTATCTTCCAGGGATTGTTGCGTGGTCTGCGCATAGCTGGCGCTGGCAATGACGATTTTTTCCCAGTCAGACTGGCGTGCCTGTGCGCTGGTGGCCAGCAAGGCCAGCAGCATGATCAGTAGCGTCTGCGCCCAGACTGTGTTGGCAGGCATCTGCCATGAGCGATAGGACTTGCTTACTTGCATAGAATCTCCCGCGGATTAGCTCAGCATCACAGCACCCAGCACTACCAATGCGACACCAGAGAAATAAACCAGCAAGAATTTCCCATCATCGATGTAACGCATCGCCCACAATAAAAGATAACCGGGCACGATCAGGCACAACAGAGCCTGCACATGATTGGTGGCAAAAATCATGATGGCCGAGTATAGCTGCAATAAGACCAGGATAGCGATGCCAGACAATAGTGCGACCATACCCAGGATATGCATAGGTGCCCAAATCATTTTTATTGAATATGACAATGTAGCACAATGCATGAAAAAATAGAGCGCCGCGCCTTACTCAGTGCCTCATAGTCTCTGTACTGAGATTGCTGGCTTTGATCCCGCCACAGTAAGGTGCGCCATGCGCACCAATCCGGCAATGCAAGAAGAAGCCATGGTGCGCACGGCGCACCCTACAGGTTAAGCGAACACAACCCTAATGTAGAGTGCATTGTAATACGCCCTAGGGAATTGATTCACATCAGAGAAAATATGCTCATCGAACAGGCTGTTTCAATAATTTGCAATGGTTATGGAACAGGGTGTACGGCGCATGTTGAAAATTATCTGTTACTTCATGCTTACGGATCTTGCGCAGATGGATCCCAGCCTGCGCTGGGATGACGTTGAGATGGGTAAGGGACATCAAACTCTATGGTGCTAATCTGGTCCTAAGCTTAAAATCGTCATTCCAGCGCAGGCTGGAATCTAGCGGTGTTCGTTGCATTAGCACGTCGCTGCTCTTGCCGTATCGTTCCGCAGTAGGGTGCGCCGTGCGCACCATTTTTTATTCCAGAAATTTGAAAATGCAAGCGGTGCGCATGGCGCATCCTACAGGACAAATAATTTCTCATCGCCTGCTCTGTGTCTCTGTGCCTCTGTGGTGAGATTGTTGGTCTTGATCTCTTTGTCTCTGTGCTGAGATTGCAGGTCTTGGCCCCTACACACAAGTTACATTCACACGCGCAATCCTGGCGCGCAAGCGCGCTACTTGCTGTTCATTAAAGCGTATTCCGTCCAGCCAGATATTTTTCAATGAAGCCAGCGCCTCCAGCCTGGGGATGAGTTCTGTTGCATCCAGGCCTGGCATATGGTCAAAATTACCCAGCGACAGATATTCCAGATGCGGCAAGCGCGTTAGCAAATCAAGATCAGTCAGCGTGACTTGCGTTGCCCATAAATCCAGTGACTTGAGCTGCGTCATGCGGGATAAGTGTTCAAGACCTGCACCCGTGATTTTGGTCGCACCCAAATCCAGGGTATGGATGCGCTTGCTGGTACTCAGGGTGGCGGCCATGGCATCGTTGAATTCTGTGCGCTCCATATCCATTGCCGCCAGATGCGGATGCGCGAGCATCATGTCGATAAGCTGTGGTGATAAGCTCGCGCCCTGTATGCCTATCTCTGTCAGCGCGGGCGCTTGCAACACTTCAGCAAGGTCTTCTTCTGTCAAATAATGATTGGCCCGAAAAATCTCCAGGCCTATTGCCTCCGCAAAAGCGGCCAGCCTGCCAGGCCCCTTGATGGCCAATATGTCCAGCACGCGCAAACCCGGTGTCTTGATCACATGATGCATGGCCTTGCGTGTCACATCACACCATAGCCATAACTGCTCTACCGATTGCAACGCTGGCAAGGCCTGCGCCAGTTTGACCGTCAATGTTGGCATTTGCGATAACTTGAGTTCATGTATCGCCCCCTTGGTACGCAGGTTTCTGATATCTGCAGGCGTGATCTTGCCACTCAGCGCAACATCATTTTTTTGTTCATCATTTTTTATCATTGAGGTATTTCATACTCTTTATTTATATCACTAGATATCACTATATATATCACTCCGAAGAAGGCGACACGACAAACTCAATGCATGTCAGCAGAAAGCAAGATAGTGTTGCCTTGCGCCTGCGGCACAGCAGAGAGTAAGGCCTTGGCAACAGCCGCCGCCGCGATAGGCTGGTAGTTGGCGGGTATCAGGAAGCCGACTAGCTTGCTGATCGCAAACCCCAGCTTTTCACCGCGCCGCACTGGCTGCCCCAACACCTCTCTATCACCGACCAACAGCGAAGGACGGGCGATGACCATGCCTGCAAATGGCATTTTTTCCAGCGCATTTTCCAGCTCGCCCTTTACGCGGTTATAGAAAACCCTGGAGCTGGCGTCTGCCCCCATGGCGCTGACCAGGCCCAGTTTCTTGACACCTGCAGCCTGCGCCGCCCTGGCGACAGCCAGATTGGCATCGTAGTCTATGGCACGAAAAGCCTGCTGGCTGCCGGCGACCTTGATGGTGGTTCCCAAAGCCAGATACACTTCGTCCGCCTGTGGCAACACCGGCAAGCTGGCGAAATTGACGACATGCGCTTTCAGTTTGGGATGTATCGTTGCTGGTGCCCTGCGACCAAGGCTATGCACCTCTGCCACGGCATCGTCGGCCAGCAGGCCAGCAAGAATTTCTTTTCCCACCATGCCGGTGGCCCCGGCGATGATCACAATTCGCTTTGTCATGCCTGATACTCCCTGGTGAAATGATTTCATGCCCAGCTTTTGTGAGCGCTACGTGAATGCTGCTATTCTAAGCCAGGCTTGTACACGGCACATTATTCTTTCGCACAGCAAATAATCGCTGATGGCTATCGTGTATTTTTGCAACATGCCAGCTACCTTAGAAAACTATGCAATGACTGAGATCATCCACCCGTTTTACGAGTCGCATCGCGACGCAATGCAAGCCGCCATGCGCCATCGCCTCGATCTTGCCGAAACAATGTTGCATGAGCACGCACATCTGCGCGACCTTGATGCGATCAGGCAAGAGGTGATGAAGGAATTCGATATCGTGCTAACCCAGATGCCTTATGTCGGCGGTGCAGACAATCGTATGAGCGATTTCTTCATGCGCTTGCTGGGCTTCATGGTCATCAGCCGGGTGCTCAGGCGACACGGCGTAGCACTGTCCGTCATCGGCGACATTGAGAGAGCAAGCTACCAGGCGCAATTGCTCACCGTGCCCGAAGCTGAGCGACACGCCGCGGGACAGCAATTCATGTCTTCAGAAAATCAGGCTGTGTTGCGCGACCAGGCTGCACAAAGCGCGACACCAAACCATCAGCAAGAATTCCCGGATGATTTCGTCTACGATTTCGTAGCGCCAGGCCCGAATGACAATTTTGAATTTGGCATCAATTACAGAGCTTGCGGTTTTTGCAAATTCGCAGCCTGCCACGGAGATAAAGAAATCCTGCCCAACATTTGCGGACTGGATTTTGTCGCCTATGCAGCGCGCGGCATCCATCTGGAGAGAACACAAACCCTGGCTGGCGGGGCGGAGCATTGTAATTTCCGCTTTTCAAAAATGCCGGTTGACTAAGACGATTTTCGCCCATCATTAATTCACTAGTAGGGTGCGCCATGCTCACCCTACTGAAATCAGGCTGTCACGACGGGCAGCAAGGTCCGCAAACGCAGGGTAATCATCAGGCCCACGCACAGTATGCCACCCAATAGCATCACCACGCCCGCCCAGCCATGGCTGGCCCAGATGACACCGGTGTAAGAGCCTATCAGGCTGGAACCTATATAATAAAAACACAGGTATAACGCCGATGCCACCGCCTTGTAGCCCTGGGCACGGCGGGCCACCCAGCTGCTGGCAACCGAATGGGCGGCAAAAAAACCAAAGGTGTACAAGGCCAGGCCGGGAATCATGATGAACAATGAATTCGACAGGCTCAACAGCAAACCTGCCATCATCACCAGCAAGACTATCCAGAGCACACCACGGCGGCCTATGCGGTCCACCAGTCGCCCCACCCAGACTGAACTGCCCATACCCAGCACATACATCAGGGCAATCGCGCCCGCCGCACTTTGACTAAAACCAAAGGGATCAGCCTGCAGCCGATAGCCCATATAGTTATACATGCTGACAAAACATCCTGTCAGTATAAAACCCAGGCAAAACAGCATGCGCAGGCCACTGTCTGCCAAATGCAGGCGCAGGCCCTTGCGCAGGCTCTCCCCTGCTTGCGCTGCCGGTTTAAAATTGCGCTCTGCTGGGAGGCTGCGCCAGAATTCCCAGGCAGCATAAATGCCTGCCAGACCCATCGCCGCCATGGCGATGCGCCAGTGAAAATACTCACTCAGCAAGGCAGACTGCAAGCGCCCCAGCATGCCGCCAAAGGCGCTGCCAGCGATATACAGGCCCACCGCCAGCCCCATGGAAGTCGCCTCGATTTCCTCCCCCATGTAAGCCACCGCCACCGCAGGCATGCCCCCCAGAGCAAAGCCCAGCAGGGCACGCAAGACCAGCAACTGGGCAAAATCCTCAGTCAGCGCACACAAGCCCGTAGCCACAGCCGCCAGTGCCAGCGCCGCCACCATCATGGGCTTGCGACCTATGCGTTCACTGAGAGCGCTGCTGATGAGCAAGGACACTGCCAGTGACAAGGTGGAGATCGACAAGGCCCAGCTACTTTGTGCCGGTGTCAGCTGGAACTGCAAAGCCAGCAAGGGTAATAGCGGTTGTATGCTGTACAACAAAGAAAAAGTAGAGAAACCACCAAATATCATGGCACGCGTGATGCGCTTGAATTCTGGCGTGCCTGCAGCGATACGGGTGACTGGCTGCGGGAGTGTGCTGCTGGCGACGGTCATGATGGCGAGGGTGAACGATCAAGGAGCGTTCATCTTATATTTGCGCTTTTATAGCGTCCAATATATATTTAAGGTTTTAGTAATACATTTTTTAGATGATGGAATACGAATAAAGATCGCTCCTCGTAGGTTGGGCCGGGCCTCGTTAGGCAAGGTTTTATCTGCCCAACACTTGGCCTATAAAAACGCATGCGTTATGGAAACGCCGAGTGTTGGGCTGGTAAACCGTAGCCTAGCGAGGCCCGGCCCAACCTACGCAATTGCCCAGGCCCGCCCCTTCAAAAATTCATTTGCAAAAACCATGGAACTCCGCCACCTCAAATACTTCATCGCCGTCGCCGAAGAACTGCACTTCACCCGGGCGGCGGAGCGGCTGCATATAGGCCAGCCGCCCCTGAGCCATGCGATACAAATGCTGGAAGCCGATATCGGTGCGCAATTGCTGGAGCGCAGCAAGCGCTGGGTGCGCCTGACGGAAGCGGGCAAGCTGTTTCTGAAAGATGCGCGGCACATCCTGGCCCTGGCTGAGCAAGCCAGCGAAAACGCCCGTCGTGCCCAGCGTGGCGAGACGGGCGAGCTGCGCATAGGCTTTACTTTCTCTACCCCGTTCACGCCCCTGTTTGCCGCCGTCATCAATAGCTACCGCCAGCAATATCCCGATGTCACTTTGAGCTTGCGCGAAATGACCACCAACAAGCAGCTGGAAGCACTGGACCAGCGCAGCCTGGATGTCGGTTTCATACGCCCGCCAGAAGATGGCGAACTGGCGCGTGGTGTTTCGTCCCCCTTGCGCTTTCGCAAGCTGCGTGAAGATGCACTGGTAGCGGTGCTGCCCAGCACCCACCCGCTGGCAAAGAAGAAAAAAGTCAGCATGAAAGACCTGGCCCAGGAATCCTTCATCATGTACCCGCCCAGCGCAGGCACCGGCATCTATCCACACATACTGCGCTTATGCCGCGCCGCAGGCTACGCCCCAAAAATCGTACAGGAAGCCAACGACGCCTCCACCATCATCGGCCTGGTGGCAGCAGGCTGCGGCGTCTCTGTCCTGATAGGCTCTTTTTATTCCATCCATTTTGATGGTATCTGCTACCGCCCGATAGCCGATGCAGGCGCCAGCACTTCATTGCTGCTGGCCCAGCGCAAGGGAGAAGTGTCGCCACTGGTGGAGGCGTTTGTCAGCTTGGCAGGGGAATTGGTATGACAAAGGAGGGTAAAACACGATCAAGACATCTGTACTGTGCGATGTCTTATCTCTGAACTCTACACTCTAAAGACCTGGACTGGTCGCCGGTCGAGCTGGATACAGCCAGCCAAACACCAGCGTCGCCGCAGCCGCACCCAGCAATTGCGCAATGATAAAACCCGGTGCATCGGCAAGGCGTATGCCTGCAAAACTATTGCTGGCAGCCCGCGCCAGCGTCACTGCCGGATTGGCAAATGAGGTCGAAGAAGTGAACCAGTAAGCCGCAGTGATATAGGCAGCCACGGCAAATGGCGTGACCGCGGGGCGGCTGCGGCTGGTACTGATGATCACTGCGATCAGGCCGAAGCTGGCGACAAACTCGCTCCACCACTGTCCCATGCCAGTGCGTGCATGTGCAGATGCAAAGAACAGCGGCAATTCAAACATGGCATGCGCCGCCGCTACCCCGGCAAAGGCACCCAGCACTTGCAACAGGATATATGGCAGTACATCCTTGACAGGCAGGTTTTTCTGATAAGCCTCAGACAATGTCACTACAGGGTTGAAGTGCGCGCCCGAGATGGGGCCAAACATGAGTATCAATGCGACCAGACCCGCCCCGGTGGCGAGGGCATTGGCCAGCAGCGCAATCGCGACATTGCCGCCCGCCAGCCGCTCTGCCATGATGCCTGAACCCACCACAACGGCCAGCAACAAGGCTGAGCCCAAACCTTCAGCCACCAGGCGTCTTGCCATGCTCATGGGGTGATCTCGCCTATCTGGTCCAGCGTGATCTTGAGCTTTTGCCTGTCCTGAACCAGCGTATCCAGCGGCAGCGCCAGCATGGTCTCGATACGGGTGCGCAGGATGCGGTAGGCAGTCATGAAGGCGGCGTCGATTTCTTCATCCGTCCCGCTCGCATGGGCAGGGTCAGCCACACCCCAGTGGGTACGCAAGACTGACCCCAGATAAGCCGGACAAGTCTCACCCGCAGCACTGGCGCAGACGGTGATGACGATGTCGGGCGTGGCTGGCAGGTGGACCCAGGATTTGCTGGCATAGACCTCTGTCGCAATAGCTTCACGCGCCAGCAATGCCAGCGAACGCGGGTGGATTTCGCCGGTCGGCTTGCTGCCCGCACTCATGGCGCGCCAGCCTGTGGGGGCCAGGTGATTGAATGTGGCTTCAGCCAGGATAGAGCGGCAGGAATTGCCTGTGCACAGAAACAGAATATTCATAGATCGGCCAGAGAAAAGTAAATAAGGCGAATGCGGAGGCTTTATGCTTCAGTAGTGGCACATTGCTGCATCGACACCGGCGTACAGGGATTCCCGCCACAGCAGTTCTCAGTCAAAAAGCCCAGCATCTGGTTCATGGTCGTGATATTGGCTGAATAAATAATAAAGCGCCCTAGCTGGCGCGATTGCACCAGTTCTGCATGCGACAACTCTTTCAAATGAAAGGAGAGCGAGGATGCCGCAATACCCAGTTCCTCAGCAATCTTGCTGGCCGCCATACCCAGAGGGCCAGTCTGCACCAGCAGACGAAATACCGCCAGACGCGATTCTTGCGCAAGGGCCGCCAGAGCCAGCAGGGCTTGTTTGGTTTCCATGATGAGCTATCCCGAGTTTGAATATTAATTCTATATTTCAATAATAATGGAAATATAGAATTGTAGTAAAGCAGAATTTGTATGAACCACGCCCCTGCTTTGGTTTTCCCCTGCCCTCCTCCGTCTACGGCAGAGCGCAATCCCGTAGGAGCGGCTTCAGCCGCGAACAAGCCCTCACACAAACCAGACATGACGGATAGCTTGCCGCCGACGCCGTTCACCGCTAAAGTCCATCCCATAGAGAATTGAAGCCCATCCATACACCGCCCGCACTATGATACGAACAGTCACTCCCGCAGACGCCGCCGCCATCATCGCCATCTACAACCACTACATCGCCACGACCACCATCAGCTTTGAAGAAAACCCGGTCACAGAACAGGAAATGGCACAGCGCATCCACGATGTCAGCGCCAGCCTGCCCTGGTATGTGGAAGAACAGGATGGCGAAATCCTCGGCTATGCCTATGCCACTCCATGGCGGGCACGCAGCGCCTACCGGTTTTCTGTCGAGAGCACGGTCTATGTCGCCGCCAGCCACGCTGGCAAGGGGATAGGCAAGCGCCTGTATCAAATCCTGATCGCCGACCTGCGTCAGCGCGGCATCCACATCATGCTGGGCGGCATCGCCCAACCCAATATAGCCAGCGTCGCCCTGCATGAAAGCCTGAGTTTCGAGAAAGTCGCTCACTTCAAGGACGTGGGGCGCAAGTTTGAGCAATGGGTAGATGTGGGCTACTGGGAACTGCGACTGGGGTGAACACGTGAAGAACAACTGGACCATACGCCCGGCGACACAGTCAGATATCACCATCATTACCCGCCATCGCTTCCACCGCGCAAATGAACAGCAAGAAGACCTCGATGCTTACGCAAGCTGGCTGACAGGCACACTGGCTGCAGGCAATTACACAGGCTTGCTGGCCCAGACCGGAGACATCGTCGTCGCCGGTGCTGGCCTCAGCATACTGGATTGGGGGCCAATCCGGGGCGATACACAAGCCCGTCGCGGCAGGATAGTCAATGTCTACACCGCACCCGACTGGCGCAGGCTGGGCATTGCCAGGGCACTGGTCGCAGGCATGCTGCAACTGGGCAAAGAGCAAGGCCTGAAAACATTCAATCTCAGTGCTTCAGAAGAAGGCCATGCGCTGTACCAGGACCTGGGCTTTGTTTCTTATCCGACGGAGATGATATTTAGGTCAGGAGATATATAAGTCAGGAAAATGAGGTGGCTAGAACGAGCTTCGGAAGCGAGTTGGATATTGTTGTGCCTGCTGTTCATGGCTAAAGAACGGCCCTGGTAAAAATTCGTGCAGCCAGACTGGTGTCTTTCCCCCATCAAAAGGAATAGAAAATACCGACATCAATTCTGCGTTTTCTGATTCATATCTGCTGCAGCTTCTACATCAAAACTGTCCACTTCCCATACCAGGTTAAGCGAGGCGCATCGCTGGCAATCCACAATTGCGCCCTCACCCAATACTGATTTGCACCAGTGGCAGCGGCGACCTGGCAAAGCGACATGTGCCAGGGTGGCCTTGGCCTCGCCGTGAGAACATGAAGTCATTGTCTGCATTGTCCGGACAAAGCCCAGAAAATCAGCTTTTACGATCTTTGCATACAAAGACGCCCTGGCAGCATCATCTTTGACATAGACAAATGTATACAAACACTGGCATCTGCCACAGCGAGGGCTACGCCGGTTGACTTCGTCGATATTCATACATTGCTACTTTCAATCAAACAAATCCAGATTAGTCGGCACAATGATCTGCGGCTTCACAGGCTTGATGATCTTCACTACCTTCTCCAATTTAGGCTTGGGTGCAAACTCGGCAAACATGCGTTCTGCCGGAAAAGGTCGCAAGAAAGCGCGGGCAAATTCTGGGTCGCGGCAGGATAGCCAGTCGTCGAAGTCTTCTGGCGGTACCACGACGAGAGAGCGTTTTTCTTCGCCGGGTTTGTGGAAACGGCGCATCAGCGGATGATCGTCAGCGTTGATGGTGATCTGGGTGAAAGAATAGCTGACGCTGCCATCGGCTTCTGGCCACTCCTTATAGAGACCAGCAACGGCAAAGTCTGGCTCATCGAAGAGACCTATGCGCCAGCGCTCAGCGGCACCGTTTTCATAATTGGGTTCAAAGAAATGCTGCATGGGCACCAGGCAGAGTTTGCCGCCATGCCAGGATGGCGCATAGCTGCGCAGCGCACCCAGGGTTTCTGCCCTGGCGTTCATGGTAGAAAATCGTTTGACACCGGCTTGCATCTTGGTCTTGGGTATCATGCTATAGGCACCCAGCAAGGCCTGGCGATTGCCGGCGGCGTCATGCAACAGGATGGGCGCATGATAGTCTTGCCAGGTCTCCTCCTCCCATTCAGGCAACTGGGCACTGCGAGCATTGAAATAGTCCAGCTTTTCTTTGCGGGTGGGGACAAAATTGATGCACATGATATTTTCTATTGAGCTTGTTGTTTAGCTTATCGTTCAGCTTATTGTTCAGCGCGATGTTGAGCTTGATCTTGAGCTTGATGTGGTGAGTCTGTCAGTCCTATTTTCTCATATCCATCTGCATGCCGGGCAATCACATGGAACACAGGCTATCAGGGTATCAGGCTATCACAAGGAAATTGGGTACATCATTCCGGTTGAGACGCAGCAGCTGGTTTGCAAAATAAGTGCGAAAGTGGGAATATGATAGTCCTTACTTCAACTCAGAAAGGCGTGCCCATGTCAGTCAACCTGCATCTCTCACTAAAGGTGAGTCACTACCATCCTGACCGTACAGACGCAATCAAGCAAGCGATTAAGGCAGTGTTCGCACATCAGCAAATCGACAGCGACATGTCAGCTATAACAGAATGTAACGAAGGGGGCAGCTACTTCCTCTCCTCCCAAACTGATCCAGAGATGCCTGTGATTATCAGCGGCGCATACAAGTGGCTGCCAGAAATTCAGCAGCAGTTGCTGACGGCAACAGAAGAAGCAAATGGTGGCTTATGCAATGTTGAATTTGATGGATTGAGTGCCGATGATGATGAGCTGGTCGAGGACGACGAAGAAGAGTTGTGAGCCTAGAGCAAGCGTCATCGTCCATTGGCAGCCTGGTCAGCAAGTACGGTCACTACAAACCTGATGCCGTAGTCGCTTTTTTAGAAAGCGCTGATTTTTCCATGGAATCATGCTTCAAGCAGGCAGACCTTGCCTTTGATCGAAGTATCAAAGGCAAAATAGTTTTTTTCGATTACGCTGCGTCTATCGTATCTCTTTGAGCTTTGCATGGCAGCAGTCGCTATAGCCGCGGGGTAACATAGCAAGCTTAAGGAGCATTGCTACATGATATGTCGCTGTTGAGAGAGGGTTGGTAGAAAAACTAAGAGCATAACAATTGGAGTGAGATATGCATGCGAGATATTGGTTTACATCCGAACTTTTTAAAATCGAGCCTGGCGAAGATGAAGAAACCAATCCGGCTCGCTATGGAAAAGAGCTAGGGCAATGGCTGTGCCAGAAATTTAAAGACCTGGGCTATGAATCAGCAGATCTCGTTGCTGAAGACTGGGGCTGGTGTGTCATGTGCGAGAGGGACAACTATTTGCTGTGGGTAGGCTGTGGCTCCATACTCACAGAAACCGAGATTGAAGATATAGACCCCGACATTCCACCGGACAGTGCAGAAATAGTCTGGCATGTCTTCGCAGAGGTGGAAGTGCCGTTTTTCTTTTTTAAATCAAATTTTTTAAGATTGCTGGGTAAACTCGATACGAAAACAGCCTATGAAAAATTAAATCGTGATTTGAAACAGATATTAGAGCAAGAACCTGGGATACAATTTTGCGAAGAACCTTAAAAAAAACCCTCGATATCCTCTTAGTCCCTGGATGTGAACTATTTACCGTCAGCCAGTAGGGTGCGTTCAAACGCACCAATTTCTACATGACTAGCAAGCTCGTTTTACCACCACAACCGGTGCGCCCCCCCTACTTGATGAGCTTATTGAGACTAGACCCCGTAGGTACGATTAGCCAGTAGGGTGCGTTATAACGCACCGATTTCTGCATGACTACCAAGTCCGCTTCACCATCACAAGCAGTGCGTTTGAACGCATCCGACTGCTTAAGCACATGGTCTTCCTTGCCAAACTTCGCGAGAGGTGCACGACCTACCCTATCCGCCCTATCCCTAAGCCCTCCAGATATGCCGCCAGCTCTTGCGGCTGCTCATGCAAGATGATGGCGTAGGGGTAGATGGAGCTTGGCTTTTTGAAGAGCAGGCTGATACGCTGGCCTGACAGATAAACATGGCGCATTTCGCGCTTCCATGCCAGCACGCTGCCAGCGCTGCTGACGCGGTGATAGCTGGCTGTGTTACCCTGGAAATGATATTCAGCACTGAAGGGGGCGCTTGCTTTGGCGATTTTCAGCATGCGATTTGTGCTGTTTTTTGCCAGCCAGTTCCAATATGGTATGAACAGTTTTTCACTCCAGGTGGCTCGCTTGTTTTTGTCCCAGTGCAGGACCAGCATCAGCAGGAAAAACACCGCAAATGTCACCTCCACCCTGACGCCATGAAACAGCATGCCGCCCATGACGAACATCAGCAGGCACAAGCTCAAGCCCAATATGCTCAGGTATTTGACGACAGTCCTCAGCCTGGCCACGGTGTTTGCTGGCATCATGCGCTGGCGCAAGGCCATGAAACGACCATGCAATATCTGTTGCAATTCCACTTCCAGCGCTTGCATGAATGCAGGTGTAATGCTGGTCTTGAGTTGCAGTTGCGCTTGTGGCGGCTCCTGCCCTGCAGGCCTGCCGTTGACGGACGTGGAGTGAAGAGTGTCTGCCATAGTCGTATTAGTTCGAGTAGCAAGAATAGGCTAGTCTAGCATAGGCCGCATCGGCCACGTCAATCGCATATATCATCACTCATCAGCATCATCAAGCGGTGCAGGCAAGACCCAGCTCGCGTATAGCGTAGGCACGGCAGAAAACAGCAGCATCAAATAAAAGCTCAGCGCCATCATGGCCCGCATGAGGATTTCTTTGGGCCAGTCATGTACCATCGTCAGCCCCAGCACGGCCCAAATACCCATAAATGCCGCCACGCCTATGCTGGCAAACGCCACCAGGTAGGCGTCGCGCCGCAAACTGCGCTCACGCTCATCGGCCTCTTCATCAGGGTTGCCCGCCTGTTTGACAGGACCAAACATGGGCAGGAAATTGCTGACGCCAAAACCCAGCATCAGAGCGGCATATCCCAGCCAATAGAACTGTGGCATCAGCAGGATCAGGGCCAGGCTGGCACTGCCTATGAACAAGATGGCTGCAGGTAAAAAGCGCAGGCGACGGCGGCGGATATTGCCACTGGCAAGATCAGGAATATGCGTCCATTGTGCCATCTTGTCCAGACGTGCCAGCAAGTGATTATTTTTGTAGAGAGACATCAGATTTCTTTCTATGATCAGTTGTAAATACAAACGGGCAAGCAGCAAACTTTGTAAAACCGGCAGCGACTATTCAAAGTCTTCTGCCCGTTTCAGCGCGACAGAAATCGCCTCAAAAGCTTCAAAAGAAAACAGTATTTCTATGCTGACCCCAAAGTAACGGGCGATTTTCATGGCCAGTTCCAGACTGGGTTTGTAGTCTCCCCGCTCCAGATAACCGATGGTCTGGTTATTGACGCCGACTTCATCCGCCAGTTGCCGTCGTGAAATCCCGCGCTCGGCACGAAACAGAGCAATGCGATTGTGAATTTCCATTTTTTTGTATCTAATTCTGTAAATGTATTGTGATTACACAACAATTCGTATCGCATGTCAACAGGGTGTGATGTTTTTTTGTGATTCAGACCAGACTTGCAGGAAGCTTAATGCATGCAGTAGGAGCGGCTTTAGCCGCGAATGCACGATCACCCCAGCTCTACGCCGGGCATTTGTCGCTGAACCGCCTGTTCGCGACTGAAGCCGCTCATGCGGGTTCACGCCTGGTAAGGCAACGCACCAGGCGCTTGCCATCCATGATCCTCGCGACCGACTGCGCCAGATCGCTGGCACTGAGCACCTGCTCGACAGGTGCTACGTCGCAAGTGAAATAAGGGATTTCATATAAAGTGAGGGGATTATTATTTGCTCCGAAATAAATTCCAAATGCTGGGCGTCTGGGCAGGATAATCACTATAGTTATACACCAGTATTTTATAATTTCTTTTAAGGACGTGGGGAAGTGATAATAAGAAATCGACTCAGAGCTAACCACCAGCATGAAAATTTATGGGCAGTTTGTTTACCGCCAGGGTGGGTGAAGGCCTGGTCGCGCTTTCACCTGCATCATGACTTTAGCAGCCTTTAAAACTATCTCACAGGAGCACACTTTGATCATCCAGTTTTCAGCCAACGAAGCTGCCATGGACAGCGAATATGAGACCATCACCACAGGCGTTACCAATGGTGAGGAGTACCTGCTATTCCAGCGCCATGAAATCCAGGGACATGAAGACGACTCCGGCGTGTATATCGAATACCAGGACCAGAGCCAGGCCGGTGAAAACATCGTCGCCAGCGTGACCTTGAGCAGAAACCTGCTCACCATCATACTCGCTGCCCCCTTGTACCAGCGCAAAGAGATCAGCAGTTTTGAAGTTGACCTGAACATCAGCGAAGAACAGTTTCTGGCACTCAGGCAAGGGTTAGAGTATACGTTCTGGGACAGGTTGGAGCAGTTGATATTCGCTGAATGATACATGGTATTAGCTGGCAAACGCCTCTCTACTTTGCGCATTTGACTTTTTGCTTGTTTTCAGTCGTCAAATTCAGCACGGTATACACCAGTAGATCCACCATGGTATCTATCGATATATAGATATTTTTTGTACACCACTAATTGCATTTCATTACAATACCAGGACATTTAACTTCATCATGAAAACACGCATGTCAGCAAAAATCCTGCATCTGCTGTTCCTGGCTTTGGCACTGCCAATGATGTACCACCCAGCTAGTCTGGCTGCGACAGAAATACCCGTCGCTGCCATGAGTGAGCAAGTCCAAAAACAGGTGGCGGCCCAGGAAGTGCAGCTACAGCAGTTACGCAAGCAGGCTGCGCAAGATCCTGAACAATACTTGCCCGTGCTGATCACGGCCATCAACCAGTTGGGCAATATCTATCACCATGCAAACCACTATCAGCAAGCCCATGCTGCCTATGCTGAAGCCTTGCAACTCTGTGAAAAAGCAGAAGCCGACAAGCCCGGTAAATTCCAGGCCCTGCTGTATATGCTGTTCAACAATCAGGCCCTGCTATTCGAGACAGAAAAAAACTGGACGCAAGCAATTCTGTTCAATGAAAAAGCGGTCGCTGTCAGCCGCCTGCAGGCAACAAAAGATAGTGAAACTTATTTACCACAACTGACCACGGTCTTATATAACCTGGCGACTCTGTACAGGGAACAAAGGCTTACTACAGAGGCAAAGGCAGCTTATGTTGAAGTGATAGAGCACTGTCGGAAGTTGATCAAAAAAGATGCAGCATCTTATGAGCCAGGCCTGGCCGCTGCCAACTTTTATCTGGGCTTGATACATTATGCTGAAGAAAATTATTCGACTGCAAAACAATGCTTTGAAGTTTCATTGCCGATATACCGGGCAGCAATTACCAGCGATCCACGCCGCAACAAAGAGCTTGCTATCATCCTGGGCAAGCTAGGTCACATCAACATGCTGGATCATCAGCATGTCAAAGCGCGGCAACTTCTTGATGAAGCCAGGCTGCTATATCAGACGGCGAGCTCCAAAAAAGACGCTGCTGACTTGTTTGATTTTGCCGAGGTACTCAAAGACCTGGGTGACTTGAACATGACAGAAAACCAGCCGGCACAAGCGCAAGCGGCCTATGAAGATGCTGCCAGCATCTATAGAAAGCTGCCAGCCAATATTCTGGACATTGCCCGCCCTTTGTTTGCCTCTGTACTGACAGAACTGGGCAATAGCTATGCCCAGGAAAGGAAGGCTGAGAAGGCGCGGGTGGTTTTTGAAGAAGCGGCAGAACAATGGCGCAAGCTGGCCGCCACCGAAGCTGATCTATATGCTCTGAGCCTGGCCAGAATGCAAGTACAGCTAGGCCTGATCTATGTCCATCAGAATAAGTCACCGCTGGCACAGGCTGCATTTGAAGAAGCCTGCACATTGTATGCTGCTGCACGTCCAGAAAAAATCCCAGATGCATTGTCTGATCACATCCTGGCGCTATCCCAATTGTTGAGACTCAGTGTGGCAGAAAAGCGTGATGATGACACACGCCAACTGTCTGACAGACTGAAGCCGCTTTTGCGTCAACAAGCCCAGACCCATTCGGAAACGAAGTGATGAAGTGAAACAGTAGAATAAAAATCGGCAAGCTCTGTGCAAAGTTTTTTTACGGCGCTTTGTAGCAAGCTTTTTAAGCGACGCACCAGTACAATACCGGCTAATTCATTTTCCAATATTACAAGATAATGCCGGTTAAATTTCGCCCTCTGTTCTGCCTGGCCCTGATGCTGCCTGCCGCCTATGCCCCGATAGCCTTCGCCTCGACTGAAAAACAGGCCACGATCACCAGTGAGAAGATCAAGAAACAAATGTCTTCTGATGAAACGCAGATCAATGATCTGCGCAGACTGGCAGCAGAGAGCCCTGACAAATATCTGGCGCAACTGATCACAGCCATCATCCGGCAAGGTGCGGTTTATCATCAGGAAAACCGTTATCAACAGGCGCACACTGCCTATCAAGAAGCGCTGGAACTATGCGAAAAAGTGGCCGTTGACAAAGCCGGAAAGTACCAGGATAACCTGTATATGGTGCTCAACAACCTGGCATCACTGTATCAGACAGAAAAAAACTGGCCGCAGACCAGGGTCTATCTTGAAAAAGCGCTCGCTGTCAGCCGCCTGCAGACAGAAAAAAACCACGATGCCTACTTGCCGCAACTGACATCGACTTTGTATAGCCTGGCAGATTTTTACAAGAAGCAAGGACAACGCCCCCAAGCACTGGCGGCCTATGATGAAGTCATCGCCAACTACCGCCAGTTGATGCTGCAAGATGCCTATACCTATACGCCCAGGCTGGGCAGCGTGCTTTTTTATGCGGGGGTGGCGCAGTATCAGGATAAAAAAATGCCTGAAGCAAGACAGATGTTTGAAGAGTCCATTGCGCTTTACCGTCTTGCCATACTCAAAGAAGAAAAATTCAAACCGGAATTGGCGCTCAGCCTGTCCAACCTTGGCGTCGCCAATAAGGCCGACAATAAGTATGCTGCGGCGCGACTGGCTTTTGATGAAGCCATCACCATCTATCAGGCTGATAACAAAAAAAGCGCCCATACCCAGTTTTCCTATGCCCATACACTCACCAGCATGGGAGACTTGAATGCAATCGAAAAAAAGAGAGAACTGGCGCAAACTTCCTACGAAGAAGCGGTTAAGGTGTACCGGCAAATCCCTGCCAGTCACGCGATTGAGGCGCTGCCATACTTTGCCTATTCGCTGCTTGAACTTGCTGGCATTTATAATCAGAAAAAACTTTTCCCACAAGCGATCAGCACCTATGGTGAGGCCATCGCCAATTATCGCCAACTCAGCCAGAAAGATACTCAGGCTTACACACCAAATCTGGCCAACGCACTGCTGAATCTGGGCTTAGTCCTGCATAATAATAAAAAATATACGGAGGCAAAAAAAACGTATGAAGAATCAGCAGATTTATACCGTCATGCCGCACTGAAAGAACCCAGGTTCAATGCCGGGCAGGCGTTGGCCCTGAGCAATGTTGCCCTCATCAACAAGCTGGAAAACAAAACCCATGAAGCCCGGCATGTATTTGAAGAATCCATCGCCCTTTATAAAGAAGATATAAAAAATAATCCCGCATCCCTGCATGGTTATGCGGTGACACTGGAAGCCTTTGCCGAACTCAACAAGAATGAGAACAAGCTGGTGCAGGCCCAGGCAGCCTATGAAGAAGCTGTCAGCGTTTACAAGCAAGAGCTGGATGCAGCGCCCGCCCAAGCTTTACCGGCGCTGACATCGGCACTCAATAATCTTGGTGACTTGTACCAACAATTGCAGCTTGCTGACAAGACGGCCAGTACCTATGAAGAAGCCGTCAGCTACTTGCGCAAACCAGCCGCCGCCACACCAGACCAGTATGCGACGAGTCTTGCAAGAGCACTCGTAACTCTGGGTATTTTATATATTGAGAAAAGCAAGCTCCCGCAGGCAAAACAGGCGCTGGAAGAAGCCATCCAGCTGTATGCTCCCTATCTCGAAAAAAATCCGGGGATGACCAACAATCTCGCGCTCGCTTACAGCAAACTGGCTGACATCTTGGATAAAAAAACCCAGACCCAGCAAGCCTATACTGCTTATGCCCAGGCATTGCCCCTGTACCGCAAACTGACCAGGCAAGACCTTGACAAATACTCGCCTTTTTTAGCGCACACGTTGCTCAACCTGGCCGAGCTTGAATATCAGAAACTACACTATGATGTAGCTTATGCCTTATATGAAGAGGCAATCAAGGAATACCGCCTTTTGTATTCAAAAAATGCGCCTCTCTACGCTCCCAAACTGGCAAAGACACTATGGCATATGGGAAGCCTTCTTATCATAAAACAAGATAGCCGACGCGCAGAAACACTGCTCAATGAGACAATCGGACTATACCGTTCCTTCGCCAGCAGAGATACTACCTATTCGACCGAATTTTCCAGGGTAAAAATTAATCTGGCGGTGCTTTTTACGCAGCGATCCAGGCCAGCCGAGGCCAGAAAGATCTATGAAGAGCTGCTCCCACAAATCCGTGCGCTTGCCAAAAACAATCCCGATCTGAACATGGATCTGATTACTACACTCTTCAACTTGTCAAACATTAATTTAAAAGAAGAGCGCAACGATGAGTTAAGCAAGAACTACGCAGAGTTGCTGCCACTCTTGCGCGCGCAAGAGGGTGAAATATCGGAGTACATCAATCAGCTTCTTGCATGGGTACTCAGAGTTTCAGGTATCACGGCAATGCAAGACAAAAATTATACCCAGGCGAAAACACTGCTGAGGGAAGCGAACAGCATCTATCGCAAGCTGATAGAAAAACATACTGAACTATTGCCCACTCTCGCTAACAGCATCTATTACCTCGGGCACGTGGAACAGCAGGACAACAATATAAGCAATGCATTCAATGCGTATCAGGAAGCCTATGTCCTCGTACAAAAACAGGCTACATTAAGCCCCGAACAGCAAAATGAAAAAGCAGACATGCTGGCAAGAATGGCCAATATCAACATCACCAATGGGGACCTGGACGCAGCACAAAATCTGCTTAAAGAAGCGCTATCTATCCGCAAAAAACTGGCCAAAGAACAGGCCGATCTTTATATGAAAGACCTGATTCTCACTCTTTTAATGCAGTGCCGTCTCCACATCAAAAACAAGGATCAACAAAAAACCAAGGATGGCTATGAAGAAGTAGTCAGGCTCGCCAGGCGCACAGAATCATTAACGCCTTATCTGCAATCACGTATAGAAGAATTGAAAAGAATTATCGACAGCTTTGAAAAAAAATAGCACCTGGCCAGGCGCCAATTACGCCGTGCTCTAGTGTCATTGATGAGCTGCTTAAAGTTTATATAAGTCCCAGATTTAGTAAGGGCAAGTTTGCCGATCACCAAACCGCCCTCTTCTTAAGATTAAGATCAACTACACAAGATACAGTATACTCAGGCAATCAGATCCACTTACCTTGGGCCATCTAACGTATGCACCACACCAACCAGACAAATCTTCCGAGCGCAGAAGCGATTAATGCCCTGGTCGCTGAAGCCAGGCAACTGGTGCAACAAGACACAGCCCAGTACCTGCCCAAGCTGGGCATGGCATTACGCAGCCTGGGTAGCTGGCATCATATGCAAAATCAGCCGCAGGAGGCGCATGTCGCGTTTGAAGAAGCGCTGGATATTTTTATTAAACTTGCCGCTGATGATACAGCGACTTACCGCCCACTGGCAGCCTCGGTCTTGCTGGAGCTGGCAAAAATCCATTCGAATGCCTACCAGCTGGAACAGGCCCATCACTACATCACCCCTGCCCTGGATGTCTACCGGCAGTTGGCGGATCATGACCCCAGCAGCTATGCCCGCCCGCTGGCAGATGCCCTGGTGATTTTTGCGACCATCATCAATTCAGACGAACGCAAGCAAGAAACACAGGATGCCTTTGCAGAAGCCCTGCATATCTATCGTCAACTCGATGACAGTAGCGGTGCCAATTATTTACTCTACCTCTCCAGCGCCCTCAGCAACCTGGGCTGGCTACACATCCATGATACAGATCCGCAGCTGGCCATAGGCTATTGCCAGGACGCCGTAGCGGTGTATCGCCGCATGCTGCAAAGTGAGGAGTACCAGCATGGGCCCAGTCAGCTAGGCCCGCTGAGCGCATCACTGGAAGACCTGGGTATACTATATGGCCTGCACCAGCGCATACCCGAAGCCATTACGACTTTTGAACAGGCAGTGCAAATACGCCGCCAACTGGCACAGCAAAATCCAGCCCACCAGATGCCCAAGCTGGCCAGCGCCCTGTTTAACCTCGGCTATATGCACCAGGTGAGCAGCAACTACCCGCAAGCCCGCATCGCCTATGAAGAAGTGGCCACTACCTTATCCACCGTAGTAGACCAATTCCCGCAATTGCAGGCAGATATAGACAAGGCCAGGCTGGCGGCGCAAGAAATGCTGGAGTTTGCTGGCGGCATGGATGCCCGTGCCTAGATCAATACCCCGGTGCCGATACATGCCCCACTTCATACGCCTGCACAATAGCAGGCAAACCCGCTACTTGTGCGGCAGTTTTAGCCGCTGCCGCATCGCGCCATAAAGTAAAGCGCACCAGCGTCCATTCATTGGGATCAAAGGCCACCACTGTTGCCAGCACACCGTCTTGCTGGCTCAGTTTTTTTGCGGCGCTGGTTTCTTCTTCGCGCAAGCCACCCAGTGCAGTGTAAGGCGCAATAGCACTGACCTGGCGAGTAGCGAATTGTGCACTGCGCACCTGCTCACCGACATGGCTATGCCATACCGACCATTGCTTGACCGCAGGCCAGCCAAAGGCGTGAGAGACGGCCTTGAAACCATCGCCACAGAGGAAATTATTCAAGCCTTCATTATCATTCCACAGATAAAAAGGGGCGTAGACATTCTGGCTCGATGCCGTGGGTTCGCTGTCTTTGCTGGCATGCAGATAAGCCTTGAAAGCCAGGCCAGGGAAGTTGTCCAGCATATGGCCCTTGCTGGCAATCCGCTGGCGCACGATGTCCATGTCGTAGTCGGCAGGGAGGGTGAAGTTGTATTGCATGGCGAGCATTTTGGGTGTCCTTTTGACTCAGGTTGGTAGGAAAATTTCTTTTATAGATTGCAATTGTCGTAGGTTGGGCTACGGGGTATCAGCCCAACACTCGGCATTTAAATGACGTATACGTTTGCAAAGGCTCATTGTTGGGCTGGTAAAGCGTAGCCTAGCGAGGCCCGGCCCAACCTACGGCACTAAAGACCAAAAATCTCACCACAGAGACACAGAGGCACAGAGATGGCACTGAGGTTTTAACAATGTGCACGTTGAAGCTCTACCATCCATGATGCAAACTTCATCTTAAATGCTTTGCTCTGTGTCTACTCTGTGTCTCTGTGCCTCTGTGTTGAGTGGTCTTAAGGTTTTGATTCGCAGGTTGGGCCGGGCCTTGTTAATTTCGTAGGTTGGGCTACGCTTCATCAGCCCAACACTCGGCGTTTAAATGACGTATACGTTTGCAAAGGTCCAGTGTTGGGCTGATACCCCGTAGCCCAACCTACGAAATTAACTAGGCCTCGCCTACGTCATTGCAATTGCCTCACTCATACCGCGCCACCCCGTCATACATCACGCCACCACTAAACGACCAATCCTCGGCTGCGGTGGTATTGATGTTGACCATGACATCCTCTGCCCGCAGCCCTGGTGACATTGCCAGCAGCGCCACCAGGCGCTGGTAAAACGCCGCCTTGGTGGCAGCGCTGCGCTGGCGGCCTGCGGTGATCTGTATCATCACAAAATCATCCGACCTGGGCTTGCCCTGGTGGCTGATGTAATCGCGGTCAAACACCAGCTCATTCGCCTCATGCTGCTGGATGATCTGGAAGCGGTCTTTGAGTGGCACTTCATAGGCATCGACCAGGGCTTGGTGCAAGGCATCAGACAAGGCTTGCAGATATTCAGGTGATTTTCCTTTTAACAGGGATACACGGCTCATGGGCATGATTTACTCCTTCGTTGGGGCTGGGGTTGTGGTTGGGGTTACAAGTAATTGACGTAGCGCGCTCACAGCCGATGCCGCCGTTGGCCAGCCCGCATAAAACGCCAGGTGGGTGATGATTTCCACCAGTTCCGCCTGCGAGATACCGTTGTCCAGCGCGCGCTGCATATGGAAGGGTAATTGCTCACTGCGGTTCAGGGCGATCAGTGTGGCGACGGTAATCAGGCTACGGTCACGCGCTGGCAAGCCCGGCCTTTGCCAGATGTCATCGAACAAGACCTTATCGGTCAACTCGGCAAATTTGGGGGCGATGTCGCCCATCAGTTCGCGGGCGATGGTGCTGGGACTATGGCTGAGTTGGGGGGTGGCTGGCATACGGTAACTCCAAAAGAGAGGTTGACAGGCACAAGATAGCCGATTATCTTCATCCATAAAATCAGATAATTTCAAACCAATCATTCCAAAAAACGGGATGATTGACAAAATTTTAAGGAAGCAGCCGTGAGCAAGATCACCTTTGACCTCGACGTCATACGCAGTTTTGTGACTGGCATAGAGCTGGGCAGCTTTGCCAAGGCGGCCGACAGGCTGGGCCGCTCCACCTCTGCCGTCAGCGCCCAGCTCAAGAAGCTGGAAGAACAAGTCGGCAGCCCCATCCTGCGCAAATCCGGGCGCGGCATGGTGCCCACGACCGCGGGCGAAACCCTGCTGGCCTATGGCCGCCGCCTGCTCGAACTCAATGATGAAGCCGCTGCCGCCGTGCGCGGTGTCGATCTCGAAGGCTGGATCAGGCTGGGCATACCAGAAGACTTTGGCGAGCGCATACTCACCGACGTGCTGGGCCGCTTTGCCCGTGCCCACCCCAGGGTCAGGATAGAAGCCAGAATCGCCCGCAATGCCACCCTGCTCGAGCTCATCACTGCAGGCCAGCTGGACCTGGCCCTGACCTGGGATGGCAATATCAGCAGCCCGCACAGCGAACACCTGCGCAACTTTGCCTTGCACTGGATAGGCGCGGCAGACACGCAACTGCAAGCCAGCTATACCACAGACGACCCGCTGCCCCTGATCGCCTTCGAGTCCCCCTGCCTCATGCGCAGTTATGCTACCAGCGCGCTGGACCGTGCCAACATCCCCTGGCGGTTATCCTTCAACTGCCCCAGCCTGTCCGGCATCTGGGCCGCCGTCGCCGCCGGCCTGGGCGTGACCGTGCGCACCGCCGTTGGCCTGCCCCAGCACCTGCGCATCATCCACAGCCCCACCCTGCCCGCCCTACCCATGCTGGGCCTGACTTTGCATCGCCTGGATGCTGAACCTGACATGGCCGTGCAGCGTTTGCGAGAGATTATTCTGGAGACCCTGATGGAAGAGGATGTGGGGCTGCAGTTGAAAGCTGCGTGATGGTTTGCAGCTCTCATGAGCAAGCTCATGGCAAGCCCGTTTGCACATGATTAAGTGCTCATGTAGTATCTGCGACAAGAGATAGTCTGATTCAATCAACTCTATTTCAATAGTTACCCTCAAGGAGGCAATATGAAACGTGTGGTTGGCATAGGCGGCGTGTTTTTTAAAGCAAAAGATCCTAAAGCCCTGGGCGCATGGTATCGCGATCATCTGGGTTTTGACCTGAGCGAATGGGGTGGCGCAGTGTTTGAGGCCAATGGCAGCGACAAGGATGCAAAAACCGCCTGGTCTTTATTCCCTGCAGACTCCACTTACTTTGCCCCCAGCACCCAACCCTTCATGATCAACTACCGCGTCGATGATTTGCACGCCCTGCTGGCCGCCCTGCGTGCAGAAGGCTGCGATGTCGATGCCAGGGTGGATGAATCAGAATATGGCAAATTCGGCTGGGTCATGGACCCCGAGGGTAACCGGGTGGAGTTGTGGGAACCACCGGCAAGCTGACGTGTCATATCGTTGATTGTAGTCTTGCATCATGGAGCACATGGCGCACCGGTGCTTTACCATGCGCCCTGTCTTCCGGCCATGTAGCACTTACACCTGTTTCTCTATGATCCTCCCCCGTCATACCGGACTTGATCTGGCATCCCATGTTCTTAAGCCCCGGGTGCAAATATTGTTGATCTTTGCAGAAGAGTATTTTCAGCATCCTGCTCCCAAAATACCGATGCCAGTTCACTACGAAAGCCGCTGGATGCCAGATCAGGTCTGGCATGACGGTTGGGAGGTTTTCATCTTGTATAAGCTGCGGCTTTTTTTCAGGCTTTAAAAACAGATTGACTGGTGCTTCCTTTATCAGTCTGACTGTAATACCTGGCGCTTTCCTTAGCGATTTGAGCCCATGAAGCTGAAGGCGCATCAAGCAACGCGCCCTGCATCGCTAACGCACCTATGGGTGATAGCTTAGCTCTATCGATTTTTTACTCAACGCCACCCCATGCAGTTCGATGAACCGGGTCGGCATGGATGACATGCGTTTCAAGTGGGGGACGAGCTTGATGTCTTCTGCAAATGTCACATCGAAGGTGTCGCATTCCCCATCCCAATACGGGAAAATTTGATGATAAATTTTGTTACCGCCGTCAAATGCCAGCTTGTCCACTTGCGCCAAAAGCGATGGAGGAATTAACAGGTTCTCAAAATACGCCAGCACTTCGGGGATGACATCGTAGCCTTCTTTCTCTATCATGATCTCGCGGTCCGTGTGTTGACGGATGAACTCATGCACATCAAAGCGTGGCAAGAGTTTTTCCTGGACGTACATTAGCTCCTGGATGACAAGCAGCTTGAAGTTGAGGTCTTTAAATTGATGCCGTCCGTTACTTGGCATTGCCTGATCCGTGGCTTGTGTGCCCATTACCTGATGCAGTGCTCTTAAAGCATCAATGTGCGTACCGGCATGCCCGCTATCGACTATCATCTTCAACAAGCGCATGACTTTCTTCGATTTTTTTAACAGCAGGCGTCTGTCCTCATCGGTGCTCAATCTGTAAAAAAAAGCATATTGGGCAAAGGCATCAAACTGGCTGGCTGTCCATTTCTTAGCGAAGACTTCAAGCTGCCGTGTGATCTTATCCAGATCATCATAGATAAAACTACTACCGCTATTGTCCACCAAATCCAGCATGATGTTATAGAACATGCCCTCCCGGTTCTTGTGCACATCATTGATAAGATAAAAATCGATGAGCTGGCTTAAGATAGTTGAGCGCTCGGGAGCATGCTCAAGCAAAGCAAGCGTCATGATATTTCCAAAATCTGGATTTGCCTGCACAAGAGCGAATAGTAATCCAGATGCATCCGCCCTCAGATCGTCTGCCTGATCTATGCCCAGGTGATAATAATAAATCTCCAGCAGTATTTCAATCGCATCAGCACCAATACCAGTATGCGGTTTGACGGGCATCGTGAACAGTGTCTGTGTTGAGTATGCAACGATGTTTTTGATCAAATCCAGAATAAAGGGCGAATGCCGTCGCAGCGCCAGGTGCAAATACTTGTTTGAACCAGGAAGATGCAAATGGTTATCGTGAAAAGCATAGAGCAGCTGGTAAGCGACTTGTGCCTGCTCGGCACTTGTCCATGTGGTTTCCGCCAGCGTCTTGATGACGGCGTCGTATAGACGATGCGCATTCAGCGGCGACTGCTCGCTATACACCAGCCATGCACGATTAATAGCCTTGATGATGTGCGTGTACTTGGCCTGCGTCGGCGCAAGCTTCTTGACCACTTCCATGGTTTCAGCAACGACCAGCCAGCCTTCTTCCTCGGAATACTTTTTAATATCACCGCTAAAGTCTTCCAATAGCCGGGTCATGTGCTTGCTACGCGTCTGCAGAGCGTAAAGCAGGTCTTTGCTGATCATGTTGATATCCAATTTTTTACGACATGGCGATTATACGATTAAATATACGGCCAAATTTCGGTGCGTTGCAACGCACCCTACGGATACGGAGCTGGCAGTAGGCCATGTGGGCTAGTGGTGGAATAAGGAGATTGCCATGCATAGTCTAATTTTTTGTTCGCAAGCAAGCGGTAAAGGCGCGGCGACCTTGAACAAGATGCCCACAACTCGGCAATTGCTTGGGGTAGGAGCGGCTTTAGCCGTGAACGTGTTTGCCGAGCTGCTATTCGCGGCTAAAGCCGCTCCTACGGGGATAAGTTTCAATGTAGGTGTTGGACAGAGTTAACACGTATCGTTCCTTTCTACACCGCATGCTTAAGGCCGCCATGCCGGACTTGATCCGGCATCCAGTGTCGTTAGGTCCTGGTTACAAATACTGTTGATTTTTGTAGAAGACGTGGACAGGATCCTGTTCCTGAATACCGATGCCAGTTCACGACGAAAGCCGCTGGATGCCCGATCGGGTCTAGCATGACGGTTTGGAGGTTTTTATCACGCATAAGACACGGTTTTTTTAGACATACAAAAAATTCCGTTTTGATATGATGGATCGAGCAATCTTGTGCTTCGATTAAGTCCTCGTAATTACTTCGATAAAAGTAAATACACGATTCTTAACAAAAAAGCGAATCGCGCTTAAGTGGATAACAATGCTATAAAAATTTACCCGATGCTTCATCTAACATCCCAATCAACTCTACGGCACTGATTCTGACGCTATTAAAATCTTGCACATCACCCCATGCCTCATGTTCTGAGATTTCCATGATAAATGGTTCCAGGCCCAGCATTATCAAACCAGACAGGAGTGTGCGAATATTTTTATCCACTTCTGGATGATCGTTTAAAAAGAGTTCAGCGCAAAAAAACACGCCTTCTTTCCCTCTGGCCAATCTGCTGAATATAGAGTCAATCGACAGGCCTACGACAGCCCTGATTAAGCTAACTGCTTCCAAGCTACGTGCTGGCGTTGCGATGGAGATAGAAATTTTAGACATAAGAACAGCGCTTTAAATAGGCGGTGGATTCACTCTCGCCAACGCCAATAGATACTTCCATCATCAAGGTAAATTGCAGGTAGCGATATGCCGCGTATTGCTGAAGACTCAGTATCACGAAGGCTCCAGTTGTTTTCATCTATCCATCCAGGTGGCCATTTAATTTCAACTATGTCATTTTCGTCAACAAGATATTCAAAAAAAGAACGCATGTCGTCACTTGCCGAAGACAATTCAATATCTCCAGTAAACCATGCGCCGTCATCATGCAGTACCTTACTCACGTATCCGACAATCGTATCGTAATATAAAAGCTCAAGCATTTTGAATAGCAAGAAGATTATTGCTGATTTAAAAGGGAGGCCGAATTGCCTTAGTCAACTAAGAAAAATACAAAAATTGGAGTGCACTGCCTGTTAGGGTGTTTAAAAATTTCAGCGCTTGTGCTGCCTTTTCTCGATACAAGAGACCAGAGACCATACCAATTTGTGTTGCATCGCTCACGCAGAAATCATATCGTTCTTATGCTGCAACAGATACGCGATGGTTTTTTCAAGGTATTTGCGCTCTTCTTTTGTATCATCTTTGCTTTTTTCGCGATAATAATCCACCAACTTTATTAAATTCGGGTTATTCGCCAACCAGGCTACTATCAATGCCCGATATTCAATATCTACCATTGTGTCTATGCCGGGCAAGATGGCTGGATTCATTTTTTCATCAATAGAAAAAATGTCCTGACATTGATCAAGATAGGGAATGATTTTTTCCACCAGCAATACCCCTAAATCTTCCAGTATGACGAGAAATTCTTGCAAATTATTAGCATCTTCGCTTGTTACGGTGCCGGTGAAATATTCTTGGCCGATTTCCATATACGAGCGATAGGCGCGGGCATGAATTTTTCTACTCAAATCATCGATCACATCCAGGTAAGTATAGGTCGTCAATACTACCCGATATGGCAAACTGAAATCGTAAGATGCCAATACGATGTCCTGGCTGCCACCTTTTATCTTTCTGGTAAATTTTTTCTCCGAAATGCCCTCGTTCTTCTTCAATGCAAACCCAAGTCGCGCCAACACGGGTTCCAAATAAGAAAACATCATGTCTTTTAAGGTACTTCTATTCCAGGGAAGCTCCTCCAGCTCCAGCTGTTTTTGTTTTTGTATAAACTGCACAAGCTGCGCACTGCCAGGGCGATATACTGCAGCCGTTTGTGGATCAATGATACTGAGTTTCAGCTTGTCGGCACATAACAGAATGTAGGACAAAACTTCTCCATGGCTATGGGAAATACCCAAAATCGCCACACGCCCACCAAAGTTGTCTATCAGCGGGCCATCCGACCATGGGCATTCATCCATGCTCTCATCATCGTCTTCATAACTGGACAGGCAGGGATACAGTTTCACCAATTGCGTATGCAATTTGCGCAAGCTGGCATGCGCTTTATTGCTTTGCTTTGACCTGGCCTGTTTAATCTCATCTGCCTGCGCCAGGGCTTGCTGATCGTCATCTGACAGCACGTCAGTAAAAATTTCTATCGTATAACTCATATCAGTAATAAAGTGAATTGCTTTTGTCCATCAAACGGCATATATCATAGCCCCAAACAATCGTTGCAGGAAACCTTAATTAAGACAGATGTGGCCGAATAAGGATGGATGCCAGATGTCGTTAAACCTTGGCTGAAAATGCTACTGAACTTTGCAGAAGACGTGGACAGCATCCTGTTCCTAAATGCCAGTGCTAGTCCGCGACGAAAGCCGCTGGATGCCAGATCGAGTCTGGCATGACGGTTGGGAGGTTTTTATCTGAAATAAGAAACGGTTTTTTGCAGGTTTTCAGCAGGACAGATTTACTGGCTGAAGCTTTTCGTGCGAAACATGGTCGGCTATGTGTTGCTATATACGGCCATTTATCGGTGCGTTGTAACGCACCCTACCGGTTAACGTAAGTAGTACCGCCCTGTCAATTTTCTCAGGGCAGCCTGGATCACTACTTGCACTTGCCGGTGACTGCATTATAGGCTAGCGCAGCGACTGCCAAGTAGCCGACGAAAGTGGTTTGGCCTATGGTGACGCCTGCATCAGAGTTGGGTCTGATGCAGTCTTCTATCTTGGCCTTGCTGACTTCGTGTCCGAATTGCCGGTTTTTTTTGGCCTCTGCGGCTTCCAGGGCTTGTATAGTTTGGCCAGCTATTTTTGGCATATCAGTGCGACTGTCTGCATAGGCTTTGGCGATCGCCTCTTTACCAATATTCAATCTGGCTGGCGCACTGGCTTTGTCTTCAGTGGGCAGGTCTTTGCCTGCGTCGGGTATGTCTGGCGGCGTTATTGTCTGCTGAGCTTGCGGTGTTGTGCTTGCCGGTCTGGATGTTGCTTGTTCCGTTTTTTCTGACTTATTGGCTACATTATTGCTGGGCTTTTTTTCTGGCTTGCTCTCTGTTTTTGGCGGTGTGGGGAGTGTAGGAATGATTTTGAGCAGAGGCGAAAAATCGAGGGTGAGATAGCTGCTTTCTGGCACGGCATTTTTATGCCAGGGTTTGATCAACTGGAATAAGAGCAAAGCGGTAATCAGTGTAGCGATGGTGAAGGAAACCATGGGTTGCCATAGAGTCTGACTACCCCACATCAGCTTGCGTTCGTGCATCTTTAACCTTCAACATGGAAACAGCTGCTTCGACCCTGGCTTTGATGAAACAGTTCCGCCTAGGATCTTCTCCCTGCTATTCGCGTAATAAGCGCTTATTCATCCTTATTTGTTGATATTTTTGGTGGCATAAGCGATGCTTACCAGCTACGCAAAGTCGTAAACCTACCATGCGCTGCATCTACCGTGAGTAATTGCCCGCCCAGGCTGGCGTGGGCCTGGCCTGGGCGCAGGCTGATTTTACCCAGGCCGGGAATCATCAAATCCCTGAGTTGCTTTAGTTGTTGCAGTAGCTCAGCACGGCTTAGCTGGCGGCCACTGCGTTTGAGTGCTTCTATCAATACCATGCCAGAGGCATAGGCGGCGTCGCTATAGGCGCCGGGCAAGTCAAACACGGTGCTGCTGGTGCGCCAGGGTAGCAGCAAGCGCAGGCGGGCTGCCTGTGCAAGCGGCAGTTGCAGGCTGGCCGGGCCGATATGGATGGCGCTGGCATACACCAGGCCGTCGCCGCTGTTGGCCAGCATGGCGGACAAACCGGCGGGGCCACCAAGATAAATCACCGCTTCGCCCGGCTTGCGGACCTTGGCAGACCAGATTTGCTCGCGCAGGGATTGGTGATTGGCTCTTGCTTGCTGTCGCAACTCCTGGAGTAAAGCAGGCAAGGCGGGATCATTGCCCATGTCATAGATGAGGGTCAGTTGTTGTGCTGCTTTATCTTTGGGCGCATCCAGCGCGGCCTGGGCCAGTAAAGCGCTGGCGTGTTCGCGCATTGAAGACAAGATGGGGAAGCTGCCCGGCGCAAGGCTGTCAGAAAAATTGGCAATGCCTGGCATGGGCAAGGGGCCGATGAGCGCTGGCCTGTCTGCTTCCACAACAGGATAGGGGGTAGCTTGAAGTTGAGTTTGAAATTCAGGCCGCGAAGTATCTTGCACGCTGGCGACCTCGACAAATGCCTGCCCTGCTGTCGGGTTAATGAGCAGTTCCAGCCTGCGCCCATACACTTGCTGATCGAAAGCCTGACTCAAGCCTGCCTGTATGGCAGCACCATAGACATTGGCAGGCAAACGCACGCCTACACGCAGCAGGGTGTCAGTCAGGCCAGGTGTGTCTTTGGCGATAACATGCAGGTAGGCGATCAAGTCATCCAGGCTGGCGGTATCTATCTGATAACGTGGCATGAGCGGGTGCAGGCTCAGCCCATTGCTGCCCAGGCCGTCCAGCAAGGCACGTTGCAGTAGCAGGCGGTCTGCCTGGCCTGCCAATGCCGGGGCGCTCAGGCCGCCCTCTTCCCGCCCTTCGCCGCGGCTGCCATGGCAGCGTACACAGGCTGCCTGGCCCTTGCTGCCCTGGTGATAAATGGCTTGCCCGCGTTGCCAGGCGCTGTCCTGGGCTGCGGCATAGTCAGGCAAGAGCAAGCACAGCAAACCGCAAAAAATAGCCTTGAAGCTTGCCATCATCTCGCAGACAGCAACTTTCCTACGGCTAAGGCGATGTCTTCAGGTTTGGCGGTGGCGTATATTTTTTTCCAGTCGCCGGTCTGTACATTGCCTGCCAATAAAATGCCGCTGTGGGCATCTTTATCCTCACCGCTGCCGCCCAGTTTTTTAGCCACTGCGGCAATATTCTCAGAACTGCCGGTCAAAAATAACCAGCCTGGGCGCACCTGGAACTTGCTGGCAAAGTCTTTTAATACCCTGGGGGTATCGGTATCGGGGTCTACCGTGATGCTGACCATTTGCACGCGGGGGTCCAGCAGGGGTTGCACCCTGGCCAGGTTGGCGGTCATGGGGGAACAGATGCCGGGACAAGTGGTGAAGATGAAATTGATGAGCACGACTTTGTCTTTCATGACGTCATCAAAGAAGTGCACGGTTTTGCCATCTTGTGTTTGCAAAGGCAAATTGGGGAAGTAGCGGCCGTTGGCAGTTTGCAGGGCGGGGTCGGGGCCAGCTACTTGTTCTACGGTTTTCAGGATGAGTTTGGCTTCTGGCATGCTGGCCAGCTGTTGCCAGGCATTCTTTTTTTCATTGATGACCAGCACTAGGCCACTATGATTGCTGATGTCACCGACACCGGCATTCAGGGAGCGTAATAATTTATCGACGATGGCTTTGTTACCCGTCAAAAATTCCCAGCCCGGGCCTGCCTCAAACTGCTGGGCAAAAGCTTTCAGGCGTGCAGGCTGGTCGGTGTTGGGGTCTATGCTGACAGAAATGAAAACCACGTCGCGCCCTACCCGCGTGCCCAGGTCGCGTTGTACCTGGCGCAAGGTGGCGGTCTGGGTGGGGCAGATCATGGTGCAGGAAGTGAAGATAAAATTGACGACCGCCGTCTTGCCTTGCACCAGGTCACGGTAGAAAGCCACATTCTTGCCATCCTGGTTGATGAGCTGGGCCTCAGGGATGGCGCGGCTTGCCGCCAGTGTGGACGATGCCCAGAACAGGCCCAGGACGCAATAGCTGATGCATCGCATGATCTGGGTCAGCACAGCCTGCAGGTTTTTTATGTCTCGCTTCATATCGATCCCGATTATGGAAAACCCTATTTCACCGTCAACACCAGTTGTGTCGTCTGGTTCCAGTTCATGCCCAGCGATGCTGACTGAAAGTAAACATAGTAATGACCACTGCTGGGTGCTGCAAATGTGATGCCATATGCACCGCTGTCCAGTGCGCTGGCATCGAGTTGCAGTTGCTGGTTGTTTGCGCTGTTAAACAACAAGACTTGCAGATCGGCTACGCCAGACTTGGCTGCGCCGCTGACAGTATCACGGATAATAAATTGCAGCTTCTGACTTGTGCCTGTATTCAAAGCCGATGTAGAACCAGCCAGTGTCACTACATAATGCGCTGGTGTTGGCCTGGCCGGATCAGCCTGCACCGTGAGTGGGAAGCAATGCAGCATCCTGGGTGAGTCGAGATAAAACACCAGCTGATAATTGCCCGCCTTGGGCAAGCGGGCGCTGGCCTGGTACAGGCCGGGCTGGCGCTCTTGCAGGCTATGGTCCAGCACCAGCACGGCACGTGGTTCGTGGCCATAATTGCGGAAGCTGCCTGCGGGCGCACTCATGCCTTCCTGGTAGTAATAGATGGTGCGGTCTGCCGGGTTAGCCAGCAGGGTCGCGGCACCATTGGGCACCATCACTGTGGTGTCGGCCAGGCTGCTGGCACTGCGCCCCTGGTCGGGTGCTTTTTGTCCATTGCCAACTGCTGCCAAGGCCAGTGGCTGGCCGGTTTGTATGGCATGCTCTATCGCATCGAGTGGCAGCAGCTGTACGATTTCGCTATGACGCCGCCGGATATAGGCGATGCGATCAGAGAAGGTCACCTGGTCAGGCCCATGCGTGACATCTGCAACTTTTACGATCTGGTTGGTAGCGGCATCAAGCAAATCGAGTTTGTTTTTTTGCGGGTTGAGGATAAAGCCATAGCGGCCATCCGGTGCGAAGCGAATGGTGGAGATGCCCGGCAGCGCCTTGATACTGGCCGCCTGCCTGCCTGCCACATCAAAGGCAAGCACCTGGCCATCGCCTTCGTGGGCGACGTACAGCAGTTGTGCCTTGACTGACCATGCCATGGCGACCGGCTTGTCGCCAACGGCGATATCTGCAATCTTCTTGAGGCTGCTTGCGGCTATGAGGCTGATGCTATTGTCAGCAGCATTGCTGACGAACGCGCTCTTGCCGTCATCACTGAAGGCGATGGTGTGCTTGCCAAGTCCAGTCTGGATCGTGGCCAGCACTTGTGCACTGTCCGCCGCCAGCACCGTCACACCGTCGTCGGTCAATACCCACACTTGCCGCGTACCTGGGCGCAAGGCCATTTGCCCAGGATGGCCAGGCACGGGCACCTGGGTTTTGACTTGCCAGTTGCGGGTATCGACCAGCGCCACCTCATGCACCTGGGGCTGGCTGACCCAGAGGTTTTGCTCAGGGGTCAGCAACCAGTCTTGCCCTTGCCCATGCAGTATCACCATGGTCAGCAGCTTGGAGCCACCAAAGCCGGTTTGTGGATTGATGACGGAGATGGAATTATCTTCATTCAGGGCCAGCACGTAATAAGCATTCAGGCTCAGTGCAGGTGCATGGAGTAAATCGCCACCGATGAAAGTCGCCACCTTGCGGCGGCAAGCCTGCTCGCTATTATTGTCGTTATTATTGTCGCTGTTGTTGCCACTAATATCATCGCCCTTGCCTTGCCAATCGACCCAGGCGATAGGTCGCGCATTGCGTATGGGATTTGCACTGGCGGCATCGCGCAGGTTCAGGCTGAAGCGGGCTTCTGCCCCCTCTTGCATGGATTGCGACATATCCAGTTGCAGGGAGACGCCATCCTTGATGATTTGCCCGGACTGTACAACAGCCCCGGTGCTGGCCTGTGTGGGCGCTGCTGTCTCGGCAGCAGCTGCAAGCCCGGTCACCAAAAAAACCGCTCCCAGCATGAGCCCCGGCAGTCGCTGCAAGCTGCGCCAGTCGTGCAAGGAAACGTTTTTTTTGTTTGCAGATGCCATCAGCGCGTCCGTCGTTTAGTCAGTTGCTCAGGTACCAGCCGCTTTGCTGGCCCCGGTGCATCTGGCGATGCTGCTGGGGCATCGGCCCCTACCAGTGCGTTTTGCAGGAGTGCCGCGGCTTTGGCCATATCCACGGGCTGATGAAGCGCCAGCCCGCCCAGATGTGAACGCACTTCCAGGGTCTGCGGCATTTGCGCAGTCGCACTGTATTGCCAGCGTCCGCTTTGATCGACCTTGACAGTGGCCACTTCTTTGCCATCGGCCACGATGGTCACAAATTCTGCAAATGACCATTGCAGCTTGCCAGGGAGGGCCGTGACGCGGCCTGCCAGTTGCAGCTGGTCGCCATTGGACTGCACCTCGTCGATGACGACGGTATCAGAAAAATCGATCTGCTCGCGTGGCGCAATACGGTTGACCCGCAGCACGCCCCAGCCGCCCGTTGAGTACTGTCCGTTTGGCCAGCTACGGTACAGATAATCACCGGGCACGGCGAAGTTGCCACCAGCCTTGTCGACAACCACATCAAAATGCGAGGATGTGCCATAGCCGGAAGTGGTGCCAGTCTCTGGTGAGGTCGGGCTGCTGCCTATCTTGCTGGACTGGTTGATATACGGGACAAATTGCCATTGATGCCCGGTCAGCTCAAAGACATTGAGCGCATCGGCAGTGCCTGGCGGGCCAAGCAGGCGGAAGCGCACCGGTGTGCCCGCATTGGCGCTGAAAACTGGCGTTTGCGGGTCCCTGCCTATGAGCGTGTTTGATACTTCGGCAGTGGTATTGATGTTGGGCAGTACCCCATTGATATTGCCGCCGATATTGCTCAGGTCATCTTTTTGCAGATTGCTCCAGTTGGGGATGGGCAAATTGTTTTGCTTGAACCCGGGATTAAGCAGTGCGCCAAAGCGGTAGAAGAAAGGCTCGGTACGGTAATTGACAGCCATCATAGGCATGCCCGCTTCGTACAATGAATTACCACCCAGCTGCATGGCGATATCGGTTTGCATGAACACGGCAAAATCACGGAAAGCCTTGCCGCTGGCTGGCACCACAGTGGCAGAGACATGGGTGCCGGTGTCGTCTTGCCATTGTGAACCCAGGGGTTCTATGATCATGCCGCCAAACAGGCCGTGGTAAGCCTGCATCAGCATATCGGCAGGCGTCAGGTTGAGTGCGCCAAATTCTATGGGGGTGGCCCTGGTGACGCCGTTTTCATTTTGCAGGTTACCGGCATACCAGGTATAGATAATGGAAGGCAGCGTGCCAGTACAAGGTGCCGGGTTGCAGGCGGCCACGGTTTGCACAGGGTTATTGCCTACATTCATGCCATCACTTTGGCTGATATCCATCGCCAGCATTTGTGGATGCAAGCCAGCCTGGCTGGATGGCAGCAGTTTGATGTTGCCATAAGCATTGGTAAAACCATTGAAAGGGCGCGTTGCGGATTCACCCGTCGTAAACACGGCAGCTTTTGCATTGACGCGATTACTCAGTTGCAGCTGGATCACATCGCCTGCTGCGGCGCGCAAAGTCAGTGGTTCTGGTTTAAGGCCCGCCTTCAGTGTGCCATCCGGGTTCAGGTCCTGGTCTTGTACATAGATGATGGCATTCGGGTCATTCAGGCTTTGTGTGGAAAATGGCCCGACTTTTTGCCCTGTACTCAGATTGGCACCGCGGCTGTTGTATAGCAGCGTGCCATTTGGGCCCAGCAATTGTTGTATCGTGGTTGCCGACACCTTGAACTGGCGCAGGCAGGGCTGGCGCAAGCTGCAATCCGGGCTGAGCTTAGGCATGCTGGTGGGCAGGGGTTTGATGCTTTGGTTGCCAGGCAAGGGAGCCAGCCAGGACACTTGCTGGTTGTAGCTGCGCATCAGATTCCATGCGCCACTGAGCAAGCCGTCATATGCACTGCCAGGGTTGACCAGATAATCGAGGTTCTGGACTTTGCCCGTTTGCGGGATAGTAAACAATGCTTCGAAATGCTCAGACAAGCCCATGGTCTGGCTGCCACGATAACCGGAGTCAGGATTGAAGGGCTCGAACAGCCATTTGTTGCCATTGACGGTGAGGTTGTGATTACCAACCAGGGCACCATCGATCAGACGCAATTGCACAGGGTCATTTTCATAGACATGCAAGAGCGGTGTGTAAGGATCGGTTTTCCCCATTTGTGCGCTGATGGCTTGCACAGGGAAGATGAAGCAGGGATTGCTGGCCGTTCTGATGCACTTGGGATTGATGGCCGAGCCGCCCGCAGGCTGCACATTCAACTGCGCATCATAGCGCGTGATGGAGCGAAATGCCATTGCCGAATCGGTCGCAGAGTTAATCGCTCCTGTCGGTGAGGCAACCCGCAATGCCAGTGACTCATTGCGGTAATTGAGTACCGAGACACCGACACCAAAACCGGCAATGATGCTGGGTGTGGTGGTGGGTGCGGAGGTGGGTGACTGCGCCGGATTGACAGGATTGCTGATCGCTACCGCCAGGCAGCCATTGCAGTTGATGCCGTTAAGTGGATCAGCCCAGCCGGTATAAGTGCCCTTTGTATTTGGTGTGCAGCCACTGTATCTGGGCTCTTGCCCCGGATAGCAATCAAAGCTGCTGCGGCTGCCTGGCAGGTAGGCAAATTGCGAGTCTGCAATCGCCAGGCCAAATTCGCGATAAGCCTTCCCCTGGCGCGGCAGGATGTTGGCGGCATAACTGGTAGGGCCGCCATCAGTGCGAGTGCCCATCCTGGTTTTGCCATCCGCCGAAGTCCAGCTTGAGCCTGTCGGCTCTATCACCAGCCCGGCGTACAGGCCCACCATCTGGTGCGTCGATGGGCCAAAATGGTCATGGGTAAATACCGTCAGCAGAGTACGGTCTGCCTGCTGTTTATCCAGCACTGGGTCTACCCACCAGCGCTGCACCGTGGCCTGTGCGCCTAGCCATTGCATGCTGCCTGGTGTGGGGCCATTGCCAAATGCCGGTATGGTTTTTGGGCTCAATTTGACTTGCTTACCACCTACGGCAATACCGCCAGCCTTATTAATGGCATCGATACGGCCACGTACTTCATCGGGGCTGAAGGTGCCGTCTTCATAGTTAAAACCATTGGCGGCACCATCCGATGCCAGTACATCAAACTTCACCAGGTGGATATGCTGGCCTATGATGTCCGTCGGTGTGCGCACCTGAAAATCATCCAGCTCATAATAGCTGGGCACCAGGTTGGCATGCCAGTATTCAACCAGGTCATTGCTGTTGGCGCGGAAGAATAGCGGCTCTGGCGGTTTCTCACCGCTGATGATGGGTTTTACATCCTGCCACAGCGCCAATATGCGTTGCTGCGGGAAATGCCAGCCCTTCTTGTTGAGCACGACATCGGTCTGCATGGCCGCACCCTTGTAGATGCGTAAGGGTGGCGTACCCACTGCCCCTCTGGCGGGGTTGGCAAACGGTGCACCGGGCGCACGCTTCAAGCCATTCATGGCGAATTGTGCAGGGCTGCCATCGGGCAAGCTGGTGGTGACTGATTTTTGTTCATGCATGCTCATTGCCGCCTGTTCTGTGGCGGTGCCCTGCTCAGGCAATTCTATGGCATTGATGAGACTCATCTCTTTGGTAAAGTCGGTCGGCGTGACTTTATCGACAGAAATCCTGCCACCGGCAATCACATGGCGTGGCAGGCCGCCATTCAGGGCGACACCATTCTCGACTGCAAAATCATTCGGTGGATGTGGCGCACGGTGCCCGGCGATGCCAGGTACAAAAAATGGATAACCGGGGTTACCTGTGCCCGTCACCCTGGCCTGGCCCTTGTCGATATGCACGGCCGCTGGCAATGGTGCCATGGCGCGGGTAGGCAAGGGTACGACGCCAGGGATAGGCGTGCCAGCCACAATCTCGCCATCCGGCAGCGCCCGTGAACCCGGCCTTGGCCTGCCAGCGCTGTCCAGGGGCGTGCCCAGTTCCAGCACATCATGGACGCGGAACAATGCCCACATGCCGCTGGCAAAATGGGGATAGAAATGGCAATGGAAGATAGAGTCACCCGGCGTCAGGTTACGGTTACCACTGCCCTCGTAGACCAGGTCCATGGTATAGGATGAACCCGGGCCTATGGTCTGGCTGTCGAGATAGCTGCTGGTGTCGCTGTCAGGTGTATACAGCCACTGGTGGGCATGGTGATGATGCACATGGAAAATGCCCTGCCCCGCATGCAGGACGCGGAAGCGGGCGCGGTCACCCTGGTAAGTGTGATACACATTCGATGGATCATCCGGGAAGCGCGCCAGGGTGGCTTTGGGCGGGGTACAGGGTTGCTGAGGGCAAGTCAGGTTGGCGGGATTATCCACCACCATGGCAGGGTCACCACCCGCCCAGGAACTCAGGAAAAATTCTTCAAATTTACATTCAGGGCAATCAGCCGTCGGCCCGACCTTGAGCCGGTTGGCGAGGATTTCAGCAGAAATACCGGCCGAACCATAATTGATGGAAAACGCATCGCTGGCACCATTCAAGACCTTATTCAAGGGATCGCTGGAATTATTCATCTGCGGGAATGCCTGCACCAGCGTGAATGACTCATGGTACATCACCGTCACTTCACGATAAGGTGACTCGGGATTGGGGTAGGATGGATTGCGTGTGCCGCTGACAGCAAAGGGGCCATGGTTGGGCCCGGTGATGATGGCCGTCAAATCGCTGTGGACTATATTGTTTCTGGCATCCAGCATCTTCAGCACTGGCTTGCTGCTGCCGGGTATCAGCGCATCATAGTTAATCACCGGATAGCCGGTCGCGCTGGTGCCCGATGCCTGTTGCATCTCCGCCTGCGTGACCTGGCTGCGATACCATTCCGACCCGCGTGGCTGCACATTGACAGAACCAAACAGACCATAGGTCAGTTGCTCCTGCCCGGCCATGCTATACAGCAAGAACGTGCCCTCTTGCGCCGCAAACAGGCGATAGGTGATGGCTTTGCCGGGGGCTATGATACCGCTATTGTTGCCACCAGCTGTAACAGGATTATTGCCAACAAAGCTGCCATCATCGGCGATGGATTGCACCAGCTCCAGGCCAGCTACATGGACAGAGACATTGCGTGTCGCTGGCTGGTCAGTATTGGCATTGGGCAGCTTGAGCCAGTTCTGGAAATTCACCACCAGGCAATCACCGACATTCGCCCGCAAGACCATGGGACGCGGACGCTTGCCAGGTCGCAATTGCGCATTGCCCGGCCCAGGCGTGCTGCCGCTGATGGCCACCACATCGCCACGCAGCGCATACACCATGCCACCCGGCTGTGAAGTGCCCAGGCGGTTAATCATCATGGCCTGGTCTATCGCCACCACATCGGCAGAGATGCTGCGTTCGCAGCGCCCGGCAACAGCATTCTCAGTCACCGCCTGTGCCTGGGCAGCGAGCATGAGCAGTATGGGAGCGAGGCTAGGGCCTATCATAGAAAGGATTTTCATCTCAGTTCCATTTCAAGAAAGTGGGGGGAGTCACAAACCTTGGCGCAGCCAGGCAGAGTTGCCAGCTGTTGATATTTTTAATTGCATTTTTTACAATTACACAATCACTATACTCCTAATTCTTAGGTTTTTAATAATCAGGGAGAATATTTTAATTAAGCTAGAATGAGCGTTGTGTTTTTAATACAGACTGGCACCGCAGCCAGACCGTCAGCATCAAAAGAAAGCCCTGATCCACACCCATGACAAATACACCCGAAGTTAACACCAAAGTTAAAAGAAGCGGCAAACCAAAACACCTGCTTGCCTGGTTAAGGCTGGCGCTATTTTTCTGCCTGATGCTGTATTTCCTGATGCGCGCTATCGATTATTTACACCAGGCTGGTTGCGCGCAAAGCCCTGCCGTTGGAGCGACGATCGCCTCTGGCGACCTGGGTTTCATTTCTGCTGGCTATCAATGGCTGGTGATGTTATTGGGTGCCGCCATCTTCGCTACCTGGCCAGGTGTCAGTCGAGGGCGTGGCATGTGGCGCGCCTTGCTTTTTCTCCTCATCAGCTTTTGCCTGTCCATCGTGCTATCGGTCTGGTATGAAGATGTCGCAGCAGAAACCTGCGTGCGGCCAGTTGCGGCAATACAGCCCGGTGCTGGCAACAACATGATAAGCAGCATTGCCAGATGAGCAGTTTCACGTATATAGTCTTTGCTTCCATGCAAGATTAATCACTCACCATGCCTACCCTGATTTTCACGCCACGTTATAGCGATGACTCACAAGCCTTGTGGAAAGCAGCAGGGGCACTGGGCTGGCAAGTAGAACGCCTGAGCAACTGGCGCGTGCCTGAACATATGCAGCATCTGGACGAGCCAGTCCTGTACGGCGAAGCACTGTTTGGCCCCACGCTGGCAGACCAACTGGGCCTGCGTTTGCTCAGCCCGCCCGAAGACTGGCTGGTGCGCCTTCCCATGAAATACAAGTTGCGCGAAATAAGCCTGCAAACCCTGGGCCAGGCACGGCAACTGAACCAACCCGCCTTCATCAAACCACCAAATGACAAGAGCTTTCCGGCGGATGTGTACACCGGCGCAACGCTGCCAAATGAGTATGACGACGATATGCCTGTGTTGGTATCGGAGGTCGTCCAATGGGAAAAAGAATTCCGCTGCTTTGTATTACAGCGCCAGCTCATCAGCTATTCCATCTATTCCCGTTTTGGCGATGTGCAGCGCGAGAATGGCTTTGCCAGCAGCGCAGAAGAAGACCAGGCGCTGGAAGCTTTCATGAACAAACTGCTAGCCGATGATAGCGTGGACTTACCGGATGCCTGCGTCGTTGATGCTGGCATGCTGACCACAGGTAAATGGGCTTGCGTGGAACAAAACGCTGCCTGGGGTGCGGGCATTTATGGCTGCGACCCCGCCAGGGTGCTGCAAGTCTTGCAGCATGCATCGATCAGGATTTAAAAAATTACGACAATACCTGTCAAGAAAGGCACCATGTTCGAGCAATTGAAGACCCTGCTGCAAACCAATAATGCCCGCTTTCGCGTGGTAGAACATCTGGCCGAGGGCCAGTCAGAAAAAGTCGCCGCCATCCGTGGCACTGAGGTTGGCCAGGGTGCCAAGGCCATGCTATGCCAGAGCAAGGATGACGCCGCCAAACTGATACTGGCAATCTTGCCAGGTGACCAGAAGATCGATTTCAAAAAACTGGCGACTGCCGTGCAAGTCAAGAAAACCAGCTTCGCCGCGCCTGAGGCAGCCATGGAAAAGACCGGCTGTGTTATCGGCGCGATCCCACCCTTTGTATTTACTGAGGATATACAACTGGTGCTTGATCCTTCCCTGGTGGCGCGCTATGCTGAAATCGCCTTCAATGCCGGGCGGCTCGATACCTCCATCATCCTCAATACCGAAGACTATCTGCGCATTGCCCGGCCTTTGCTGCATGATATTTGTGCGGCTTGATACTGCTCGATAAAACTTAATACCGCTTGATTCCAACCAAGGCTAAGATCCATGTCCATACTGTTGCAGGCACGCCGTCACCCCTACTTTATTGTCATCTGGGCCGTCATCACCTTCATGTGCAGTGCCGAGCATGCGGGCTTCATGTTGTATCTGATCGCCATCCCCAGCCTGCTGTATGCCTTGATCAGAACTGCAGTCAACTGGCGCAAGGCAGATGTCCGCAATAAATATCTTTTGCTGATCGCCCTCATCCTGCTGTCAGCAGCGGTGGTGGCAGCTGTACATGTACAACGCCATCATCATGCCCGTTCCTATGCCGACAATATCATCAGTGAACTGGAAAAACACCGACAAGCGCATGGCGATTTCCCTGCCAGCCTGGACGATATCCCTACGCTGGCGAGCGCCGAAAGTCGCCCTCATATGCTGTTCTACAATAAGGGCAATGATGGCCCTTTCCTGACCTATGCCGCGACCTTTGTGCCCTTTGAAGCCTGGCACTATGACTTTAGCGAAAAAGCCTGGGTGTATGATTATGATTGAGTAAGTAATTGAGTGAGGCTGGCGTGGAATGAGCCTTCTTCCTTATCAAACGCCATCCTTATCTGACCTTGCTCATCCGATTTATTACTCAAACTATATGTTGCCCACATGAAGATCAGGGCTAAAATCCTATTTCCCTCTTCTCCAAGGACATCCCATGCAACAAGCCACCTGGACCGCTGTCGACGATTATTTTTCTGAACGCCTGATCCCTGCCGACCCGGTCCTCACGGCAACCTTGCGGGATAGTGATGATAGTGATTTACCACAGCAAAATGTGGCACCCAACCAGGGCAAGTTCCTGCATTTGCTGGCCAGGCTGCAAGGCGCAAAAACCGTGCTGGAATTTGGTACCCTGGGTGGCTATAGCGCGATCTGGCTGGCACGCGCCCTGCCTGAAGGCGGGCGGGTGGTGTCGCTGGAATTCAATCCACACAATGCCGCGGTAGCGCAAAAGAATATAGAGCGCGCAGGCCTCTCGCACATGATCGATATCCGTGTCGGCAAGGCGCTGGACACTTTGCCTCAATTGCAAGCCGAAGGCCTGCATCCATTTGACTTGATTTTTATCGATGCCGACAAGCCAAACAATCCACATTATCTGGAATGGTCATTGAAACTCTCGCGCCCCGGCACCCTCATCATCGGTGACAATGTGGTGCGCAATGGCGCCGTGATCGACCCGGCCAGCAGCGACGCCAATGTACAAGGCGTGCGCAGCTTCTTTGATCTCATGGCCAACAACCCGCGCCTGTCAGCAACCGCCCTGCAAACTGTAGGCAGCAAAGGCTATGACGGTTTCTCGATGGCGCTGGTGATTGCCTAAAGTTTGATGAACGCATGCGCACCATGCAGCGCATGCGTCGATCAAACCGGTGCGTTACAACGCACCCTACGGATTACCGTGTTTTGTAGGGTGCGTTGTAACGCACCGTTTTTGGACCAATGAATCAAGGCCATGGTGCGCACAGCCTGCCCTGCCACATTGCAGGTCTCGGATATTTCCTCTTCCTCATGCCCTGATCGGCTCAATATTCGCCGCTAAAGCCCCTCCTGCTTATCGCCTTATCAACTCTTGGTCAAAAGACCCTGGCCTCAGCCCAGCCTGATTTGCCAAGAGCAGCATTGTTTCATGTGACCGCTATGCTGTAATATGCGCGCAACCTATCACCACGACACAAAATTTTGCATGAAACGTCTTGCCCTGGCACTCCCGCCTATCCTGGCATTCGCAGCCTATCTGACGCTAGTACCCGTCCCCATCGTGCCTTTCGCCTGGCAAGCGCCAGTGACGAACGGCTATACCGGCGTGCATGCCACCAACACAAAGTTGCAAGATTTGCACAATATCGATTTGCATGGCGAAGTCGGGCCCGAGCATGTACTGATAGGCCCGGATGGCAAGCTCTACACTGGCCTGGCGAGCGGCAATATCTTGCGCATGCAGGCTGATGGCAGTGGTCAGGAAGTCTTTTGCAATACCGGCGGCAGGCCACTGGGCATGGCTTTTGATGCCGATGGCAGACTCATCGTGGCAGATGCCCTGAAAGGCTTGTTATCGGTAGCCGCAGATGGCAAATACACCATCTTGCTTGATACCCGCGAAGGCGGGCCGGTACGCTTCCCGGATGCGGTCGTGGTGGCTCGCAATGGCAATATCTATCTCAGCGATTCCACTGCCCGCTTCCCGGCCAGAAAATGGCACAGCACGGCCGAAGCCGCCATGCTGGATATCTTTGAACAATCCGCCACCGGACGCGTGCTGGAATACAAGCCGGTCAGCAAGGAAATGCGGGTGGTGGCACAGGGCCTGAGTTTTTCCAATGGCCTGGTACTTAGTGCAGACGAAACCAGCCTGTTCGTCAGTGAAAGCGGAAAGTACAGGGTCTGGAAAATCGCCGTCAATGCCGAACAACTCGATATTACCCGGGCGCTGACGCAAGTTACATCGCAAGCCCACCTGCTATTCGATAATCTGCCCGGTTACCCGGACAACCTCATGCGCGGCCTGGGCGGTAAGCTATGGCTGGGCCTGGCTGGCCAGCGCAACTTCCTCGACTACACCGCAGAGCGCCCCTACCTGCGCAGCATGGCCCTGCGCATCCCGCGCATGTTCTGGAAAATGCCAGCAAGCTATGGCCATGTCATCGCCTTCAACGAAGACGGCAAAGTCCTCAGCGACCTGCAAGACCCCAGCGGCGACTCTCCCACCGTCACCGGCGTCACGGAAACCGCGAACCGGCTGTATATCCACAATGTCAGTGGCAAGGGCCTGGGGTGGATGGCGAAGTAATCAGACCTAACGACTCAACTCAGTCTGTTGATGAAATCCATTCTGGTGGATGGACGACTTCCTGAAATACAATACGGCAAACATCACCATCACGATCACGCCCAGCACATTCGGCAAGATGCTGCTCCAGGGCTGCCACTGCTTGAACAGATTGCCAGCCCCGGCCGACAGCATGCCAAAGAAAACCGCCAGCATCTTGACGCCATGGTCTATGAATGCCGCGCTGGCTATCCAGCGCGCCTTCCAGTAAAAGCGGGACAGATCATACAAGGCAACCATGGCCAACCCGATCAAAGTGGCATTCGCCACGGCCAAAGGCACACTGGAGCGCGGTAGCACATAAGTACTCAGCACGCCTGCCCCCAGCAAAGCAGCAATCGCCATCCCCGCATCGATGAAATCCGGGCCTGATCTTGCAATTTTCAAAGCACGATAAGCACTGAAAAGCATATAGCTGGTCATCAGTGTCAGGCGACTGAGCATGGCAACGGTAGGCTTGTCGCGCAGAATAATCGATATCACCGAGGTGAGCAGCACAACAAACGCAAACAGTGCAAACACCTTGCCAAACCGCCGGTGCACCCTGCCCCCCTTCACACTCAAGATGGGGATGAGGCCGAGCAATAAACCTATAGTGCCTGCAACAATATGGATATTAATTTCAGGGAAAAAATGATTCATCAGTACGGCTCTTTCAAAGACAGATCAGCAAGCAGATTTGTTACGGTCTGGCTATTGTAAAAGAAGCCCTCAAGCCATGGAGAGCCATGCGACAGATTGAGGAAATAAAGCATCGACTTGCAGGATTTTCGTGTGATGACAATGTGCGTTATCAGGCTAACCCTCCTACGGGAGCTAAGCTCATATTTTATGACACTTTGAAATCAAGACCAAAAATCTCACCACAGAGGCACAGAGACACAGAGACACAGAGCAGGCACTGTGACTCATATGCAGTCAGTAGGGTGCGTTGTAACGCACCATATTCCCCTCTTGCGAGATGGTCGATGAAATAACCAGGGAAAGCGGTGCGTTGTAACGCACCCTACGCGGCTGATATTTAGGCTCATGCAAACAATATCGTTCGTCTATTTAAATGTACTCTCGATCGTCATTCCTGCGCAGGCAGGAATCCATGGTATTGGTGCCGTGAAATTTGATATGCCGCCACACTTGGTGACACGTATTCAGTCTTACCATCTCTCTGCGTTGATCCACAAACGTTACTGGACACCAGCCTGCGCTGGAGCGACCTTGCCTGGGGTAATGCTGGTTGGTAGAGCGCGGTGACAATAAGGTCAAGTGAAGGACCATGCTCCCTCTGATTCCACGTCCTGTACTTCGCTGTGGTGAGGTTCTCAGGTCTTATACTTTTCAACTGCCGATATGGTGCGTAGTGGTCTAATTAAAATCGTATCTGGGCAGGATTGACATATACTCTTGACATCATTATTTCTGACGAGGGCAAGCTTCTTGCCCCTTAAGCACATGGCGCATAAATATCTGATCGCTCTCATAGCTGCTGGCAGCTTGCTGCTGACAGTGACAAGGCTTGAGACAAGTATGGCAGCAGAGCAGCCTGCCACTTTCCAGCAACTGGCCAGCAAACACCAGGTTTGCGCAGCTGCCCTGGTGTATATCAAAGCCGGACAAATACAAGAACCGCAGTTTGCCAGCGGGTGTGAGGGTAGCGCCATGCCAGATGCCAGCAGCATCTTCCAGGCGGCTTCTTTGGGCAAGCCGGTATTTGCCTATGCAGTGCTGCGTCTGGCCGCGCAGGGCAAACTGGCACTTGATGAGCCGCTGCTGCAATATCTGCCGCAAGGCTATCAGCATGCATCCCGGCCTGGCGACAAGAGCAGCGCGCATGACCTGGTCAGTGACCCGCGCCTGCAAAAAGTCACGGCACGCATGGTCTTGCAACATACGGCAGGCTTGCCCAACTGGGAGAGCGGCAAGCTCAGATTTGAGTCTGAGCCTGGCAGCCGCTGGCAATATTCTGGCGAGGGCTATATGTTGCTGCAAGCAGCAGTTGAATCGATTACCGGCATGGACCTGGAAGCATGGATGCAGCAAACCGTCTTTGCTCCGCTGGGCATGCAGCACAGCAGCTATCAACCGGGCAAGGCATGGCAGGCGCAACTGATTGCTGGCAGCTTGCGCGGCAATGCCCTGTCCTTGCGTCCGCCGCGCTATGCCGTAGCTGCCGCCAGCCTGCATACCAGCATAGGCGACTATGCCCGCTTTGTGCAGGCGGTACTCCAGGATAGCGCCCTGCAACAGCAAATCCTCGCTCACCCCGTCACGACAGACCAGGCCAATCAACTGGAATGGGGTCTGGGCTGGGGGCTGTCATTGACCCATGGCGCTACCCCCGCACCCTTGCTCTGGCATTGGGGTAATAACTATGGCTATCGGGCATTTGTGATTGCCGCCCCAGACTCTGGCGATGCCATGGTCTTGCTGACCAATAGCGACCAGGGTTTGAAGCTGGCACCGGCCCTGACAGCCAGCATCATACCGGGTGAACTGAGCCTGTTTCAGTTTTCCATGCTGGGCCTGAAGCCGGGCATCATGTGTCAAATTCTTGATCGGTGCTAATCGCAGGCTCAGGGTTCATTCAGGCTTGCCCTGCATGAAGCCATCGATGATGGCAAAAGTAGTTGCAGGCTGCTCCAGATGTGGCAGATGGCCTGCCAGTGGTACAGGCGCAAAGCGGCTATGGGCAAATGCTGACGCATACGCCTGGCCATAAGCGGTCGTGACTACCCTGTCGCTCGTGCCCCAGACCACCAGCACAGGAATCGTGATTTGCTTGAGCCGCGCACGCAATTGCGGGTCATGCATGAAGGGTGCGCCAGCAATGACACGCATGGTCGCCATGTTGGCGCGCTGCATGGCTTGCAGTTCTGCGGGCAGGCTGGCGGGGTCGATAAAGAATTTATCCGGCTCGTGGAAGGCATGTTCGGCCAGGCCACGCGGGCCCAGTACGAAGGGGTCGGCAATTTCTTCGCCCTCGACTTTAATGCCAACGGCATTCACCAGCACGAGGTTGCTGATGCGTTTTCCTTCATCCTGCAAGGCCATTTCTGTCGCTATCCAGCCGCCTATTGATGAGCCTATGACGGTCACATCGCTTAGATCCAGATGATCCAGCAAGAGCAGGTAGGCGCGCGCCAGGTCAGCCACGCTGTGCAGTTCATCCGGCCTCGGTGTGCCATGCCAGCCGGGGTGCGTCGGCAGGATGGTAAAGGCAATGTCAGCCAGGTGGCGAGCGATGCCAGCCACGGTGGGCGTGCCACCGCCACCATGCAAGATCAGGACTGGTCGCCCCTGGCCAGCCTGTTCAAAGCGTATCGACAAATTGGGGCGCAAGTCTGCAACCCTGGTTTCTGCTGTGCCTGACATGATGAGTACTCCTGGAAAATTGCAGACCGGTTTGATCTGGCGATTATTATACGCATATTATATACACATATTTATATAAACATGTTGATATAAATTTCTTTATATCAGCTGATTTATATTTTCTGCTAAACTGGCTGCATGCCAAATCACCTGCAACTAACTCATCTCCAGCAACTGGGCCGTGCCGTCAAGCAAGCCCAATACCGCCAGCACCGCGCACTGGAAAATGCCCTGGCAGCGGCGGGCACTACCCTGGCCCAATGGGACGCCCTGCGCGCCATCGCCCGCACGCCGGGTGCCTCATCGCACGACCTGGCGGTGGCTACCTTCCAGACTGACCAGGCCTTTGGCACACTGGCCAATCGCCTGGTGGCCCAGGGCCTGATAGAACGCCGCGCTGGCGAAGGCAGACGCATAGAGCATTTCCTGAACCAGCAAGGCGAGCACATACTGGCCAGCGGCAATGAGATTGCCAATCAAGTGCTGGCCGATAAATTTGCCGCTCTCAATGCGACTGAACAAAAACAATTGCTGAAACTGCTGACGCGTCTGGTCGAGTCTGACCAGACAGATGAATAGGGACAAGTGCTGCGTTACAAGGTCGCCTAAGCCTGACGGTTTTGTAGGGTGCGTTGTAACGCACCATTGATGATCCACGCTGCTTAAATAAAACGGTGCACATGGCGCCCCCTACTGACTGAGTAGATAGAAGCCTCCGTGACAACTCTATACCTCTTTGGTGAGGCAGTTCATCTTGACCCCGGGATTTTGTAGGGTGCGCCGTGCGCACCAAGCCCTGGGTGTTAAGAAAAGCGGTGCGTTACAACGCACCCTACGGATGACGGTTTTTGTAGAGTGAGCCGTGCGTACCGCGTCTCAGGATTTTTTGCTTCTGAATGTAACAAACGCCCGTAAATCGCTGGTTGCCGGCCTTATTGCGTGTAAAATTATTGCCTTCACATCAACATACCACTTGTGGTTAAGTGGCAATTAAGCGGCGGTTAACACGACATGACGACAGTCGATCCCAATGATATCTTGTTCAGCGTTCCGACTTTATCGAACGAACTGGCCACCCTGTTGCCTGTGACGGTACAGCCAACGGCAGCAGATTTCCTGTTGCATGAAGATGAATGGGAGCAGATGGAATTCTTTGCCGGTGAACGTGTCGATGAAGTGCAAGCCACGCTCCAGGAATACCACTTGTTTGAAGCCGAGCATCGTGCCGAAGTCGGCTGGCGCAAGGCGTATCTGCGTCAGCTTGCCAGGACCACGGTACTGAACTTGTCAGTAGCCAAACTGGCTGCCGCCCTGGGTGGCGAAGTTGGCCCGGCCCCGCTACTGTATTACGGCAACACCCTGAGTGGCCAGGTGCAGGATGGTTTTAGCATCACCGTGGGTGGCAATGTCAGCCTCTATGGTTATTCTGATGCCCATGGCATCCCTGTGCTGGGTGTCAACATGGGGCCAGAAGCCGACAATAACAAACTGGTCGCCGCCTTTAGCTATCTGCATGCCAATCATGGCCTGATCCTGGTGGACTGGCGTTCGCAAATGCTATTGCGGGCAGCCAATGCCGCAGGCCAGCTTGATATCTGGCGGCCTTGATTGAAGCACGCAGCGTCTCTTACCCAAGGACTTTGATGAGCCAATTCAGCATACCGGACCAAAACCAGTTGCTCAGCGCCTGGGCACATGGCTGGACTATTTCTCGCGGCACCGATGCCCCTATTCCGCTGGCCGATTTTGGTTACCGCATCCAGGTAGGCTTGCCTGGCCACCTGGAACGCTATGTCTTGCAAGGACATGTGCTGACTGCGGTGCAAAGGCTGGCACAAGAAATCGACACGCCCGATACCTGGCTAAAGATATGCGCACCACACAGCAGCGTCGCTGGCCTGCTGCCAGAGCGCTGGCAAGTCAAAGCGCCCGAATACCTGATGAGCAAAGAACTCAGCCACACCACGGTCAGCATGCCCGACAGCTACAGCATAGGCTTGACGGTCGATGGCAATGCCGTCACTGCCCGCGCCTGCAATAAAGATGGCCAGCATGCCGCCACTGGCCGCATGGCCATCCACGGCAAACATGCGGTGTTTGACCAGATCGTCACCGAGCCTGCCCACAGACGCCGCGGCCTGGCCAATGCCATCATGCAAAGCCTGGGCAACCATGCCGTTGGCCAACAGGCTGAGCAAGGCGTGCTGGTCGCGACGGCAGAGGGCCGCGCCCTTTACACTACCCTGGGCTGGCTATTGGCTTCCGATATCACGGCAGCGGTGCTGGTGTAATGCGCTAACTGCAGACTGCAGCAGAAAACCCTGCTGTGGCATGCGCCGTGCAAGCCATCAAGGATGGCAGATATTCTGCCGCCTGCTTTTCTTTCATTCCCATTATTCATTTTCATTATTCAGATAGACCAACTTCATGCAAGCAGCTAAAACTGGCAATCAATTTTTCTGGCTAAGCGCGATCTGTGCCAGCGTGTTTTCTTTATTACTGGGGCTCATGGGTTTTTATTTCATCCCGTTTTTTTATGAGTTACATCAGTCTTTTAACCTGCAACAGGATTTCATCATCACCAAATTTGTTGATGACTATGGCCGTTACTTATGGCGCGCTGGCCTGCCCTGCCTGGCGATCTGGCTCAACTGGCTGAGAGAGCGCTCCAAGCCACAGGCAAAAGCCCGCGCCAGTCAGGCATTTGCCGTGCTGGCGGCAGTACAACTACTGGCAATGGTCATCGTGATCTGGGCCATGTATGCGCCGATCACGCATATGTGACAGGCACTGGAACATTTTATAAATACCCCACGTCAGCTGGCGGCGTATCCCAATTATCATTGAGGCCATCGACATAGGTCACGGGCGCGTTCGCCAGCTCTGTAATCGCCGCATCATCAAGACAGCTGACGCTGACACCATAGAATAAGCCACGCCTGGGCGACCGGGCGATACCAAAAGGCCGCACGCCACAATGTTTGCAGAAAAAGTGGCGTTCATGCTTTGCACCAAACTGATATTCTGCCAAATCCCCCTCGCCCGCCAGCAGACGAAAAGACTCAGGTTTGACGACTGTCGCCCAGCAACGTATCTTGCGGCAAAAGCTGCAGTTACAACGCATGGTGCCGGCGGCCAGATCGAGCTCGGCTGCAAAGCGTATGGCCTGGCAATGGCAACTGCCGTGGTAGGTTTTCATGGTGCCCCCCTGGGGTTCTCAAAATGCTGCGCTTATTGCACTGATAAGACACATGGCAGCAATGGCGTTTTTCATCTATGATTGTACACAGACTTTCTGCCATGCCTGTCCATGCATACGCATAGATACTTGTGCATATTTATAATAGATCAGACTACTACCAGCCCCTATCTCATCATGCCCTCTTTCGATCAGCTTACATTAGATACGCCACGCATGACCATGCGCCCCTTGTGTCTGGACGACGCCCCAGCCATCTTGCGCATGCGTTCCAAACCGGAAGTCATGCGCTATATGACCACGGCACCGTGGACCGACATCGCCCAGGCCATCGCCATGGTAGAACGCGACCAGGTTGCCGTGCTCAAGGGTGATATGGTGCGTCTGGGCATGATACGCAAGTCTGACGGTATGTTTCTTGGCAGCTGCATCCTGTTCCATCTGGACGCCAGCTGCCGCCGCGCAGAAATCGGTTACGACATGGACTCCAGCTTCTGGGGACAGGCGTATATGCATGAGGCCCTGGTCGCCTTATTGGATTATGGTTTCTCGGAAATGAATCTGAACCGCATCGAAGCCGACATACATCCAGACAACCTGGGTTCAGCCAAGACTCTGGAAAGGTTGGGCTTTATCCGCGAAGGCTATTTGCGCGAACGCTGGATCATCGAAGGCGCGGTGTCGGATTCGGCGCTGTTTGGTTTATTGCGCAGTGACTGGCTGGGGCGGGTGCCAGCTTTGCGCAGTCCCACATGAAGCGGTGAAATCAAGACCCAAAATCTCACCACAGAGACACAGAGACACAGAGGTGCACTGAGGATCATGCCCTGCTGGTTGATGCATTGCGCCTGCGCCTCATCTTAATTTGGCACCTGCAGCCTTGTAGGGTGCGTTATAACGCACCATCACCTTCGCATCAATGAAAACGGAGTACAAGACACACTCTGCACCTCTTGTAGAAGTGACTTCAGTCGCAAATTGGTGGGCACGGCAAGTCATTCGCGGCTAAAGCCGCTCCTACAAAACCATTGTTTAAATAAGTCTGGCAGGGTGCGTTGTAACGCACCACATCACTCTCTGCCAGTCTAAAAAATGTCATGCATCAGCAATTTACATTCATCAACAAAGCAATGTCTTTGATCTTTTTGGAAAAATGCGGTGCGTGTAGTGATCTAATAATAACGCACCATTGCCGTCATGCTCAGTGTCGAGTGTAGATGAAAACCGGTGCGCGCGGCGCACCCTACCGTCGTCATATGCCTTTCACCTGCACTTACTCCGCCAGAAAGCCAGCATCAGCGCCCGGCTCATTTGGTAGCGGAGATGCTATCTGCAAACCACAGCAGCTTATGTCATTCAGCCTGGGGAGGATGAAGATAATTTCTCTACTCATTCCTGTGCTGCTTCCTTCAGAGCCAGCTGCAGATAAGCATGCACATGCTTGTCTTTTATCTCTTGTGGCGTAGTCAACCTGATATGACGGCGGTACTTGCCCTCGCCTTCCAGTGTCTTGTATTTGTCTGGCAGGGATGCACCGCGCCCAAACTCCAGCGTCACATGCCTGGTATAAGAAAATACGCCACAGAAAGGCCTGGTGGAAGAGAACAGCAAGCCGCCATATTTGACTTCTTCTGTCACACCCTGGTCTAGCTTGAGTATCTGTTCTCGCAATGCCTGTACCAGAGCATAATGGTCTTCATTAAGCAGGCGTATGTCTTGCAAGAGTTTGTCGATTCGGTCGGCACTCATGGATCATGCTCCTTCATCATAGGCAGGTTGATGTTTCTGCTTCAGGATTTTGCGATGATGCATCAGACAAAGCCGGACAAAGCTCTACAACTCAGCCTGTTTATGAAATGAGTTCTACTCTTTGCAAGCCAGTTTTCTGAGAGCGGATTTTTCCGTTACCGCCACCAGGACCGCCGTATCAACACCATCACCCTCTCCATTATAGCTGACATAATTAACCACTTTTAATGCAGCCTGTCCTGAGATGCCACAATTTTTTCCCTTGAACTGCTCGGGGATATTCAACAGCTTTTTGGATTCATCTTTATTCTTGAAACAAAACCAGGCCAGGCGTTTATCAGCTGGCGAGCGTGGCAAGATTTTGGCTGAATCCGGGCCTGGATAAAAGCAAACCAGGCCACCCAGCATGTCCTGGCTTTGGGTATCGGTACGAAATTCATAACGGCCCTTGAGTGCGATCTCATTCGCAGCCTGGCATTCATACGCAATGGAAAGTGCCGCAGTCAATGTCAGCAATGCGTTGATCCTGTAGTTCATCTTATATCTTTATTTCTTCACTTGCCCAGGTTGCAGCAGCAACCTCAGCTTGTTGCTGATGAGGCTGGCTTTGTCATTACTATCGCTATAGGAAGCACAGGTTTCCGGCAACAAGCGCTCCTTGCTCTTGCCCGGCTGGGAAAAATACAATTGATCCACATCACAGCGCAAGCGAGCCTTAAGCTTGCCTGTGGCTTTTATTCTTACCTCAGCCACCCAGCAGGCATCTGCACAACCGCTGGAATGATAAGCCAGCAACTCGCCGCGCACGGGCCAGTCCAGGGCGTATTCACCGGTGCCGCCAGATGCCCAGGCATGGCTGCCACTTACGAGTAAAACCAGTGCAGCGATGCGTATCAGATAGTATTGATATTTAGCCATATAAAAACTTTCTCATTAATAGGCATTAATAGACACTCACAGACATTCACAGACATTCATAGACAGTGGATATGACATCTTGAGATAGTAGCAGTTGCCATCAGGTGCAGCCGCATTCAAAAGCCACGGGCACGCTTAAAACGCTCAACTTCCAGGTGGGCATGGTCATAACCATAGGCAGTCAGACTGTTATTATCTCCTGCATAAATCATATAGACATGTCGGACGGCACCATCTTCGAGCAGATATTCATAGACTTCCCAGCGATTACTCCATTTCCCCGTGGGCGGGTCTAAGGTCATAGAATCCCAATAATGATCGTCGAGCAATTCACGGCTCATTTTTGTGGGAGTAGCGATGATCGTCTTTGGCGGCCCTATCAGCGCATATACTTCCGCTTTTTTCGTATGACCATGGCTGACTCTCCCATATTCACGCTTCAACTTCGACCCCAGGCGCTCTTGCCAATAAGCCAGGCTCCACAAGTTGGTATTTGCTACCCAGCCACGCAGCAACTGAGTATTGGGATCAAAGAATAAATAGATGCAACGCATACCGGGACCACTAAGATAATCCACTTGAAAAAAAGGGGTGCCATTGCTGACCTGCTTCAATACATCGTAAGGGAATTGTTGAGCCCGGTAAAAATCGAAGAGGTGGGAGTCAGGGCCGTCCTGGCAGAGACTTGGGTATCTGACACACTTGGAACCGACAGTATCGTTCACTCTTCGCACAAATGGCGGGCCTGCTGCTTCCAGCCTGTCAAGCACCTTATTGGCTTCACCCTGGCTCATGCCGACACGCAAGCCCTGGTAAACTTCCAGATCGAAATTCTGGGTAGCGCATGCACACAGTGGCAGGACAAGAACAGCGAAGTAAAGCCGGGCGCGGATACACCGTTCAGCAAGCTTGTTGAAAGCAATGACCAGGTAAGCAAACATATCTTCCTCCCGTCGCAACGGAGAATACAGGTTACCATGTCCGGGGCTATGTCTCAGGCTCCAGAACAAAGAACGACAGTCGCGGACAGTTTTTGAAAAAATACCTGCCCGGCAAGGGGGCAGATCACCGATGAGGGCGATGATACTTGAGGTATTCGGCCCTGGCTATCAGCACTAATCAATGCCGAATTTAATTACCGTGGATTTTAGTGTTTTTACATGACAAGATCTCTTGTGGTTTGTCATATTATCCACGAATCAGATTCAACCAGCAGTCACTTCTAGCATCACTATCCGGCCATACTCATCTTTTACAGACGATTTAAACTCAGCAGTGATATCCAATTTCCTCTGCATCGATCAAGATATCTTCCAGCGTCCGCGAAGTTGAAAAAGCTGCGACTAACTCAGCTGTCAATGGCTCGTGCGCAAAGATCCTGGTAATAGCTGACAGGTCAACATCAAGCTCATAATACTCTTGCGCGAAAGCCTGGTAAGTCTCTGGTTTTCCATCTAAAGGCGTCAGCATCCACTGTGAACCATCAGGGTCGTCTTCGCCTTCTGGAAACTCTATCACCCCGCATGACCATGCAGCATCGCCAGCCTGGCACCAGATGCAGAAAGTGGTGTCCTGCATGTGAAAGGCTGCTTCATTCAACGAACTGCGAAATACCGACGGCACAGTATCAAGCACCCCTGGCCAGACTTGAGAACTGGCATTGTTGGCAGGAGCCATCGCAGCTTCATGAGCAAAACCACGCAGGAAGCAACCACAGGCATCAAACACGGCAAAGAAGTCATCCCCAGAACCCGTGCGCATGGATGCCATATGCTCGGTCTCTGACCAATGGGCGTTATAGGAATAATAGCGATACTCCCACTCCTCTTCCAGGATAGCGTCCAGCATGGCCAGGGCCTGCAAGATGCTACGTAAACTTGAAGGCAGGGGGAGTTGGGACAATTGGCGAGTAGAGATCATCGTAGGTTTTGCTTAGTTTTCGAAAAAATTTATGCGTTGTAGCAAGCTTAAAATAATGATTATTATCAGACAAAAATTAAGAATACGCAGGAAAATCCTGAATGACGTGCATCGTCATTTAAATATAAGAAAATATCAATCAGAAAATAAAAAGTGTTGACACTTTTTTATGCAAGCAGCGCAATTCAGTAAGAATACTCGCTAAGAGCATCATGCATAAGCACATATAAACTGGTACACACATGGGTTGGAATATATTTCATTTATCCCAAATTTTCACGACAAGTTTCAATGGCTTGAGTGACATGGCATCTGTTTTTAATTTACTACTTTCATTGGCATCAGCATTGATCTGAATTGCTTGCTGCACTGGTGCAGCATTCTCATTTCTTCGCCTCTGTATTTCGATTACCATTTGTTCCTCCCAATTTAGTGGTTGCTTGAGTGATCCGCCCCCTTTATGTGGTGTTTGTACATAATTTTCCGGAGGACATGGCAATTTTTCTTCGCATGATATCGAACAAGCATTGACAAGCAAAGGAACAACGTCAGTCCCGATTCGTAAGCTAATCCAAAGTTGATTTGTTTCAGCATAGCTGATGACACGGTGACAGACACTACACGTCAATATCTCACCATCATGCCTGACCGGATTTTTCGTCAGACTGGGAAATCCCATTCTATGTTTATAATTCCCATACAAAGCACGGGTACTGATACGACTGGAAATCAGCTTCTTACACCGGGTAATTTCATACGGCAACCAATGCAAATCATAAGACGTATAAGGATCAAAATACTCCAGCGAAGTCATATATCCTATTTCTGGAGGTATTCTCTTCAGTTTGCTGCCATATAGCCAGATCTTCCTGACCTTGTCCAGCTTGGCAATAGATGCGGGCAGAGTCTGTATCTGGGAAAAAATCGTATTGCCTAAAAATTCTAGTGGAGAAAATTCTTCTCCTCCGCTTACTGCTAACTGATCGATATAATCACATAGCTTTTTCCATGCGAGGGAATTTTTATCCTGGACATCATTGTCTATTCTTGAAATAAATTGCTTCACCTAAGCTCCCCTAACTGCAGATTTATCTGGATGGATTTTGAGTAGAACACGTATTTCCAGCTCACTTTTGCAAATTATATTTCAGTATCCGCCAGCTTGCCCCGGTACAAAGCCGCCACCAGGTCTGATTGCGTAAGCATGCCTATCAGGCGACGCTCCTCATTGATGACGGGGATATGATGCAAGCCCTGGTCGGATAGCAGCGGTACCAGTTCGACGATGTGCATATCATGGCGGGCTGTGCGTACCGGGTGACTCATGATCTGGCCGACGACTTCTGGTTTGCTGGAATGCATGAGGCGGGTGCGGCGCAAGAGCTGGCGCAATTTTTCTTCAACATTTTCATGAACATCCAGGTTGGCATTCTTCATGAAATCCACCTGGGTGACTATGCCCACCACGCGGCGCGCCTTGTCGATGACGGGCAAGGCCTTGATCCTGTGCTGGCGCAGCAGGGTCCAGGCTTCTTCCAGGCTGGCGCCATATTCTGTGGTGATGACATCTTTCGACATGATGTCGGCGCAAGTGATTTCGCCAAAGCGGCGACGGTAAGCATGCATCTCGGTTTGCAGGAACAGGGATTCGAGATCATCGCGGCTGACATCGAGCACCTGATTGTATTTTTGCAGGACTTCATCAAGGTCACGTGTTTGAAAGCCCAGCCTGTCTATAGGACGCGCATCCCCCGTACCATGTTTGCTGGCATGGTCAGGCTGGGCCGCATGCGGATAACGGCGGCCCGTGGCATTGTTATAGGCCAGCGCAAACAAGGCTAGCAAGACAGAATTGATACCCACAGGTATCAACACAAACTGGTAACCCAGCCCCAGTATCACCGGCCCACCCAGCACTGCTGTCAGAGCCACTGCGCCACCGGGCGGATGCAGGCAACGCAACAAGAACATGGCGGCCACCGCCAGCGCAGTCGCCAATGCAGCGCAGGCCAGCGACGCCCCCAGTATATGCACGCACATGACGCCGACCAGGGCCGACAACATATTGCCAGCGACGATGGACCAGGGTTGCGCCAGCGGGCTGGCAGGCACGCCAAACAACAAGACAGCAGAAGCACCTATAGGTGCCAACAACATGGGGATGGCGGCATCTGAACCCAGCATCGCCCGGGTCGCCAGGCCTGTCAGCAATAAACCCGCCAGCATGCCAGCACAGGCGCGCAGGCGTTCACGATTGTCAGTGCCGATTTGTGCCGGGGAGAAAGTCTTGCACCAGACGAGCAGACTTTCCAGAGACGACCATTTTTTTCGCATGGTTTTATATGAATTTGCAACAAAGTGCAAAGTGTATAGGGAAAATAAAAGCTTTATCGCAGTATGTATCACTGCCTTGCCCTATTTTAACAGCGATCGCAAAGCCGATTTTTGCATGGCAATATCACCCGGAGATTGAAATGAATAAAGACTTATCACGCGCCCTGGTCATGCTTGGTATATTGCTGGCCCTGGGCATGTCGGCTGCCGCCTTCATTTTTGGTATGCAGGCCAGGCACATCGGTGCGGGCAAGCAAAGTATCTCCGTCAAGGGTCTGGCAGAAAAACCCGTGCAAGCCAATTATGCAGAATGGCGTATAGGCGTGGCCGTAGTGGCACCCAGCTTTGCCGAAGCCCTGGTCAAACTGCGCAAATCGCGTCCTGTGCTGGATGAGTTTTTAAGCAAGCAGGGTTTTGAAAAAGCCGCTTTAAAAGAATCAGAAGAAGCGGTGGAACCCAATATGGTCACCGAAGAATTGCCAGAAGGCCGCAGCCGCCAGGCACAGCGCGGCTACAAGGCAGCGCAAAGCATATTGGTAACATCCAAAGACCTGGCCAAGGTCACCAATGTCAGCCGCGCGGCCCTGCAACTGGAAGCCGATGGCCAGCCAGTATTCCACAGCGCACCACAGTTTTTGGTGGCCAACCTGGAAGACATCAAGATGTCATTGATAGGCGCAGCAACAGAGAATGCCAACAAGCGCGCCAGCGAATTTGCCAAATACGGCGCAGTCAAGGTAGGCAGCATGCGCTCTGCCTCGCAAGGGGCTTTCTACATCCTGCCAGTAGGCACAGAAACCAGCTCGGATGAATACGGCGGCACCTATGATAAATCAACGATAGACAAGGTAGCGCGGGTGGTGGTGACGATAGAGTATGGGATAGAGCGTTGATGAGGCATGATGAAATCCAAACCAAACAATGTCACGCGCATGATGCAGACAATGGTGTCGCACATAGAACGCTAAAGAAATATATCATGTAGCAATGTACTATCCTACACAAAAAGACATAGACGACGCACGTGCTGCCGGTTACGATGAAGCCATCATCGAACAAGCGCAACGCAGAATCAGCCTCGGCTTGCGGGCTGTCGAACTCAGGCAAGAAATCCAGTATGCATTTGCCGGCGTGCAGTTGGGAGACGGCATAGGTTTGTATGAAGCTCGGGGAATTGATCACCACGTCAGCGAAGAAGACTGCGCAGCCTGCCGGGCCAATGATGAGAAAACTGACTGGCGGCGCATCAAGTTAGAAGATCTTAATAGATGCAATAGCAGCCTATCTTTCTTTGATGCAGCTGGCATGCGCTTTCACCTTCCCGCATTCATGCAGGCAGATCTGGGCGAAGACGTTGAATTTGACCTGATCTACCATCTGGTCTTTGGCAGCCAGCTAGAAGAGTTGCAAGCGCTTTTGAATGACACTCAAAAGGCCGTCGTCATCAATTACCTAAAACTACAGCTGGATGATGTCTATCAGAGGCATCATTGGGATACCATTTCTGATGCTCTGCTGGGATATTGGAACCAGTGAGTAGCGTGCGCTATGCACACCGTTTTTTTAACATCTGGAATCATTGATGGTGCGTTACAACGCACCATCCCGATTACGGTGATTTGCAGGCCCATTTTAATTCACCAGGTTTTTCGTAGGAGCGGCTTTAGCCGCGAATGTCTTACCGTGTCCACCAATTCGCGGCTAAAGCCGCTCCTGCAAAATGCGGAATCAAGATTAGAACTAGGGCGCGTTGTAACGCACCACAACCATCACACCCGGTGCGTTACAACGCACCCTACCAATTACGGTTATTTGTAGGGTGCGTTGTAACGCACCATTTTTACTTTCCCCAAACCTCTCACATCACGAGGTATGGTACAAGCCATACCTGGATTGCCCTCTTCCATCCTCATGCACTTCTCTGTAGTGAGTTTTTTGGTCTTGCGTACCCCCCCAACAGACAGGCTCAAACCGGCAGCCACTCCTTTGCAATCTATCCCCCAGGTTTGCATTTTATTCCCCTGTTTTTGCAACTCATCATTTCCCTGTGGCAGCTTTTACTAGTTAGCAATACAGTAAGCCCATGCTTGTCGCAGACAAGAAAAAAACGAGGCCGGTGAGGTGTTAAGCCAGCATCCATGTTCATGAAAACCAGGAGAATAAAATGAAAACCTCAAAGAACTCAGGAACAAATCTGTCAAAAAAATATGGCATGGCTGCGCTTATGCTGACTTGCATGACGATCGCTGCCACGCCCTTACTGGCCCACGCCGATGCCACCGATGATTTTGTGCGCGCCGAGATGCAAAAGCGCCATATCCCTGGCATGTCGATTGCTGTGCTGCGCGATAACAAGATCATCAAGGAAAGCACTTATGGCCTGGCCAGCATAGAACACAATGTGGCAGTCAAGCCTGAGACGGCATATGTGCTGGCCTCGATGACCAAGACCTTTACCGCCAGCGCCATCATGTTGCTGGTGCAGGATGGTCGTCTCAATCTCGATGACTCCATCACCAAGATACTGCCACAATTGCCTGCTGCATGGTCTGGCATCACCATACGCCATTGCCTCTCACATACATCTGGCTTGCCGGATGCGATTACCGATGACGTCAACATCACTACCATCAGCGGCGACCGCGAACAGCTCTTGAAAGAACTGGCCAAGCTGCCCTTGCAGCCTGCTGGTGAAAAAGCCGTCTACAACCAGACTGGCTATATGTTGCTGGGCATGATTATAGAAAAAACCAGCGGCATGCCGTATGAGCAGTTTGTGCAAACCCGTTTATTCAAACCCATGGGGCTGAGCGGTGCACGCTTTGGGGATGCCTGGTCCATCATCCCTGGCCGCAGCGATTTATATACTTCGCTCGACATCAGCAAAGACCATAGCAAGCTGGAAATCAAGGATGGCCGCCCTGTCGTCATGCAAGACAAGATCCATCATTATGGTGCCAAGTTCATGCCCGACTATCTGGCACCAGCCGGACTCTTGAATGGCAATATCCAAGACTTGATCAATTTTGAGCAAGCCCTGGCCGAAGGCAAGATCATCAAGCCCGCATTGTTGAAAGAAATGACTACGCCCTATAAGCTGCGCAATGGTCAGAACGGTGACTACGGCCTGGGTTTTATCTTCATGCCTTTTGGTAAGCAAACAGCCATCTCTTATGGCGGTGGCGCTGCCACCTGGCGTGTAAGCCTGCCTGAGAAACGTTTGACGGTGGTGGTGCTGACCAATTTGCAGGGCTCGCAACCGCATGCCCTGGCGGGTGGTATTGCAGCACTCTATGACACGGAAGCGAAGTAAGACCACTGCCCTTGCTTGATGAAAGCAAGGGCCATCTAAGCCGGGCCTGGCTATTGGTTGGCCTGCGTAAAATAGCTGGCCTGGCCGCAGCAACTGGCATATTTTGGCGGCTCTGGTTATTTGCCTGCCCATGTCATGCAACGATACCGCTCAGTTTGTCGTTCATCGCACTCGCACTGCTGGCAGCGAATAGTTCACTGGATGGCCGCTGGTCTGTCACCATCGTGGAAATTATTTATGGTGAATTGCAGCATTATAAAAAGTAAGCTGCCACAGGTGCACAGCCAACGACGACCAACTACAGCCAGACTGATTTGTTACCTGGAGTAAAAAGCATGGCAACGCCAGGCTTGCTCGTTTATGTTGGCGGCTTTTGTGATTTTCTCTCCTATCCGCTCTATGAATAAGCAGGTTCGCGTTGTTATTGTTTTTATCAGTGTTGCAGTACTCATTGCGGCAGCATGGTCGTGGCACACCTGGCATGAGGGTGAGACGGCAGCTGGCAAGCCTGTCGCCAGCGCATCTGTCAGCTCCCCCGTGGTCACTGCAGCCAGCGCCAGCAGTGCTGCCTCTGCCGACAAAGAAGAAGAAATCATCTATATGCCCGGCTATGATGGCCGCTTTGGCTTGCAAGCAGCACCAGAAGCTGAGAAATTTGAAAAAACCGTGCTGGAAGACCGTGCCGCACTAGCTCAATACCTGACCCCGGCTCAGCATAAGCAAGCGCTGGCCTTGCTCAAGAACCAGCATTGTGAATCCCCCAAGATCACTGTTTACAGTAAAGCAACCCTGGCAGAAAAACTATTGGTCAGTGATTGCTACTATGCAACTGACACGGGTGACTCCATGGTAGACCCTTATTTTGATACCAGTTATGGCATCATGCTGTCCGTCACCCTGGGTGGTGTGTTTGAACTCAAGGCTGCCAAGCATTTTGTCTATCTGTATGAAACCAGTGAGCTGGTTGCCGTCACCAATCTCAAGAAAGACGGCCATCTGCAACTCTGGCTCAACGCCGACACCTGCATACCTGAAGCAGAGGAAGAACCAGCCCCTGCCATTGTGGCCAGCGCGGCAAGTACAGCCAGCAACACTGCCGCCCCTGCACCGGACACCTGCAAGACCACCGGCATTATCGAAGTCATCAATCATGAGATGCGTCTGATGAAGCGGTAAATAAGAGGTAAACAACAAGCCCCCAAGCAAGCTGATTCTGGCATGATGATGGTTTTTACCAGCATCATGCCCCATGCCTGACAGCCCCATCAACGCCCTCTTCGTCTGCAGCCGCAACCAGTGGCGCAGCCCTACTGCCGAGCAAGTCTGGCGCAAGCATCCCCTGGTGCGCGCCCGCTCTGGCGGCACCAGCCCCAATGCCCGTCATCCTGTCTCTGCTGCTGACATAGAATGGGCAGACCAGATCTTTGTCATGGAAGAAAAACACAAGTCACGCCTCATGGCCAGCTATCGCAACCTCATCGGCCACAAGCCTGTGCATGTGCTCGACATACCCGATGAATACAAGTACATGGATGCAGAACTGGTGGAGCAATTGCAACACGCTATAGGCGATATTCTGGGTTTGAACTGATTTTCCCTATTATTTTCAATTATTTTGAAAAAGCCTGAATCCTTTTACGCGGATGGATACTCTTGCTCAGTGTCATCCATTACAAAGAGGAGTTCACCATGTTTCATTTCAAACGTAATTTGCCCCATTGGGAACGCGCACTGCGCGTCATCAGCGGCCTGCTACTGTTCTGGCTGGCGTACAGTGGTCAAGTTGGTGGCATGCTGAATTGGCTAGTCATCGCCAGCGCTGTTACCATGGTCATGACCGCCTTTGTCGGCTTTTGCCCCGCCTGCGCCATGGTGGGGCGCAAATACCTGGATAACTGAGATGAGCCTGTCTCGCCCTCAATTGATCGAAGCCGCCCGGCAAGGTGATGGTAAAGCCATAGCCGCATTGCTGGAAGTCTGCCAGCCCGACCTCAAGCGCTTTGCCCGCCGTACCTGCTCAAATGCCGAGGATGCCGAAGACGCGGTGCAGATGGCCCTGTGGTCACTCTACCGCAAGGTAGGTGCGCTGCGCTGTGCAGCGACCTTTGCAACCTGGATGTTTCGCATCATCGAGCGCGAATGCTTCCGCCTGTTCCGCATCAAAAAATACCATGATGCCCTGGATGAACTCGCTGAAGCTGAAATGCCAATAGCCGCCACTGTGCCCACCGATCTGCGCATGGACCTGGTACGCGCCATGGAGCGCCTCTCGCCCCCTTACCGCGAAGTGCTGATCCTGCGCGACGTGCATGAGCTGACCGCGCCCGAAGTTGCCGCACAATTGGGCCTGAGCCTGGAAGCGGTCAAAAGCCGCCTGCACCGCGCCCGTGCACAGGTGCGTGAGCAATTGCTGGGTAGTGGTTACTGGATGAAGGATGGGGCGCCAGAAACACCGACAAATCATGGAGGCCATCATGTTTTGTAGCACGTCTGTGACGGTGCACTTGCTGCGCGGTCTTGGTGCACTGGCCCTGGTGATCGCCGCTTTTTTGCTAGAACCCCTGGGCATGATCTGGGCAGGGTTGGCCCTGATTGCTGCATTCTTACTGATGCGCGGCTGCCCCATGTGCTGGATGATGGGTTTGATTGAGACGATTTATGAGAGGCGGAAGAAGAAATAGCCGTAGGTTGGATTTCCTGTAGGTTGGGCTACGCTTCACCAGCCCAACACTGGGCCTTTGATAAGCTGTATGCGTTATTTAATCGCGGAGTGTTGGGCTGTGAAGCGTAGCCCAACCTACAAAGGCTGGTCTTTCTGGAGCTCGGCTTATCAATCATCTTGCAGGGGCTGGCACTCATAGCTGCATTCTTATTGATGCGCGGCTGCCCCATGTGCTGGACTATGGGTTTGATTGAGACGATTTATGAGCGACGGAACAAGAGCTAGCCGTAGGTTGGCTTACTGCAGGTTGGAAAATTTTCGTAGGTTGGGCCGCTCCTCGTAGGTTGGGCTACGCTTCACCAGCCCAACACTCGGCCTCAATAGACATATACATTATTTTTAAACGCCCTACTCTATTTCTGTGCTTCTATAGATGCGATAAAGGTCGTAGAACCATCACCCTCCCAGTCTGAACTGGTTTGCACATAATTGGTGAGTTCCTGGAGATATTCGAATTTAAAGAATGCGGAGATATCGTTAAGGATTCGGCTATCCGTTCCACGAGATATTTTCCTCGCGAGAAGTCTGGCAATCAACTGTTGATAAGAGTGCCCTAAAATCTCAAATTCAGATTCCGACGGCCCGTCTTCCATATGCCAGCGCACATAAATTTTCTGCGCTCTCAGGTAAGCAGTGATGGAATCGCCATTTGTCTGCCACAGCATCAGGAATTCATCTGCACACGGGAATGCGTCTCGATGCTCCATGAAAGCGTTGAACAGGGTATCCGGCGATTGACAAGTATGCTTGATTTCATCGGGCAAAGTCCCTTCCCAAATAGCAACTATATCCAAAGGAATATTTTCCCTCCTGATTGCGTCAAATAGTTCTTGCTGACTTTGAACGACGTGCATTGAGTGATCCTATATAAACTTAAAATCATCGAATTGAAATTGCCCGTGAAGCGCATGGTATGTTAACCGATGAGTTAACCATGTGCAATTGCCTCACTCCGACGGTCAGCATTTCAATAAACTTCACGTTTGTTAAGGCCGAGTGTTGGGCTGGTGAAGCGTAGCCCAACCTACGAAGTTGCCCACATTGTATCCAGCACTTGTGATCAGCCCCCGAATCATGGATACTTGACTCACCCTACCCCACAGTGAGGCTATCCATGACACCCGATCAGGCAAGCTCAGGCACAGATGCGCAGTTAAAACCTACGCTGGGCAGTTTGCAGTTGTGGGGCATCGCGGTGGGCCTGGTCATCTCGGGTGAATATTTTGGCTGGAGTTATGGCTGGGCTTCTGCGGGAACGCTAGGATTCACGGTGACGGCGCTGTTCATTGCGGCGATGTACACCAGCTTTATTTTCAGCTTCACAGAATTGACCACGGCCATCCCCCATGCGGGCGGGCCGTTTGCCTATAGCAGGCGGGCGTTTGGGCCGCTGGGCGGTTTCTTTGCCGGCGCGGCTACCCTCATAGAATTTGTATTTGCACCGCCGGCCATTGCGCTGGCGATAGGTGCTTACCTGAATGTACAATTTCCTGAAATCAATCCCAAGACGGCGGCAGTGGGGGCCTACATCGTATTCATGGCTTTGAATATCATAGGCATACAAATCGCCGCCAATTTTGAGCTGGCTGTCACGCTGCTGGCGATCTTTGAATTGCTGGTCTTCATGGGTGTAGTGGCGCCGGGTTTTCACCTGGACAATTTCACCAGGGGCGGCTGGGCCGGGCAAGAGCATTTCAGTGCAGCCTCGCTGCCTGGCATGTTTGCGGCCATTCCGTTTGCGATCTGGTTCTTTCTGGCGATAGAAGGTGTGGCGATGGCGGCGGAAGAATCACGCAATCCGCGACGCTCGATCCCCATCGCTTATATAGGCGGCATCATCACCCTGGTGTTGCTGGCGATAGGCGTGATGGTGTTTGCCGGTGGCGTGGGTGACTGGACCAAACTGGCGAACATCAATGACCCGCTGCCGCAGGCAATGAAGCTGGTGGTCGGCAATAACAGCAACTGGCTGCACATGCTGGTGTGGCTGGGCCTGTTTGGTCTGATTGCGTCTTTTCACGGCATCATACTTGGTTACTCGCGGCAGATTTTTGCGCTGGCGCGGGAGAATTATCTGCCGCATTTCTTTGCCAAAATCCATCCGCGCTTCAAGACCCCGCACCGGGCAATCATCGCAGGTGGCCTTATCGGCATCGCTGCGATTTATAGCGATGAACTCATCAAGATAGGTGGCCAGAGTCTGACGGCAAATATACTGACGATGAGTGTGTTTGGTGCGCTGCTGATGTATATCGTCAGCATGCTGAGTCTATTCAAACTGCGACGCACTGAGCCAGATATAGCTAGGCCATTCCGCGCGCCGTTTTATCCATATTCACCCGCCTTCGCCCTGCTGGCAGCCTGCATTTGCATGGCCACCATGGTTTATTATAATCTGTTGATATTCGGCGTTTTTTGCCTCTTCCTGGCACTGGCCTATGTCTACCATATCATGACAGTGGGCAAGCGCACTGGCATAGCCCAGGATGAAGAAGCGGACAATGCCATGACCACAGAAACCGCTACAAGATGAGCATGCAGCCTGCACAATTCAGCCACATCGTCGGTACGCACACTTACCAGTTCCGTGACCTCAAGGACTTGCTGGCCAGGGCTACGCCGCTGCGGTCTGGCGACTTGCTGGCAGGCGTAGCCGCAAGCACTGCAGAAGAACGCGTGGTGGCGCAAATGTGCCTGGCAGAGCTGCCGCTGAAAATCTTTCTCAATGAAGCCCTGGTGCCTTATGAGAGCGATGAAGTGACACGCCTCATCATCGATGAACATGATGCTGCCGCCTTCACCACAATCAGCCATCTGAGCGTAGGGGATTTTCGTAACTGGTTGTTGTCGGATGCGGCAGATACGGCAACGCTGACTGCACTGGCAGCAGGTATCACGCCGGAAATGGCAGCCGCCGTCAGCAAACTCATGCGTGTGCAGGATTTGATCTTGGTGGCAAAAAAATGCCGCGTGGTCACGGCATTCCGCAATACCCTGGGCCTGGAAAACCGCATCGCCACCCGCCTGCAACCCAACCACCCCACTGACGACAGCACCGGCATTGCCGCCAGCATACTCGATGGTCTCTTGTATGGCAGTGGCGACGCCGTGATAGGCATCAACCCCGCCAGCGACAATGTGCCGCAAGTCATCAAGCTGCTGCATATGCTCGATGCCATCATAGAACAATATGCGATACCCACCCAGTCTTGCGTACTCACCCATGTGACCAATACCATGACAGCCATAGAGCGCGGTGCGCCGGTCGATCTGGTGTTCCAGTCCATCGCTGGCACCGAAGCGGCCAACAGCAGCTTTGGCATCAACCTCGCCTTGCTGGCAGAAGCACGCAGCGCCGCCCTGTCGCTGGGGCGCGGCACGGTGGGCCAGAATGTCATGTACTTTGAAACCGGCCAGGGCAGCGCGCTGTCAGCCAATGCCCATCATGGCATGGACCAGCAAACCTGCGAAGCACGTGCCTATGCCGTGGCGCGCAAATTCCAGCCGCTGCTGGTGAATTCTGTGGTTGGTTTCATCGGGCCTGAATACCTTTACGATGGCAAGCAAATCATACGCGCAGGCCTGGAAGATCATTTCTGCGCCAAGCTGCTGGGCTTGCCCATGGGTTGCGATGTCTGCTACACCAACCATGCCGAGGCTGACCAGGATGACATGGATATTTTGCTGACTTCGCTCGCGACCGCAGGCTGCAATTTCATCATGGGCGTGCCAGGCTCGGACGATATCATGCTCAATTACCAGAGCACCTCTTTCCACGATGCGCTGTACCTGCGGCGCGTGCTGGGCTTGCGGGCCGCGCCTGAATTTGAAGCCTGGCTCAAGCGGATGGAGATTTATAAACATGATGAGCAATTGCATTTGCATGATGCCTTGCCATCTGGTTTTGAAACAGCTTTACGACGCTTGACATGAACGCACCCAAGCCACCCGTCCATAGCAATCCCTGGGCAGCCCTGCGCCAGTTCACCCAGGCCCGCATCGCCCTGGGCCGCGCCGGTGTCAGCGTGCCGACTGGTGCGCAACTGGCTTTCCAGCTGGCCCATGCGCGCGCCCGTGATGCCGTGCATCAGGCTTTGGATGTGAGTGAATTAGCGCAGGCTTTGCAGCAAGCAGGGTATGAGAGCCTGCACGTCAACAGCGCCGCGCATGATCGCAACAGCTATCTGCAAAGACCGGACCTGGGCCGCAGATTGAATGAGGCCTCACGCCAGCATCTGCAGCAATTATCATCGCCGCCAGCAGACCTCGCCATCGTCATTGCCGATGGTTTATCTGCCCCCGCAGTTGCGCAAAATGCCCTGCCCTTGCTGGAAAACCTGCGGGCGCGGCTTGCACCTGACAACTGGAGCCTTGCTCCCATCGTCATCGCCACCCAGGCCAGAGTCGCCATCGGTGACGAGACAGGCGCGCTGCTGAATGCCAAGGCCGTGCTGGTGCTGATAGGCGAGAGACCGGGCCTGAGCTCACCCGACAGCATGGGTGCCTACCTGAGCTGGTCACCCCAGCCTGGCCTGACCGATGCTGCCCGCAATTGCATCTCGAATATACGCCCGGATGGCCTCAGCTATGAGCAGGCGGCCTACAAACTGAATTACCTGCTGACAGAAGCCCGCAAGCGTGGTCTGACGGGCGTGGCTCTGAAAGATGAAACAGAAGCGCCGGTACAACTGGGCAGCCAAGCCACATCCAATTTTTTGCTGGAAGTGTAGGGTGCGTTATAACGCACCCTACAATCCGCAGCACGAGCCTACTTACTCACTCTGTGCCTCTGTAGTGAATTTTTTGGTCTTTATTTTCAATATTAGATAACCTGATAGGGCAATAATCAGCCCCGCACATCAACACGCACGCAAGGCCTTCAACCATCCGCCAGAAATCACAAAGCGCGGAAACGTGATCCACTGTTCCAAAAAAATCCTGGTGATGGCATTCATGGGGCTGCTGAAGGGGATGGCCGGATGCTCTTCTTTCTTGTGGCCCTTGCCCTGCACTGCCATCGATACCGCCATCACAATGACAGAGAGAATAGCCGCTACAAATGAAAGTTGCGCCATGGCGACCAGCAGGCTGATGTTGGCCAGCAAGAACAAGGGCACGGCAATGATGTGCATGTAAAGATTGGCGCGTGACTGGTGAAATTGCGCATAGCCATTCCATTGCCATTGCAATATTTCACCCACACTCATGCTCTTACCTGCTGTTATTTTATCCACGATAAGCTCCGGTTTTAATATTCGTTTATGCCATGCAGGCAGTGTAGTTCAGGCATATGCAGGCTGCCATTATCCAGCGACTACAGGTTTAAAAATGTCGCCAGACCTGTAAAAAATGTCGTGAACTGTCATCTTGCGCTAAGAATGTTGCGGCAGACGCTGGCTTTCTGGTGGTACTTGCAAGATGCGCCTGAGGATGTAAGGGGCAAAGCGCAGCAAGAAGGGCAAGAGCCTGCTCTTGCCCACATACAGCATGGGGCGGGCGGGCTGTTGCAAGGCCAGCACGATTTCACCGGCCGCTTGCGCAGGCATGATTTTGCCGCGTCCCCGCCCTGCTGTCATGGCGGTATCCACCAGAGGCAAAATACATTCCGTAACTGTCACCTGGCTTGCCTGCAATTGTAATTGCAAGCCTTCGCTCAAAGAATGGATAGCAGCCTTGGTGGCACAATACACGGCAGATTCTGCCTTGGGCATCAGGGCCAGGCCGGATGACATCATCAGCACTCTGGCTTGTGGCCGAGTTAGCAAATGCGGTAACAGCAAACGTGTCAGCTCTATTGGTGCAAGCAGATTGGTACTGACCTCGGCCATGATGTCGGGCAAGCCATAGTCAGCATCCAGCAATTGCTTCGCATGCTGTATGCCCGCGTTATTGATGAGGCAGTCTATCGTCATATGGCTCAACAGCGTAGCGACCGTCTGTTCTAATTGTGCCACTTGCGTCAGGTCGACGACTTGCACCTGTATATTGGGATGGCTTGCCGTCAGTTCTTGCAGGCGTTCAGCATTGCGCCCCCAGGCGATGACGTGCGCACCTTGCTGCGCCAGTGCCACGGCCAGTGCCCGGCCTATGCCTGCACTGGCCCCGGTGATCAAGAAAGTTTGCTGTGCGAGTTTCATGCTGCCCCCCCCGTGTAATGGAATGGGCAAACTGTATAATCTGCAAGACATCCACGCATTAACCCGGGTTAATTTATCCATGCCGACCACCTCTCCATTAACACTGAGCCAGCAGGTATTTCGCACCCTCGCGGGGCAAGACTTGCCACACTGGCCGCAAGTAGCTGCCAACCTGCAAACCCGACAGCTGGGTGCACAGGAATGGGTATTCCATCAGGATGAAAGCCACCCCTATCTGTATGTGATCGTCAGTGGCTGCGTCAAGCTCATGTATGTGCAGGAAGATGGCAAGGAATGGATCAAATCCTTTGCCAGCGAAGGCCAGGTCTTTGCCAGCATGGCTGCTCTGACTGCGCAGGGCAAGACCAGCTTTGCCGTACAGGCCATTAGCCCAGTAGTGCTGGAACGTATTCCCTACGCCATCCTGCTCAGCCTGGCGCAACAGGAACTGGCCTGGGCCACTGCCTTGCGGCAGGGTTTCCAGGCTTTTGCTGCACGTAAGGAAAAACGTGAGCGCGAATTGCTCACCCTGACACCCGAGCAACGCTACCAGGCTATCGCCAGGGAAGAACCAGCCCTGATCCGCCGCATCTCACAAAAAGACCTGGCCAGCTATGTGGGTGTCACCCCTGTGGGCCTGAACCGCATCATCCGGCGGCAGATTGCTGATGTACCATAAATTCAGATAAGTATATTTTCAGAAGCGCACTTTCACATAGGCTGAAGGGCCATTCAGACGCAGATTCAGTTGTGCGCTGTCGTCACGCTCAAGATCACGTGTGAGGCTGATTCTGGATACCCCATAGTCAGCCACGATACCCACATTCTCCAGCGGGAACCACTCCACCCCCATGGTCGCGGTATAGATATGCCCGTTGATGCTGCCACCATTTTTCTTGACGCCTGAGGCTTCGGCAAACATGCGTGTCGACGGGGTAAAGGCATGACGCCAGCCCAGTTCAAGCAGGGGCGCAAAGGTGCTGCGCTCAAAAGTATCTGCGCCGCTGCCATTCATGCCAGCGGCTGTTGCAGCAATTGAGCCATCTACCGTTGCCCGGTAATAGGCCGCCCCCAGGCCCAGTCCCACCACGTCCGCGCCCTGCCCCAGCCACCACCTGTAGGCCACCTGGCCGACCTCCAGCCTGGCATCGGCAGACAATGCCGCAGTACCGTTCAAGGGCTGCCCATTCAAAGTGGTGCTGCCATTCAGGCTGGATGAATAGGATTTGTCATAGCGGTAATAGTCCAGCGAAATGCCCTGGCTATGCCCGAGTAAAAAGTCCGCCCTTATCCTTGGTATGGTCACACTTTCACCATCGTAGCTCGGGGTCTCATATCGCCCGGCACTGGTGCTGACACCAAGCTGCAAGCTGGTATCTGCGCGGACAGCACCAAGAGAAAGGCTGGCCCGGTCCAGCGCAGGCGACACATCAGCCGCCACCGCAGATGACATCATGCCAGCCAGGGGGATAGCCGCTACCAGAACCGATCTGGCCACTTGCCTGGAGCAAACAGGAAGAATGAGATTCAAGAATGGCTTGGACATGAGAAGACTCCAGATGATGAATTGAGATTGCGAAAGTGCACGTACGAGATTAATAAAGCATAGCAATCCCGCAGCACAGATCAAATGGCGGTTTTCTCAAAATTGGGTCAGTGGTGTCCTACAAGAAGATTGAGCCAGCGTAGATACTGTTATTCCAGTCAAGCGAAATGCAAGCTAGCCAGTGTAGGTACGATTAGCGCAGCGTAATCGTACGCATGATGGGACTGAAATAAGGGTCTCCCCAAAAAATTCTCATGATAGCCGCGTTTCCATTTTTGTATGGGCGTGGTTTATACTTGATTCACTACTCTGAAGCAGGCGATAGGCTCAGGCGTCATGAAAAATGACGATTACCATGCGTACGATTACGCTGCGCTTGTATGGTTATAAGTGACGATTTCTGGGAAACTAGAAAGCGTTGGGGTGGAGGGACAACGCTGCGCATCTGCAGTTTTAGCTGACAGACTCGATTAGAACTC